>CAJWHW010000007.1:0-75238 GCA_913040915.1 uncultured Fidelibacterota bacterium | reverse complement strand
ACAAATAGAAGAGGAAAAACCTGCCAGAACTTTCCTCTTCGGTCTAATCAAATTCGATACAGATTCACCTTATGAAGACGGAGCATTTTTTGATAAATGGTTTCGTGCGAGGGAATTTGCAAATCCTGTCAATTTCGTTCCAATTGAAATTCGTTACGGAATTGGATTTACGGGAAAAACATCAGGTAGTTGGAGCAGTTTGTCTGAAGATTCTGCAGTGGATGATAAAGAAAAAATAAAATATGATGATGAAAATATTGAACCTATAAGTCAGGGATATACAAATATTTGGGGGCCATCCATGGAAATTGATTTTGGACTGATAAATATTCCACATTACCTTTTAGGAACAAGTTGGATGAATGTAATGTCAGGCCTTTCATACCGTTCAAGTGACTTATTTTATCCAGCAGAAGTACCATACGAAGATTGGGCACAGGTTAATTCAACTTGGGGGGATACAGCTTATTTTTCACCTAAAATAACAGAATATATGTTTACCAATCATTTTCAGTATCAACCATTTAATAACTGGTTTGTTAACTTTCGCTATGGATATGGTCTAGCTAAAGCATTTTTTTATACCACAGAGAGAGGTGAATGGGATAAAACTGTAAGTGGTTCCGGAACATCCATGGCTTTAGGCAGTGGAATCCGCTTTATTCTTGATCCTGGAAAAGAAAATCGGTTTACAGTGGGCTTAGATTTTCGATATTCATATACCAAGATTCATACCATATTGGACCCCAATGACGTGACACCTGTCAATCGTTTTGACCTTTCAAATTATGGGCTTTATTTAACACTATCTGCATTTTATGGTGGACAAAAAACCATAGGAGATAAAGCAAAAAGAAATTACTACAGAAAAGACTATGTTAAAGCAAAAGATGGTTTCAATGAATTTCTTTTAAAATATCCCACTCATGCTAATAGGCACCGTGCTGAAGATTTTATAGCAGAATGTGAATATAAAATTCCTTATACCATTATGGATGAGGGTGTTGTTTTAGATAAAAAAGGTAAAACTGAAAATGCATTAAATAAATATTTATATGCTAAATCGTTAGTAAAAAATGATACATTAATTCTGGAAACATTAAACCGCCGTATTGAACAGATTGCTCAATTATGGATGGTTGAAGCGGAAAAAACATTAAAAGATTCAAAATACATCGAAGCATACTCCTTGGTAAAATATGTTGCTGAAATTTCCATTCAAGGTAAAAAAGAATTACGTCGATTTAAATCGTGGGTAATATTAGGTGAAGGGAAAAAGTACCAGACAGCGGGATTTGTTGGTAAAGCAATGAAAAAATATGCAGAAGCATTAAAAATGAACCCAGACTTAATTCATGAAGTGAAGGCATTACAGTACAAAGCTGGTATCCAAATGGCAAGATTGGCAAATGAAGCAGATGAATTTGAAGAAATTCAACTGGCTATTTATTCTTTGGAATTTGCACGTGAACTTTCAGGTGGTATTGGTAGGCGAAATGAACAATTGCTTATTGATTTAAGAAAAAAATTGGAAACATTATCTGATTATAAAACTCGTATTTTGATGGATTACAAAATGGACCGAGCCAGACTTGAGCAGTTTAGAGCTCGAGCAGACAAATTAAGTATAGGACAAACAATTCCTCAAGTTCAAGAATTATTAGGTGAGCCTCATGAAAAAATTCTTGGAAATAATGGTGGTGATCCGAACAGACAATTATGGATATATTTTTTCAATCAAAAATCAATTCATTTATCTTTTCATTATTATGAATTATTTAAAATTGAAGAATTATAAAGTCTTTACTGAATTGATCTCTATCTAAAGAAAAAAAATCCCAGTAATTTCAGTACTGTGAATTATTTATATAACTTTTTATTATGTGTCATTTTTGTTACCCGGCTTTCTGCTCAAACAGATCAGAGGAACTACGATAGGGAATTGCGCACTCAAAATGAGGCAATTAATGCTCTCAAGGATGAAATTGAGCAGTTACGGTCCAAAATTAATAAAGCTGAATCACGGGAACGATCTACCGTCACTAGGATATCTTCCCTTGATGAGGAAATTACACTTACATCACGTTTAATTCAGTCATTAAGAAGAGAGGAGGAAAAAACCCGAGCTCGTATAACTCAATTGAAAGATAATCTTGAAAAAAATGAAGATGAATTGGAAATACTTAGAATTCGATATGAACAAAGGGTAGTTAATTCATATTTAAAAGGTCGCCTCACTGATTTAGAAAAAGTATTTTCTTCCACCACCTGGCGGCAAGCAATGTATAGAACTCATTATTTAAAAATTATTTCTGATATTGAAACGAAAATGACAAAACAAATTGAAAAATTGTTGATTGAAATCAGTCAGCAAAAACTGGAAATGGAAGCTGCTTTAAGAGAAAATCTTATCCTGAAACGGGATAAAGAAAAACAAATGAGTTCCTATCGTAATATGCGAATAAAACGAGAACGTGAATTAAATAGGATACGAACTGATAAAAAAGCGTTAGCGAATTATGTGAATGAAAAAGAAGCTGGTATTAAGGAATTAGAGAATATTATAAAAAGAGTATTAGAAAATAAAGCCCGATTTGAGAGAGAAGAAAGAATTCGTCAACAGCAAGAAGCACTCAAAACCAAATCGTTTAGTTCATTAAAAGGACAGTTACCATGGCCTGCATCCGGACGTATAATTACCAAATTTGGACGACAATGGAATCCAAAACTAAAAACAACAACCGAAAACCCTGGTATTGATATTAAAGGACAACCCGGATCAGTAATTCGGACGATTATGGGTGGTGTAGTAACCACCATAACCTACATTCGAGGTTATGGGACGACGATTATTATTGACCATGGCGGAGGATTTTACTCAGTTTACAGTCATGTAACCAATATTCAAACCAATGTGGATAGCGAAGTCAGATCAGGTGATGTTATTGCTTATATGGGTGATTCCGGTTCCATAAATGGGTCAAAACTGCATTTTGAAATTTGGGGTAAGGGGCAAAAACTAGATCCGGAATCATGGTTAACCAAAAAATAGAAAACATTGATTTAATAGATGCACAAACCCAAGTATGGAGCCATTTGTGCCTAATAAATAATTCGAAAAAGATCGGCAGTGCATATCTTTTTTCTGGCCCGGCAGGAAGCGGGAAAGAATACATTGCAATTAAATTTGGACAACTGATAAACTGTGAGAAAACAGAGAGGTTCCCATGTGAGTCTTGTCCATCTTGCCAAAGATTTAAGCAACTGCAACATGAAAAACTTTCTCTTATTTTTCCGCTTCCAACCCCAAATAAATCTAGAGATGATGATGATTCAGTAGCATTAGATAAGAAAAACTTGGACATTGTTACAGAATCTATAGCACAAAAGGCAAAAACACCTTTTTTTAAAATTCAAATTCCTAAGGCAAAGCGTATTTTAATTCAATCAGTAAAAGGTCTGAGGAAATCACTTTATTTGAAAACAGATGATTATGGGCGAAAAATTGTCCTTGTTTTTGACGCCCATCTTTTATCGGTAGGCCAGGGTGAGGCAGCGAATGCCTTATTAAAGATTTTAGAAGAACCTCCTGAAAATACAACATTAATCTTAGTGACAGATCATGTAGAACTTATATTACCTACAATTTTATCCCGATGTCAGCGTATTGGGTTCCCTCCATTTGAAAATGAATTTGTTTATAAATGGCTCACTGGTAAAATCACAAAAGATAAAGATTTACAATTACTATCAGGATTAAGTCAAGGAAATATTCATCAGGCACAATATTTAATATCTCAGCCTATAGATCAATTGATGAAGTTGATAAATGGATTAATCAAAACCATTATAAATGAGAACCCAGATCATTGGCGAAAATTCACACAAACCTACTCCAGATTATCCAGTCAGGATTTTGCCGTATTCTCTTTCCATTTTATGCTATTAAAAATCTGGTTTCGTTCGGTAAATAGATTAAACAAAAATATCCATGACGTATTACATGAAACTCCTTTGAAATTAGGGATGGATCAAATGGTACAATCACACCCAAATGCTAATTTTTCAGCCATTGCATTCCAGCTAGAAGAAACAATTTTATCGGTACAGCAAAATCTCTATATGCCTCTAATTTTAACCAACCTATTATTAAGAATACAGAAATATTTAGGTCCATGAACAAACAGTTCTATATCACTACGCCCATTTATTATGTGAATGACAAACCACATATTGGTCATGCATATACGACAATTCTGGCAGATGTTTTATCAAGATATCATCGTAACGCAGGGCAGGAGACATTCTTTCTTACCGGACTGGATGAGCATGGACAAAAGGTGCAACAAGCTGCTAAAGAGCGAGGGGTGGAATCTCAACAACATTGTGATGAAATGGCACCACGTTTCATGGAACTATGGAAGCAGCTTCATATTTCTAATGATGACTTTATTCGGACCACAGAAGAGCGCCATAAAAAAGTTGTAAGAGATATTTTACAGGTTGTGATGGACAGAGGTGACATCTACGAAGCAGAATACGAAGGACTATATTCTGTCTCAGAAGAACGATTCATTACTGAAAAAGAAGCAGAAACCGGTGATTTTCGTGATATTAAAAATCTGAAAGAAAAAAATTATTTTTTCAAAATGAGTAAATATCAACAACAACTTATTGATCATATAGAGGAGAACCCAAAATTCATTCAACCAAACCAAAGAAAAAATGAAATTCTTGGTTTTCTCAGACAACCATTGGATGACCTTTGCATTTCACGGCCAAAATCTAGATTAAATTGGGGAATCGAATTGCCTTTTGATCCTGATTATGTCACTTATGTTTGGTTTGATGCACTCATTAATTATATAACAGCGCCAGGCTATGGATTTGATGAAATATCTTTTAAAAAATGGTGGCCTGCTTCCTATCATTTAATTGGAAAAGATATTTTAACTACTCATACGGTGTATTGGCCAACCATGCTTATGTCTGCTGGCATCCAATTACCAATATCAATATTCGCGCATGGGTGGTGGCTTATGGGTGATTCTAAAATGAGTAAATCATTGGGTAATGTGGTAAATCCTATGGATCTGATTGATGATTATGGCGTGGATCCAGTGCGATATTACCTCATGCGGGAAATGGTATTGGGTCAGGATTCTAGTTTCACAATGGAATCATTTATTCAAAGGTACAATAGTGATTTAGCAAATGATTTCGGGAATCTTTTGAGTCGAGTCTCTACTCTAATAAAGAAAAATTATGATGGGACTATTCCGCTACCAGGAGAATTAACAGATGCTGAATTATCCATAAAAGCTAATGGAGAAACTCTTGTTAATATTGTCCAGGAGAAGATTGAAGCCATGCGCTTGAATGAAGCCATCGAAGAAACCATGCAATATGTCCGAAGTGTGAATCGGTACATGGAAGAAAATGCGCCATGGAAATTGGTGAAAGATAATAAGATGGCTGCTGGCCGCGTTCTGTACACCGCTGGAGAAGCATTGCGGATTGGAGCTGTTTTATTGTCGCCGGTAATGCCTAACAGAACAGCCATTTTGTTGGATGCCCTGAATGCTGAAGGGACCGACCTTAAATGGGGTGGACTGACTCCAGGAAATGAATTAAAAGATCATGCACCTCTTTTCCCTCGCGTAAATATGTAAAACGTAATTTATTTATTACCTAATTACGTTTTATATATTTTCCTCTTTCCTCCTAAATTAGTTTTATGGTTTTTGATTCCATAAGACGAATAATTCTAAATTTTCTATTCGTGGTGCCTCTAATAGCAACTCAGAATTCCTTTGAGGAAGATATTAGAAAACTTGCCATCTTCCAAAATGCATTTGATCAAATGTATGCTGAAATGGGCGAACTCCAGCAGAGTGCAACTCGCCATGAAACGGGACATTTCTCAAATGTAGAAAGTGATAAAATTGAAAATCTTCTCTTTCGGTATTTGATGTTCCGAACGTCTGTTTGGGAAATCATAAATAAATATCGGGATTACAATACATATTCCGATGATCCATTGGAAAATATGAAGGCGTTATTGGTTGGTTATTCTTCTGCACTTACCTTATATAAATATAGCGGGATTTTGGTTACGCGAAATATGGAAGATGAAATGGTCGTGGATAAATTGAATGAAGCTTACTTTCGAAGTGAAATTCCTCGTGGATCATTTCAGGAAGTCTATCACAGTCTCACCAATCTGGAAAATTTGGATGAATTGGATATCGCCCATGAATTGATTTCCGAAGAAATAGATGACCAAAATTCATTATTACATGATTTAAAACAAGATCCAACTTATGGTCCATTAATCTTGGGATTAGGTCAACTCCATGCCATCCATGTAAAACTTCGAGAAGAAATCTTAAACCATTTTGTACTTATTACCCCGGAGCTCACCAATCTCCTGCGCCACAGCTCAATCAAGAAAAAAGTAGCTGAATTAATTAAGAAGACCGGCGGACGATTCGAAGCATTACGAGCCATTGTATTTACACAAGTTGGCCACTTAAAAGCGCCGGGAACAAAGCCGCTTATTTTTCAAGATTCAGATAAAGAAAAACTCGATAACATGCTTTATCCCGGAGATATTATTCTAACTTATTCAGAAGGTTACATGAGTAATATTTTTCTTCCGGGAATTTTTAAACATGGCATTGTTTACACTGGAAAAAGACAAGATTGGGATGAAAAAGTATGGGAACAAATTCAACTATCTGATGAACAGCATTCCCTGATTCAACCCAATCATGATCTCATAGAAGCCATTGCCGAGGGTGTTGTGTCTGGTTCATTGGAAGACATATTAGTCACAAAAATAAACCGCCTCGTTGTATTTCGTCCTAGCCTATCAGACAGAGAAAAAATACATGTGATGCAAACGGTTCATTCCTATTTGGGAAATAATTATGATTTCACTTTTGATTTTAATGATGCTGAATCACAAGTATGTACCGAAGTGATTTACCGCGGATTTAATGAAAAAGGCGGCATTCATTTTAAATTATCCAAACGTGCCGGTACATTGAATCTCAGTGCGGAAGATGTTTGTAATTATGCTTTGGAATCCGGTACCATGGAATTGGTTACATTGATTGTAGAAGATGTTTATCGACCTGGGAAACCTAGGTTTGTGGACACATTACCAGCAATAGAAATCATTGTAGAATTAAAGAAGTAAGTTTCTTTTTAAATTATTTTATAGGTATAAAATGAGATTTGATAAATAAATCTACAACATGAATTTGTAGATTATTAATTTCAATCTTATTCTTTAGATAGCTGAAAGTTTTCGTTCTTTTTTCATAAAGTACAGTGTTCCAAAAGTGGATAAAATTCCATACAGAAAAAAAGCAGTAATGCTCATGGGTATCATTTCATCTCTCATTAAAAAGATAACTGAACCGATAAGAACCATTTTTACTATATCTGCACCAACAGCAATTTTGTTGCCATCCATAAGGAATGTGTAGGAAAACACATTTGCCCATAAAAAAAGTGCCAATAAGGTAGTGATGGTTGCACCAACGGCTTTCGATAGGAAAAACATGACAAACATCATGGCTAAAGACACACTCATTTGCAGGGCGCTCCATGCGATCAACAGTCTGGAATTTTCTGTTTTATATTTGATTTGATCAAATGGATTTTCTGTAGTTTGGATGGGGAACCGTTCCGCCACATCTTTCGGTCGCCAACCTGTGGGCATAAACCAAATCCGGATTTTATCCCAAAAGTACTTTGCATAAAATGCGTCCTTCATCAATTGCCACAGGTGTTTATAATTAATGATAATAGGATTCCACGTATTGGCCGGTCGAAGGATGCCATACACCGGTTTAACCGATTTTAACTCCGGCTGGAAGGAGCCAAAGAGCTTATCCCAAATGATGAGGATTTGTCCATAATTCTTATCAAGATATTCCGGATTTATAGCGTGATGAACCCGGTGATGTGATGGGGTAACAATAATTTTTTCCAACCACCCCATTTTCCCGATGAGTCTCGTATGATACCAAAATTGCATGAACAAGTGAATGGGTCCAAGAATAATAAAAAACTTATGAGATATACCCAGCATAGCGGCTGGGATCATTAGAATAGCACTAAAATGAAATGTGTCAGATATAGATTGTCTCAATGCACAGGAAAGATTGAATTCTTCACTGCTGTGATGAATAATATGCCGATTCCAAAAAATATTCACACGGTGATTTAACCGGTGCATCCAATAACCTGTAAAATCTTGCACTAAAAATGCCACTAATACCGCTGCCCCAATTGGCTCTAGTGTATAGATCATCAAATTTTCTAGTAGCCAAGGGTAACTTACCAATATTACTCCAAACTTTAAGCCATCTTTAGCAATATTAGTTACACCGGAGCTTAGACTCGAAATCATATCAGCGGGGTGGTTAATAGATATGCCCATACGTTTGGCTGTAATCATCTCAACACCAATGAATAAAATGAAAATCGGGATAGCAATAAATAAGGATTGGATAAAGAAGCTCATTTTTATTCTTGGAAATTATGGTGTCCTACCTACTCGAAAGTTAAATAATAATTCTTGCCCAAAATCAGGATTAAACTCATGAAGCGTATCACCCTCAATGGTCAAAAATTTAACGCTGCCATTGATACCAATCTTTTCTGGGGCACTATTTCGATGCCACCAATGTCGTGAAATGCCATCTTCCATCTCATCTTTGAATAAAAAACGATAATCACCATTTTTTAGATTCATTTCGATTATGTAATCCGTTGAATCTGAAAAATCATCTCCTTCGTAAAATAGAGTCCCATCCAAATTAGTGATAGTAAATGAACTTTCACGGGCGCGGGCAACATCATTTGTTAATATGTGTAGCTTGAAGGATTTGGGAAAAACTTTTGGTAATAAAATAATAGATGTAGCTATATTATTAAATTGATTCTCATCTTCCATTCCATTTGGATTTTTCAAAGTTACTTCAAATTGAGGATTATTTTTCAGTCCATGCCAATTTGGGACTGGTAATGTAACTATTTCAGTATTCAGAAATTTTAATAATCCCTGCCAATGAAATTCAGTCTTTTTACGATGTTTTAATCCATATTCAATAGTAGCGGAGTATATATTATTAGACCCTGTATTTTTAATGATAATCACTGGTGGGCCTAAGCTAGGATTGAACCTTGCGTGGGTTCCTTTTGAGCTGGGTGAAATGATATCCGCCAATTCTATATCATTTTTAAAATTGGGCGGTCCATAAGAAAAAAGTTGATGTGCCATTCGGAATTCACCATCTTTTTCACCATTATCAGAATATGGTTCAATTCCATAGTCGATAACAATAGAATCCCCAGTTTTGACAAATGGTGTTAATTCAAATTCATATTCATCTACTTTTGTTCCGGGACACCAACCAGCTCGATCAAAAGGCCAGGTTCCGCCTTGGGGATAAATTGGATTATTCCCACAATCTTTCCAGACATTCCATCGGAACAATTCCCAATCATTCATATAATATGTATGTGTTTTGCTATCCCACTCGCAACAATTTCTTGGCCCGGCATGGCCATGACCTGAAATCACAGCCTTCAGTCTATAACCATCTGCATCAGGGTTTAAATGGAGCGTCGTTTTTTTTAACATTTCATCATCTGATAAGGGCCCATATTTATAATGGCCATAAGGATAAATATTTTTAACACTTAGAATATTTCTCGTTGGTTTACCCTTGATAAAAAGAAATTTTAAATCCAACAATTCCTGATTATTACCTACTTTTAAAAAAAGATCTCCATGAAGAATAGGAGAATAATCTGTCATGTCGTATGTCCACTCCCAACCTGATTCACCCCCCATAACCAAGCGTTTTCCATAGGGTGTAACAAAACTGCCGATGGAAAATACTTCTATTGAATCCAAACGGGGAACATGAACAAATGCATTCCAAATATAATCCCATTCCCCACATGGGTATTTATCTCCTTTTGTGGCGGAATCACATTTCAGAGTTTGCACCATAATTATTTTTGCCCAGGAATTACTGGAATCAGGAAATGCAATAATTTGTTCATATTGTGCTCCCCAACCTTCCGGGCTTGGTGTATCCCAAGTAATGGGATGAATTTCTAATGTATCTCCTTCTTGTAATGATTTAGAATAAATCATTATAAATGAAAATAGGAAAAGGAAAATGTTTTGAAATTTCATGGTCGTGATAATGAAAAAATGATTTTAGGTTTGCCCATCATTTTACAAGAAGATTTAATTAAATGCTAACTGATACTCACTGTCATCTATTTTATGATGATTTAAAAAATAACCTTTCAAATGTATTAAGCCGCGCTGAGAAGCTAGGAGTAACTCGCTTTATTTGTGTCGCTACAAATATGGTTGATTCCAGAGAGTGTCTCCAGTTGGCAGAAACTAATGATTCAATATTTGCCACCGCTGGGATTCACCCCCATGATGCAAAAGATGCTCCAGAAGATTTTGTTAATCAAATCTATGATCTAATGAAGATTGATTCCATGGTGGCTGTAGGAGAAATGGGCTTAGACTATTTTCGTAATATTTCCGATCCGGATATACAACAAAAAGTATTTCGAAATCAAATGAGCATTGCACAGGATTTAGACAAACCAGTGGTCTTTCATAATAGAGATGCTGATGAAGATGTGCTTAGTATCCTAAAAGAATTTCCAAGCGTACGAGGTGTGGCTCATTGTTTTTCCAGTAAACTTGAAACGGCACAAGCTTTTATAGACTTAGGGTATTTCATTTCTTTTTCTGGAAATCTGACTTTTAAAAATAGCCACCTACCTGAAGTGGCGAAAGAGATTCCCTTAAATCGAATCATGGTTGAGACTGATTCGCCTTATTTAAGTCCCGTACCTCACCGTGGTAAGCTAAATGAACCGGGACATACGAAGTTTGTTGCAGAAAAATTAGCAGAACTTCATGGTACTTCTATTGAATTGGTGGCTGAACAAACATCTGTTAATGCTACAGAGCTTTTCAAATTACCGATTTGATTGATCTAAAAACGTGTACTTTTATTTCCATTTTGAATATTTCGAATTAGATAATGAAAATCAAAAAAGCAGGCCATATTTTCAGAAAAAAGTGGGGTCAGAATTTTCTTACTGATAATAATCTTCTTGACCGTATTGCCAGAACAATTAACCCAAAAAATACAGACTCTATTTTCGAGATTGGTCCTGGAGAGGGTGCACTTACTGAAAGGGTTTTACCTGATGTAAAAGAAATAGCTGCTATTGAAATTGATCCAATGCTAATAGATCATTTAAAAAACAGATCTGTTCTAGAAGGGCTTCATATTCTCCATGGTGATGTACTTTTGCAAGAAATCAATGAATTACCTATTTCTGAGCCTGTTCGCGTGGTAGGCAATATACCATATAATATTACATCGCCTATTCTTTTTTGGCTTATTGAACAATTAGATTTTTGGACTGATGCTCATATTATGATGCAAAAAGAAATGGCCGAGCGCTTGTCCGCAGAAGTCGGGACAAAAGCTTATGGAAGGCTTTCGGTTGTGGTTGGTGCATACTTAAATGTCAAATATTGTTTTTCCATTTCGCCAGATGTATTTATTCCCAAACCAAAAGTAGAGTCCGCTATTGTACGTTTTACAAAAAAAGAAGCTCCAATAGTTCCAGATGAAAAATACAAAAAGTTTAATAAATTAGTCACTACGGCTTTCTCTCAAAGGCGGAAAATGCTAAGAAATACATTAAAAAGTTGGAATATTCCAAAAGAGATTCAGAATAAAATTGATTTCACCCGACGGCCGGAAACGCTGACGGTTGAAGAATTTGCATCCATGGTTTAACTCTTGGAAAATGGTCAGTATACCGGTAAAATCGCCGGCTTTTCTGAAGCGAGAAATTTTGTAATAAATAACCACAAACTACACTTTGGAGGTGATTTAAGTGGTTGAAGTCCAGGTAAGAGAAAAGGAATCATTTGAACGAGCCCTGCGTCGATTTAAAAAGATGTGGGAGCGAGCAGGTATTCTTCGGGAAGTTAGGACTCGATCCTTCTATGAAAAGCCAAGTGATGCAAAGCGGGAAGCTCGAAAGAAAACAGCCCGTCGTATTAAAAGGCTTGCCAGGATAGAAGCATTGCGGAACGATCCGCGTGCCAGCCGTCAGCGACGTCGCAGGCGACGCAAGTAGGCACCCGTTTGGGAATTGATGAAAGCCTCGGTTTTTCCGGGGCTTTTTTCTTTTTATGAATACCTTGAACTTAGGTCAATATAATATGGAAAATTTTTCACCAATTTTAATTTAAACTCTAAAATGGAATCTTATATCTAAATAAAATCAATTTATCATTTCTATTTGCTAAATTCATTTCTATAACTTCCATAGCTTTTTGTTCTCAACTCCTTACTTTAACCATCAATTAAAATGTTAATTAGAAGTATCTCTGGTGTTCGCGGGCTTACAAAAACACATTTAACACCAGAATCTGCAATTGTGTATGCAAAAGCGCTCCATCAATTTTTACCGGCAGGCGTTATTATAGCTGGACGTGATAGCCGTCCATCAGGAGATGATATTCTTCATACTATGATGAGTGAGCTCACTCGACTTGGAAGAACGGTTATTTTTTGTGATATTGTTCCCACACCAACAATTCAATATATGGTTCACAATACGGAAGCTATTGGTGGATTTATTGTTACTGCCAGCCATAACCCAATTGAATGGAATGGGTTAAAGTTTGTTCGAGATGACAGTACATTTTTCCACCCAGAAGATTGTGAAAAATTATTTGAATTAGTAGATAAGAATACTGAACTCCCAAATGCGGATGATCCGGGAATAGTCTGGCCTGAAAAAAATGCCATTCAAAAACATGTGATCGCATGTGCCAGTTTATCCTGCATTGAGCTAACCAGAATTCAACGCCGCCATTTTAAAGTTGTGATTGATGCGGTAAATGGTGCTGGAGCTCAGGCTCTCCCTGCCATGTTAGAATCTTTAGGGTGCGATGTAATAGAAATCAATTGTGAGCCTAATGGGAATTTTACCCGAGGGACGGAACCGCTCCCAGAAAATTTAACTGATTTATCTCAAGCTGTTATTAAATATGGTGCAGCGTGTGGATTTGCTGTTGACCCTGATGCAGATCGCTTGGCCACGGTAGATGAAAATGGAAACCCATTGGGGGAAGAATATACGCTGGTATTGGCAGCAGATGGATATATGAAGGAGACCAATAAAACAGACCCATTTGTGGTGAATTTATCCACGTCTTTGGCTTTAGAAAAATTGGCTGAAGTAAATAATATTTCAGTTGCTCGGACGGCTGTAGGAGAAATTAATGTAGTAAATAAAATGAATGAAATTGGTTCAGAGCTCGGGGGAGAAGGAAATGGTGGTGTAATCCTTAGAGAATGCCATTTAGGACGAGATTCGTTAGTAGGGGCAACAATGGTTTTGAATCGGATGTCCCAAACAGAAAATTCGCTCGGTAAGATTCATCAGTTATTACCACAATTTGAAATTGTAAAAGATAAAGTGGATTTAGATGGTATTGATTCGGATACCTTAATCCAAAAGGTCCAATCTCTTTTTCATGATGCAGATACAAATACATTAGACGGTGTAAAGTTCACATGGGCAGATCGGTGGGTTCATTTACGGAATTCAAATACAGAGCCAATCATGCGCATCTATGCAGAAGCGGTAAATAAATTAGAAGCAAACAAGCTCGTAAACCAAATTCGATCTTGTATTTAAAGAAGATGTATTCAAAGTGGCATTTTTGCTCTAAATTTCCTTATAATAACAAAATCTTATGAATACACAACACCATTTATATACCCATCCAATTGATGAAGTGAATACAAAGGAACGGGTAGTCAGGCTATTTTCAAGAAGCATAAAAAAGGAATCAAAGATTCAAGCTTTGGAATTAACCTTGAGCATGATTGATCTTACTACTTTAGAAGGGAAAGATTCTCTCGGTAAAGTAAAACAACTTTGCTACAAAGCAGCTCATCTTTATGATCAGTTTCCCGGATTACCAAGCGTTGCAGCTATTTGTGTTTATCCTACTATGGTTCCAATAGCGAAAGAAGCTTTATCAGGGACTAGTATTCATATAGCTTCTGTGGCCACATCTTTTCCAAGCGGGATGGCAGATTTGGAATCAAAATTGGATGAAGTAAGATCTGTCGTTGATGCAGGTGCGAATGAAATTGATATGGTAATATCTAGAGGACGATTTCTCCGTGGTGATTATAATTATGTGTCTGAAGAAATCACAAAAGTGAAGGAAGCTTGCGGAAGTGCGCATCTGAAAGTGATACTAGAAACTGGAGAACTGGTTACATTAGATAATGTACGTTTGGCAAGCGACATTGCTATGGAAGCAGGTGCAGATTTTATTAAAACATCAACAGGTAAGATTGCGCCTGCAGCCACACCGCCTGTTGTCCTAACTATGTTGGAAGCCATTAGAGATTTTCAAATAAAAACAGGGAAGCGAATTGGCATGAAACCTGCTGGTGGCATTGGCACTGCAAAACAAGCCATTCAATATTTGGTAATGGTTAAGGAAACTTTAGGTCCTGATTGGCTTTCGCCAGATTTGTTTCGATTTGGTGCAAGTTCTTTGGCAAATGATGTAATTATGCAAATAATAAAACAAGATACAGGGTACTACCAATCAAAAGATTATTTTTCATTGGATTAAAAAAATATTATGAATAAATCAGTAAATTGGGAATACAGTCCGGCGCCTGAAAGCATCGATCACATTCAATTAAAAAATCAATACAACCTTTTTATAAATGGCGAGTTTGTCCCTGCTTATCAAAAGAAATATTTTGATTCCATTAATCCAGCTAACGAAAAAGTAATTGCCAAAATTGCTGAAGCCGATGACTCTGATGTAAATAAAGCCGTAGTTGCAGCGAGAAATGCTTATAAAAAAACTTGGTCAAAAATGGGACCAAGGGAACGAGGAAAATATGTTTACCGTATTGCACGATTACTTCAAGAAAGAGCTAGGGAGTTTTCTGTAATTGAATGCATGGATGGAGGGAAACCTATTCGGGAGTCTCGTGATGTAGATATACCCCTTGCTGCTGCGCACTTTTTTTATTATGCTGGATGGGCAGATAAATTAAAATATGCTTTCCCTGGTGTTTCTCCTACACCATTAGGTGTGGTAGGTCAAATTATTCCATGGAATTTTCCATTACTTATGGCGGCCTGGAAATTAGCACCTGCATTGGTAACTGGGAACACGCTGGTTTTAAAACCAGCTGAAACAACTTCCCTTACCGCTATGAAATTGGCAGAAATCATCCAAGAAGCCAACCTGCCACCTGGAGTTATTAATATAGTTACCGGTGGTGTTGAGACAGGACAGGCATTGGTGAATCACCCCGATATTGATAAAATTGCATTCACTGGCAGTACAGAAGTTGGAAAATATATTATGAAAGCTTTGGCTGGCTCTGGAAAAAAATATACTTTGGAGTTGGGTGGTAAGGCAGCAAATATCATTTTTGAAGATGCTCCCATTGACCAAGCTGTGGAAGGGATTATTAATTCAATATTTTTTAATCAGGGTCATGTATGTTGCGCCGGGTCCCGGCTCTACTTACAGGAAGGCATTGCTGAACAAGTTATCTCTAAACTGAAAAATCGAATGGATTCGCTTATTGTGGGGGATCCCCTAGATAAAAATACAGACATCGGTGCCATCAATTCAAAAATACAACTTGAGAAAATCAATGAATATGTACAATTGGGAAAAGATGAAGGAGGGACCATTTATCAGTCTAAATCTGAAATGCCAGATAAAGGCTATTGGTGCGCTCCGATAATTTTCACTGATGTAAGTCAATCAAATCGGGTTGTGCAGGAAGAAATCTTTGGTCCTGTACTTGCGATCCAAACATTCAGAACTATTGATGAAGTGATTGCAAAAGCGAATAATACTCCCTACGGCCTTTCTGGTGGTGTTTGGACAGATAAGGGGGCTAAAATTTTCAAAGTGTCCAAAGAAATTCGTGCAGGTGTTATTTGGGCGAATACATTTAATAAATTTGATCCTAGTGCGCCATTTGGCGGGTATAAGGAAAGTGGTGTTGGTAGTGAAGGCGGGGTAGAAGGTCTCCGCGGTTATGTGGATTTGAATTAGGACATATGAATGGGTAAACGAGTTAAAATTCAAAAAACATATAAATTATATATTGATGGAAAATTTCCTAGGACGGAATCGGGTCGATATATAAAATGGGAAAGTCCAAAGGATGGAACAGTGGTAAATATTTGCCGTGGTTCTAGAAAAGATTTTCGGAATGCTATGGTAGCTGCAAGGAAGGCTGTTGGTGGATGGTCAGGAAAAACAGCCTTTAACCGTTCCCAAATTTTATATCGTATAGCTGAAATGTTGGAAGGCAGACGGGATCAATTTACAGAGGAGCTTATGTTCCAAGGCAGTACCAAAAAACAGGCTGAAACAGAATTAGATCAATCTATTGATCGGCTTATTTATTATGCTGGTTGGGCGGATAAATACCAGCAAATTTTTAGTCGTGTAAATCCTGTATCGCTTCCTTATTTTAATTTCACCATACCGGAACCAACAGGTGTAGTTGCTGCTTTTGCACCAAATGATACATCATTACTGGGGCTTGTTTCTATCTTAGCACCTATCATCACTGGGGGAAATACAATGGTGGTTCTAGCATCTGAATCCAAGCCAATATCATCAGTCTCATTTGCGGAAGTTCTGCACACTTCGGATCTCCCTAGTGGTGTGGTAAATATTTTCACTGGCCAAAGAGATGAACTCTTAGAACATTTTTCTTCTCATATGGATGTGAATGCAATGATTTACTGTGGCGATAATAAAGCTCATATCCAAATGGTTGAATCCAATGCAGCATTGAATGTGAAGCATGCGATTATTTATTCCAATGAAGATTGGCAAAAAGAAGATCCGTATCAAATTTTGAAAACACAGGAAATAAAAACTACCTGGCACCCTATTGGAGTTTAATTTATGTCAGTAAAATCTGTTTTAGACATCATTCGGTCTAGAGCACCGGGGAAGGAACCAAGAGTTGGAATCGTACTTGGATCAGGATTAGGCTCTTTTGTAGATCTTGTTGAAGATCAAACTATTATTTCATATGATGATTTACCGGATTTTCCCAATGCTGGAGTCCAGGGGCACGTAGGACAATTAGTACTGGGAAAAGTTTATAGAGCAGAGGTCGCTATTTTACAAGGCCGAGCCCATTATTATGAAAAAGGTCATGCAGATGCAATGCGGACACCAATCCATACATTAAAAGAATTAGGTTGTGATTTACTTATTTTGACCAATGCAGCAGGAAGTTTAGTTCATAAAGCCAAACCAGGAAGCATAATGTTACTAACCGACCATATCAATTTTACTGGTGTATCACCATTATTTAAGGAAACAGAATCATCGCGATTTGTCGATATGGTAGATGCTTATGATCCAATGTTATGTAATCAGTTTCGTGATGCAGCTCTATCAAAAGGAATTACTTTGCATGAGGGTGTTTACATTTGGTTTTGCGGTCCCAGTTTTGAAACATCTGCAGAAATCAAAGTTGCCAAAAATTTAGGTGCACAAGTAGTAGGCATGTCCACCGTCCCAGAAGTGATCCTTGCTAGGTTTTTTGGTTTAAAGGTTGCAGCTCTTTCCATTATAACAAACATGGCTGCAGGAATGAGCAAAGTTGCTTTAAGTCATGAACAAACCATGGGAAATGCAAACTATGCTGCCCATGATCTCCAATCGTTATTGGGGGAATTTCTTTCGAATTATGAAAATTCATAAAACCAATTTTTCACATATTCTTTTTTAAATAATTCCGGTTCAACAATGCTTCCTCAAGAAATCATCAGAAAAAAAAGAGATGGCCATTCTCTCAGTGGGGAAGAAATCCAATATTATATTGAAGGAATTGCTGAAGGGCTTGTAAATGAAAGTCATATTGCTGCTTTTTCCATGGCTGTTATATTTAATGGAATGACAGTGGATGAAACTTTCTATCTTACTGATCAAATGATGAAATCAGGTGATACTCTGAATTGGGATAACTTAGATGGCCCTGTGATTGATAAGCATTCTACCGGTGGTGTCGGTGATAAAATAAGCCTGTTGCTTGCACCAATTGTTGCTGCATGCGGAATCTATAATCCTATGATTTCTGGAAGGGGTTTAGGCCATACCGGAGGTACATTGGATAAGCTGGAATCGATACCTGGATATAATACTACACCTGATAATGATCATTTTCGTCAAGTTGTAAAAAAAGTGGGTTGTGCCATCATTGGACAAACAGACAATCTGGCACCTGCAGATAAAATAATATATGGCGTACGTGATGTAACAGCCACTGTTGAATCAATACCCCTAATTACTGCATCTATTTTATCTAAGAAAATAGCTGCAGGATTGGATGGACTTGTAATGGATATTAAAATGGGAAATGGTGCATTTGCAGATCAAAAAGATTTTGCTTTAGAGCTGGGTAAAAATATTATTCATGTTGGAAAAGAATTTGGAATGAAAACAACTGCACTCATCACAGATATGAATCAACCATTGGGAACTAATGTAGGAAATTCATTGGAAGTGCAGGAAGTGATTGATTATTTAACTGGATCAGAACGTGACAAACGTCTTCATGAAGTTGTTTTATCTTTGTCAGCCGAGATGGTAATAATAGCAGGCTTATCCGGATCTAAAAAAGAAGCCATTAAAGAAATAACCAGAGTTTTAGATTCAGGTAAAGCAGCTGAAAAATTTGAAGAAATGGTCATGACTTTAGGCGGTTCTGGTAATATACTTAAAGAAAAATTTAAACAATCAGATATAATAAAACCTATCCCAGCAACTCAAACAGGGTTCATTTCTAATATTCAAACACGGGATGTTGGTCTGGCGGTTGTTTCTTTAGGTGGAGGCAGGAAAAAAGCTAGTGATACTATTGATCACTCTGTTGGATTAACAGAGATATCAGGTTTAGGTAATTATATTGAAGTAGGTCAACCCTTAGCCATGGTCCATGCTAAAAACGAAACTCAAGCAAATCATGCCATTGAATTAATACAGCAAGCATATAGCATAAATGATTCAAAAGTGGATCCGCTCCCAATAGTTATCCAACAATTGATTTAATTCCTTATAATGGCTGACTTTATAAAAATAAAACGCGGTCTAGAATTAGAACTAAAGATTGAGTCTCTTGCCTATGGAGGCATGGGTCTAGCAAGGAAAGATGACTTTGTCATTTTTGTAAACGGTGCCATCCCAGGGCAAACTGTCCAAGCTCTTATCTATAAAAAGAAAAAAGGTTTTGCAGAAGCTCGTGTTTTAGAAGTGCTTCAAGACTCCCCCGATGCTGTAAATGTGCCTTGTGAACATTTCAGTGTTTGCGGAGGGTGTAAAATTCAAAACCTATCCTATGAAGTACAGCTTAAAGAAAAATCACTTCAGAGTGAAGATGCGTTTCGCCGATTAGGCGGTTTTAAAAGATTTAGGTTAGATAAAACCATTGGAGCTAATCCAATTTTCAATTATCGGAATAAAATGGAATTCACCTTTTCTCCACACCGATGGGTTCTTGGGTCAGAGCCGCAACATGTAGATAAATCCTTTGCTGTTGGACTTCATATTCCGGGACGTTATGATAAAATATTGGATATCTATGATTGCCATATCCAGCCTGAAATAGGTAACCAAATACTTAAAATTTCCAGAGACGTTTGCCGCAAAAATCCGGAATTACGGCCATATGATCCTAAAACTCACATAGGATTCTTAAGGTTTTTAATGCTTCGCTATGGAATAAATACCAATCAGCTCATGGTGAATATTGTCACCGCTTATGATGATTTAAATAAATTGTCCCCATTAACGGATGCATTGTTGGACCAAGTACCGGAAATCACATCTATGATAAATAATGTAAACACTCGAAAAGCAGATGTGGCCTTTGGTGAGTATGAAACAATTATATATGGTTCATCAACCATAGAAGAGAAAATTGGCGAATTGACATTTGAAATTTCAGCCAATTCATTCTTCCAAACAAATACCATACAGGGTCAAAGATTATATGATGAAGTAGCGAAAGTCGCCAAGCTTTCAGGCGAAGAAATTGTATATGATTTATATTGTGGTACGGGAACGATTGGGTTGTACCTGGCCAATGAAGCTAAAAATATCTATGGATTTGAAGTGATTCGTTCGGCGTTAGAAGATGCGGAAAGAAATGCTTTAAAAAATGGAATTGAAAATGTAAAATTTTTAAAAGCGAATTTGGATACATTTTTTAAATCGGGCCAACTGCCAAAACGAATCCCAAAGCCGGATGTGATTATTGTTGACCCTCCACGTGCTGGCATACATCCGGATATGTTACAATACCTGCCAAAGCTAAAAGCTAAGAAAATTATTTATGTGTCCTGTAACCCAACCACTCAAGCTCGGGATGCAAAAGTATTGGTAGAAAAAGGGTACAATATAAATGTTGCAGTCATGGTGGATATGTTTCCTCATACACAACATATTGAAACAGTTTTGTTATTTTCTAAGTAGTGCCTTTGAGAATCGAGATTCTGAAATCTCACTATCAAACTCAATTTCATCAATTACCCATTCTGTTCCTTTGCTATTTCGTTTTAATTCATCCTTAAATATAAAACGAGAAGGAAACCACCTATTCTGTACATTTTTGATGCCGTGCATAGTAGATGTTTTTAGTAGTTTACCGCTTTTGGCATATAATTCTTCTTTCATGGGGACCAGATATTCTTTGTCAATCCATGCTCTGCGCATAGGGTAAGATAATCCTTTCACTTTGGCTGTTAACATCATTATCCAATGATCCCTTCCATCAATTTCAACAGAACCTTCTATTTTAGCATCGTAGAGATCCATCAATGGACGGTCTTCCATCATATCACTGTAGGACATATCTGACCCCATAACAGATTGACGTAGCATGTGGCCAGAGATCTGGATCACTCGATCTGTTTGTGGCGAATAGGTCCAAAGCTTATCGCCTAATTTGAGCATTTTTGTACCCGCTTCTCTGGGTGGAGATAAATATTCGGTGAATGCTTTATCTGTTCCCACAACCCAATTACGAGATTCAATGGTACGACTTGCCCGCCTACTGTGTACAACCATTTTGCTTGTCAGTATCCGGGATTTCGCATTCATATTTTTATCCATAGCCTGAATAATATCATCCACAGTCATTTCTTTGGATTGTCCCGTAATAAATGTGAAAGAAATTAAAAGAATAACAAATTTAATCATGTTTCCAGTTCCTTGAATAATTGCGCCATTTCCCGTTTGTATATGCCCAGGCCAGCTAGCATGGTACCTAGTAAAGTGGCCAAAACGCCAGGAATAAATCCAATAAAAAATAGATCTGGTGTAACTTGAGCATAAAATACATTGGGCATCACCATAGACGAATTTGATAATGCCTCTATTCCTTGTGTGTAATCTATGCCATACTCCTGGACAAAATAGGTAATAGCAAGCCCAATGCCCGTTCCCATTATCGTTCCGGTTAATCCGATGATTAACGCTTCAGAGATCATAGATCGGTAAACCTGTCCCTTGGACTCCCCAAGAGCTAGTCGTAATCCGACTTCACCATAGCGGCGCAGACCGCTCATGAGTCCCATGTTCCAGAGAACAACCATCACCACGACTAAAAATACTCCTCCCATAATAGACATCATTGCATCGCTTATATCTACTATTGATCCCATCTGATTTCCATCCCGTAGGGCAAGCATAAAAGGACTAAAAATATCCATACTGTCACTATAGGTTTCATTATATGTTGTACGACGTATAACGGCTGCTTCGTCATCATAATATAACGAGTGGCTAAATCCGAAAATGGCTGAAGCAGCATTATCCATATTCAACGCATTGCGGGCACCGGAGAGGTCAACAAGCATCATTTGCCTGTCTGTCTGTCCCTTACGCAAGTTAAACGTGCCTGCAATATTGAAATTGTAGGTTGTAAAAGCATTATTCATGGTGGAACCTATAAATGTGACTCTCTCTCCAGCTTTTACGTTCAATTGATTCGCCAATTTTGAACTAATAAGAGCATCATCTTTATTCTTAGGCAGTGTTCCACTCAATATCAATTTTTCCAATTCCCAAATTTCAACTTCACGAGATCCAGAATTAAAGAAATCAATACCAAAAGCAAGCACGGGACCCTGTGCTTTTGTTTCACCCACTTCATCTGGAACATCTAATAACCCTGCAAAGGTAATTCGCGGTAACCAGAACAACTCCGGATAATTCTGACTTAGCTCATCAACAAGCTCATCTACTTCCAATAAGGCCAGGTCATTGGGCATGAGTTGGCTTTCTTCATTGTAGGCGCGTGTAACTACTTTTTCATGCCCGGTCATGATCACGGCGGTGTCAAGTAGCATACTGTTCATAGTACCTTTCATAAAGCCGAGCGAGAATATAACGAGTGCAACTGTAAGCGTTATTACCAAAAACGGGAACAGACTGCGGGAACGGTCTCGGAGTAATCCTTTAGTTAAAAATTTGATCATGCTATCGCCTTACCTCTCAGAGCATCTGTTGGTTGCATTCGTGTGATGCGCCTGGCCGGTATATAGCTCACAATCAATACAACCAGTGAAACAAGAATAGTAGTTGATAAAACTAGGCCTATGGTATAAACCGGTATCAGTCGTTTTGCGATGATCAAACCCATCTCGGTGTAATCAATTGGCAACGGTATTCCATATACACCAAAATACCAGAGTGCAGGACCAAAAAAGATGAGTGTTGCTACTGCTGCCAATATTGCATTGAGACCTCCTTCTAAGGTGAAAAGTCCTACCACTCTTGGACGTGTCATGCCTATTGCCATGAGTGTCCCGATCTCTCTTCCTCGGCGAAAGATAGATAATACTTGAGCGTTAAAAATTCCCATGGCAGCCAAGGCTAATAGGATCATATACATGACTTGGGCCTGAGGCTTGTCTGCTTCAATAATAGCTTCCATATCCTGGACTAGATAATTAATATCGCGGGGAATCCAACCACCAAGGTTATGAACTAAAGGCACTCCTTTTTCAAAGGTCACGTAAGTGGCTTCATTTTCCATGGCTAGCATAGATCGGGCTTTATCCAGTGGTATCCAGATATGGCCAATGTCAAGTTTGAAATTTTCCGTATCCATAATGTGTACGACCGTACCTTCATCTGCATCATAAGTTCGATCAGCATCCAGCCAGCGGATGATAAAGGTATCACCCACTTTCAGCTTTGTATTGCTGGCCATTCCTTTACCGATCAAGACGGGAATTGATATATCATTGTTTTTTGAAAGTGCATTAGTTGGCATATTTACAATACTTTGATCAGGTGGAATACCCTTCATAATGGCAGGCATGATGCGACCTGCGGGATAGATGGATGCCTGGCTTACCAATACTGGGAAAGCATTATTTTGATTTACCAATGATTGTATTTCTTCTGGTAGGGATGAATGAGCATCTTCAAATGTCATGGGATCCAGTGGGTCGTAATCCGGGTGCCAATAAGCGCCACCGGCAATTTCTGTATCCATGGTGACTTGTTTGGCGTGTTGCAGCATGCCATTATACATTGCTGACATGAACAGGATTAAGAAAAATGAAAAAGCGGTTACAAGAACATTCAGAATAGTACGTAACCTAGCGCCCAACAGATTCTTGATAGCAACCTTAAACAGCATTAGTATTTCTTTCCATTGGGGTTCTCAATCTTTTTATCTTCAGTTATTTGGCCATCTCCTAGGCGAATTATACGTCTTAAGTAGGCCATGATTTTTTCATCGTGTGTAGCAAAAACAAAGGAAGTATCTAACTTTTCATTTAAATCTGTGAGGATTTTCATAATTTGATGAGAATTTTCTGCATCCAGATTAGCGGTTGGTTCATCTGCCAACACAAGTTCCGGTTGATGGACAATTGCTCTGGCAATAGCCGTTCGTTGACATTCACCTCCGCTCAACATATTTGGCCGAGAATTTAGCTTATCGGTTAGCCCGACGGATTTAACCGCTTTTTTTACCATATCTTTCCGCTCTTCCTGCTCAACCTTATTCAAGATCAGTGGTAGTTCTACATTCTCAAATACAGTGTAGACTGGCAACAGGTTATAGCTTTGGAAAATAAAACCCATATGTTTTCGGCGCAGGCGCGCTCGAGCGTTATGGGACGTATCATTTAGAGCATTGTCTAATACGTTGACCTGCCCTTCAGTGGGAGAATCCAGTCCGCCGATAATATTTAACAGTGTTGTTTTTCCTGATCCAGATGGCCCAACTAAGCCGGTGAATTCACCTTTGTTAATGGTCAGATCCACATCTTTAAGTGCTGTGAAAAAACTGCCACCTACTGGAAACTGCTTTGTAAGGTTTTCAATAGTTACTACAGAATTATTTTGCATTATTATATCCTAATGATTATACATGAAGACGAATTTTAGGTTCGTGCCAAAACCAGCCACTGTATTAGGCAGGAAATAAGCAGCTTCATTATAATCAGATCGTTTTGGATTAATTGAAATGATAAAATTTAAAGCATATTGATCATAAGTTGCAGTCAGGCGTAAAAAGTTATAATTCTTTTTTTCTTCCCAATTAAATTGAGAAATAAACATGAGCTGATAAACCATGCCCAGGGGTACACTGGCCATTAAAGCTGTTTGTGTAGAGTTCGAATCAATTTGATAATCTTTTACCAACATAGATTCAGTCATAAGCATGATCCCGGTGGCAATTGGCAAGGTGTAATCAGCTCCTATGGTAACCAGTGCAATATTATTTTCTTTAGAAAATAAAAAAGCACTTTCATTCCAAAAGCCAATAAATCCGTCGTATCTAAAATCCAGGGCCATTCTGTTGTGAGCTTGATCAATCAAGACTTTGGTTTGACCGATCATTTGTAACGAGTTTGTGGGGTCATGATGGAATGTTATCCCCCATTCGCCCAAAAGAGTCGAAACCTCTCCCCGTCCTCCATAAGAAACAATTTTGTGATCATTTTGGACTGCCCATGTCCAAATACCTATTGAATTGGATGGAAACCATCTGAGTCGAAAAGATTCTACGCCATCTGTCTGACCGGTAGGATCCTTTATATCAAATGTATCAAACCATGAAAGCGATCGGAGAATTTGTGTGGGTCCAAAAATAATTTTTTGAAGACCAAGCCTAGCTTCAATTTTCTCACTTGAATATCTTGCCCATAAACGATTTTTCTTATATATCTTATTATAGAGCGAATCTCCTGAGTAGTCTTTTTTTAACCTATAACTCCATTCTGCATCTAGAAAAGTATTACTAGATAATTCCTTTACTATAGATAAAGTAGGGATATAGTCTATACTTGATTCATAAGTTGGCAGATTTCTTGGAGCATCATCACCTATTAAGCCGCTTAGCGTAAGCATTCCCTTAAGTGAAAGATTTTGACCAATGAGATAACAATATAGAATATTACCCAAAACAATAATTCTGATCTGATATATGTTTTTTCTAGTTCTCATTTTTTCTTGGATTCGGCAATATTAAGCAAAGTGCCGGCAATAGTGTAAGGTCACAAAGAAGAGCAGTCCCAACCATAACTGCCGATAATAGTCCAAATTGATATGTAGGAAGAAATGCAGAGAGTAATAATACAGAGAACCCTGCAACCAATATAGATGTAGTAATCAAAAGTGCAGAGCCTGTATGGATTATGGTTGCTTTAATTGCATTTACTCGGTTTAAACCGTTTCTTAATTCTCGTCTGTATCGTAGTAAAAAATGCAAACTGTCGTCAACTGCTATTCCCAGAGCCACCGCAAATGTCATTGCCGTAGGCGGACGTATTGAGATACCAAGCCAAGCCAAAATACCTAAAACAGAAAAGATGGGGATCAGATTTGTTACAAGGCTAGCGAAAAGGATGGAGTTAGTACGGAACATAATTGCCATAATTACACTGATGAATATCAAAGCTAGTCCAAGACTATTAACCAGGGATTGTACTAGATAATCATTCGTGTTTAATGCTACTACAGTCGTGCCAGTATAATCAATAGAAACCTTTTCAGAAAAAGTATCTGAAAGTGAATCAAGTTTGGTATAGATCTGTTTCATCTCATTAGATGTTTTATCTTCTATGAGACCTGTTATTCTAAGGACATCTCTTCCTTCATTTATTAGATTGATTTGACCACTTGATTGGTTTTCAAGTATTTGGTTTAATAATATTTCATCACTGACACTAGCTTTGTTTCCTGCCTGAATCCGTTTTGCAGATTCCAGTAAATTATTTACTGAAAAAAACCGACTATTTTTCAACTCAGTTTCAAGTAGCTGTTGAATCATTTTAGATAACTGCAAAACTTCACTATCAATAGAAACTTCATCCTGCTTCATTTCTTTTGATTTGGTTTTTACTAAAATTTCAAACGGTAATACACCACCAAAATTTTTCTCTGTTAATTTGAGATCCTGATACAATTTATTTTTAGGTCTTAAATCATCCATGAGTGATGCATCAGTAGAAATATCTTTAATCTTGTAAATACATATTGCAGATATGAGACTCGGAACAATAATAAATGCCCATGGGTTATTGGGGATAATTCCTGATAACCAAATAAGAAAAGGTTGAAATGTATCTTTTTTTCTAACTTTGAATTGTTGTGAAAAAATAATTCCGGATGGTACTATTAATATAGATACCAGCCAGGCAAACATTACCCCAATAGAGATTTCCATACCAAATTCTCTAACAATTTGAATAGATGTGGTCATGAGCGCCAGAAATCCAATTGCTGTTGTAACACTAGTTAGAAAAATTACTTTTGTCATCTGGTTCATGGTCGTAAGCATTGCTTCCAGTGGATCTGAAGGATATTTTATGAAATTTTCTCTGAACCTTGCTTGGATATGGATTGCATCACTTATACCAATAATAATTAGAAGCGTAGGCACTATATAGGTCATAATATTTATTTCTAATCCAAATATTCCCATAAAGCCTAATAACCAGATTACAGTTATTATCACTGTTAGTGTAGGTAATAAAACATAGGCCCAGTTACGAAAAATAAAACTAAGAATGGAAATAAAAATAACCGCTATTGGAGGTAAAAAAACAAAATTGTCTCGAAGCATATAGCGAACATATTCTGTTCTCAAGACAGATACTCCTGAATACGTCCATTCTGCAGAAGTCTTTGATGTAAGAATTTTTATTTCTTCAAGAAGTTCAGTGCGCCTACCATGATTATTGGCATTATCTTTTAGAGATATAATTATTGAACCATATTGTAAATTTTTAGAGATTACTCTACATCCTATTGATGGGTCTTGTTGTATATAACTCAATTTTTTAAAAATTGTATCCTTATCCCATGGAAAATAATCATCATGTAAATTTCCTAACCAAGCGTTAAGGTCTATGTCACTTAAAGTGAAAATAGATATTACATTCTTTACACCATCTAATTCTTCTATGCCATAAACCAACTCCTCGAGCTCAATATAAAGTTGTTTCTCGTAGACATTTATTGGCTTATATATGATTGTTAAAACATTATCTTCCCGCCCAAAAGTATCTCGAAATGAAAAATATTTTTCAACTCCAGGATCCTTTTGTGAAAATAAATGCTCAATGGAAAAATCAATTTTCAGATTCGGAATAAAAAAAGAAAGAAAAAGCGAAATGATAAAAACACTGGATAGTATTATCCTAGGATGATTAATTATAAACTTAGAAAAACTATTTAACATACTGTCAAATAAAAATTAATATTCAAAAATATCATTTTATAAAAGTAAAAATTCAGTCGAAAAAACTGTAATGAGCTTACAAATTAATTTATGAAATATTTTCTAATTATATTGCAGCATCCAAATTGCCATCATTAGCATTACGCTGTTTTCAATGATGGTTGCTCTAGTCATAGGCAGTTTGATGGATGTACCTAGACACGCACACTGGATCGGGTTTTTATTTAGCAATACTTTCGTAACCCCAACGGTTGTTAGGCCAAGAATTACCAGAGTTGTAATCAATGCAAATTGGAGCTTTAATCTGAATAAAAATAACATCCCTAAAATTGTCTCAATGAATGGGTAGGACCATCCATAAAAAGGCATAATTTTTGCGAGTGGATCATATTTAGCAAATGAATCTGGGAAATTTTTATAATCTAGAAATTTAAAAAAACTGAAAACAATATAAAAAATCCCCATAAAATCATACATGAAATTTCTTACGTTAAGATCAGCCCTATTTATGATAAGAGTTGAAGCTGTGATATAAAAAAAGATAAGAAAAAGTGGGTATAACTGTCCTAAGTCAGATTTATTTTCAATTATGGGTTTTTTATTTGGTGATGTTTCCAGTTCATTTAATGTATATTTTTCTGGCAGTGCTGTCTGTAAGATATTTATGGAAACGGGTGTTGAAGTGGTCAAATGAACGGAATTTGATTCCAAAGAAACTTCAGCATTCTCAACCTGTTGGATAATTTGAAGTTTATCTTTAATTAAAACCACACATTCACTGCAAGTCATACCTGAAATATTATATTTTTTTGTTTGACTCATGTAATCTGTTTTAATTCATTGCCCTTTTCCACCCAACCTTCATTTATTACACGGGCATACCAACCTCGTCTTTTCATGGTGGTTTTAATAAATTCATTTATCTTTCGTTTGCCCACATAAGGAAGTACGGAAAGGTTAGTACATGGATCACACTCCAAAGAAATTTCCAAGATACAATCCCCAATTTGATATTGTTGATTTGGTTTAAAGTGGCAATGTTTAAAACCAGAAATTGTCAAATTTTCACCTAGATCACCAGGCCTTACAGGCCAACCTTCATTATTCAATTCATCTATGGTTTCAACAGGATAAAGTAAAACGGCCATATCAGGGTCATTATGTTTTTTGTTTTTCCGCCAATGATTATAATCACCTTCCAAGCCCATTTTAGAAATATGAACACGATGAACAGAGTTTTTGGGTAAACCATGTTCACCACGCACGCTGGGTTTTATATTTATTTGATTAATTATTTTCATAACTCAAATCAAAAATTACTCTTTTATATCATTGTACATCCAATCATTATAAAGTTTTAATAATTGATGTGTCATTTTGCCAATTAAACAACCATTAATTGAATGCTTATCTACTTGTATGATAGGAACAATTCCGGAGCCGCTGTTTGTTAAGAATAACTCATCTAAAGAGCAAATTTCATTCTGATTCAATGATTCAAAAGTAATTGGGTAGGGTGAATATTTAATGATTGTTTGTCGCGTGATACCTGGTAGAACATTACCCTCGCGTGTAAATAGTTTTCCATCCTTTATCCAAAAGATATTACTTCGACTGCCCTCCAAAACTGAGCCATCATTATCAATCAATATCGCTTCAAAACAATTTTGTTTTTCCGCCAATTTCCATGCATCATAACAAACTTTATAATTGGTCGTTTTTAAATCTGGAGTTTCCCGTGTGCCCAATACTGTAATGGCAGAAACCCCTTTATAAATAATTGGATCCAAATTTAATGATGAAGTATAGATAATTAATTTGTTAGGGACGACCAAAATTCGTGCCCGCTGATTTGGATCGTGGAAAGATCTAACAACCCGATTTACCATATTTAACAATTCTTCTTTTTGATAATGGATGTCAAGTCCAGTCAATTTTGCTGAATTAAAAATTCGATCTAAATGTGGAGCTAAAAATACAGGCCTATAATCCAAAGTACGAAATGTCTCATACAGCCCTTGTTTAAATGCAAAAGTATTTTCTCCCAGCTTGAGAGACTCAGGGGGAATCCTTTCCCATTCATTATTAACAAGTGCTGTTATCATGGTTGAAAAGACATAGCTTTTGCTAATGTTTCATCATATTCATCGAAACAATTTGAATCCACGGTAATACCACCTCCAACACCCAGTGTTAATTTATCTTTTTGCTGTACAGCGGTCCGAATAGCAATATTAAAATTAAGGGTGCCATCAGGTAGGATGTATCCTATTGTGCCGGTATAAACACCTCTTGGGTTTAATTCCAATTCATGTATGATTTCACAAGCTCGTTTTTTCGGACATCCGGAAATAGAACCGCCGGGTAGCATGGAGATTAAAGCTTCTATAGGACTCAAAGTTGATTTTAAAGTGCCCTGTATTTTTCCATAGGTATGGAATACTTTTTCTAATTTTTTTACAGATTTTGATTCAAAAACTTTTACTGAGTCTGTTTCACAGACTTTACCTAGATCATTCCTCAAGAGATCAATAATCATATAAAGTTCTGCCTGTTCTTTTTCGCTCCTAAGTAGCATACTCAAATTGTACTTATCTTCTTCTTTTGTGTCCCCTCTTACTATAGTTCCTTTGATAGGTTTTGTGGTGATAATACCATTTTTAATTTTTATAAATTGTTCCGGCGATAAGGAATGGATTGCCCAATTATTTGTTTCAAAAAATGCACAGTATCCAACCTTATTATTTTTTCTGAAACTATAGAATAAATTTTCTGCTGGGACATTAGCTAATGATTTGAGATGATAAGTATAATTGATTTGGTAAAAATTGCCTCTAAAAATATGATCTTTTATATGTTTAAAATTAGTTTCATAAGTTTTTTTAGATATAGTGGGTTCAAAGATTTCCCATCTCGGCATGGAAATTTTTGCAATAGGATTTGGTTTTTCACTACTATCAAAAGCGCAAAAATAAACAGCAGGTATGTCTTTATAATTATCTACAGGAACACCCATTTGTTTTACACCATATTCATAGGTTATAAATCCAGCTAAAAACCTTCCAGTATGTTTATGAATGAAATTAACCAATTTTTCTGGCGAATCATCAATCTCAAGGGAAAGCGTATCAATTGGGTTAGTAACTGAAATATTCACCCAATCTGATTGATCATTGCCTAGGAAAACTGCTTTTTTAAACATTAAGAAAATTCTCCAATATTTTCGGACCCATAGGTGTTAAAAATGATTCAGGGTGGAATTGAACACCAAATAACGGTAAAGCTTCATGTTGGATTCCCATAATTTCATGATCATTTGCCCAGGCAGTTTTAAAAAAGTTTTCTGGTACAGAATCCAGTGATAGGGAATGGTATCGGGCTGCTTGAAAGGGAGAAGGAATTCCTTTAAAAATCCCTGAATTCATGTGATGAATCAATGATGCTTTTCCGTGAAGAATTCGTTGTGATGATTTTACAGTTGACCCAAATACTTCTCCAATACACTGGTGCCCTAAGCATACACCGAGAATGGGCTGTTTGTTCATGTATTCTTGAATAATTTGTTTTGAAATACCTGATTCAGATGGTGTTCCTGGTCCGGGGGATATGATTATTTTTTCCGGTAAAAACTCATCCAGATTAATATTTGTATCATTTTGTATAACTTGAACAGTTTCGCCAAAAGATTCAATTAACTGAGCAAGGTTGTAGGTAAATGAATCATAATTATCGATTAGAAGAATCATTGATAAATATTATTTATGATGACTTATTTTGAACAACTTTTTCGTCTGCTTTTAATTTTTTATTGTGTTTCCACTCTAATTGTCCCCTGGTTAAAAGCAAAAATCTTGGTACGCTGAAAAGTAAAAATGGACCTATCATTCTAAATTCAAATGTGGTTAGAAATCCATAAGGATCAAACATAATTGTTATCAAGAATTATGGGCTTTGAATTTATCATGTACCTAAAAAAATGAATGGTTGATTTCAACTTGATATTAAGTCAGGTTTCCAATGAAAGGGGCATTGAATTGTCGTAAAATCACTGACCCTATTTTCACCAAAATTTAATCATTATTTAATAAACTTTTATGTCATCACCTACTTTAGAAAAAGCATATAATCCTGCAGCTATAGAGGATAAGTGGTACTCGCACTGGTTAGAAAAAAAATATTTTCATGCTGATGAGCATTCTAAAAAGGAGCCTTATACTATCGTCATCCCACCGCCTAATGTGACGGGTATGCTAACAGTAGGCCATGTTTTAAACAATACTATTCAGGATATCTTAATTCGCAAAGCCAGAATGGAAGGTAAAGAAGCTTGCTGGATCCCAGGGACAGACCATGCATCTATCGCAACAGAAGCAAAAGTGGTTGCCATGCTTGAGGAAAAAGGTATAGATAAAAACGAATTAAAACGAGATGAGTTTTTAAAATATGCTTGGGAATGGAAAGATAAATATGGTGGAATTATTATTCATCAGTTAAAAAAACTTGGCTGTTCCTGTGATTGGGACCGTGAGCGGTTTACTATGGATGATGGGTATACAAAAGCAGTCCTATCCGCATTTGTCAAGTTGTATGAAAAAGGGCTTATTTATAAAGGATATCGTCTAGTGAATTGGTGCCCAGCTTCAAAATCTGCGATTAGTGATGAAGAAGTCATACACAAGGAAAAAAATGGGTACTTATGGCACTTTAGATATCCAATTACTAATTCTGATGAATTTTTAGTAGTAGCTACCACACGACCAGAAACTATGCTGGGGGATACGGCTGTTGCTGTACATCCTGATGATGAAAGATATCAACATTTAGTAGGAAAAACGGTGAAGTTACCCTTGGTTGGGAGGGAAATTCCAATAATAAAGGATGCTTATGTGGATCCTGAATTTGGGACTGGATGTATTAAAGTAACACCAGCCCATGATCCAAATGATTTTGCTATGGGTGAAAATCATAAATTAGAATTCATCAATATTATGAATGATGATGCGTCCATGAACCAAAATGTACCGAATGAATATATTGGCTTATCACGTGAAGAAACTAGAAAAGCGGTTTTAGCTGATTTGGATACTCTAGGATTATTAGAGAAGACAGAGGATTATGTTAGTAAAATAGGGTTTTCTGAGAGGGGACATGTACCAATTGAATTTTATATGTCCGAACAGTGGTTTATGAAAATGGACAGATTGGTGGAACCGGCAATAGCAGCAGTAAATAACCGTAATATCAAATTCCATCCAGAACACTGGACAAAGACATATAATCATTGGATGGAAAATATAAAAGATTGGTGTATAAGTCGTCAATTGTGGTGGGGACATCAAATCCCTGTTTGGTACCATAATAATGATTCTGAAAAGGTTCATGTCTCTGTAGAAGGGCCGGATGACCCTGAAAATTGGACACAGGACCCAGACGTTTTAGATACTTGGGCTAGTTCGTGGTTATGGCCAATGGGAGTCCATACTTGGCCAGATAAAGATGCTAGTCTATCTAAATTTTATCCAACTCAAGCACTGGTTACTGGACCGGATATCATCTTTTTCTGGGTTGCTAGAATGATTATAACTGGGTATGAATTTTTAGGTGATCTTCCATTTAAAGATGTATACTTCACTTCCATCCTAAGAGATACCCAAGGAAGAAAACTAAGTAAATCCTTAGGTAATTCTCCAGATCCACTTGATTTATTTGAAGAATATGGGACAGATGCAGTACGGTTTAGCATCATGCTTATGGCTCCACAAGGATTAGATGTTTTATTTTCAAAAGACCGTTTAGAAATTGGTCGTAATTTTATGAATAAACTATGGAATGCCTGTCGTTTTGTTCAAATGAATATTCCTGAAAATTGGGATGAGGAAGGTGGATTGGAAGGTGAATTAGATTTACCAGAGCGATGGATATTAAGCCGTTTATCAAAAACAATTACAGATTATAATCGTCAACTGGATCGTTTTCATTTTAATGAAGCTGCAAAAGTATTATATGAATTCATATGGAGTGATTTCTGTGATTGGTATGTTGAAATTGCAAAAACTAGGTTCTACGGTGATAGCGAGTCGGCAGCAAATCTGACAAGGTCTGTTGCATTAAAAATTATCCGAACTGTTTTGGCATTGCTCCATCCATATTCACCATTTATTACTGAAGAATTGTGGAATAATTTCAAACCTAAAGAAGCTGTAGATTTAATTCTAACAACGTGGCCTAAATCCTGGTCTTACAATTCGGAATCAGCTGAAAGTGATATGAACCTATTGAAAAACATAGTTACTGCGATTAGATCTATCCGAAGCAGAATGAATGTACCTCCTTCTAAATTCTCAAATATTTATATCCGGTGTTCAAACAAACAAGAAAGCTTTCTGTCCAATAACCAGATTCTTTTAAGAGCCTTAGCTCGATTGGATCAAATTTCAATTGGAGAAAGCATAGAAAAGCCTGGTCAGTCTGCGACAATGGTAGTTGATGGTATGGAGTTGTATATCCCTTTAGGCGGTTTAGTTGATTTAGGTCAAGAAAAACATCGAATGGAAAAAAGAATTTCAGAAATAAACAAGCTCATTATTGGGATTAATAGTAAATTGTCCAATGAAAAATTTATTACCCGTGCACCGGAGCATATAGTAGAAAAAGAAAGATTAAACTTATCTAAATTATCCGAAGAATTAGATAAAGTAACAGCTAACATGGAGATGCTTCAATGAGATTATTGAGTTCTTTATTGCTAACAGGATTTATAATAGCGCAGTCTGAAGATGCCACTCTGACTATCTATAAAGACGGAACAGCCCTTATAAAACAACCTGTTGGTTGGTCTATACCATCAGGGCTTAGTTATGTCACTTGGAGCAGTTTACCAAATGGCATCCATCGAGACACCCCATTTTTGAATTTGGATGGTGCTGTTATCATTTCTCAAAGATTTAATGATAATATTTTCACAGGTACTGATTATTTCAAAAAACTGCGAGGTGAAGAAATTCAAGTAAAACCTAAAGGTAGTAAAGTTGTAAAAGGAACTTTATTGGAAATTAGCAGTGGATCTGTGACTATTTCTCATAATAAAGGTATTTTATCATTTAATCGTAACGAACTAGAATTTTTAGGAAGTGGGAATGGTGATATAGATGCCCCTACCTTTAATCCATTTTTATCTTGGGATCTGCAATCCAAAGAAGAAAAAATTGTTAAGGGAGAATTGGTTTATAAATCAAAGAATTTTTCTTGGTCGACAGTTTACCGTTTGAAAATGTTAGATGAGGAAAAAGGAGAACTTATCGCAGAAGCGGTAATTGCAAACAGTTCCGATATGGAATTTGAGGGTGCAAAACTTCAATTGGTAGAGGGTCATTTAAACCAAGCCGGGAAAAAAAAGCCAAGGCCAAGTCGTATTGCTCATTCGGCTATGGCGTCAGAAAGTATTAAACCTATGATGGAGAAAGGCGAATTGGGTGACTATCATATTTATGCATTAAATGACATCCATGATCTTGAAGCAAAGGAAAATTTAACAGTTCGTATGTATGGCCCTCTGGATGTAGGATATATAAAAACATATGTTTTTGAGAATAGTGAAAGGCGGCAAAAGGAGGAACCAATGGAAGTTCGCATAACGATGGAGAATACAGAATCCAATGGTTTGGGTATATCGCTACCTGGTGGTAAAGTTGAAATGTATTCTTTCACTGAAGCGGGTGGGTTAGAATACATTGGCGCAGATGATATGGGTCAAGTACCAAAAGGGCAGTCCACTAAATTGGTTTCTGGCAGGGCTTTTGATGTAATTGGAAAACGCCGTGTTTTGAATTATGATCGTCAAAGAAAAAGTGAGGAAGCCGTTATTGAAGTTCAAGTGACTAATGCTAGAAATGAAAATATAAATGCTTTGTTAGTTGAACATATTAATGGTGACTGGGTTATAAAGGATGAGTCATTGAACTACCTAAAAAAGGATGCTTCAACTATCCACTTTCCGTTATCTCTGAGTGCCGGTGAAACAAAAATTGTCTATTATACTTACAGGAAAGAATGGAAATAACCCCAATCGGGGAACTAATTTGAAACTTTCAACGCCAATCTCGCAAATCAAAGGCATTGGACCAAGGCGAGAGAAAGCATTAATTGATCATGGCGTATCCAATGTTCACGAATTACTTTATTATTTTCCTAGACGCTATCTAGATCGTACTACAATATCTCCTATTCGAAATTTCACCAAGGGAGATATAGTAACCTTAATTGGCAAGGTGGAGACATTTGGAGAAAAATCAACTCGCAGAGGTAAAATTTTTCAAGCTATTGTTAATGATGGAACTGGTTTATTGACTTTGACATGGTTTAATGGAATTCGATATATAAAAAATCTATTTCAAATTGGAGATAAAATAGCAATTCATGGGAAGGTGGACTTTTACAATGGATTTACAATCACACATCCAGAATTCGATAAATTAGATAAAGATGATGACCCTGCAAGTACTGGTAAGGTGATACCACTTTATCCTCTAACAAAAGAATTAAAAGAAGTTGGTTTAGACCAACGTATTTTAAGGGGTTTAGTGCAAGATGTCTTATCAACCAACATTTCCATCCCAGAAATTTTTCCTTCATCTATTTTAGAAAAATACAATTTAATTGATCTTCGTAAAGCACTTAATGATATTCATTTCTCGGATAGAATTAGCAATTTGGATCATGCAATTAGAAGGTTAAAATTTGACGAGCACTTTTTTTTACAACTTCTCATGGCGCTCCGGAAAAAGAATTTACAATACGCTGGTACGATTCCATTAAATGACATTGGTCCATATTTTAAAATAATTTCAGAATCATTGAATTTTGAATTGACAAACTCTCAGAAAAAAGTAATCAAAGAAATTCATTTTGACCTGAAAAAGGCAGTCTCAATGAATCGTTTATTACAAGGTGATGTGGGTTCAGGAAAAACAATTGTTTCAATATTGGTTTCAGCATTGGCTGTTGGTAATGGTGTTCAGGTTGCTGTAATGGTGCCCACAGAAATATTAGCGAATCAGCATTTCAATTCATTCAATAAAGAATTGAATAAGGCGAAAATTTCCTGCGCACTCTTAGTGGGTAATATGAAAAAATCTGAAAGGGGACCTATCATAGAAGCATTAGCATCTGGAAAGATTTCTGTGTTAATTGGAACCCATGCATTGATTCAAGATGATGTAAATTTTAAAAACCTTGGTTTAGTTATTGTTGATGAACAGCACCGTTTTGGTGTGAATCAAAGAGCTAACCTTATTAAGAAGGGACTCAGTCCCCATTTCCTAGCAATGACCGCAACGCCAATACCCAGAACACTATCCATAACCTATCATGGTGATATGGATTTGTCAATAATAGATGAAATGCCAGCAAATCGAATTCCAATAGTCACGAAAGTTATAGAACCAGCTAGAATTCCAAAAGTATATCAATTTATACGAGATGAAGTAAAGTCCGGAAAACAGTGTATGATTATTTATCCATTGGTTGAAGAATCTGAAAAATCAGATTTAGCAGCAGCAGTTGAAGCTCACCAAAAACTAAATGAGATTATCTTTCCCAATCTTAATGTGGGATTAATACATGGAAAAATGAAAGCAGAAGACAAAGAAAATATAATGAGCAAATTTGCCAAGAATCATTTAAATATTCTTGTATCAACTACAGTAGTTGAAGTTGGTGTAAACATACCCAATGCAACCATTATGTTGGTAGAACATGCTGAACGATTTGGATTGACACAATTACACCAACTTAGAGGTAGAGTTGGCCGTGGTGCAGAAAATAGTTATTGCATCCTCGTAAAGCACAGTTTGACAGATACATCTCGAGTTCGATTAAATATAATGGAAGAAACGAATGATGGGTTTGTGATAGCTGATAAAGACCTAAAATTGCGGGGCCCGGGAGAATTTTTTGGATTAAAACAATCAGGGTTTTTAAAGTATAAAATTGCAAATATGGTATTGGATTTTGATATTATCAAGGATGCCAGAGAAGCAGCATTTGAGATCGTTCATAATGATCCAAAATTGAATGATGATAATCATCAAGAGCTACGTAAAATATTTTTACATGTCTATGCTGACCGCATTAACGATATAAAATTATCTTAACTATTCCTCATTTGGTCTATATATTCTAGGAATTAAATTCCCCGGCTTTACAAGTAGCATTATTAAATTTTTTAGTAAGTATGATGTCTCAAACAACAGAAAATAAAAATCAAAAATTATTTATGTACCTGGTGGGGACTTTTCAGTCTAGTGCTTGGATTGCTTTAGGTAAAATGAAGAATCCTATGACAAAAAAAGTTGAAAAGAATATCAACCAAGCATCTTTTTATATTGATTTATTAGATATGATAGAGGTAAAGATGAAAGGTAATCTATCTGAATATGAGGAACAACTACTCATTAACACGGTTAGTGAACTCAAAATGTCTTTTATGGATGAAAAGGATAAGATGGGAAATAATATTATTCAAAAAAATGATGATAATAATGATCCAACTTTGCAAACAAATGAGAATTTATCCTATGATAAAACTGGAGAAGAATAACCCGTGATAGGCACAAATTATATCAGGCTCAACAGAATACTGGCAGTTACCATATTTCTTATTTCTTTTTTTGTGTATTTTGATACCATGGCTCCTACAGTCTCATATTGGGATTGTGGCGAATTTATCGCAGTTTCCCATACTCTTGGCGTACCTCATCCACCGGGGAGCCCATTTTTCCTATTACTTGGTCGAATAGCATCCATGATTCCTCTTAATGAGGACATAGCTTTCAGAGTAAATCTATTATCTCCCCTGGCTAGTGCATTTGCTGTAATGTTTTTATATTTAATCATTGTTCAGGTTGTTGCGCATTGGCGAGGCAAGTTAGAAACAGCTGATGATGTACTGGTTGCATTTGGTGGTGCTATTTTAGGGTCTTTGGTTTTTGCTTTTACTGATAGCCATTGGTTTAATGCAGTGGAAGCAGAAGTTTATGCATTCAGTACCTTTTTTACAGCAATTGTAGTTTGGCTAATTTTACATTGGAGCGAAAAAGCTGATGATCCTGGCCACGAACGGTACATATTAATTATTGCCTATATGATTGGTTTAGCAACAGGGCTTCACTTATTGAATCTTCTTACGTTACCATTCGTAGCTCTTATTATTTATTTCAGAAAATATAAATTTGAAATAAAGTCGTTTGGTATCACTATTTTTATTACAGGTATTGTTTTCTATATCATTCATAATATCATTATCAAAGGTTTGCCAAAGATTGCCGCCTCTATTGGTGTTGGCGCAACTGCTGGGCTTATTATAGTGGTTTTTAGTGGGATGATTTGGGCGATTGTAAATCAAAAACGTTTAACTTCTGTTGCAATGACTTCTGCGGTATTAGTTCTTATTGGATATTCTACTTATGCTATGATTTTTATTCGCTCTAATCAAGATCCAGGAATTGATGAAAATGATCCCGAAACTGTAGAAGCATTTATCTCTTATCTTGAACGTGAACAATATGGTGATGTCGGTATGTTCCCAAGACGATTTAATGGTATCCCGCCATTGCATGAGGTTTCAGGATATCCTGAAGGTCCGGGGCGAACTTTTACATCTGCTCAGCAAAATAAATATAAAAAATACCAAACTGGTAAGCAATGGGACTTCTTTTGGGATTATCAAATTAGAAAAATGTATAACCGTTACTTTTTATGGCAGTTTGCTGGAAGAGGTTCGTCGAAAGATCTATATGTAACTGCTATGGGTGCTAATAATAGGGAAGATGGTGTTGATTGGACTCAGTTTGGCTTACCATTGGCATTTTTTCTTGGGCTTATAGGCATGTTCTATCATGCCTATCGGGACGATCGGATGGCTTTTTCTATTTTGGCTCTTTTTATTATGACTGGCTATGCCATTATATTGTATTTAAATCAAGATGATCCCCAGCCAAGAGAACGGGATTATTCATATGTAGGGAGCTTTTTTGCCTTTGCTATCTGGGTAGGAATCGGTGCATCTGCCATCAGTGAAAAAATTATTCAATGGTTCAATGATAAGGAAGTAAGTCGGAGGTTGGTAGTAATGGCTCTCATACTTCAAATTATTTTCATACCAGTAGTTATGGCAAAAGCAAATTATCATACGCACGATCGCTCCGGTAATTATGTAGCATGGGATTATAGTTACAATATTCTACAATCTTGTAAACCTAATGCGGTAATTTTTACAAATGGAGACAATGATACTTTTCCCCTTTGGTATTTGCAGGAAGTGGAAAAAGTTAGAACGGATGTAGCCGTGGTGAATTTGAGTCTTTTAAATACACCTTGGTATATCAAACAGCAGAGAGACTGGCGTCCTAAAGAAACCAGATTTATTAATTTATCTGATAGACAAATTGATCAATTAACATCCAGTCTGACACGATGGGAAAAGCAAAATGTGAAAGTACCTGTATATAATGACCCTGAAAATGATAATGGATTTATCGAATGGGAAATGAAACCGACCTATGGTAATCAAGCTCTTCGTGTTCAGGACATGATGATCATGCGTATCATCAGTGATGCCGGTTGGCGAGTACCTATTTATTTTGCGGTAACTGTCTCTCAGAAAAATAGGATCGGACTAGATAATTACCTTGATATGCAGGGCCTGACTTTTCAATTGAAAAGCCATAAGACAGACCCGATAGACTCAGAACGTATGTATGATAATCTATTGACAGATGTGGGAACCAAAATCTGGTCAACAGAATTTGAACCAGCTAATTTTTATCAGCCTAAAAGTTCTGATTATTTAAATTGGTCTCGAGATTATCAGCCGGGTTACATGTTTAGAAACCTTGGTAATGATAAAGTTTATTTTAATAAACAAACTCAACGTTTGCTTCAAAATTATCGTAGTGCGTATATGCAGTTAGCAGTGGATTATTATATGGATTATCAGCGGGAAGATCGTCGTGACAAAAATAAAGATGAATTAAAATTGGCTGAATTGAGAAATAAAATCATTCAAACTTTAGATAAAATGGAACAAAACATTCCAGTTGAGACCATTCCAATTCAGTCAGAAGACCTGCATTATCAGGTGGCAAGACTCTATGGTGATTTGGATGAGAAGAAATCTATGAGAGATATCATGGATCAATTGGTAGATCGTAAAAAAGGTAAACCGTCCAACCGGGTGGAATATGCGAATATATATTTTAGAGAATTGAATGATACTGAAAGAGCCTTAGATATTTTGGAAGAAATGCGTCTGGAATTTTTCCAGTTGGAAGGTATGGTGAAAACAAGAGGATTTGGAAAAAAATCTGTAACAAAAAATAAATGGGCCCAATGGCAGAGCAGTTTTCCGGAGTTAGTTTCATCCTTGGTTTATATTTATAGAAATAATGATCGTTTGATGGATGCAGAGTTAATTTTATCTGATTGGGTGGATAGGAACCCATCTGATAAAAATGCCAAAAAGATTCTGGAAGAAATACGTTCAGCTGAATAATCTAAATAGGTCATCATGACCAAATCACAGCCAACAGTTTCCATTATTATTCCCCACTGGAATGGAATTGAAGTCCTGTCTGAATGTATATCGACTTTAAAGCAATCCAATTATGAATCATTTGAAATCATTATAATTGATAATGCATCTATTGATGGAAGTCAGGAATGGATTAAGACCAACCATCCTGATATCATCCTTATTGAAAATGATCAAAATTATGGATATGCCGGTGGATGTAATCGTGGTGCTGAAAAAGCCAATGGAAAATACCTATTATTTTTAAATAATGATACTACTCAAGACTCTGACTGGCTACCTCCTTTGGTAGATAAACTGGACAAGAACGACTTCATCGCTTCTATTCAACCTAAAATCCTAAATTATTATCAAAAAAATATTTTTGATTATGCCGGAGGAGCAGGTGGCCATATGGATATATTTTGTTATCCATTTGCCCGAGGGCGTATTTTTTTGGAACAAGAAAAAGATCAAGGTCAATATAACACTGCAGAATCCTGTTTTTGGACATCTGGAACAGCTATGATGGTCCGAAAAGATATATTTTTTGAAGCAGGAAAATTTGATGAAACTTTTTTTTCCCATATGGAAGAAATTGATTTATGTTGGCGGTTTCAGGCTATGGGCTATGAAGTCTGGGTTGAACCACAATCCGTTGTATATCATAAAAATGCTGTTTCTCTTCCAATGCATACTCACCGGAAATATTATCTAAATCATCGCAATTCCCTACTCATGTTATTTGGGAATTATTCTTTTCCAATCATATTTTACATAGGATTCATTCGTTTTATGCTTGAGTTTGTAGCCTTGGGGTATGCCCTTGTGAAGATGGATTGGAACCATCTGACAGGTATACTTAGGTCATTACTCTGGATATTTTTACATCCGATTACGATTTTAAAGAAAAGGGCTCGGTATAGAAAATTAAGAAAAGTCAGCAGTAAAATAATTATGGCCAATATGGCAAAGACTGCAATTGTGTTAGTCCATTACTTAGGCGGTAAAAAGACTTATTTTGAAATCGAGTCTAAGGCTTCCTGATAAAAATCCCGTCGATCAGGGTCTAATTCTTTCATATCCATTAATAATTCTCTCCGTCCCATCATAGCCAAAATTCTGGCTATGGGGCCTGATTGAACTTTTAAAAAATACTGGGTATGGTGATCTCTACCTAAATCCCTATATGATTGTTCAATGCCATCCAGCATATTATTTATTTCTGTAATAGTTCCTTCTAATTCACCATCTTTAAATAAATCCATGGCAATGTACCAAGCAAGACGAGCTTTACGCAATCCTATGTTTCGATTTATATCGTCCACTAAAGTTATTCGATTGCCCCACCCTTTCTTATATAATGAAGCTGATCCGCGAAGGGCAATATCCCGGGCTGCTTCATATGCAATATTTCCTCCATTGAATTCGTAGGTATCAATTTCTCCCCCTAATACTAAATGTGCATAATAAGCGAGAAATCCAGATAAAGGTTCAAAAAGTACTGGGTCAAAGTAAAGACTGGACCCTGAATTATAAATGAATTGCACACTTTTATCAAAAAAACGAATGTCGCTACCATTGGAAAATAAAGCTTGGCAACTGAATATTTTTTCATTCCCTTTTGCTGTAATACCTTCAAAGACCAATTGGATATGGAGATGAATTTCCAAATCACTGTATGATTCGTCCCAACTTGTGGTTAAGAAAAAACGCTGTATATCACTTTGGAGATTAACAATCTCCTGCTTCTCATTACTACGGAGTAGACGTGTGTCAAAATTGATATCAACGGAACCAAATTGGGCAGCCAAATTAGCAGTAAGAAAAAGAAAAATGATTGTGACTCTTTTTACCATGGGGCAAAATTGATGAGAGTGATCTTTGTATTCAAGATGTTTATTTCAAAAATTAATCTTGGTAATTTCGCCATATGGCTAATCTAAAGGATTTATTAAATCATGAAAAATATAACCAAGTCCGCTTTGTTTTGGAATTAGCGGGCCGACTTGGTGATAAGAATGGAACAGAAGTCTATGTCGTAGGTGGATTTGTACGTGATCTAATCATGGGAAAACCATTAAATGATATTGATATTATGACGGTGGGAGAGGGTATCTCATTTGCTAAAAAGTTAGCTGAGAGTTTGGATGTTAAAAATATTATTCCATTTAAAAAATTTGGCACAGCCTTAATTCCATTTAAGAAAATCCAAATTGAAGTGGCAACTGCGAGATACGAAGAATACAAAGAAGAATCTCGTAAACCATCAAAGATAATTTATACTGATTTAAAGGGTGATTTATTCCGGCGAGATTTTACAATTAATGCTATGGCTATGGATATACGACCTAAGACATTTGGAGATTTTTATGACCCCTATGGAGGGATTACGGATATTAATCAAAAAATTTTACGTACACCATCAAATCCAGATGAGACATTTTCTGAAGATCCGCTTAGAATAATGCGTGCTGCTTATTTTGCATCAAAATTGAGATTCAAAATTGAACATGAATGTAGAAACTCAATGAAGAAAAATTCTAGTAGAATTGAAATTGTTTCTTGGGAACGGATACGCGATGAATTCATCAAAATTTTAAAAACAAAAAAACCTTCCATAGGTTTAGTAATTTTGCAAAAAACAGGAATCATGGAAAAAGTATTCCCAGAAATACATATTATGTATGGCATGGAACAAACATCGGAGTGGCATCATAAGGATATTTTTGCACACACTCTTCAAGTGGTGGATAATGCCGCAGAACTTTCTGAAAAAATGGAATTAAGGTTTGCTGCCTTGGTCCATGATATTGCGAAACCAAGCACCAGAAGGATTGATAATAAGAAGGGGTACACTTTCCACGGCCATGATGCGATTGGTGAGCGTATGCTGAACAAAGTAGCCCATAGAATGAAACTTCCCAACGATTTAAAGGAATATTTAAAAAAGTTAACACTTTTACATCTCCGTCCTATAGCTTTAGTAAAAGATATTGTTACAGATTCGGCTGTCAGGAGGCTAATGGTTGCTGCAGGAGAAGATATAGATGATCTAATGACCTTATGCAGAGCTGATATCACAACAAAAAACTCCAAGCGTGTAAAACAATATTTAAAAAATTTTGAAAAAGTCGAATCCAAGATGAATAATGTAGCGGAGCGGGATGCGATGAAAGCATTTCAATCTCCAGTTCGCGGTGATGAAATAATGACTATTTGTGGATTGACAGAAGGCCGTAAAGTTGGGGAAATTAAAAATGCTATAGAGGAAGCTATATTAGATGGAAAAATTGAAAATTCTTATGAAGAAGCAATAAATTATTTAATTAAAATTCGAAACAATTCTTAGTTTTTAATATTAAACTTTTCAAATATAAAAGTTCAAAAAAATGAAAAAATCATTTATCATATTTTTCTTTTCTGGCTTATTCGCTCAGGGATATGAATTAGCTGATTGTATTGAGATTGCACTTGGTTCGAAAAAAACACTGCAGTCATCAGAGTTGGGTGTTTTTTCTGCGGAAGAAGGTGTAAAGGGATCATACAGCGGCTTTCTACCTTCATTAAGTGCTTCTACAAGCACCGGTCGTACACATTTCCCTCAAGTTGAAACAATTACACCAAATTTTGAGACATTTTCTGTTGATACTACACTCTCAAGTTCTTATGATAATATATCTGCCGGTATTTCTTTAAATCAGAATATTTTTAATGGTGGCCGTTCTTTAAACCAAGTAAAGCAGGCTAAGTCTCAGCTTAATATTGCAAGGTTGAATCATCGTTCCACTAAAATTCAAGTTATCCAAAATGTTATTCAATCTTACTACGGGCTCTTAAAAGCACAGGAATTTTATGAGGTAGCACTTAAAAATTTAGAGATGTCTGAACAACAGGTTTCCCTTGTGCAAAAACAATTTGATTTGGGTGTAGTTAAGCGAACTGACCTATTAAAAGCTAAAGTTGCACAAGGTCAGGCCAGAGTAGAAGTGCTAAGTAGACAAACGAATCTTGATAATGCCCGCCGGGTGTTATTCAATGACATGGGCCTACAGGACTTTGGACAACCGATTACTGCTAGAGAGGATACTTGGACCGCCCCTGTTATACCACCCAGTAGCGAAATACTTCAAGTTTTAAAAACAAGTAATCCTAATTTACTCATTTCACAGGAACAGATTTATTTAGGGGAAATTTCCTATAAAATGGTAAAAGGAATGCGGATGCCATCCCTCAATTCTTCTGTCAGTTATTCAGCAAATGGAGAAAATAGTGAAGAATTAAGGGATGCTATAAAAGACAATTGGTCTCTAGGGATGAATTTCTCTGTCAGTGTCCCAATTTATACTGGGAATTCACTTTCAGTTCAGCAACATCAGGCCAAATTATCTAAACAGCAATCGGAATATAATTATGTGACCTTATTGAATGATCTGCGGGTTCAAGCAGAATTGATTCGCAAAACTTTGGAGAATTATACTGAGATAATACCTATTAACCGGGCTGTAGTGGCTTCTGCAGAGGAAGATTTAAAATTAGTTCGAGAAAGATACAGTTTAGGGTCTGCAACTATTTTAGAAGTTCTTGATGCACAAGTATCTCTTATTCGTTCAAATTCAACACTCATTAACACAATCCATGATGCCAGGATGCAAGAAGCAAGTTTGAAAGCTTTACTGGGGACCTTGGATTTAGAGTTTCAAACCAAAGAAGACTAACTAAATATGATAAAACATTTTAAAAAGAAAAAAATCTGGATTCCTATATTAATTATCATCTTTGCATGGATATCTTATGGCGTAATCGGCTTTTCCAATGATGAAGAAATTTCTGTTCAAGCTGAGAAAGTTCTCCGCAGAGATATTATCCATAAGGTGAATGCAAACGGTAGAATCCAGCCTGAGGAAGAAGTACAAATTTCATCTACTATTACAGCATGGATCACTGATATCACTGTGGCTGAAGGGGATACAGTAAGACCTGGGCAAATGCTCATTGCTCTGGATGAAAAACAATATAGAGCGGCTTATAACCAAACATTATCCAGTGTGAAATCTGCCGAAGCAAATCTAAAGCAAGTCAAAGCTCAAAAAATACGAACTGAATCTTTATTTGAACAAAATCTGATATCCAAGCAGGAATTAGAACAAATTGAAGCATCCTTTGAGTTAGCTTCAAGTCAAGTGGAGCAGGCACGTTCATCCTTGCTTTCCAGAGAAGATGAACTCTCCAAAACCAAATTATTAGCTCCTGCCTATGGTATTGTTACAAGTTTGACTAAAGAAGTTGGGGAAATGGCTGTTGGCGGGATGTTCAACCCCGGTGTTGTAATGACTATCGCTGATTTAAGTAGAATGGAAGTGCTAGTAGATGTAAATGAAAATGATGTTGTGACTGTATCTGTAGGAGATACTGCAGAAGTTGAAGTGGATGCACTCCCTGATACAATATTTTATGGGGTTGTAAGTGAAATTGCCCATACGGCTCAATCAATGAATTTAGGAAGCCAAGAGCAAGTCACTAATTTTAAAGTAAAGGTGAAAATGATCGACCCTCCAGGAACAATTCGTCCGGGGATGAGTAGCACAGTTAATATCATTACAGAAATAAGAAAAAATGCAATTTCTGTCCCAATTCAATCTCTAACTGCTCGCTCAGAGAAATATGAAAAAATGGCAAAACGAAAGGCAGGAAAAAAGAAAGAGGGACGTGGCGTTGAAAGAAGCTCAGAAAATGAAGGATGGAAAAAAGAAAAAATGATTGAAGTAGTCTTTGTTTTAAAGGATGAATTTGAAAGTGAGATTGCACCTGAAGGGAAAAAATATGCTATTATTACACCTGTAGATGTGGATGTAGATAGTGAAAGTCATTATGCTGTGAAATCTGGAATTGATGAAGGTGCTTCTATTGTTACAGGGAGTTATAAGGCAATCAGTAGGGAGCTTGAGCATGGTATGCTTGTTTCCGTTGGCCAAGGCTTTGGTAGTGAATGGAAAAAGCAATAGTAATATGTCGCTAATTTCTCTAAAAGAGATTTTTAAGATTTACAATGTAGGTGGTGAAGAAGTTCGAGCCTTGGATGGAGTAGATCTCATGATTCAAGAAAATGAATATTTAGCCATCATGGGGCCTTCTGGATCCGGCAAGTCTACATTAATGAATATGATTGGCTGCCTGGACACGCCTACTTCCGGTTTATATGAATTTGAAGGTGAAAAAGTTCACGAGATGAATGATGATCAATTAGCATCTATTCGAAACAGAAAAATTGGATTTGTATTTCAGACATTCAATCTCCTCCCAAAGGCTACTGCACAGCATAATGTTGAGATTCCTCTTATCTATGGTAATATTATTCAAAATCAGCGGCAGTCTATGGCTGTTAAAGCTCTTGAAAGTGTCGGTTTGGGAGATCGAATGCATCATAAGCCTAATGAATTATCTGGTGGGCAACGACAGCGTGTTGCCATCGCACGTGCATTGGTGAATAATCCATCCATTATTTTAGCGGACGAACCAACAGGTAACCTTGATTCAAAAAGCGGTACAGAAATTATGGGGATATTCGATTCGCTCCATCAGGCCGGGAATACAATTATACTTGTAACTCATGAAGATGATGTGGCTTCCCATGCTCATCGAACTATTAGGTTATTTGATGGAAAAATTAAAGAGGATATTTACTCAACTGTTTAATGTTTAGTTTATTCTTTGAAAATCTGCGTATTTCTCTAACTGCCGTCATGGCAAATAAAATGCGCTCCTTACTTACAGCTCTGGGAGTGGTGATTGGTATCCTTGCCGTCACATTAATGGGAACTCTTATATCAGGTCTGGATCAATCTTTTGAAAAAAGTATGGAGTTCCTTGGGAAAGATGTGCTATATATAAGAAAGTTTGAATGGTTTGGTGATAAAGAATGGTGGGAAATGAAAAATAGGCCCAATATAAAAATCAACCATGCAGATGTGATCCGTGAACGATCCAGATACACTCAATATGTAGCGCCTATATCCGAGTGGTGGACGACTGTAAAAAGGGGTGAGAATGATATTGGCGGGGTAAGAGTGACTGGGACAACAGATGAATATGCTCTTATTTCCACTGCTGAAATTGATAGGGGAAGGTTTTTTTCAAATTCAGAAAGCAGATCTGGCTCAAGAGTAGCTATCATAGGAAAGGATATTGCAGATAATTTATTTGAAAATGAAAATTCCATTAGTAAAAAGATAACTATAGGTAATTATACATTTCGTGTCATTGGTGAGCTTGAGAAACAAGGAAAGTTTCTTGGGATGTTTAGTTTAGATAAACAAATTATAATTCCTATTGGTACCCATCAGCGCTTATTTACCCGTAGAGGCTGGACCGGGATTAATGTGAAAGTGGCCCACAATCAAATAGAAAATGCCACTGAAGAACTTACTGCCATGATGCGTCAACTAAGGCATATACGACCTACCAGTGAAAATAATTTTGCAATAAATCGACAAGACCCTTTTAAAAAACAATATTCTATGATCAAACTAGCCATAGGAGGAACAGGTTTTTTTATTACTGTATTATCCTTGGTGGTTGGTGGAATTGGTATTGCCAATATTATGTTTGTTTCAGTGAAAGAACGAACAAGAGAGATAGGTACACGAAAGGCATTAGGAGCCACGCCAAAAATGATTTTAGGACAATTTTTAATGGAAGCTATTACTATTTGCCTTTTTGGTGGGCTTATTGGAATGGGTTTGGCATGGGGAGGAAGTCTTATAATTAATCAATATTTTCCTTCGGACATGCCGCTTGATTTAGCATTGAGTGCTTTAGGACTTTCCATGTTTGTTGGAATCATATCAGGTCTCGCTCCATCCTATAAAGCAGCAAAATTAGATCCCATTGATGCACTTCGTTATGAGTAATGAAAATAATTTTGTATAAATGGAAAAGAAATCTCATTTAAAAAACACTCTAATAGAAAGTTTTAGAATGGCTCTGGAAGCTATTCGGGATAATAAACTACGTTCTATCTTAACCCTGTTGGGTATAACAATTGGTGTTTTTTCTGTCATCGGAGTCATGACAGCAATAAGAACTCTTGAGTCATCTGTGGAAAAAGGCTTGAATGTTTTTGGTACAAATACTTTCTACATTACTAAAAGGCCAGAATTTCAATTTGGTAAAGGAAGAAGATGGAGATATAAAAACCGACCGAATATTACATACCAGCTTTATGAAGATTTAAAAGCTAGAGCACAACTGCCTCTCCATGTAAGTGCACAAGATATTGAAATGGGATCTACTGTAAAGTATAGGGATAAACAGGCCACAAAAAATATCGAAGTTTATGGATGTGATGAGTGGAGCCTTAGAACCTTAAATACAAATATCAGCGATGGACGAAATTTCAGTCAGGATGATGTTCTTCATCATCGGAAGACAGCCTTAATCGGAAAAGATGCCATTACCCAACTATTCCCATATGAAGATCCATTGGATAAAACAATTACGATTGATGGAATTAAGTTTCGTATCATTGGTGTGATTGAGGAAATAGGGGCAATGTTTGGTGAGAGTCAGGATAATATTATTGGTATACCCTTGACTACGCATTTACAAATGTACGGTGGATGGCGACATAACATTGAAATTTCAGTAGAAGCACCATCATCAGAGTTATACGAACAAACTCGTGACGAAATTATCGGCATTTTAAGAACGCTAAGAAAAGTACCACCTGGAGAAGATAATAATTTTGAATTGACATCTAATGAAGAGATATTGGAAGAAATATCGGGTTTTACTAATGGAATTAAAGTGTTTGCATTTTCTGTTAGTGTTATTGCTCTGGTAGTTGCTGGAATAGGAATCATGAATATCATGTTGGTTTCTGTATCTGAACGCATCAAAGAAATTGGTATTCGTAAAGCCATTGGAGCAACACGCAGAGATATTCTTACTCAATTTCTAACTGAAGCTGTGTTCTTAAGTGAATTTGGCGGTATAGCAGGAATTGTGCTCGGCGTAGCCGGTGGAAATGCCGTAGCTGCTATTTTTAATATACCTGCTGTTATTCCATTGGACTGGGCATTTATCGGGTTAGCCGTCTGTTCTGTAATTGGTATTGGATTTGGTATCTACCCTGCATGGAAAGCTGCTAATATGGATCCTATTGAATCATTAAGATTTGAATAAGTTCAATTTATGGTGATACTAGTAATTCTGGTACATTGGAATTAATTACATCTTCAATCCAGTCTTTTTACATTGAGACTTTTTTGTATTCGGCAACACCGCCATAGTTAATGGTGTCCGATATAGAATATCAATTATTTTCTACTCTTCTCCAAATTTTCCAAAACAAGAGCCACCACTATCTCCACTAATAGCCATTCCGTCAAGATTTAATGGTTGGGGATCCGAATTACCATCGCCTAGGTTATTATATGTTTAGAATAAATTTTCCCTTTCCATCTCAAGCGGGTAAATTTCAATGCAAAAATCATGCCTGTTTTTTATAACTCATTTATTTTTAGTTTTATCCATGATAAAAATTCCTTTCATTTGAACATGGGTGTCCAAAACGTGTCCCCAATAAAAATATATAAAAAATCAGATGAATATCGGTGTAATACCTGCACGGCTTGATTCAAAAAGATTTCCAAAAAAGATTTTGGCTCTCCTCCATGGCAAACCGATGATTGCGCATGTCGTAGATCGGGTAAAAGAAGCTAATTCTATTGATAGGGTTATTTTGGCTATTGATTCGGAAGAGACTCAGGAAGCATTGGCTGAATTTGATTTTGAAATGGTGATGACTTCTAGGCAACATCAATCTGGTACAGACAGAGTTGCAGAAGTCATCCAAAAAATAGATGAGGCTGAAATAATAATAAACATTCAGGGAGATGAACCTCTAATAGATCCCGATCTGATAGATGCTTTGGTCACAACTTTTGAAGATCAAAAGGTGCATATGTCCACTGTTGTTAGTCGCAGGCTTACTGTCAGCAATTTATTAAACCCCAATATTGTAAAGGCATTATTGGATGATCAATCTAATTGTATTGAATTCAAACGAAATATTTTTGATTTAGAAATCGGTGGCGTTTATCGTCATATTGGAATATATGGATTCCGCAGAAATGCATTATACCAGTTTACTATGATGGAACCAAGTCAAAGAGAAGTTGAACGATCTTTGGAACAATTGAGAGCCTTAGATAATGGTCTACCTATTCGGGCCATGATATCAAATTGCGATCAATGGGCTGTGGATACAGAAGGAGATTTAGAAAAAGTTTCTAAAATTATGAACAATTTACAAAAACCAATTCAGCTGGAATATTAAATGGTCGCAGCCAACCGAACCAAATATATTTTTGTCTTGGGTGGGGTCATGTCTGGGTTGGGAAAAGGTATCGCTGCCTCCTCCATTGGTTATCTACTCAAGCAAGCAGGTGTAAAGGTAACAATTTTAAAACTAGATCCTTACCTAAATGTGGACCCTGGCACAATGAATCCGTACCAGCATGGTGAGGTTTTTGTGCTGGATGATGGCTCTGAGACTGATTTGGATTTAGGCCATTATGAACGATTTATTGATGTAAATATGACCAAGAATAACAATGCCACAGCTGGCCAGATATACAGTACCGTTTTAGATCGCGAACGCAAAGGAGAGTATTTAGGTGATACAGTTCAGGTCATTCCTCATGTAACGGATGAAATTATTAGAAGAATAAAAAGAATCAATACACCTAAAAAATATGACGTGGTTATCTGCGAAGTAGGAGGAACTGTAGGGGATATAGAGAGTCTTCCATTCATGGAAGCTATAAGGCAATTATCTTTGGAGGTGAATCATGAAAATCATATGCTGGTACATGTAACGCTACTACCATTTGTGAAAGCCAGTGGTGAATTAAAATCTAAACCAACACAGCATTCTGTAATGAAACTTCGTGAAATTGGTCTAGCACCTGATATGATTTTATGCCGATCTGAATATCCAATTGAACAACCAGTTAGGGATAAAATTGCGTTATTCTGTAATGTACGTCCTGACCATGTAATTGAAGGTCGAGATGTATCCAGTATATATGAAGTCCCCTTAGCTATGTATGAGCAAAATGCCGGCCAGCTTATTAAAGATCGGCTCAATATTAAAAAAACACCCCACTTGAAGAAGCTAAAAAATTTCATACATAATTATAATAATCCTAAATATGAAGTAAAAATCGCCATGTGTGGTAAATACACAGAACTTATTGATTCATATAAAAGTGTTATGGAGGCGTTTGTTCATTCAGGGGTGGAAAATAATGCCAGAGTTAATATTAAATGGATCCAGACAGAAAAAATAAAAAATGATTCATCTGCAAAAAAAGTATTTAAGGACATTGATGGCATCCTACTTCTGCCTGGGTTTGGTTACAGAGGGGGAGAAGGAAAAATTAGAGCATCAAAATATGCGAGGGAAAATAAGATACCTTTTTTAGGTATTTGTCTTGGACTGCAGTGTGCTGTTATAGACTTTGCTCGCCATGTATGTGGAATGAAGGGCGCAAATTCTACAGAATTCAATAAAAAAACAAAATTCCCTGTCATTGATCTAATGGAATCCCAACGAGCTATAAAAATCAAAGGAGGGACTATGCGTCTAGGTGCTTACGATTGTGAAATTAAACCAGGGACAAAGACTTATACTGCATATCGTCAAAAGAAAAAAATATCTGAGAGACACCGTCATAGGTATGAAGTGAACAATCGTTATCGAAATAAATTAGAAAAAAATGGACTAATTATTTCAGGTGTAAATAAAGATTTAGGTGTAGTAGAAGCCATTGAAGTTCCAGACCATCCTTGGTTTGTAGCAGGACAGTTTCATCCAGAATTAAAAAGCAGAGTGAATAAAGCACATCCCCTTTTCAGAGAGTTTATAAAAGCAGCAGTGAAGAATCAAACATGAAGATAGTTTCAATACATAATGTAATATTTGGCGGAATAGATTTTGGCTTAATTGCCGGACCCTGCGTTATTGAAAGTAGAGATCATGCTTTGAAAATGGCAACTTTGATAAAAGAGATATCCGAAAAAGTTGGTTTACAGGTTATCTATAAAAGTTCATTTGATAAAGCCAATCGTACATCTATAACTTCATTCCGCGGGCTTGGCCTTGAAAAGGGTCTTACCATATTAGCAGATGTAAAAGAAGAAACTGGCCTTCCAGTATTAACAGATATCCATGAGCCGGAACAGGCTAAAGTTGTAGCTGAAGTTGCTGACGTTCTTCAAATTCCGGCCTTTCTTTGCCGCCAGACAGATTTACTGGTTGAGGCCGCTAAAACAGGTAAAGCAGTGAATGTCAAAAAAGGACAATTTTTGGCACCTTGGGATATGAAAAATGTGGTTACAAAATTAGAAGAGTCGGATTGTGGACGAATTTTACTGACAGATCGGGGAACCCAATTCGGGTACAATAATTTGGTGGCGGACATGCGCGCAATTCCTATTATGCAACAATTTGGCTATCCAGTTATTTTTGATGCTACGCATAGTGCCCAACTTCCCGGAGGAGATGGGGCATCCACAGCGGGTATGAGGGATATGATCCCAACTCTAGCAAAAGCTGCAGTGGCTGCAGGTTGTAATGGGCTTTTTATGGAAGTACATGATAATGTTAATGAATCTAAATCTGATGCATCCACTCAATGGCCGATAGATCAATTAGAATCTCTTCTATTTTCATTAAAATCTATACGCGATTCTTTATTATGAATTTCGATTGTTCTAAAATTAAACTACTAATATCCGATGTAGATGGAGTCTGGACAGATGGAACTTTCTACAAAGGTACAGATGGAATCGAATTCAAACGTTTTACCGTACTCGATGGTGTTGGTATTGCCATGGCCCGTGCTGCAGATCTAAAGATTGCTCTCATATCAGGAAGATATTCACCCGCGACTGAAGAAAGAGCTAAAGAATTAGAAATTGAAGATTTGTATAATGGCAGACTAAATAAAATTCCTGCCTATGACGAATTAAAAGCAAAATATAATTTAGAAAATGATGCAATAGCTTATATAGGTGATGATATTATAGATATCCCAGTGATGAGAAAGGTGGCTGTCCCTATTGCCGTTGCAAATGCTGTCACTGAAGTAAAATCAATAGCAGTTTATACAACACAATGTACCGGTGGAACGGGTGCTTTTAGAGAAGCAGTAAGTTGGATCTTAGAACAAAGAGGCCAAATGGATGATGTACTCAAACGTATGAAAGATAGAATACAAAACAGTTAATCCTATGCGCTCTTTTTTTTTATTTATATTATTGATATTTATATCATGCCAGCGGGAGAGAGTTGAAGATCTTCCGTCTAGAGCTGGTCTTCCTGACCAAGAAAGCTGGGGGGTAACCATTATATTAACGGATCAAGGAATGATGCGCGCAAAAGTTCAATCTGGCCATTTAGAAAAATATAATGATCGTGCATTTGTTCTACTTGACAGCAGCGTTATAGTGGATTTTTATGATGATAAAGAACAGCATACATCTGTTCTTACTTCTGATAAAGCAGAAGTGGATCAGTCTTCTAATGATATGAAAGCAATTGGAAATGTTGTGGCGGTTTCTGATAGCGGTATCACACTATATACCAATACTTTAACTTGGAGTTCAAGGGAAGAAAAACTTCGCACAAAAGATAATATTATGATTACAACGGAAAAAGCTGATTCCCTTTATGGGGTAGGATTTGAATCAGACTCCGATTTAAAGAATTGGCGAATTTTGAATCCATCCGGTGTTACAGGAAGGGAATTTAAATGAGAGATCGTCATAATACTCTCCATGCAAAAGGTTTATATAAACAGTACGGTAAACGAATGGTTGTACAGGATGTAGATTTAACTGTTGACCGTGGGGAAATTGTTGGGCTTTTAGGGCCTAACGGAGCTGGGAAAACGACTTCATTTTATATGATAACAGGAATGATTAAACCTACAAAAGGAGATGTGTTTCTTGATGATACAGAAATCACTCAAGATGCAATGTATAAACGGGCTCGAAAAGGTATCGGTTATCTGGCCCAGGAGCCATCCATCTTTGGAAAACTTTCTGTTGAAGACAATTTAAATCTAGTTTTGGAAATGCGAAGAGATCTGACTAAAAATAGTCAAAAAGTGAAAATGGAAACTCTTCTTGATGATTTATCCATATCTCATTTATCCAAGTCAAAGGGTAATACGCTTTCAGGCGGTGAACGACGGCGAGTTGAAATAGCCAGGAGCCTTTGTATGGATCCAGATTTTATATTACTCGATGAACCTTTTGCTGGTGTAGATCCCATTGCGGTGGAAGAAATTCAAAGTATCGTTCATTCTCTTAAAGAAAAAGAAATTGGTGTTTTGATTACTGACCATAATGTAAGGGAGACACTTTCTATTACAGATCGATCCTATTTATTATTTGACGGTCAAATCTTAAAATCCGGCACATCAAAATTTTTAGCAAATGATGCAGAAGCGCGAAGGCTTTATTTAGGTGAAAAATTTAAACTTGACTAATGGCGACATCTTTAAAACAAATTCAAACACAAAAGCAAAAGCTTGCGCCGCGGCAAGTACTTCAAGCTCAACTTCTACAGTTAAATACCGTAAATCTAGAGCAGGCTATTTTAGAGGAATTAGAACAGAATCCACTTTTAGAACAGGTAGAACCTGAAGACCAGCAGGAAGAAGTCAAAGAAGAAACAGCAATTGATGATATGGATGTTTCACTGGAAGATATGTACAGCGATGAATCTACTTATTACCTCTCCGAAGAAAAAAAGGAAATGCCACTTCCGGATCGCCATACTCTGATTGAGGATTTGATTCAACAACTCCAGGATTCTAATTTAGACGATCACAAGCGGGAAATTGCAGAAGAAATACTCTGGAATACGAATGAGCGTGGCTATCTAGATACGGATCTAATTCTTATAGCAGACCGTTATGAAATGCTTGAAGAAGAAATCGAACCCATTCTACATAAAGTGCAGCGTTTAGAACCAAAAGGTATTGCATCAAGAGGTTTAGAAGAATGCCTTATGATTCAATTAGAGGGTGAGGAAAGTTCGTTGTCTCACCAAATTGTTCATAGTTGTTTTGATGATTTTATGCACAAACGCTATGAGAAGATTCAAAGCCGTCTTGGGTGCACTGAAAAAGAGTTACATAATGCAATAGAGCATATTACCCATTTAAATCCACGTCCAGGTGAAGGTTATGGTGATAAATTTCAAACTGTTATACCTGATGTAATCGTCAGAGAAGATGGTAATGATTGGGTCATTACGACAAATGACGGTGGTATTCCGGAACTTCGGATTAGCCAAAATTATGTAGAACAATTAGATAACGGTTCATACAGCAATGATGCCAAAAAATTTATTAAAGAAAAAATGGAATCTGCAAACTGGTTTATTGAGGCTGTTCACCAGAGAAGAATTACCATGGTGAATGTGATGCGTGCTATCATTGAATTTCAGCCAGAATGGTTTGCCGGCAACATGGATTTTCTTCGGCCTCTGAAACTTCAGGATATTGCGGATAAAATTAAAATGGATATTTCCACTATCAGTCGTTCAACCCGCAGAAAATTTGTTGATACTCCTTATGGTATTTTTGAACTGAAACATTTTTTTACAGATTCGATCGAATTAAATGACGGCAGAATTCTGGGAACATTTATCATCAAAAGAGCTTTGAAAAAGATCATTCAGGCTGAAGATAAGCATAAACCATTAAGTGATGATACACTTGTAGAAGAATTAGCCAAAGAAGGCTATACACTTGCACGAAGAACCGTGGCAAAATATAGGGATCAGATGGGATACCCTGTAGCGAGATTAAGAAAAGAAATTTAAAGGAGTATTTATGGCAACAAGACGTGTATTTGTCGGAGATCAGGAAGTTCAGATTCCCGAGTTTAACATCAAACTGATTCCATTATTGGGTATTGCTCTGGCCCTATGGTTATTTACGGGTGTGTATATGGTAGGCCCAGATGAAGTAGGGGTTGTGCGTACTTTTGGAGAATATACCCGGGTGGCACAATCAGGATTGAACTATCATTTCCCTTATCCGATTGAGAGTGTGAACACACCTAAAGTGACAGAGGTGAAACGTATTGAGATTGGATTTAGGACATTGCGAAATGGGCAGTATCGAACGGTTGAAAAAGAGAGCCTCATGCTTACGGGAGATGAAAATATTGTTGATGCTGAAATGATTGTTCAATACAAAATTAAGGATCCGGTTTCATATCTATTCAATATTGTTGGACCGGAACTCACTGTTAGGGAAGCTTCTGAAGCAAGTCTCAGAACCGTAGTGGGTAGAAATAAAATTGATGAAACACTTACTACAGGAAAATTTACAATTCAGGAAGAAACAAAGACACAACTTCAGGCGATCCTGGATAAATATGAATCAGGGATACACGTAGTTGCAGTACAGCTTCAGGATGTATCTCCTCCAAAGGAAGTTATTGGCGCATTTAAGGATGTGGCTTCTGCAAAGGAAGATAAAAATAGAATGGTCAACCAGGCAGAGGGCTATCGAAATGATATAATCCCGAAAGCTCGGGGGGAAGCAGAAGCTATGATTAGAGATGCGGAAGGATTTAAAGAATCACGTATAAAACGTGCAGAAGGTGATGCTACAAAATTCACAACCATTTTAAAAGAATACAGAAAAGCTAAAAGCATTACCCAAAAACGCCTGTTTTTAGAAACAATGGAAAAAGTTTTACCTGATATTGACAAGGTTGTTATTCCGGACAAGGACAGTGGAAATATGCTGAACTTATTGAACCTTACAGCAGGAAAAGGAGGGCAGAAATAATGAAACGTTTTACTATTGTAATTTTTGTACTCGCCCTCTTATTTGTTTTATCCAGTATTATAACTATCGATGAAACGGAACAAATTGTCATTCTTCAGTTTGGAAAGCCAGTCAAGACGATTAAAGAACCGGGGCTGAATTTTAAACTTCCAGCTCCTCTACAAGTTGCTAATTCTTTTGAAAAAAGGCTTTTAGAATATGATGTGCCACCTGAAGAAATCCTCAGTCGGGATAAAAAATCACTCATTATTGATAACTATGTTCGCTGGCGAATTGTAGACCCTCTTTTATTTTTACAAACAGTGAAAGCGGTACCTACAGCAAAAACCCGATTGGATGATATTGTCTATTCCGAACTTCGTCAGGAACTGGGGACTCATGATATGGTAGAAATCATTACAGAAAATCGTGAGCTCATCATGGATAAAGTTACTAAAGCCAGTAATGAAGAGACGAGGGACTTTGGTATTGAGGTTGTAGATGTAAGAATTCGCCGTGTGGATTTACCCCGTGAAAACGAAGCATCAATCTATGCCCGGATGGAAGCTGAGCGGAAGCGACAAGCAAACAAATTCCGCTCAGAAGGAGAAGAAGAAGCACAAAAGATTCGTGCCGCAACCGATCGCGATAAAACAGTTATCCTTGCAGATGCTTATAAGCAAGCTCAGGAAATAAGAGGTGAGGGTGAAGCCAGAGCCCTGGATATTTATGCTGCATCTTTTTCTAAAGATCCGGATTTTTATGAGTTTTTACGTACTTTAGAAACTTATGAAAAAGTGATTGATAAAAAAACTACGCTGGTTCTACCTGGCGATTCGAAACTATTTAAGGAATTAACACAATAAATTGAAAACCGCACTTGATTATAATAAAGTGTGAATAAAAAATGAAAATAACTATTAAATCAACCACGATACTAGGGGTACGCCATAAACGTAAAGTTGCTATGGCTGGAGATGGTCAAGTTACTTTTGGCGAAATGTCGTTTAAGCAAAAAGCAGTAAAAGTTCGCAAATTTGAATGTGAGAGTGGAGACGTATTAGGTGGTTTTGCAGGTGCAGCAGCGGATGCCTTAACACTTTTTGAAAAATTTGAACAAAAACTGGACAAGTATGATGGAGACTTAACCCGCACTGTAGTTGAACTGGCTAAAGATTGGCGAACGGATAAAGTCCTTAGAAATTTGGATGCAATGCTCGTTGTTATGAATAAAAATTACAGCTTTATCATCTCTGGAGATGGAAATGTAATTGAGCCAGATGGGCCCATTGTTTCCATAGGATCAGGCGGAGGATTTGCCCAAGCTGCTGCAACTGCATTGATTAGTTCATCCAGTTATTCAGCTAAGCAAATCGCTGAAAAATCATTAAAAATCGCAGCTGACCTTTGTATTTACACGAATGATGCAATTACCGTATTGGAGATTTAATGAAAGAAATGACGCCAAAACAAATCGTGAAAGAACTGGACCGTTATATTGTTGGCCAAAAGAATGCAAAAAAAGCAGTTGCTATCGCGCTGCGAAACCGTTGGCGTAGACAGCAGGTAGACGAAAAACTCCGAGATGAAATCATGCCTAATAATATTATTATGATTGGTTCTACAGGTGTAGGTAAAACGGAGATCGCCCGCAGACTTTCAAATCTGGCAAATGCACCTTTCATTAAAGTTGAAGCCAGTAAGTTTACGGAAGTGGGTTATGTTGGCCGTGATGTAGAATCCATGGTTAGAGATTTGATGGATACAGCTGTGACGATGGCGCAAAGAGACAAGGAGGAAGAAGTACTGGAACTGGCAGAACTTCTGGCAAATGAAAGAATTCTGGATATTTTATTTCCAGATGAGCATAAAGATGACCCTAAAATTTCTAAAGACCTAAAAGAACGTCATGCTCGAACCCGTGATAGAATCCGCAAAAAAATGGAAACCGGTTCTTTTGAAGATAAAATGATTGAAATTGAAATTTCAGATGAGCCTTCAATCGGGATGCAGGTTTTTGGCCCCATGGGGATGGAAGATATCGGCATGAATATTAAAGATATGCTTGCAGGACAATTTCCAAAAAAGAAACGTTCCAAAAAAATGACTGTAGCTGAAGCAAGAGAAGTCTTGACAGAAAACGAAGCAGCTAAATTAATTGATCAGGATGAAGTAATCAGAATTGCGCGGGACCGCACTGAAAATCACGGGATCATTTTTTTAGATGAAATTGATAAAGTTGTAGGGTCGAATGGTAGTGTTGGCCCAGATGTAAGCCGGGAAGGTGTTCAGCGGGATTTGCTCCCGATTGTGGAGGGTAGCAATGTAAATACAAAATACGGGTCGATTTCTACTGATCACATTTTATTTATTGCTGCAGGCGCATTTCATGTGAGTACTCCTTCAGATATGATTCCAGAATTACAGGGTAGATTTCCAATTCGAGTGGAAATGGATAAACTCACAAAAAGTGATTTTATCAAAATTTTAACTCATCCTCGCTCTGCCTTGATTAAACAATATACGGCTCTTTTAGGCGCAGAAGATGTTGAACTTGAATTCAACGATACAGCATTAAATGCTATTGCAGAATTGGCTTCGGCCGTGAATAGTAAAATGGAAAATATCGGAGCTAGAAGGCTACATACGATTATGACCACTCTTTTAGAGAATCACCTTTTTGATCAACCAAAGAGGGGTACGAAAAAAATAAAGATTACTGGTAAAATTGTGAAAGAAACTTTAAATGGTATTGTGACAGACCCTGATCTGAGCCGCTACATTCTATAAGGGTAAAAAAATGCCAAATCACTTTTTACATATCGCAGATTTTTCAAAGGATGAACTGTTGGCTTTGTTGCAACTTGCTAAGGAAATCAAGACAAAATATAAAAAAAGGGAGGAATATAAACCATTCAAGGATCAATCATTGGCCATGATCTTTGCAAAACCTTCTGCAAGAACCCGGATTTCTTTTGAAACCGGTTTTACATGGATGGGCGGTCATGCTCTATTTCTAGGTCCAAGCGATATTGGGATCGGTAAGCGCGAAGAAATCAAGGATATTGCCCGTGTTATTTCACGCTATAACAATCTTATTATGGCTCGTCTCTTTGATCATGAGAATATGCTAGAATTGGCAAAATATTCAGATTCTACCGTTATTAATGGACTCACAGATTACAACCACCCCTGTCAGATTATGGCTGACATACTAACTATCTGGGAACATCGTGGCAATCTTGATGATTTAAAGGTAACCTATATGGGTGATGGGAATAACATTGTTCATTCCTGGTTACAGCTTGCAAGTAAATTACCCATGCATTTTGTCTGTTGCGGCCCGACAGGATTTGAGCCCGATTCAGAAACAGTTAAGATGGTTGAAGATTCAGGTATTTCTACTTTTGAATTATCTCATAATCCCAAGTCTGCTGTAAATAGTGCTGATGTGATTTACACGGATGTGTGGGCGTCTATGGACAAAAAGGAAGAAGCAGAAGAGCGAGAACGCATCTTTGCTGATTTTCAGGTCAATGAAGCATTAATGGAGGCAACAGGTAAGGAAACCTTATTCATGCACTGTCTGCCAGCTGAACGTGGTCGGGAAGTCACGGACGGTGTCATGGAAGCAGAATATTCTATAGTATTTGATGAAGCTGAAAACAGGATGCATGCTCAGAATGCCATTATGGTCACCTTGGCTGGGAAATAATATTGTTGATAACATATATGCTTTTAGGTGAGTGTTAAAAATGCAGGAACTCCTGACTTTTTTCGAAACAGTTCCTTCATCAACAAGATCCATTTTTCTGATTAGCGGATTAGGCTTATTTCTATCTCTGGAAGCAATTGCCCCTCTTTTTCAGATGGATTACAATAAACTTAAACATGCAAGAATTAACCTAACTTTTACGCTCATTACACTCCTCATAAATCTCATCGGGGCATCCCTGATTGTGTCTGCAGTTAATTTTGGCCAATCTAATCAATCCGGTATATTAAACTGGATTCAATTTCCCTTATGGGCTTATGTGATTGCTGGATTGGTTCTTTTAGATTTAATTGGAGCCTGGCTCATTCACTGGCTGGAACACAAGGTAAAATGGATGTGGAAATTCCATTTAATACATCATACTGATACTAATGTAGATGTGACCACAGGTCTCCGTCACCATCCCGGCGAAAATATTTTCCGTCTCCTATTTACAACTCTAGCGGTATTGATTACAGGTGCGTCTTTTGGCCTTGTTATGCTGTACCAGACTATTTCAGCCTTTTTTGCTGCCCTGACTCATGCTAATATTCAAGTACCTGGATGGTTGGATAAACCTTTATCCTGGATCTTTGTTACGCCCCATTTCCACAAAATTCATCATCATTACATATTGCCGGATACAGATTCGAACTATGGTAATATATTTTCCATTTGGGATCATCTTTTTTCTACTACTTCTCATCGAAAAATAGATGAATTAGAGTACGGTATTGACACCCATCTGGAAGTACGGGAGCATTCAAGTTTAAAAAATTTAATATTAATTCCTTTTCAGGCTTACCGACCTCCTGTAGGTGCCAAATTCAGAGATTAAATTTTCTTTCTAGTAGTTTCAGTTTTTAGAATTTTATAGCAATTAAAGAATTATTTCTTTTATTTATGGACAATACTTTTTCCCCTATTTATGATAGATGCACATTAAATTTCATTTAGTTATCGAGGTAAGGATTGGTAATTCAAACAATTTTCAATAGTCTTTCGTCGAATGAAAGTAAAATTGGCGAAAACTTTCCAATACAGTATGTTTATTGGATTATTTCTAAGGTTTGAATACTATCATTTCCCAAAAAATTAAAAGTTAAAATAATCTATGAGACTAAAATCAAACCATTTTAAAAAACTTATATCATTAATCATTTATCTTTTTATAATTAGTTGTGAAGATGTCGAACTTGATTTACCAGGCAATACTCAGGTCCTCGAGCCTGGTGAACCCAAAGGCAGTATTGAATGGGATATTAGTTTTAATGATAATAATGTAGGGCAGCTCCCAGAAGATCAGGAAGGTACGAGCACTACAATTGGTACTATTGAAGTAGATGACATCAATCCTGATGATGAAATAAAATCTGTTGTAATAAAATCCCAAACAATTAATGGGAATGACAGAAACATTTTTACTATTTTACAAGATTCTTCAGGAGCTTGGAAACTTGTACTCTTGGAGAGTGCGAATATTAATTATGAAGCACTCCATTCGCAAAATGGAGCTAGTACTCAGTGCGACGTATTAATGGAGGTTACAGATGATAGCCCTAGTGAAGAAAAGGGCTCACTTACAGTTAGCGTAGAGATAACAAATGTGAATGAAAACCCAACTTGGGATAATTCTAATGTATACTCTGGCTTAGCCGACATAGGAATCCCCTATGAGTCAGGTGAAATAAAATGGGGAGATACTGATTTAACGTATAATTCTACATTGACATTGGTCAATAATCCTGATTGGATTTCAGTGAATGGAAATAAACTTGTAGGCACTCCTGATTCTGCAAACCCTAATCTATCCTTTAGTTTAAAACTTACAGATGAAGGTGGATTATTCATTACCAAGGAATTCAATCTCAATGTAAGAGACAATAGTGCGCCTGTATTTTCATCAAGTTTTGAAGAAGAATGGGATGAATTGATAGCAGATTCATGGACTATAAATTTTAGTGACCCTAATTCATTTGATGTAGTTACTGCCACTATAGAATGGAATTCATACGAACTATCATTTGAACAGAACTCTGCCACTTCTTGCAAAGTTTCTGGCACAATCCCACACGACTATGCGGAAAACTATGTAGAGTTTGATATAACATTAATTGATAATAGGCCAGTGGATCCTGATACATTAAAACAAACTTTTAGTATTTTTGTAAAACCAAATCAAGAACCATACTTTACTACATCTGATTATCAGGATGATTGGGAAGAGGAAAGAAACTTATCATGGATAATCTACTGGACTGATCCGAATAGTGTGGATTATTCTACTTTGGAAGTAGTAGTAACTGACTTAGTAGATGAATTAACATTTACTCCAAATTCAAGCGGTACTTATGGGACAGTATCAGGTTACCTCCCAACGTCTTATGTTAATCAGGAAATTACTTTTAGTTTAACATTAAATGATAACAGGAATGGTTACCCATTATCTACAACTCAAGACTTCACAATTACTGTTGACCCCAATGACACCCCGACTTTTTCCAACACAAATAATATTATAGAAAGTATCAATCACGGTTGCCAGTATTATTATGATGTGAACTGGTCTGACCCCGATGGTGATAATGTAACTCTTACATATGATAATAATGTGAGTTGGATGAATATAAATAGTAGCGGTGTTTTATCTGGAACACCATCAGATAGTGATATCGGGTCCAGTGGAAATATTTCATTAACTATTACAGATAATCGTCCGAATGTGCCAAAAGATACTACCTTCACTTTCACAATCAGTGTAGATGAAAATTTTGCTCCTGAATTCACCAATTCCGGATCAGTTGATACTACTGCAAATGTGGGACAAGAGTATAGTTTTCAGTTTGCTATAAATGATGATAATAGTGATGCGATTGAATTTACTGTGCCTACAAAACCAAATTGGTTATCAATCAATTATTCACAATACAGGCTTTATGGCACACCGCCGGATTCAACATACATCGGAACTCACAACGTAAGAGTTCAAGCGGCAGACTGTGGGGCAACAACATCTTTCGATTATTCTATTGAAGTTTCAGAATAATTTAAAATAATAAAAGGGAATAAAATGAAAATTAGATCAGATATGAACGCCAGAACAGCTATGGTTTACGGCGGTGCAGCATTTTTACTTGTGATTGTAGGATTCCGATCAATCATAGCCACATTGGACCCGGATCATATTGGCGTAATGACCTATCTTTCAATAGGTGCGTTGATTTTGGAGTTTTTTCTTTTGCTACTTTATGCACAGAGTATCTATAATCTCGGTCCTGACGGAGGGAGTGCCAAGACAACCAGTGCCAGTGTTGCTGATATGGACAGCAAGGAGATTTCAGAATTGACAGCTGCTGTTATTAAAGTTGCAGAAATGGGTGAAGGACTGTCCAATTTAGCCAGTGGAAAAGTGCGTGAAGAAGTCAGGAAAGAGGTGAACGAGATTTTATCAAAAGCAATCAAGAATTAGGTAATAAATTATGAAAAAAGTTGAAGTTTATTTCCTAATCAACTTAGGAGCTATCTTAAGTTTATTTGCGATTGAAGGTGAACTTTCAATCTACATGCAGAGACAGGATGACATTTTAAAAAATGTCGCGCAGGATAAACTCCAGACCCTGGTTGAAATCAGTAATGTTGAGTCAAATTATGAAGATCCAGATTACTACCAACTCTTTTTTGATGTGGAAGGGGAGTATGAACAAGGCTCAATCAAATTCAATCCCAGTTTTACCACGCCAATTGTGGAAATTGAAGGCGAAAGTGTAAAGGTGGATGAGACCTATGACTGGGAGCTAGAAAATGTGACAGTGGAGCCATATGCACAAGAAGGCAATAACAATCGTTATGTAGCCAAGGTTGAACTAAGCTCTGTAGAAGAAAATTATCTTAACCAACCCTTCGATGTTGATCTAGCTGTACAATTTATACCGGATATTGATACAACTACATACAATCAATGGTCTGAAGCATTTGGTGATTATAAGGTAACTGATAAGTTGTTAAAGATTATTAATGGTGAAGTTTCCAGGGAAGGAAGTTTTACAATTAATCGGGAATTTGATACACCGGTCACTCTTATATATATGGATGGTCAGCAATCTGAATTTTTTGTTCTTTTTGATAAGAAAAAATATACTGTTCTTCGCGGTCTCAATTGGGAGATCCCATTTAGTGTAGGCGGTGTAAATACAGATGCAGACTTTGATGTTGAACTTGCAAGTGGAAAAGATTTAGTGAAGGAACTTGTTTCTGGCTTGCCACGTGCTTTCATTAGAGGAAAAGGTACAAGTAATGGCACAGTAGAAGTGGTGGGCCTTCGTAAGCGCGATAAAAAATCCAGTATCACTTCTGCCCGTATTATTGTAGTTGATCCAAAATACAGTTCACCATCTGAGGATAAAGAAATCTATATTGGTGAAAAATATGTGTTTGATAGTCGGGTCAAAGACGTTGACCGAGATAGAATTTCCGTAAAAATATCCGGTTCAGCAGTGAATGCAAAGACATTTGATTCTTATGAAGCTGCCTTTAAGCCAAAAAAGAGAGGTAAAGTCAAATTCGAAACATTTGTTGATGGGAATAAGGTCAAAGGCCTAGCCCATGAAGTAAAGGTAAGGAAAATACCGCCACCTAAACTTGAGTTCAAAAGGTTGGGTAAAGGCTCTAATAACCTGCTCCTAACGGTTACAACCTATGGGAATAAAAATGGTAAAAAGGCTGTTGTCCCTCTTTCTGGCGTTTACGGAAAACTGGAGGAAGAGCAACCTGAAAAAAGAGTTGGAAATCGACGTGTTGTAAAATACAGTTTTGAGCTGGATGAACCTCAGTTTGGCTCTACTACAGAAATTAAAATCAAAGTAGTAGATAAATATAAAGCAGAGTCTATTTCTGATAATGAGTTTGAATATTATGATTAATAAAATGATGAAATTAAGGATTTTGATCATTCTCTTAGGAACTGGCCTTATGGCGCAGGAATCCTTGTACTGGGAAGTGGCAGATCCAATTGTCAACAGTGAGTTCATTGAAGCTTATATCAATCGTCTTATTGAAGTTGATAAGTTTGAAGAGAATACGATCCAGGCTTCTCATTCAATTATTGTTCATGTTGAAGCCATGGATGATAAGGTTGAGCTTAGAAAGCTGAAAGCCAAAAATTACCAAATGGGTGAGTATCAGTCATTCATGATGGATGAAGTAGGGAAAATGGATCCGTTCCAGTTAAATACTATATTAGATAGAGAATACAAGTGGAAGGATGCAAGCAGAGAAGACCTATCTGAATTAGAAGAATTCAGTACTGTTGATAATATTTTTAAAGAACGCAGTTTCAAAGATGCCAGGGATGCATTCTGGTGGTCGAACTCACAAATCAGTGCAAGTTCGTCATTAAAGATATTCATCCGGCAAAAAAGCAGCAACCTGGCATTACGAATTGAGCAAGGTTTCGCTGATCTTGGTTTCAGTCGCCAATTATCAGAAAACCTATTATTGGGTTTATCCAATGACATGGTCAGCACCTACCTCATCATTCCAGGTAATACGGAATCTGTTTTGAATGGAATTGGTCATCCACTGGAAGGGAATATAGGATTTGGTTTCAAGTTTGATACTCATATGCTTGGTGGACAGGTCAATTATATGAATATTGATGGAGAAGAGTATGAATGGGAAAAGGTGTATAGCCGTAAGCATATGGTTTTTCCTGCAAGCAGTGGGCTAATGTATTGGAGCAACACTTTCCAAATTAACAGGAAGGTTGATACCAGTTATGGTAAAAAATTAAAAAAGCAGAAAAAAGAAAAAGCTGAAGCAAAAAAGATTGTTACAAAGTCACGTACCTGGTCGATAGGAGATGAAAGTTACTCCGGAATCTTTAGAAGCTTGAAAGATGGTAACGTAGCTATTGCAGTGGATAGGAATGAAAAAGATCATAATGCAGCTGCAAAAGGAAGAGTCTGGACTAAAAAATCTGGAGGAACTGTAGAAGCAATTCTTCAGGAAAGGGATAAAAACCAAGTCGTACTTCTTAGAAAAAGTGATGAATTTCAGATGGTGTTTAAACTAACAGACCTTTCAGAAAAAGATCAAGAATTTTTGGATGGTCTAAAATGGGATGGTGAAGAATTATTGATGGTACCATTAGAGACTCTTATTGCAGCAGATCAACAACTTCTCAAAGTTGCCACAACTGATATTGTTGCAAGAAAAGGCAAGGGAAAAGAATTAAAAATAAGTGAAGCATTTGCTTCAATGCGTTTAAAAGCTGGTTTATCTTTTGCGCAAATAGTTCACGGTGTGATTGATGAAAAAAATGATATCAGCATAACAGACCGAGTCACCGGTACAAATTCAATCGGTTTTTATGCAAAAGTAGAAGGGGTCACAGATACAAAAAATACAAAAGCATTCGTTCAGCTTAATGTATCTGGTAATGGATTTAAGGCTTACAGTTTTGGACTGGAGCATAACGTCTATAAAATGGTTAATCTAGGAATTGATTGTACGTTATATCCAAATAATTCTTATATCGAATTTACAGATAAACGTGATTCGGAAAGTAAATGGCAGTGGTATCCTGGCAGTAGGCCCGATGAATTAGGAGATGGTGGTGGAACTCTATTAATCTCTCCTTATATAACTGTCAATTTTTAAATTATTATGGATATGAACATGATAAATATTTCAAGGAATTTATTTTGGATACTGTTGCTGAATTTTATCTTAATTGCTCAGGATAACAGTCTATCGCTAAAAAATGATAATGCCCAGGTTTCAGAAGATGGATCCATTGCTGTAAGCGTATTGAAAAATGATGAAATAAAAGATAAAAGTAACCTATTATTGGAAATTGTGGAACAACCAAAATTTGGAACTACAGAAATCAATGGACAAAACATCGTTTACACGCCAAACGCTAATGCAAATGGTATTGATGTTTTTAAGTACAAGGTTGATATAGGTACAGCTAATGGGATAGCACAGGTAAGAATAAATGTTAATGCAGTAAACGATGCTCCAGAGTCGGTTACTCTTGATAAAAATACGGTGAAAGAGAATCAACCGGAAGGTACAGTTGTAGGTGCCTTAGTAGTATCTGATCCTGATGAAGGCGATGTATTTACCTATGAGCTGGCTCGAGATGGTAGTAGAGATAATTTTAGGATTGATGGAAAAAATCTTGTTACAAAACAAGCATTTGATTTTGAATCGCAAAATAATTACACAATCACCTTACGTGTTTCTGACTCAGATAAAGAGTCTTTCGTTGGTACCATTATCATTAAGGTTGAAAATGAAAATGAAAGCCCGATACTCAATACTAAAAGTAAAAAGTTATTTCACGCTGAGAATACAGGAAAAATTGTAGCGAAGATAGAAGCTGACGATCCTGATAGTGACCAGTCTGGAGTAAAATTTAAATTAAGTGAAAGTCCTGACAAGGGTGTTTTTAAGATAACAAGGGGTGGAGACATTTCATTTTTAAAAGAGCCTGATTATGAAAATCCGCTTGACCAAAATAAAGATAATGTTTACGAAATAGCCTATAAAATTATTGATAGTAAAGATAGCAAATTATCTGTTGGTGGTTCTGCAACTATTACTGTAACGGACGAAATGGAAACAGAAGTAAAATCCTTAGATCAGCGTAAATTTATATCTTGGACTGTTGATCATCAGCCTTACCATATCCTAATGGAAGATGCCGTTTTAAACTATATGAGTTTAAGAAATATTGATGGAACTGATGATGAAGATGAGTCTTCTAATCAAATTAAAGAGCTAAAACCCACAGATCAAATTATTTTGGTTCAAAGAAAAGATAATAACAAAGAAATTCATGAAATCTGGTATGGTAACGGACTTGATTACACTATTATTGACCGTGAAAAAGTTGACTGGGTTTTTAGTCAAGATATTCAAGATGTTCTTTTAGAGCGTGATCAGTATTTAAATAGTACATCAGAAACAGTTTTTCACGAGAGTGAAAATGAAAGATTAATCGCTGGATATGGATCTGAATTTTCAGTTTGGCATAGTAGTAACTTTAAATTTTCACTTGCATCTCTTTCAATGCGTTCAAACCTATTGCAGTATGCAGCGAACCTGCGCGTAGGGAATCAGCTGATCGGTTTGCCAGGTATGATTGGTGGTTCCGGGGAATTTGGTGTTGCTACACACCAATCAGAATTTGGTGTTAGATTACCATTCTCGTTTGATATTGGGACTACTGGGTATGATAATGAGACATCTTTGCTCAGTGCAGATTATGGAGGCCTGTATGCAAGGGGGAATATTGAAAGCCTTTTTGCCACCAAAGCTGATTTCCATGGTTTAATGGGATTTACATTTTATCCTTCAAGCTCAAAAAAGCTATCATCTCCAGAGCTATTGGCTGATACAACAAAATGGCAGGCAGTTGAAGATTCCACAGTTAACCTGAATATCCTTGATAGTTATGCCTTAATTGCGACTACTGTTCAGGTCCCCATTAAGGTTCCATTTATTGGACGTTTCACTGCAACACCTGGTTATCACTTCATTAAAGTAGCACACAGGCTGAAAGATACTAGAATTCAAGCAATAGATGCAGGACAGGATCTGTATGAGAGAACATTTTTTAATCAAGTTTACACTGCACCTGTAGATTCTAATAGTACAGGTAGCTATACTTATGAATCCCTTAATGATGAAGGAAACTCTTATACAAATCTAACATCTTTTTATTTTAGGTTTGATATAACTGGACAAATTGGTCAAAAACCAAATTTCATTGAAAGGTTATCTTTTATGGATTTCATTAAAATCTCTAAAGTCCCTTTCTATGAATTCTCATTCCAGACAATCACAGGTCTTAACTCTATTTGGTCATTAGATCTTAATGTGTCAGATGAAATTGGAATTTCATTTACGGGGCTCAGTAAGAATGCTGATCTGAAAGGTGATTGGATGCCAGAAAATAAATTTTGGTTTGGTCTTAACTACAGGGCAAACTTTTAAACTAGATTGAATAGTTACAATTCCTGAAAACCAACCTTCCGACAAAAGCCAATTGCATTTTGATTGTTTTTGTTAACAATAAGGTGTACTCCAGGAACACCTTGGGATCGTAGTTGCTTCAAAAATCGTTCGATTAGTTTACGACCAGATCCTTTCCCTTGAGCAATGGGCAGAGTAATCTTTTAGCCCATTTTCAATAATATGACCCCGATTTAGATGCCGTTTATAATTAGCTTTTAAAGAGCCCTCATGCTTTTTTGGAAGTGGGTATTGTTTGCAAAATTTAGGAAACCACATTTCTTCACACTTTTCATAAAATGTAATGGAATCATCTGTACCTAAAATGTAACCACAGGGTGTAGAGTCCATTGTTAGAATGGAACAGATGCCAGTTTCTAATAATAGCATAAGGTGCTACAAATATATATCCAATTAAATCGGGATCTTTAAAACAAGAAGATTCTCCATAGACTGATTATATCTCTGGATTATATAGCTTATAATTCTAAGCTATCCATACACCACTACCATTTCAACTACCACTACCACTACCATTTCTATCATCCCAGATAATTTATATCTGATGATAGCACACTAAATTAGCTGAAGAAGTATAACTCCCTCAATAAGTACCTGTATATAGGCCAGCGCCGCTATCGTATAGTGCAGTTATCTAAGAAGTAATAAAAATGCGATTCATTCTAGAAAGTAAATTCATCAATTTGTCCATAAATAATAAATCTCTATAGTTTAGGGTATTCCTTCTCCTTCAGCTCCACTAATTGTAACATTAGAATAGCTTGCGCCGCTATTTGTCGCATTGTGACTTCCTGTTTCACTGTTTGTGTTCTGTTGAAATTTATAATACGAAACTAGACCGGAACTTGATGTGTAGTTCCCGCTGTTTGAACTGGCATCAATAGGTGTCCCAGAATTATACAATGCTGATATTTCGTTTGCGGCAAGCACTTCATTCCAAAAAGAAACTTCATCTATCTGACCATTGAAATAATTTGATACTTGGTTACTGGCATTAATCTTCGCACCCATTGAAACTTTTGTATTTTGAGAATTTAGATCATGATTATTGTTGGATTCAGTGTCTTCGAGGCTTCCATTAATATACAATTTTGCATATTCCGTTGAACTGCCGGTTCCTTGGAATGTAAGCACAACATGATACCAGCCACCACTTGTACTAGGAGTGGTGCTTGATTTAGGATACAGCCAGTCACCATCATCATCCCTAACACCAGCTTCTATTTTTGTGCCAGAGCGACTAAATCCTATGAACCAGGTTTTGTGCCTGTAAACAAAATAATCTTCATTTTGAAATGCATCCAAATTGACCCATGCTTGAACTGTAAAGTTATCTGGCTGAAAAGCAGTACTATACGCTATGGATGCGTAATCATTATTACCATCAAAATCAATAACGTAGTTAGTGACATTTAATGATGCTGTATTATTGCTCTGGGATGTGCTGGCTTCATTTCCTGATTTATCATAAATGCTATCATCAACAGGATTTACCGTTAGTGTCTCACTGCCATTTGCTATCCCAGATAAAGAAATACCAAGTGTATAGGTATTACCACTTACGGATATGCTGCTGGGTGTCGTACTCGAGAGTGTTGCTGATCCACCACTGATGGAAAATTCAAAATCACTTACCTGCAACGATCCACTTCCGCCACTGGTGTTGAAAACTGCTTCAATGAATGTGATTGCGATGGTGCTGTTATCAGATGCCAGACTATTGCCTGTAATGGTTGGCGCTATGTTATCCTTTGCACTGACCGCCTGAAAAGTAGGCAAGGCAAACTGGGCATTCATTTTGTTTATAAATAGTAAACAAAATATAATTATGTTTATAATGTTTAATTTTATCATTTCAACAGTAGCATTTTCTTTGTCTGGCGAAATCCTCTTGCTCTCATTTCTGAAAAATAAACACCCGATGACACAGACCGTCCAAACTGATCCAGACCGTTCCAGGTGATGGTGTGAAAGCCGTATTTCATTTTTTCTGCAACTAAAGTTTTAACTTGCTGCCCTTTAAGATTATAAATGACAATCGAGACATCTCCGGATCTAGGTAGGGTAAAATCAATCCTGGTCAAAGGGTTAAATGGATTGGGATAGTTCTGACTCAATGAAAAATCTTCTGGAATCTCGGATAAAATTTTCTGTACAGTTTCTTCAATATAATCCTGATCTCCTGCAATCAGTTTCATATCATAACCTTCGGTCAATTTTTCATTAACAGTAATTCCAGTCAGAAGAAACTGATCATAGATGGTTCGATTTGGAATATCCACAACCTTAACCACAAGCATACTTGGCAGTGAAGTAGTAATTTTTGAAGTAACTACCACAGGCTTTGAATGTCCTTTGCCCCTAAGCCTAAAATTCCAGACACCATTAAATTCATCTGTAGAACGAATATCGCTTGAAAAATTAAAGTCTGAATTCTGATTCAGATCCATACTAATCTTTATGAAATGATCTAGATGGGGCAAGCTAGGAACATCATAGCCATCTTCGTATTCTAATGCGTCATCTTGGCGACCAATCCTATTACTATGATCAAAGAAATCTTCTCCATCTAAGAGTAGATTGATAGTCCAATTACTTTTAGTTACTCTCGCTACGTCTGTCTGTTCATTTTCAGCGGGGAAGGGTTTAAGGGTTATGCTTTGGCCACTAATTTTTGCATTAATGGCATAACCCGCCCAGGGTTTCATGGTTGTCTGTGGTGAACTCCAGCCATCTTGGGAGTTTTGTCCGTATAAATAAAGTCCTGAAATTTCTTTGGGGTCATAATCCACTTCAACTGGAAATGAAAAAGGACTGCCAATAATATTCCAACCTGGTTGTAGCTCAATTTCATAATCCACTAGTGGCACAGCAGTACCTGCTGATTCTGTATTTTCAAATAAGGGTACGCTTGAATATTTGTGCTTAAACCAGTAAGCTTTTCCCGGCTCAATAGTTTCGGGTGTTATCCAATTATTAGTAGTTAAATCCCAGTCATAAAATCTATGCCCTTTGTCATCTGAAGAGAGTGCATTATTATCCAACACACCTGGCCAGGATATCATCCGCCATTTTTCTGATTTTATACCTTCCGGGTAATGGCTAAACTGATTTGTCATTGAAAGTTCTGATATTCCAAACTCCATACTGGGCGTATCATACTGGCTTATAGTTTCATAGTACATACCATCAACTGTAACCACCCAAGCTCGAAAGTTGCGAATGGTGAGTAAGCTCTCTGGGACAGATGCTTCAAAGGTACTGTCATCTAGAGCCACCATGGGAAACTCAAGAGGGGCTCCGCCACCGGGCTGGATAAATAAGGTAGAGCCATTTATTCCGTTCAGGTCCGTTGCCACGGCACGAATAATAACAGGCATCCCATCATTCCTGATTGTGTCGCTGATAAATGTAGCCAGCTCCGGCGGACTTTTGAACAAGCTGCCTATGACCGGTGTCATTCCACCTTTAAGCTTTAATGAGTCAGACGAACTTGTGTGATATATGGAACTTCCGATATTTCCCATAAGGGATAAGGAGTCAGAGCTTATTCTCTCCTGTGTTGTTGGTACCTGATAGGTCCGCAACTCATAGTCCTGTCCATTAAGTATAGAACAGATCAAAAGTGAAAATCCTAATACTGTATTCAAAGAGAGTCTCTTATTTATTTTCAGCTTCATTGATTTTGGAAAGTCCAAAGCCTATTAAGAAGTTGTGTCTCCTGAGACAACAAAAACGTTACTGCCTAAGTGGACCAGAGTCATGATTGCATACTGGCCTGCGGTTGCGCTGCCGTTGCGATTGTTCAGCGTTGTGCTGGACGCGCTTAAGGAAACCTGTCCGCTGCCGTTCTGGATGATCATACAATTAAAACCGGATGGTAAACTGGCCGGCACAGTGATCGTTATAGCACTGTTGCTGGAACAAACGATAACGGTGCCGTTATCCGCTGCTGCCAGAGTTTTTGATGTGCCGGAAAGTGTCTGTAAATCAGCACCATAGCCTGTAATGGCATTATCATTAAAATCTGTTTTTCCTGTACCATTCGGAGCAACAGTGATATCGCCATCGGCCCCATCTGTAATTGTAATTGAGCCAGTAGTTGAGTTACCAGTTTGAAGGGTAA
>CAJWHW010000006.1:0-77726 GCA_913040915.1 uncultured Fidelibacterota bacterium | reverse complement strand
ACGGCCTCCTGGGCCACAACCAGGTGCTCTAACCAGCTGAGCTACACCCACCATTCGTCTTTTGATCAACATGAGTTGATTCAAAGCGGAGGAAATTAAATGGTTTCAATTCTGTTTCGAAGAAAAATTCCAGCGAATTATTGAAACTTTATGAGTCCCATAATATTGTAATTTCTACTATGCGACTTCTATCCAGATATTTTATTCGCGAAATGATCATGCCTTTTATTCTATCTCTACTGATGATCACTTTTCTGTTGTTTATAAATTTTCTTTTACGTGCAATTGACCGCTTTTTAGGTAAGGGACTCAGCATTCTTACTATTATGGAATATCTATTTCTTAATTTGGCCTGGATCATTGCCCTTTCTGTACCCATGGCTGTCCTACTGGCAACCCTCATGTCTTTTGGTCGCCTTTCCGAAGATAACGAAATCAATGCCATGCGTGCCTCTGGGATGGGTTTTCTATCCATTATTCGGGCACCCCTCATGTTCGGAATTACAGTAGCAATGCTCTTGATTTATTTCAATAACTACATTTTACCGGAAATGAATTTCAGGGCACGGCTTCTTTCAGGCGATATTTATCGTAAACGGCCAGGAATGAATATTGAACCGGGAATCTTTATAGATAATTTACCAGATTACAGCATGATTATTGGTGCAAAGTCTGGTGAAATAATGTCAGATGTTCGGATTTTTTCTAAAGGGAAACAGGAATCCCAAACCAGTATTCATGCCAAAAACGGAACCCTTTCCACACTTGCAGATGCTTTTTTACTTACTCTCTATGATGGTGAGATCCATGAATTGGAAGCCGATGATTTTACAAACTATAGGCGAATTATTTTCGAGACCAACAAGATCATTATCCCTGCGGATGATATTATATTAAACCGTAGAGATTCATCTAACCGTACCGATCGGGAAATGACTGTGCCTATGATATTGGAGAAAATTGAAAATTACCAAGAAAAAATCCGAGTAGTAAACGCACGGATGGCAGGCGCATTTTATCGTACCTTAGGAGACAGCATTCGTCCTGAGAGTATTGATGCTGGAAAATCGATCATAGAATCAACCCGAAAAACTATACGATCTGATACGACAATTTCCAAAAATCATTTAGCAAAAAAAGAGCGTCAATTACGAAGTCTTGAACGGCAGTTAAAAAATGAATTTGGGCTTCTAAGCAGTTACCATAAAGGGAAGAATAAATATAGAGTTGAAATTCACAAAAAGTTCTCGATTCCATTTGCCTGTATTTTATTTGTTTTACTAGGTGCACCATTGGGCGTCATGGCAAAAAAAGGAGGGTTTGCTGTAAGTACAAGTTTAAGTTTTGGATTTTTTCTACTCTACTATGTTCTTTTGATTGCAGGAGAAGAACTGGCGGACAGAAATCAAGTTTCAGCGAGTGTTGGCATGTGGGTACCTAACGCTGTACTACTAACAGTGGCTCTCTACCTTACACTCCACACGGTTAGAGAAAGAGCTCCTATTTCTTTGCTGTCAATTTTTAATAAAAAAGAATCTAAATCGTAAGTTTTAACCCGTACGATGAATCCTGCACTTCTGGGTTGGCTGGGTTCCTTCTTTAAACATTTCTTTCTCAACTGGACAAGCAGGCAGTGGCACTTTTTTTGAAACGGAACAGATCTGCTTATATATAACACCTTTAGGTTTTTCAAATTTTTGATTGGGAAAATCTAGGGTATCATGTGCATCCCGCATGAACATAGCCCAGGCAGGCAACGCAGCCTGAGATCCATCTTGTCCCGGGCCTAATGGCACTCGAAAATCATCCACACCAAACCAGACACCAGCAGCAATCTGTGGTGTAAAACCTACAAACCAGGCATCACTCCAACCTTGAGTTGTACCAGTCTTTCCAGCTGCCGGCCGGTTAAATTTATACTTCCATCGTGCACTTCCGCCGGTTCCGCGATCCATAACTGTTTGAAGTAAGCTTGTCATTAAATATGCTGTCTCTTCACTCAAAACTTCCCTTCTTTCCGGAAAATATTCCTTCAGTATATTGCCATACCTATCTTCTATTCTAGTAATGGCAATTGGTTTAGAATACACGCCTCGATTCGCATATGCTGCATAGGCAGAAACCATTTCCAGAGGATATACTTCAGACGTACCAAGTGCAATTGCATCAACTGCTCGGATATCCGTTGAGATGCCCATACGCTGTGCAGTTCTTTTTACCTGCTCCGCCGGTGCAATATCCTGCTGAACCATACGGACAGAGATCAGGTTCATTGATTTCCGCAATCCTTCCCGCAATGTGGTGAGTCCGCCTGTGCTTCCATCATAATTTTGTGGTTTCCATTTAACCCATGAGCCATCCACATTCTGTACATTCAATACCACAGGCTGATTTAATAATTGTTCTGTGATCGGATAGCCATTTTCTATGGCAGTTGTGTATACAAATGGTTTAAAAACAGAACCAGGCTGTCGCCGAGCCTGTACTGCACGATTATATTGATCATGATAATCAGGCCTACCGCCTACCATAGCTAGAATGTTACCAGTTTTAGGATCAATAGCAACAAAAGCACATTGGACTAATAGTTTATCCCGGAGATCTTTATATAATTCCTTTTCGCCCTGCATCATGAGTTTAAGCGTATCTTCAGGATAAATCGTTAAATAAGCCAGATCTTCAAATTCTTCTTTGTTTCTAAATAGACGTTTATTTAGCCTTTTCTGATCCGCTTCAACTACCTGCATAACAGCATTCTCTGCAATGGACTGCAGGCGCGAATCCAATGTGGTGTAAATTTTCAATCCGTCCCGATAAATATTTATATCTAGAACTTCATCTTCTTTTTCAAGCAATCTCCGAATATACTCAGTGAAGTAGGGAGCCATCCCCCGTTTAGGCAGATCCTGAACTGTATCCAGAGTTTTTACTCTGTTTTCTTCGTAAGTACCAACCTGGATATACTGCTGATCTTTCATCAAACGAAGAACAGTATTCCGACGGCGAATAGCCCTTTCAGGATGATGAATTGGTGAATAACTTGCCGGCGCGGGCAGAAGCCCAACCAGCAATGCTGCCTCATCAATAGATAGTTCTTTTGATACTTTTCCAAAAAATCGTTTTGTCGCCGCTTCCACTCCATATGTGCCATGACCAAAGTGTACTGTGTTCAAATACATTTCCAGAATTTCATCTTTCGTATACGTGCGCTCAATTTGGATTGCAGTAATGACTTCTTTCATCTTACGGATTATACTATCTTCAAACCCAACAGATTTATATAAATTGCGTGCCAACTGCTGCGTAAGGGTAGAAAAACCCTGACGGTAACTCATTGAAAGCGTATTAACTACAATTGCCCTTGCAACACTTCTCAAAGATAGTCCCCAATGATCATAAAACCTTCTGTCTTCCGAAGCAATAACCGCATTTTTCATATATTCGGGTATCCTGTGTAATTCAACAAAGACACGTTTTTGAACAAATAATTCATTAAGTACGACACCATCTGCCGAATAGATGCGAGTTACTAAATCCGGATCATAATTCTCCAACTGTTCCAGAGATGGAAGATCTCTTGCTAAGAATATTACAACCCCAAACACAAGGATCATGCCCAGAAATAGAGTAATAAGACAATGGTGGACAATTTTAATAAGATTCAAATTTGCAGGTGTCTCAGCCATAAGAAAATTTACACGTTTCCCTTAATTGCCTAAACAGAGATTTTAATAAATAATAAAGAAAAAAGCTGAATAGTCCGCCTAATCAGTCTTTAATCCGCGGTTGGATCATTTGATTGGGTTGAACAAGCTTGTCAAAGTCATCTCCAGACAAATAACCTAGTTTGATAATCGCTTCACGAAGAGTAGAATTATCCTGATGGGCTTTTTTAGCAACTTCCGCAGCTTTATCATAACCGATATGAGGATTTAAAGCAGTTACCAGCATAAGTGAATTATATAGATTATGATCAATTCGTTCTTTATTCGGCACAATGCCGATTACAGTATTTTTACTGAATGATCTACAACCATCTGCCAATAGCTTGATAGACTGCAGAATATTGTATGCTAATACAGGCCGGTAAACATTCAATTCAAAATTTCCGGAAGCACCAGCGACTGTAATTGTTGTATCATTTCCCATGACCTGTGTACAGACCATGGAAAGTGCTTCACATTGAGTAGGGTTTACCTTGCCAGGCATAATAGATGAACCAGGTTCATTTGCCGGTAGTGTTATTTCTCCGATACCGGAACGAGGTCCGCTTGCAAGCCAGCGTATATCATTAACTATTTTAAATAAGGAAGCTGCAATGACTTTTAAAGCCCCTGACAGTTCTACAATACTATCCTGTCCTCCTAGTGCTTCAAACTTATTTTTAGCCGTTTTAAAAGGTAATCCAGTTAAAGCAGAAATCTCATTTGCTACAGCTTCAGCAAAGCCTTTTACTGAATTGATTCCAGTACCCACAGCGGTCCCGCCCATGGCTAATTCATAGCAATGGTCTAAAGCATTCTCAATTCTTTTTAGTCCATGATCAAGGGCCGAAACATAACCAGAAAATTCCTGACCTAGACTCAAGGGTGTTGCATCCTGTAAATGGGTTCGGCCCAGTTTTACAATTGATTCAAACTTTTTGGATTTTTGATCCAATGTATCCCTGAGTGCTTTCAAAGCGGGAATTAATTGGTGATGGATACTTTCTACAGCTGCAATATTGATGGCAGTTGGAAAAGTATCATTTGTGGATTGACTCATATTCACATGGTCATTTGGGTGGACCGGTGTTTTACTGCCCATTTCTCCACCCATAATCTCAATAGACCGGTTTGCTATCACTTCATTAAAGTTCATATTGGTCTGAGTCCCGGAACCAGTTTGCCATACAACGAGTGGAAAATGATCATCTAATTCCCCATCAATTACCTCATCAGTAGCTTGCTGAATTACATCCTTAAGTTCTGATGATAAGTTACCGAATTGATTATTGACACTAGCTGCTGCTTTTTTTAATAATCCATAAGCCCGGATAAACTCCCTGGGAAATTTTTCGCTACCAATTTTGAAATTTTCAAATGAGCGCTGGGTTTGTGCGCCGTAATATCGGTCTGCCGGTACTTCAACAGGGCCGATACTATCCTGTTCAGTACGAGTATTCATTTTATTTTACTACCCAGGTATCTCCTGCGTTAAGTAGATCTTGAACATTGCCTACACCTTTTACTTTTTTGGCATGTTCAACCTGGTCCATGATCTCCTGATTATAGGTTGGTTTATCAATAGAATAAATCACTCCTATCGGTTCAGGTAAAATAGGATGAGTTGTCCAATTGGCAATGATATGAGCAAGATCTAAATTAGTTTCATCGTGGACAAGGATTTCATCAAGACTGTATTTCTCCATTTCAACAACGGTTGCAGAAGAACCATCCAGTTTGATCCCTTTTGTACCATTGGAGAAAAGCATCGGTTCTCCATGTTTTAATTCAATGACATTATCCAGCTTCTCTTTTCCTGTATATTCTTCAAATGCACCATCATTAAAGATATTACAGTTTTGATAAATCTCAATAAAGGAACCTCCATCATGGTGATAGGAGCGTTCCATCATTTCTGCCATATGCTTTTGCCAACGGTCGATGGTCCTAGCCACAAATGTTGCTTGAGCACCTAATGCCAATGAAGGGGGATTCAATGGAAAATCAATTGAACCAAATGGCGTTGCTTTGGTCACTTTCCCATGTTCGGATGTAGGTGAATATTGCCCTTTAGTTAAACCATAGATTCTGTTATTAAACATTAAAATATTGACGTCCATATTCCGGCGAAGCGCATGCATAAAATGATTTCCACCAATAGAGAGTCCATCACCATCACCAGTGACAATCCAAACGGATAAATCTGGATTGGCAATTTTAACGCCGGTTGCTACTGCAGGTGCCCGACCATGGATAGAATGAAATCCGTATGTATTCATATAATAGGGAAAACGACTCGAGCAACCAATGCCAGAAACAAATACGAATTCTTCTTTGTTCCGACCAAAAGTCGGCATATTCTTCTGCGTCTGAGCTAAAATGGCATAATCACCGCATCCGGGACACCATCTTACAGCTTGATCAGATTCGAAATCTTTTTTTGTTAATGTTGGGGTTTGTATTTCACTCATAGTTTAACTCAATGATTTTTTAACATGTTCAACAATAGTGGCAGCACCAATAGGTCGGCCTCTGACAAGGTTCAGTCCTTGAGCATCGACCAAATATTCTGACCGGATTAAACGTAGTAATTGCCCAAGATTTATTTCCGGAACCAATACATCTTGAAATCCAATAATGATTTCACCCAGGTCTTGCGGCAGCGGGTTAATCCATCTCAGATGGACATGTGAGACTTTCAAACCTTCATCTTGAAGCGTTTCAACTGCTGATCGGCAGGCACCATAAGTGCCGCCCCAACTCAAAATCAACATATCACCATGGTCTTCGCCAAATACTTCTGTTTTTTGTATATCCTGTCGAATCTTGTCAACTTTTGCCTGCCTTATTTCTACCATTTTATGGTGATTTTCAGGGTCATAAGATACATGACCAGTATTTTCCGCTTTTTCAATTCCACCTATACGATGTTCAAGGCCAGGCGTCCCTGGGACAGCCCAAGGTCTAGCTAATGTATCTTCATTTCTAAGGTAAGGCAAAAATTCATCTTCTCCATTTTTAGAATCAGCAAAATTGATTTGGATGTCCTTTAGTTCATCCATTTCAGGGATCATCCAAGGCTCTGAGCCATTGGCTAAATAGCCATCAGTTAAAAGCATAACCGGTGTCATATATTTCAGTGCAATCTGGCAGGCCTCATATGCAGCATAAAAGCAATCCCCGGGTGTTGCCGCTGCAATTACCGGCAAGGGAGCTTCACCATTCCTTCCATATAGTGCTTGGTTTAAATCAGATTGTTCTGTCTTAGTTGGTAAACCTGTACTAGGTCCCCCTCGTTGGACATTGATTACTACCATAGGCAATTCCGTTATCACTGCCAAGCCCAGAGCTTCACCCTTGAGGGCAATGCCAGGGCCAGAAGTAGCTGTAACTGCTAAATTTCCTGTAAAGGAAGCACCCACAACGGAAGCAACTCCCGCAATTTCATCTTCAGCTTGAAATGTTTGCACACCAAAATGTTTCCATGCTGCAAGCGTATGCAAAATATCACTCGCAGGGGTAATTGGGTATCCACCATAAAATAAATTCAAACCAGATTTTTCGGAAGCGGCTAATAGCCCTAAAGATGTGGCTAAATTCCCATTTATATTGCGGTATTTCCCTGGAGGAAGCACAGCTTTTTCTACCTTATAACGAGTCATGAAAAGCTCAGTTGTATCAGCATAGTTGTAGCCCGCATTCATAGCGCGAGTATTGGCTTCAATGATCGCATCCTTACCGGAAAATTTCTTCTTGAGCCATTCCTCCGTAGCTTCCAAAGGACGATCATACATATAATATAAAACACCTAGAGCAAAAAAGTTTTTGGTCCTCCCAACCAGTTTTGGCGACATGTCCAATCCTTCACATGCAGCTGTCACCATTTTATTCATCTCTATTGGAATAACTGTAAAATAATCGTCTAGAGAGCCATCATCGATTGGGTTAGACTCATATCCTGCAAAATTTAAATTTTTCTTTGTAAATGCATCCGTATTTACAATCATTGTACCACCTGGAATTAAGTCTTTTTGGTGGACTTTTAAAGCTGCAGGATTCATGGCTACCAAAACATCCGGTTTATCCCCCGGTGTATGGATATCTTTCGATGAGAATTTGATTTGGAATGCACTAACACCGGCTAAAGAGCCAGCAGGAGCACGAATCTCTGCTGGAAAATCAGGTAATGTGCTCAGGTCGTTTCCTACAATAGCAGTAGTCTCAGTAAAACGCCCACCAGTAAGCTGCATACCATCTCCAGAGTCACCAGCAAATCTTATAACGGCCTCATCGATTGTTTTAAATGTTTTTCCCATAGGTATATTATTTAAGTTGAAAGGTTTTATTTTCTAGACGGGGTAGAAATTTTTTAGATTGGTATATTAAAGTATGTATTTTAAATATTCCATAAAATCATGTACTCTTTAATTTACCAAGTTGATTTCAAAGGGAGAAAGAAATTAATTACCTTTCTTGGGTAAAAATTTTTTAAGCTTCAACTTGTGTTATAATAATATTTTCAACTACTTGTTATGAGCAAAAAATCACTTTATCCTTTAGGAATGAGAATTCGATATGGCATCGATAATTTCATGTCGAAAGGAAGTTCATCCATCTTTTTAGCATTATTGGCCCTATTTACAGGCGGGTTTTTATTTATGGTGTTCTTACGTGTTATTGCTAACGTATTTATCCCAGATGAGACCTTAAGCAGCTGGATAGAAATCCCCTGGCGAGTATATGTGGCAGTCATGGAGGGTTCCGCTGCAGAAACGGACGGAGACAGTAACTGGTTAGCAAAGCTTTCATCCATTCTTGGCGTTTTAGTAGGCTTAATCCTTTTTTCAAGTATGGTAGCATTTATCACCAGCGTATTTGAAGCGAAATTAGCTGAGCTCCGACGAGGACGTAGTCTTGTCCTGGAAAAAGATCATACACTGATTTTAGGATTTGGTGACAGAATTATAGAAATTATCCGTGAATTGATAGAAGCCAATGAATCAGAACCAGATGCTGCTGTAGTGATTCTGGCAGAGGATGATAAAGAAGATATGGATAATCTTATTCGCGATAACATCGACAATTTCGAAACAACACGAGTAATTACTAGATCCGGAGTAGTAACCAACATAAATAATCTAAAAAAAGTCAATGCAAATCATGCTAAATCGATTATCGTTATGAATAATGCAGCAAGTTGGCGCTCAGAGTCTGAAAAAAAATTAGCTGATGCTTTGGTTCTTAAATCAATTATGTCCATCATTGCCGTATGCGATGGAGAGGAACATCCACCAATTATTTGTGAAATCCATTCAGATCGAGACAGGGACTTAGCAGAAAATATTTCTTCAGGAACGGTGAAAGCTCTCAATGAAGTCAGTGTACTATCACGAATGATAGCCCAACTCGCACTAAGTCATAATGGCCTATCTGTTGTTTATAGTGACATGGTAGGCTTTGATGGGAATGAATTTTACTTTTATAAACCAGATGATGGATGGGGAGAAAATCTTTCTTTTGGAGATCTAACAAACCGGTTTAAAAGCAGTACGCCACTTGGAATACATAATAGTGATGGCCTAATCACTTTGAATCCACATCCTGATACGCCAGTAACAAACGAGGACGACCTTATAGTATTTGCGGAAGATGATTCAACAATCTTTTATTTTAATGAACCGGTCTTTCAAGCAAAAACATCCGAAATCCCTCAGGTTGATACCAATCTTAGAAAACAACGAGTGGCATTATTAAACTGGACACCAAAGACTGAAATCATCATGGAAAAACTGTGTAGTTATTTACCTGGAAATTCTGAATTATGTACCTATGTCTCAGAATTAAATGGTGAAATGGAAGAATATAGGATAAAATTATTAGAAAGCTATCCCAACTTAAGTATTTCCATACATGAAATGGATTTCAATGATTTGAGCCGTTTGAATGATATTGATCCGCAAAGTTTTAATAGTCTACTAATCCTGTCTCCTGGCGGTTCTACTATTGAAGAGATGGATGCTTATGTTATTTCACTTTTAATTAGAATACGTCAAATCCTAAGAAATTCAAATTCAAATAAATGGCCCAAACTGATTACAGAGGTCATGGACAGTGAGAATATAGATATAATCTTAAATAGCGGTGTGGAAGATTTTATGGTATCAAATCAATTTGTATCTCAAATCATGGCTCAAGTATCCGAAGAACCAATGGCTCTGGATGTTTATGACGACCTGTTTCAAGCTGATGGAAGTGAACTCTATATCAAGCCTGCTTCTTATTATTTTTCTTTTGAGGGGAAAGATTCTATAACCGTACAATATGGTGAATGTGTCAAAGCAGCCCAGATCCGGCAAGAAGTCATTTTAGGAGTGCAATTGCACGCTGAGGAAAAAGAAAAAGATAAAATGTTTGGTATATCGTTGATTCCAGATAAAAGGAAGGAATTTACCCTGACGCCTGAAGATGGTTTAATTGCTCTAGCACCCGACGAATCCTAATTAAAAATAATCTAAATGACAGATAGAGATAAAATAAGGCTCACCACTTTAAGCCACGGTTCCGGTTGAGCATGTAAAATCGGTCCGAGTGACTTAGCTCAGGTTCTGGGTGATTTAAAAATACCAGCTCACGATTCCGTCGTTGTTGGCTTTGATAGTGCAGATGATGCGGCAGCCGTGCGCATTGACAGTGGTAAAATAATCATTCAAACTGTTGACTTTTTCACTCCAATCGTGGATGAACCATACCAATTTGGTCAAATTGCTGCAGCTAATGCACTTTCCGATATATATGCTATGGGAGGAAAACCACTTTTCGCATTGAATATTGTTGGGTTTCCTATAAGTGAACTGCCAAAATCAATTTTGACTGAAATTTTGCAAGGAGGTGCAGATAAGGCAGAAGAAGCAGGAATACCTATTGTAGGGGGACACTCTGTTGATGATAAAGAACCAAAATTTGGCATGGTGGTTACAGGTGAAGTTGATGAAATTAATATGTGGAAAAATTCTAGTGCAAAAGTTGGTGATGTATTGATTCTGACTAAACCTCTCGGCACTGGTGTTATTGCCACTGCAATAAAAAAAGGTGTGGCAGATGCTGAAACAATCCAGAGAGCTATTGAATCCATGGCCATGCTTAATAAGAGTGCTGCAAGTTCGCTACAAGGATTAACTGTAAATGCCGTAACAGATGTAACCGGATATGGTTTATTGGGACATTTGAAAGAAATATGCCAAGGCAGTGGTGTATCAGCGATAATTAATTTTAATAAACTTGATTTTTTATCTGGTGTTCAAAAATTAGCTGAATCAGGAATTATGGCCGGTGGGACGAAACGTAACTTAGCATATGTTAAAGATTATGTTATGTTCGATGACGGATTATCGGAATTAGAAAAACTTCTAGCAGCAGATGCACAGACATCTGGAGGACTTCTCATTTCTCTTCCTGAAAATGATGCCAATATTTTTTTTCAAAGCTTTGGCGATTCTGCTAAAATCATTGGCAAAATCACAGATATAAAAGAGTCCCTGATTCATCTGATATAAATTATACCCGACAAATTTTGTCGGAATTACTACTTGAAAGGCACTCTCCCGATCTGGTAACTTTAATTAGGATTTTGGAACCATGTTAAAAATTACCCGCAAAGTCGAATATGCCCTCATAGCTTTACGGCACCTGAAGGGAAAACAAGATGGCGAATTAACTACAGCAAAAGAAATTGCTGAGAACTATGCTATCCCGCAGGAATTGTTGGCAAAAGTGCTTCAACATCTTGCCCGTGAAGATGTTATAAAAGCGGTGAAGGGTCCATCAGGCGGTTATATGCTGAAAACAGATCCCAATTCAATCAATATGACAAAATTTTTTGAAATCATGGAAGGACCTATGGGTATCATGGACTGCTACTTTGATTCTAGATGTGATCAATTGAATGCCTGCAATATTCGAACACCAATAAATCGGATCAATGATTCCATCCGATCCATGTTTGATAAAATGACATTAGCGGACATCACATACTAATGAATTTGAACGATAAAATAATTGATGTATTAAAACAATGTTATGATCCGGAAATCCCCGTGGATCTGTGGAATCTTGGCTTAATCTATGATATTAAGTTTGAGGAAGTTGAAGGAGAAAAAACTGAAGTGAAAATTATCATGTCCTTAACCACCCCTGGATGCAGCATGGGACAACATATGGCAGATGACATTAAAACAAAAGTTTCAGTCCTGGAAGAAGTGACTGATTGCCATGTAACCGTAACATTTGATCCGCCCTGGAATCCGGCAATGATGACAGACGTAGCTAGAAAAAAACTTGGTTTTGATCCAGCACCGGTTCCAAAACAAGAACCAAAAATCGATATGGAGTGGGAATAATGAGCGAAAAACAATCTATAGAAATACAACAGGAAGCATTTCAAAATGCAAGCATTACTGCTTCAAAAGCAGCAGTAAAAAGATTGACGGCTGTAATGGAAGCTGATGGAAAAGATGATCATTTTTTAAGAATGTCCGTTGAAGGTGGCGGATGTTCTGGCATGACTTACAAAATGGATTTTGAAAATAAAATAGGTGAATTTGATAAAGAGTTCGAATCTAACGGTCTTAGAATTGTGTGCGATCTTCAAAGCTGGTTGTATTTAAAAGATGTAGAAATTGATTACTCCGATGATTTACTAAATGGTGGTTTTAAGATCAAAAATCCAAATGCTGAAAGGACTTGCGGCTGCGGAACAAGTTTTTCCGCCTAATTTTTTTCAGGTTAAAGCAGTTCAAATAAAATATAAAAACTTTGTAAATCCCAGTCACTGAGTGACAGAATAAAATGAGTAACGAACAACAAATCATTAATGAACAAATAAAGAAAGAGTACGAGTACGGTTTTGTTACAGATATTGAATCTGAAACGCTTCCACCGGGCTTAGACGAGAATATAATTCGTACTATTTCTGCAAAAAAAGAAGAGCCGGACTGGCTATTAGATTGGCGGTTAAAAGCATATTATCACTGGCTTAAAATGACAGAGCCAGCCTGGGCAAAAGTGTCTTACAAGAATATTGATTATCAAGCGATAAGTTATTTTTCCGCACCAAGAAAGAAAGAGCTAGCCAGCCTGGATGAAGTAGACCCTGAATTGTTAGCAACATATAATAAGTTAGGCATACCTCTGGAAGAGCAAAAAATGCTTTCGGGAGTGGCTGTAGATGCTGTATTTGACAGCGTATCCGTTGCAACCACGTTTAAAGAAGAATTAAAAAAGGCCGGTGTCATTTTTTGTAGCTTCTCAGAAGCAGTAAAAGATTATCCCGAATTGGTGAAAAAATATCTTGGCACCGTTGTCCCTTATACGGATAATTATTATGCCACTTTGAATTCAGCAGTATTTACCGATGGCTCATTTGTTTATATCCCCAAAGGAGTGCGTTGCCCCATGGAACTCTCCACTTATTTCAGGATCAATGAAGCAAAAACAGGTCAATTTGAACGAACTCTGATTGTTGCTGATGAAGGTAGCTATGTCAGTTATCTAGAAGGATGTACAGCTCCTATGCGGGATGAGAATCAACTACACGCTGCCGTAGTTGAATTAGTTGCTCATCAAGATGCAACCATCAAATATTCAACCGTTCAAAATTGGTATCCAGGACATCCGGAAACAGGAAAAGGAGGCATTTATAATTTTGTAACAAAACGTGGAACATGCTTGGGAGATCATTCCAGAATTTCATGGACCCAAGTTGAAACAGGATCTGCCGTTACATGGAAATATCCATCCTGTATATTAAAAGGTGATCATTCTGTCGGTGAATTTTATTCTGTAGCCGTCACCAATAATCACCAGCAAGCCGACACCGGTACCAAAATGATTCATCTTGGTAAAAATACTAAAAGCACCATTATTTCCAAAGGTATCTCTGCAGGCCATGGTCAACAAACCTATCGCGGTGAAGTAAAGATTATGAAAGGTGCTGAAAATTCCCGCAACTATTCCCAATGTGATTCCATCTTGATTGGCGATCAATGCGGTGCGCATACATTCCCCTACATTGATGTGAGAAATCCGTCAGCCCAAATGGAGCATGAAGCAACTACATCTAATATTGGCGAAGATCAGCTTTTTTACTGCAATCAGCGAGGAATTTCAACTGAAGATGCCGTATCTATGATTGTGAATGGATTTTGTAAAGAAGTCTTTAATGAATTACCCATGGAATTCGCTGTAGAAGCAACAAAATTGATGGAAGTGAGTCTAGAAGGAAGTGTTGGGTAGTTAAATGCTGGAAATAAAGAATCTCCACATTAGGGTCGATGATAAAGAAATAATAAAAGGGATCAACCTGTTTATAAACCCCGGTGAAATGCACGCCATTATGGGGCGAAATGGATCCGGTAAAAGTACACTTTCAAATGTCATTACAGGTCGTGATGGTTACAATATTACAAAAGGCGATATTCTTTATTTTGGTGAATCTATTTTAGATTGGTCACCAGAAGACAGATCCCTGGCTGGTATTTTCATGTCATTTCAATATCCGGTTGTGATTCCAGGCGTAAATAATACTTATTTTCTTAAAGCGGCCCTGAATGCGAAGCGTAAATATCAGGGTGAAAAAGAATTAGATGCTGCAGGATTTTTAAAGCTGGTTAAAGAAAAACTGAATCAAGTGGATATAGATACAAATTACCTCCAGCGTGCTGTGAATGAAGGTTTTTCGGGCGGAGAAAAAAAGCGGAATGAAATATTACAAATGCTGACGCTCGAACCTACTCTGGCCATTCTGGATGAGACTGATTCCGGATTGGACATTGACGCTCTAAAAATTGTTTCCAATGGTCTGAATCAATATCGAAATGAAGATCGGTCATTTCTTGTCATTACTCATTATCAGCGATTATTAAAATACATTGAGCCTGATCACGTTCATGTTTTAATTGATGGACAAATTGTTCGTTCCGGTGGTAAAGATTTAGCTTTGGAGTTAGAAGATAAAGGATATAGTTGGTTAGCGTCATGAATCTCACACACTATCAAACTGAATTTGAAAAAATAATGAATCGGGAATATTTCTCGAAAGAAGTTCATCCCATTAGAAAGGATGCTTTTTCAAAATTCCTTGACACAGGATTTCCAACACAAAAATGGGAAGATTGGCGTTTCACTAATTTATCAGCGATTACGAAAAAGAATTTTAAAATTTCAGATGTTCAAGATGCACCAAAAGAAAAGTTGGATTTATCAGAATTTGAGATGGACGATGTTGCTGATATAATTTTTTATAATGGCCATTTTCAACGAAATATTTCAACTATACCTAAAGGCATTCAACTCTTGACAGGTCTGGAATATTTGGAAACGAAAAATTGGCAGTTTAATCATCCTGCAAATTCTCCATTTGATCTTTTGAATACTGCGTTTATGGATAGCGGTTTGTCTCTAGTTATTTCACCAAATACCGTCATTGAAAAACCCATCAGAATCCTTTTTATTTCTTCAGGTAAAGAAAATTTGATGGTCTCCCCCATTGTCTATTTTGATTTAGGTAAATCCGCATCTGCTACTTTTATTGAACATCATTTGGGAGATGCCCAGGCCTTTTTTCAAAATAGTTCCACACACATTGCTCTAAGCCAAAATGCTCATTTGGATCACATCCGTATTCAATCAAATTCACAAGAATTCATCAATATGGCGAATCTCAATATTGAACAAGGGGTTGACAGCCAATATTCATTTTTTCAATTTGCTGAGGGTGGAAAATTGAGTAGACTCAATATTCGAGCGGATTTAAAAGGTGAAGGTGCAAATTGCAATTTATCAGGGTTAGCTCTTTCTACCAATTCACAACATTTAGATCACCATATCATTACAGATCACAAAGTAGCTCATTGCACCAGTTCTCAAAATTTTAAATCGGTTCTCCAAGATTCATCTAAAGGTGTTTTTGTTGGAAAAACTATCGTAAGGGAAAATGCTCAAAAGACAGATTCTACCCAAAATAATAAAAATTTATTGTTATCTAATAATACTCTAATGAATTCTAATCCACAATTAGAGATTTATGCCGATGATGTAAAATGTGTACACGGTTCTACTACAGGTGCTTTAGATGATAATGCCCTATTTTATTTACGATCCCGAGGATTAGATCTCATGGAATCAAAGGCATTATTGGTCAATGGGTTTGCCAATGAATTACTGGATAAAATAAAGCAAGAATCAGTGCGGGCATTTATCACAAATCAGTTTGAAAATTGGCTTAGAAAGAATACAACCGGATGACTATCCAGGAAAATTTAAAGGAATTGAACGACCTGTTTTCAATATTTGATAATACGAAAGACAAATTTGTTCAACTTATGGATATGGCAATAGAATCAGAAGGTTTGAATGAGTTAGAAAAGGTTGAAAAAAATAAGATCTACGGCTGTACATCCCAAGCTTGGGTAGTTGGTTCCAGAAATGAGAATAACACCTATGTCTTTAGAACCGACTCTGACGCAATGATTGTAAAGGGGTTACTTTCCTTATTAGAGAGAATATTTAATAATCAAATACCAAAAGATATTTTATCCGTAAACTGTAATGACATTTTGAGCTCCGTTGGTCTGGGTGGTGCTGTCACAAGTCAACGGACGAATGGATTTTCCAGTGCTATCCAGAAAATTCAGGAAATTGTAAAATGAACCAAGTGCCGAACGAAGCGATTAGATTACTAAGAGATGTAGATGCTTACATGGTTCCATCAGGCGATGAAGTTAAGTTATTGGCTGGAAATTTAGTCCGAATCACCCAAGCTTTAGGTGGGAATTATACAATTCTTATCAATGGGAATATGGTTCAAATCACAGAAGAAAATGCAGATGCATTGGGATTTGAAATCCCGAAAATAGATGAAACATCCAAAACAAGAGGCGACTTGGAAAGCCAAATCTGGGACCAACTTCGAACATGTTACGACCCTGAAATTCCTGTAAATATTGTGGAACTGGGACTTATCTACGGCATGGACATTTCTGATCTGAATGAAGGTAGAATAGTCAAAATCAAAATGACTCTTACTGCACCGGGATGCGGCATGGGCCCTGTAATCGCTGGAGAAGTGGATCGTAAAGTGAAAGGACTGGATGGCGTCGAAGACGTGTCAGTTGAATTGGTCTGGGAGCCTCAGTGGAATAGAGATATGATGAGTGAAGCAGCACAGCTTGAATTAGGCATGTTGTAAAATCATTGTAAAGTATAAAAAACCTAAGGGTGCGAAAAGTAGATTATAAGGAATAAACTGGATAATTATGTTTACACCAAAAGATATTAAAAAAGATTTCCCTATTTTTTCTAACTCTGAATTAATCTATTTTGATAATGCAGCCACATCGCAAAAACCTCAAACTGTTCTGGATGCAGTTGATTCACTCTACAAAGAAGCGAACGCTAATGTGCACCGCGCTCTTTATGATATTGGCAGTGAAGCAACAAATCGATATGAAACAGCCAGAAAAAAAGTAGCCAACTTTATAAATTCACAATCAGATAGAGAAATTGTTTTCACAAGTGGCACAACAGAGTCAATCAATCTATTGGCTTGGTCAATTGGGAATACCCTAAGGCCTGGTGATCAAATTCTGATCTCAGAAATGGAACATCATTCCAATATTGTACCTTGGCAATTGGCTGCTATGCGAACTGGTGCGACTCTAAACTTTATACCCATAAATAATTCAGGCGAATTGGATCTTTCTGAACCGAACAAATATTTCACACACAATACAAAAATTGTCTCCTTGACCCATATGTCTAATATACTAGGCACTATTAATCCAATAAAAAAAATTGCAAAATTGGTTCAAAATGTCGGTGCAATTTTTATTGTTGACGGCGCACAGGGTGCTTCTCATATACCTGTAAATGTTCATGAATTGGGATGTGACTATTATGCATTCTCCGGTCATAAAATGTTGGGGCCAACGGGGGTTGGTGTTTTATGGGGAAAAACTGATTTATTAAATGAAATGGAACCATTCATGGGCGGCGGTGAGATGATCAATACCGTTACGATGGAAAAATCTACCTGGAATGATATTCCATATAAGTTTGAAGCTGGCACACCCAATTTTGCCCAGGCAGTTGGTCTCGGAGCAGCGATTGATTATTTAGAAGGAATCGGCATGGATGCTGTTGAGTCCCATGAAAAGCAGTTAACTCAATACGCCTTAACTAAATTGAATGAAATTGAATGTCTCAGAATTCATGGTAATGCAAAAAACCGTGGCGGTGTAATTAGTTTTAACATTAAAAATATTCATCCACATGATTTAGCCCAGTTTTTAAATGAAGATAATATAGCGATTCGTGTCGGACATCATTGTGCTCAACCTTTATTAGAAACTCTAGGCGAAACTGCTACAGCAAGAGTCAGTTTTTACATGTATAATGACGAATCAGAGATAGACAAATTTTGTACGGCACTTAAAACTATTATAGGTTATTTTTAGGAATGAAAACAATTCTGTTAGACGACTTTTTAGATAATGGCATTATTCGTGAAAAATCATTTCGCCATATGATAAGTGAACATGATTTTGAGCAGTACAATAATGAAAAAGTCATTATTAAGGGTTGTGCAAGTGTGATGGTGCCTACCTGGGCCTATTTAATATTAACTGCTCGTCTTGCACAGGCAGCGGATAAAATTTATTATGGTGAACCAAAGTATGCTGTTAAAATCTTTAATAAAAAAGATATTGAATAATGAAAAATGAACGAGTCAGTTGGGAAAAATATTTCATGAATATTGCTATTGAAGTCGCAACCCGCTCTACCTGTGATCGGAAGCATGTTGGAGCAGTTATCGTCAGAGAAAAGACAATTTTATCTACTGGGTATAACGGCAGCATTAAAGGTCTTGCACACTGTGATGAAGTAGGTCATGAAATGGTTGACGGCCATTGCGTACGAACAACTCATGCTGAAGCAAATGCCATTGTGCAAGCTGCCAAAAATGGAGTAGAAATAAATAGTTCAGAAATTTTTGTTACAGCTTCCCCTTGTTATAACTGCTTTAAGTTGATTGCAAATGCAGGAATTAAAACTATCTATTATGCTGAATTCTATCGTGATGACCGTATCATCGACCATGCAAAAGAAGCAGGTATTCGGCTCATCCCCCTCGATTGAATTGTGGATCAAAATGCTCTAGCTGTATTTATTTCGTTGAATTGTTATCGAAACAAAATCGATCTGTACAAAAATTAGTTTTGCTAAAGTAAACTTTTTTCCTTATTGTTTGACATTATGTTAAACAACCACCAATTAAGAAATACTCTTACTAAAATAGACGGTCTCGGTTACAAGGCCTATAAAAAAATTCAAGGCCAATTTGCTTTCCGGGAATTTAAATTATTTATTGATCATGTTCAGGGAGATCCTTTTGCCGAGCCCTCCAAAATACGTCTACGGGTTATGAGTAAAATTTCAGAATTCCCATCACACCTTTGGAAAAATCCTATCCGTAAAATAGCCTTAGAAGATTTTGTCGCGCGAGTCGTAAAAGATAAAATTAAAAAAACAACAACACCAAAAAAAGGTACCGGAAAAAGCGGATTAATTTTTATAGACGTAGGTGGACAGGAAGTTTTAGAAAGAACAGCAATTTTTATCACAGAAAATTGGATCGATGCCCGATTACAAATTGGCTTTCCTGCTTCCGGAAGAAGGATTTTGGGACATGAAGCGATTAAAATTCTATGCTATGAAATTCCAAAAATTGTTGAACAATCTCTTAGGTGGAAAAATATAGATCAATCAACCTGTACCCAATTTGTGGAGTGTATAGAAAACCAGGAATCAATTCGCCGTCAACTTAATGATAAAAATTTGTCTGCTTTTGTAGCCAATGGATCTATTTTACCAAGAGCTTCCGGCATAAGCGATAAACCTTTATCTGAAAGTAAAGTTGTGAAATTTCAATCACCTAAATCTCTTGAAACGACATATGAATTAAAGAACCCACTATCGGATGGCCAAAAATATATTTCTGGCATGGGCATTCCGAATGGCGTCACTTTAATCGTTGGAGGCGGTTATCATGGTAAGTCCACCTTATTAAAGGCATTGGAACGTTGTATTTATCCGCACATCCTCGGCGATGGGCGTGAATACGTGATCACAGATCCTAAATGCGTAAAAATTAGATCAGAAGATGGTCGTCAAATAAAAAATGTCAATATTGACCCTTTTATTACGAACCTACCACAGGATATCAGCACCGAATCTTTTTGTAGCAAAGATGCAAGCGGTAGCACAAGCCAGGCAACCAATATTATGGAAGCAATGGAAATAGGGTGTAATCTTCTTTTATTAGATGAAGATACTTCTGCAACAAACTTTATGGTCAGGGATGCACGGATGCAAAAACTGATTCATAAAACTAAGGAACCCATCACACCCTTTATTGACCGTGTTCGTGAATTGTATGAATACAACGGCGTGTCTACAGTCTTGGTCATGGGAGGATCCGGTGATTATTTTGACGTAGCCGATACAGTCATTAAAATGCAGGATTATTTACCTCATAATGTCACCAAAGAGACATTAACTATTGTGCAAGATCACCCAACTCAACGACAAGCAGAAAGTTTAAAGGCTATGTTTGTAATTTCTGGCAGAATACCGGCAGCGTCAAGTTTTGATGCATCCCATGGAAGAAAAAAAGTAAAAATCAGAGTACAAGAGCAAGATAAAATTATTTTTGGCACTGAGACCATAGACCTTCGCTTTGTAGATCAATTGGTGGAAACAAGCCAAACTCGTGCAATTGCTTATGCAATTTATTTTGCATCAGAAAAAATGGTAAGAAATAAAGTAACGCTCAGGGAAATTGTTGATGCTTTGGATGAATATTTCAATAATAATGGTCTGGATTCTTTAGATCCATTTTATAAAAAGGAAAAACACCCCGGCAATTTTTCAAGACCTCGTAAATTTGAAATTGCTGCTGCTATTAATCGGTTAAGATCATTGGAAATATCAGAACAAATAAAATCATGAAATTGTCCTTGGGTTCTTTTCTAATTTTAATAACTTCTTTTTATATCATCATTTGTGGTGTTTTATATTTTGCTCAATCCTCTTTTATTTTTTTCCCCCGGAAAATTGCAGAACACCAGATTTCTTTTTTAAAACAATTTGAGACGCATGAAATCACCTTCATGCATGATGGTCTGTCTCTCCACGGCTGGTTTATTCAAAAGGAACTTCAGCCTATTAAACCATTAATTATTTATTATGGTGGAAACGCAGAGGAAGTTTCACAAAATCTGCATGATTTAAAAAAATTCGGTGATTATTCAATGTTATTTGTGAATTACCGTGGTTATGGTAAAAGTGAAGGCTGGCCAGGACAAGATGTTCTTTTTTCAGATGCATTATTTATTTTTGATCACATTACAAATAATTACAATATTGAACCATCAAATATATTCTTAATCGGCCGTAGTCTTGGGTCTGCAGTTGCAGTGCATGTTGGAAGCAAGAGATCAGTAAAAGGAATGATTTTGGTAACACCTTTTGATAATCTTGTGAATGTCGCAAAAAAGCACTATCCTATTTTTCCCATTAAGTTGTTACTCAGACACCCTTTTCTCTCGGATGAAATTGCACCCAATATTACCTCTCCTATGCTTACCCTTATAGGGTCGGAAGATCAAATTATTTCTAATGATCTTTCATTAAATTTGGTTGAAGCATGGAGAGGACCAAGTGAATATTTGATTATTAATAATACAGGTCATAATACAATCAGCTTCACATCCAAGTACTGGCATGCAATTCAAAGTTTTCTTTCAAATCAAAAGTGAAATCTATTTTTTAGTTTAGTTGAACCTTGTCCTAGACTTAGGTGAATTTTGGATTCAGTTTTTTTATAATTAATATATAAATATTATCTTTGTGAAGGCCTATATTAGATTGTCTGCTACAATATCAGCTACATCTTTTACCTGGACTTCATCGCGACCTTCAGGCATCATGGGTCCTAAGCCCTGTTTCATCATACCATAACAAAAATTGCAGCCGGTAACAACAGTATCAGCTTTTGATTCTATCACCTGCTCTGCTCTTACAAGATGTGTACGACCTTGAGTTTCTTTTTTCCACCATAAAGCACCACCTGCACCGCAGCATAATGTATTGCGGCCATATTCCTCCATTTCCTGATAATCTGATGATACAGCCTGAATAGCAGTTCGTGGTTCATCAACAATATCTAACATTCTTGAAAGGTTACAGGGATCATGATAAGTAACCTTTCCGTTTTCACCCATTTGGACTTTGATCTTCCCTTCATCAATTAATCTACCAATCACTTGGGTGTGATGTTCAACTGTGTAATTTACTTCTCCATAATTTGAATATTCTTTACCAAGATTAACTGCACAATGTGGACAGAGAGTTACTACTTTTTTCGTTTCTGAAAGTTGTTCTAGATTATGTTCTCGAAGCATCGTGTAGGTAAGTTTATCCCCTAACCGGTTAGCAGGATCACCGCTACAATGTTCCTCGGCCAGAACACCATAAGTCACACCTGCAACATCAAGAATTTTTGTGAAATTTTCTACCGATTCATTAAAATTTGGATCCAATCCATGACGGGCAAAACATCCAAGCCATAATACATAATCTTTATCTGATGTATAAGTGGGAAATGAATCTGCAAATGCGCTGGAAGACGCACCTTCCGTATTGCCTGTTTCCTGAAGATTGGTAAATAATTTTTGATATTCTTGTGGGACTCGTCCTTCTACTAAAACTTCTAAGCGCCTGATCTCATCAGATTTTTCAACATGGTTACCAACAGGACAAACTTCCGTACATGCTTGGCAGGTTGTGCACTCCCATCCTGCTTCAATGTTTACACGATCCAAAACAGTCACATCCTTTTCTTCAAGAAGAGGCGCACGAAGATCCATTATAAAATGATGTTTTGGATCCAAAATACCCCCACCTCTATTCGCAGGACAAACATCTGTACAACGTCCACACTCCACACAGGAAAAAATATCTAATGCCTGATTTTGAGTTAATTTGTTTAGGCTCGTGAGCATAGAATCTAATTCATCTTCATCTCCCTCTAAATCGATATGCACTGGCGTGTGCTCCGGCTGCGTAAATGGCCTGAAGAAAATATTGAATGGCGCTAAAACCAGGTGTAGGTGTTTACTTCGAGGAATTAATATCAAAAAAGCAAGAATCACAACACTGTGAATCCACCAATTTATTTTCCATAGAGTAGAAGAAATTCCCATTTCACCCAATAAATAGGTTAACATTAAGATCACAATAAATACTGTCACCAAACCTGAAGTTGGAGATAAATCTCCTAATGATTTTGGTCGTGTTATAAAACGTCGGTAAGCCAACGAAATAATCCCAAAAATCACTAATATGGAAAATGGTATAACAATCAATGAGTAATTATGGTGTGCGGACTCAGATAGAATAGGTTTATGAAAACCAATAGCGAAATGATCTAAAGTAACCAGACCAAATACAAGAAATCCCCAAAAAACCAGAGCATGCATGAATCCGGGAAAAGGCCGTTCACGTATTACTTTTTCATGGAGAAAAACTTCTTTAAAAACACGAAAAAGCCTTTCAGGAATTCGATCAAATGGTAGAGAGCCAATCCCTTTTCGAATGATAATAATTCGGCGGTTCACCTCATAGCAAAATGAACTCAGTGCTCCAAGGGTTAATGCTGCAAGAATTAATTTTTCGGGAACAGAAAAGGTAATGTTATCCATCAAGATTTTTGATTATCCTTTTAATACCTCAATCAGTTTAGGTACAATTTCCAAAAGATCACCAACAACGGCATAATCCGCTATTTCAAAAATAGGTGCTTCCGGATCCTTGTTAATTGCAATGATACTTTTTGAACCTTTCATCCCCACAACATGCTGTATTGCACCGGAAACACCAAGGGAAAAATAAAGTTTTGGTGCTACATTGAGTCCTGAGCTTCCAACTTGCCTAAATCCATCAACCCACCCGGAATCTACTACTGGACGGCTTGCAACAACTTCAGCCCCAAGAGCTAACGCCAAATCAAAGGCCATTTGTACATTCTCTTCATCCTCAATTCCACGACCAATGGAAACAAGCCATTCTGCGGCATCGATGTCTACATCTCCTGCCGCTTCTTGAAATGGCTCTTCTGATTCTACTTGAATAACAGATGAATCTAAATTAACATTAAAAATCCGTGATGCGCCAGCCCCAGAAAAAATATCATCTTCGTTAAATGCAGCAGATTGAAAACTTATAATCGCTTGTTGAGCAGAAAAAAAGCAGACTGCATTAAATTTTGCATTCAAAACTTGTTTTACATAACCATCATTGATGGAAATAACATCAGGAATAAATGGTATGTCTAATTTTGCACTGACACGAGGCATAAAATCACGAGTTTGGTAAGTATGTCCTGCAACAATAAATCTTGGTTCTTCAGCTTCAACTACCTGCTTTACAACTTCCGCATAACCATCCGCATTATAAGATGAGACCAGATCATGATTGATAATAATTATTTCTGAAAAACCTATATGATTTAGTTCATTTGCTAAAGATTCTGCATTGGCCCCGATGGCAAGAGCCGTTACTGTACCATCCATTTGCTGAGCGCCTGAGACTGCCTCTTTACTCATTCGATGTAGTGAGCCATGGTTATCTTCAAGTACAACTAAAATATCCATTCTTTACAAAACCTTTAAATCTGATTTTAAAATTTCAACAATACGTGTGACAGAAGTATCTGCATCCCCTTCTATCACTACGGTCTTCTTGGTCGTTTTCGGAACAAATATTTTGTCAATCGTTTGAGTTTTGGAGTCAACTTGGTGATCTTCTGGAGCTACAATTTTTAATTCTTTCTTTTTTGCACCCATAATGCCTTTCAAAGAAGGATAACGCGGAGTATTTAAACCAGACTGAATACTGATTGATGCAGGCAGAAGCAATTTAATCCACTGAAACCACCCGGACTCTAATTCTCTTTTAATACGGATTGATCCCTTTTGAATATCAGTTTCAATTGCTAAAGTTGCGGTTGACATTCCAAGCATTTCCCCTAATAAAACACCTGTTTGCCCCATCCCAGTATCATCAGATTGTAAACCTGTCAAAATAAGATCAAAATTTTCATCATCCAGTACAGATGCAAAGCTTTTCGCAATGGATAAAGGGTCTGTTTCAATAGGACTATGTTCCTGCAAATGAATTCCCCTATCAGCTCCTTTTGCGAGTCCTTCACGGATTACCTTTCGGGTTCGATCTGGCCCAAGACTGACGACTACTACTTCTCCATCACCGATTCTTTCTTTGATCAATAACGCTTCTTCAATAGCAAAGTTATCTGGATGATTCATAGCATAGGTAACTTGATTTTCATCAATCCAGCTTTGATCATCAGAAATGGTTAAAGCAGATTCTGAGCTTGGAACTTGCTTTACTAATACAGCAATTTTCATTTATAATTTCCAGTGGAGATAAAATAAGATAATGAGGTTAATTTAAGTGATGAATTTAAAGGCAATAAGCAAAAGTCGCCAACCATCATGAATGATGTAGTTATTTGGATTATCCGAGAAATTATGTTTGTTCTCGGCAGTATTATCTTTCTTTATTCTTTATGGATATGGTGGGGAAAACATAGCTATGAAAAAAGTAAAAGACCTAAATAATCTGTTTGGAAAAGTCTTTGAATTCTATCAATGGTATATATAGTTTCCCGCGTACGTTCTATATAAAAGAACGAGAGACTCTCTCTCATTAATCTAACATAATAAGGAGAAGCAATATGAATAAAATGCTCAAATATTTCCTTCCAACAATGCTTTTTATGGGACTTTTGTTTTCCCAAAGTATTCAAGCCAATTGGCAATTGGGTGCGGCTATTGTTGAATACACGTATGAAGTACGTGAATTTGACAGTCCTGAAGATTCAGCAGAAGCAGGCTATGAAGTGACTGCATCATGGCCTAGTTCAGCAGCAGCTGCTGCTGGCTTGGGTTATACCCATACATTGGTAGAGTATGACGTTGGTGATACCATCGCAGTTGTACTCGTACCATTGATAAATGAGGCTCTTCTGGCCTGGCAGGGCGTTGCGATGAATGTGGATCTTAATGATGGTGGAACATTTACAATCAATGATGGGAGTACGTATCCAACAACCGAAACAATAGATTGCTCTACATTTGCGACAGTACCAGAAGTTGCTGAAGCAGGAACATGGACAAGCACACCTGGATTTGATCACACTGATGATCCAGAACATCCATATGCGCATTCAATGGGCTGGGGTATTTCTTTGTCCTCAGTTTTTGCTCAATTCGGTGCACCAGATCTTGTGAATGGACAGTATGGTCAAGATTATGGTGTAGGTACAGATATGGAAAACTGGGGTATGGTTACTATTGATTATACAGATGCTGAACATACAACACCGGCAGCACTTGAAATTTATTGGGAAGCCCATGATGGCACAGCAAGTGGACTTGGGGTAAATGAAGATGGTCAATTAAATGGTTGGACTGGAGTTCCTGTTTCACCAGGCGATACAGTTACAATTGGGAATATGGATGATTACCTTGCCTGGTTGCATCCTGATACCAGCCTTTGGTATGAACTAGGATGGACTGGTGATACTACTCTTTCTGCTCCAATGATAGGTGGCCAAGGGCATCCAATTGATCCCGAAAACCCAGATAGTTATGAAATTGATCCAATCTTTGGAGACACAATTCCTGCAGGTTTAGTTGAAGTTAATCATGGTTATTTGTTCGACCCAGTTGGTGATGATGGTGTACCATTTAATGGAGATGAGCCTTTAGCTCCTACAGGTTATTTCTTTACCTATAACTTTATGGAAGCTGCTGGTTGGTTCTCAGGTGTATTTGAAGAATGGTTTACTGCAACTAATGACGTAAATCTTTCTGCGACTGCAGCTGCAGATTCAGTTGCTGAGATTTATCTTGATGATCCTTATGCAGATGCTGTTGCCGCAGGTGTTGGAGATACACTAACTGCTTGGTTTAATGAATGTTTCGCCTACTATGGTGATCCAATGGCCTGTTTAGACGTAATGGAAGCTGGACCAACTCTCACGCTAATAGGTGTTGAGAATGCTTGTCCAGATGAAGATGGATGTGGAGTAGATGATTCCGGTTGGGATTACAATGACTATGATGAAACGGGTAGATTAGTAATGGAAGTTGATAACAATTGTATTCCAGATAATACTACTCAACGTGTAAATACATTTTGGGGAAATACTCAATTAGCAATGGACCAAGATGCACCAATAGCTCAAAAATTTGAAGTCTATGGCAACTATCCGAATCCATTCAACCCTTCAACGCAAATTAAGTTTGCTACGGAGAAATTTTCTGATGTACAAATCACGATTTATTCAATCTTAGGTCAGGAAGTGACCAAACTTCATAATGGAGGTTTGGATGCCGGCACCTATAATATCTCTTGGTTTGGAACTGATCATTTTGGGAATAAAGTCCCGAGCGGTGTATACTTCTATGAAGTACGTTCCGATAATCGAATTCAAAAAGGAAAAATGCTGTTATTGAAATAATGCTTTCCCTTATTGAAGTCTAAAAAATAATCTGAACAGCCTCGTTTTTTACGGGGCTGTTCAGTATCTAATATGAATCCATTAAGAAAAATAATAATAACTCTGTTCATAATTAGTGGGTCTAGTTTTGCCCAAAACGGTACCATTACAGGAAAAGTTTTAGATAAAACTAACGGTTCACCACTCATGGGTGCCAATGTCGTACTGGAAGGCACAGCACAGGGAGCTGCTTCGAGTACCGATGGTCAATATACTATTTTTCAAGTAGATCCGGGTGAATACACTCTCATGGTTACTTATATTGGGTATGAAAATCTCAAAATTGATTTGGTTGTTGAAGTGGGTAAAACCCTTACTCAAGATCTGGAATTAATACCAGAAACAATTCAAATGGAGACTTATGTAGTAACTGCATCGAGACGAAGAGAAAGAGTGGAAGATGCACCTGCTGCTATTTCGGTTATTTCAAAAAAAGAAATTAGAAGAGAAAGCAATACCAATCTGGGGGATTATTTAAAAGGGACGAAAGGTATAGATTTCACTCAATCCGGGATTGACAGTTATAATATGACTGCTCGTGGGTTTAATTCATCCTTCAGTTCCCGTCTTTTAACTTTGACGGATGGACGAATGGCAAATGTACCTTCTCTCAGACTTACCGCATACAACGTCATTCCTGTCTCTTTTGAAGATGTGGAACAAATTGAGGTTGTATTGGGGCCTGCATCAGCACTCTACGGACCAAATGCCCATAGCGGCGTATTAAATATAGTCACATCATCCCCTATTCGCACTCAAGGAACGAGTATCAATATTCAAGGTGGTTTATTAAGTCAGACAGATACTGATTTATTGAAAAAACTCACATTTCGTACAGCACATAAATTTGGTGATTTTGGATTTAAAATTTCTGGAGTCGCACTGGCAGGACAGGATTGGACACATTATAATGAAGATGAGTATGAAGGTCACGATCCTGTATTTATTGGACGACCAAATCTGAAACATGACCGTATTGATCGTGGTGGCCAATTAGGTGAATCAGGTTCTCCAAAATTTACCCAGGAGATGATAAGTGCTGTTGAAGGAGCAAATGAAAATTGGATTGGAAGTTACTGGGGTGACTATATCGCAACTTCTGGTGGAGAAGATGGATCACCATTAATTACACAGGAAATGGTAGATGAAGCACTTAATGATGAGTTTAATCGATATACATTAGAAAATGGTATGGTTCTTTGGTTTGTTACAGAAGAACAGATTGGAAATGTTTATGCAGATGGGATTGACAATGATGGGGACGGTGCAATAGATGAAGGGATTGATCTTGGGATTGATGATGAACCTGAAGCATGGTATGATGGTGTTGATAATGATAGAGATGGATTGGTTGATGAATCAGATGAAATAGGGAGTGCATGGTTGGACAGATTTGGAAGTTCAATTACAGGTGATCCATATCTTACAGTTTTTTCCAGTCCTGATTCAGTCTGGTCTGTGATGGATTCCTCCCATAAGTCTGGATTTGGAGATTATAAATATGATTCAGAAGGAAATATTGTATTTGATACAAATCAAAATGGAATTTATGATGATGACTGGGGATCAAATGGATTAGATGATGACGGGGATTGGGGTCTATATATTGATGCAAACAATAAGCCCTGGGATGTTCCAGAAGAAGATTTTGAAGATTTTGATGGAAATGGCTTTCCTTCTTCAGAAATTTTTTTTGATACCAATGAAAATGGTATTTGGGACGATGCTGAACCTTTTATAGATTCAAATGAAAATGGATCATATGATTCTGGAGAGCCATTTACTGATTTAAATGGTGATGGCTCTTATACCAATGCTGAGCTATTTGCAGATTTTGGTTTAGATTTAACACGCAATACAAATGATTATGGTGAAGGTAATGGTACTTGGGATGGTGAATCTTACACAGATTTAAACGGGAATGGTCAATGGGATCAATTTGAATTCAACGATTTAGATGAGAATGGAAAACCAAGTATAGGGGAAATAGGTGTAGATGAAAAAGATGAAAAGGATTTTTCGATTGATTACGGAGGGCTACCACATATTTATCCAGATGCAAACGATGATGGGATAGATGACTTCCCAGAATTCAAAGTAAGAAATTATAGATATGATCTTCGCTTAGACTGGGAACCCAACTCAGATCTCACTATGAGTTTATCACATGGATATGCATGGGCACGCAATATTAATATTACTGGAATCGCACGTTATCTTGCGGATGGTTGGGTCTACCGCTATTATCAAGCCAAAGCAAGATATAAGAATTTCTTTTTACAAAGTTATTTAAATACTAGTTATTCTGGTGATCCAGAACGACCAACGCGTAACCTTGCGACAGGAAGTATAATTTATGATAGATCAAAAAAATTCAGTGCACAACTACAGCATATAAATGAATGGAAAAATGGTGATTTACGATTTGTCTGGGGTATAGACTATTTTTTAACTCTACCGGATACCCGTGGTACTATTTTATCTGATAAAAATTTTTCTGATAAAAGGGATAACAATAATACTGGCGAATCTGGATCACCTTATATTTTTTATGATAAAAATGATAATACTTGGTATGACACTGGAGAAAACTTTACAAGATGGGCAACAGAAAATGGAACAGCAACCGGTACACCAACTGATTCGACTGATTCAGTCCTGGGAGCAATCGCAGATGGATTTGATAATGATCAGGACAGTGATGATTTTAAAGATTTGAATGGCAATGGTATTCCTGACTATGTAGATGCAGACGGTAGTGGAAAATTTGAACTTGGAGAAACTGTTGAACCAGGTGTTCAATGGCTTGGCGGACAACGATTCTTAGTCTATGCTGATGGTAAAGATAATGATGGTGATGGAAAGATTGATGAAAATATAGATGAAGGTATAGATGAAGCAGCCGAAGACAACCGTTATACGGTGAATGAATTAGGCGCGTATTACCAGGTCAATTGGAAACTGAATCCAAAATGGGAATTTATTCAAGCTACGCGGTTTGATATCCATGACCGCTTAACTAATTTAATCGAATTTAATAATCAGGGCTATGGAATGGGCTATAGTCCTTTTGATTGGAATTTTGATTTTGATCAAACTGATGGTATTCAAATTTCACCTAAAATAGGTTTAGTATACCGACCTAAAGAAAACCAGAATTTCCGTCTGACCTGGGCTACAGCTTTTAATACTCCTTCCAATCAGGCTTTATTTTTAGACATTTTTGTTACTAGGGTTTCAATCTTTAAAGTGTATGCTCGTGGTGCAGATGGCGGGTATGTTTTTCCAAAAGATTCAGTGGGAAATCCTTATTACTATAGTACCAAAGAATTCAATTATCAACCGGTTGACACCAGTGAAAGTATTTTCTTTTATCCATCCACAGATCCAAAAATTCCAGGGTTTTTTGGACAAACAGTTACAGATTTACCTGAAATCAAAGCAGAAACAGTTAAATCTTGGGAATTTGGCTGGAAGGGACGCTTGAACTCTAGAGTTTTTGGTACGCTTGATTTATATACTAGTCATTATAGTAGTTTTGTTAGCCCTGTTACATTCATAACACCAATCGTTATTGAAAAATCTGTATTGGAAACGGATTATGATGGCGATAGTTTAATAAATACGATCAAAGATCTTGAAAATGATAATATCATAGATAGAGATGATTATGATGAGGCATTTAACCATTGGCGCGGAAGTATCCAGGGAGTCACAGCTATGGATACCATTCCTGGTTATACACCTCCTGTAGTAGTTGGTTATATCAATTATGGCGAAGTGGATATGTGGGGACTAGATGCTAGCATCACAGCTATTTTAAATTTAGAATGGTCATTGGATCTCACTTATTCCCATTTAGGAATGACAGAATTTTATAATCCTATCACTAAGGCAAAAGACCCAATCAATGCACCTCGACATAAAGCAGGGATGAAACTACAATTCAATCCGAGGCGGACACCATTTACAGCATCATTAAATGCTCGGTATGTAGATGGATTTAAGTGGTCATCAGGAATTTATTTTGGCAATATTAAACCCTATACAATTTTTGACCTACATCTGGGTTACGAATTTAATCAATACTTAAAAGGAAATTTTACTGTCTCTAATGTTTTAAATCATCAACATACAGAAATTATTGGCGGTCCATCATTAGGCAGAGTACTCCTTCTTAGGCTTCAGACAAGATTTTAAATAAAGCCTCATTCATTTTTTGACTTCCATTATTTGAGCTGAAAAGAAAATTCAAATTTTCACTATTAGGTTTAAATTTATCAAATGTACCAAATTTTAGAATCGATTGATGTGATAATCCTGTTTTGGATAAATCAATCTCTATCCAATCCAATTTTTGATCTTTTCATGCCTCTGATTACCAATAAAGATAATTGGATAGTACCTATCATAGCACTGATTCTTTATCTTTTATTTTATAATGGGAAAAGAGGTAGGATTACCCTTATAATTTTAATCATTTCTTTGGGACTCACAGATGCTGTTTCCGCACAACTCTTAAAACCATATTTTAGTCGAATTCGCCCTTCTCATGAACTAACAGAATACTTGAATCTATTGGTTGGAAAAGGAGGAAAATGGAGTATGCCATCCAATCACGCAGCCAATATGTTTGCCTCATTTGTTATTTTATCCTACTTCTATAGCAAAATGAAATATCCGATTCTTATCTTAGCTATAACTATTGCTTTTTCAAGAGTCTACGTTGGGGTACACTACCCTGCAGATGTTATAGTAGGTGCATTATTTGGTTACGCGGTGGCTTGGATTGTTCTTACCTTTTGGGTAATCTTAAAAATGAGAGAATTAAAGCGCGGCCATACCTGGGTATGGTATGAAAGTGATTTACCTGAAAAATATGTTTAGTTTGGAAGAACGTCATTTGGTGGTTTTACACCAAATGATGAAAAGCCTTCATCACGGCTAGGCATTTTGATTTCCCCATTTTTCGCTTCAAATTTTTGAATATTATCATTTAAAGCTCCCAAAAATGCTTTAGCATGCTGAGGAGCCATGACAATTCTAGAATGAACTTTTGCTTTAGGTACTCCAGGCAAAATCCTGGTAAAGTCTAATACAAATTCTGCAGGTGAATGCGTAACCACTACAAAATTCGCATATTCACCGGAACTGATTTTTTCATCCAACTCAATATTTATTTGTTGAACATTTTTCTTTTTTTCTTCCATATTACGTCCTATTTGTCACTGGACTTTGAAAAATCCCGTTCATTAAACTCCTCCCAATCATCATTAATACCTTCAAATTGAGTATAATCTTTGATTCCCTCATCTTCCTCAACATTTTTAGGATGGAGTTCATTCTCATATATATTAAAAAGATCTTTCTTTTTTTCAAATTCACTGGGGTCTCCCTCTTCTTCTTTTGTTTGATCCAGATCATCTACATCATCACTGTAAACTTCCTGATCAAAAAAATCTAAATTTTCCACAATACCGTTAGCCATGAGAAACTCAAGAAAATCTAAGAATTTTCTGTTTTTCAAATCAACTGCACAATGAGGACATTTCAGTGATTCTTTAAGATCTATCTCTTCAATTGTATTTTCGCAAACAGGGCAGATTAAGCCTTCAAGCATTTGTTTTTTCCTCTAAAATCGGCGGATAATATAATTGATGAGTTGGCTTTTACCGAGATAAAAATAAGGTTTCTAATAACTTTTTTTCACAGGGTTTTAAGGATTTATTTCGACGGTTTTTCACTATTTCTGCCGTTTGAATAAATTTATTAAAATTTATTTCTTGATATTTCCCTTGATCGAAAAATGTAAACGAAGGAATATGGCGATCCGAAAAAGTCTGTGCCATAATATTACAGCCAACACCAATATTTGTACCTGTATTTAGTTGAGTACCGATAGCTGTTTTGGAATGATCTCCAATCATTGATCCCAAAAATTGGCGTTCTGATCGGACTAGCTCTTTATTTACTTGCATAACTACAGGCTGGTAATTATTTTTTAAATTACTGTTGGTTGTCCCAGCGCCAAGATTAACCCATTCACCTAAATAACTGTCTCCGAGAAACCCATCATGTACTTTATTCGTATTACCTTGAATGATCGTGCCACTAACCTCACCTCCAATTTTACATCCGGATCCGATTACTGAATTACTGATTTTAGAATGCGATGAAATAATACTTTTTTCCCCGATGTAAAGAGGCCCTTTGAGGTAAGAGAATGGTTCAACGATTACATCTTCATCTATAAAAACATCAGCCTCACTTTCATCAATAATGACATATTTCAATTTTGGTGAGATATAATTAGATATCTTTGATTCTTCTACAGCCTTAGGAATTAATGCTAATAAATCCCATAAATAATTAATTAAAATTGTATCATCAATGTGGTGAACTTCCCCCTCCGGTGGGAAAAAAGATAATGGCCCACCAGATTTAAGCCATTCTTCAGCGACAGACTTTGATAATTTTGCACCAATTAAATTATTGCTATTCATGAAAATACCTGCTGAAGAATTTTTTAAATCTGATATCAATTTCTGCGTCCATAAAACTCGAGCATTCAGCCAAAGAGTTTCTTCGTTGGGGACTTTATTGATTATTGTGTCTGGATATATTTCAGCAGTTCGTTCTAAAAGCTCGTCCCTGACCCAAAAACTAATTATATCCTCTGAACATATTTTCGCAACACGATTTAAAAGCGTATTTGACCCAAATCGGAGATCAAAAACGGGTCGCGTCATTATAATCGGTTCCAAATTAGGTGTATACTGATCTTCAAATAATATCATTCTCATACTAAACCCAACAAACGTTCAATAGTTTCATAAGTCTGTTCTAAAAATCCTTTTGTTGATTTTTGAATTTCAAGGGAATAAAGTTTATCTGAAATGGGTGATTGAAAACCAATTTTAACCGGTATATCCAACTCCAAAGATAATAGAGACAATGTCTGATCTAATGATTGATTAAGATCCACCAGTGCATCATATTCAATGGATCGGATACGGTCTAAAATTGATTTTGATACCAATTCTCCGAGAAAATTTAAATCTTTATCATTAAATGTAATAATATTTGGTTTTAACTGATCTGGATAAAATCTCAACCCATTTTCATGAACTACATAATGAATTTGTCGCAATTGATTATCAAAATCTTCTTTAACAAAATATCCTGCGATTTGGGCATATTCTTTTTCTGCAGGTAACAAAAATAATATTGTGGCTACACCCTGTCCATCTTCTCCAATTTTTACCAATTCTGATTGATTATTTTTTCTTCTAAAGATAATCTTCCACCAGAGAAGAATTCTAATTCGCAGTGGGATTTCCATGGGTGGAATATACCCTATGTTGCTTGATCTTAAAACTCCTGTGAACTATTATAGTTTAACGGATAAATTTAGGATTAGTTTTCAATCATATTTACTTTATTCCATTTAAAGGGTTTTTATGCCTATAAATAAAAAATGGTTATGGGGTGGCTTAGGCTGGGTCATGGGTGGACCCATAGGTGCTATTTTAGGGTATACCTTTGCTTCAATGACCGATGAACAATCTTCTCAGTGGACTGGATCCACTAGGAGCAGACGGCAATACACCCAAACCAGGCCTGCTGATTTTGTTGTTACAATTCTGGTTTTATTTGCAAAAGTAATGAAAGCGGATGGCAAACTATTAAAATCAGAATTAGACTATGTGAAAAACTTTCTTAAACAGCAGTTTGGTCTACACCAAACTAGGGAACTGATGACACTCTTTAAGGATATTCTTGAGCAAGATTACCCATTGAAGGATGTATGCAACCAGATACAGCGCTCCATGGATCATCCTAGTAGATTGGAATTGATCCATGTGCTTTTTGGACTTTCAGCAGCTGATGGTCACGTACACCCTGATGAAGTTCGAGTTATTTATACTATTGCAAACTATCTTAATATTAATAAAAATGATGTTGAATCCTTGAAAGCCATGTTTTTGAAGGATGAGTCTTCGAATTATAAAATTTTGGAGATTAAGAAGTCTGCTTCTGATAGTGATGTAAAAAAAGCCTATAGAAAAATGGCCAATAAATACCATCCAGACAAAGTAGCTCATCTTGGTGAAGAAATGCAAAAATTAGCAGAAGAAAAATTCAAGGCTGTAAATGATGCATACCAGCAAATTAAAAAAGAACGAGGAATGACATGAATAAGTTAAAGCCAGGCCAATTTCCTTTCACCCGGGGCATATATCAAGATATGTACAAAGAAAGGCTGTGGACAATACGTCAATATGCCGGCTTTACTTCTGCAGAAGAATCAAATAACCGCTACAAATACTTATTAGAAAATGGTGTAATGGGCTTATCAGTTGCATTTGATCTTCCAACACAGATCGGTTACGATTCTGATCATCCTTTAGCCACAGGCGAGGTTGGTAAAGTAGGAGTACCTATTTCCAGCCTGCAAAATATGGAAATACTTTTTAAAAACATTCCGTTGGACCAAGTTTCTACTTCCATGACAATCAATGCAACTGCACCTATATTATTGGCACTCTATATAGCTACTGCAGAAAAACAAGGTGTTACTCCTACCAAGATCAAAGGGACAATTCAAAATGATATCTTAAAGGAATATATTGCTCGCGGAACCTATATTTATCCTCCAGCTGCTTCTATGCGACTAACTACAGATATTTTTGAATTTTGTTCAGAATATATTCCTCAATGGAATACAATTTCTATTTCTGGATATCATATTCGAGAAGCTGGTAGTACTGCTGTACAGGAATTAGCCTTTACATTTGCTAATGCAATTGCATACGTTCAAGCCGCAATTGAAAAAGGATTAGACCCTAATAAGTTTGCTTCAAGATTATCTTTTTTCTTTAATGCTCACAATGGTTTTCTAGAAGAGATCGCAAAGTTTCGTGCTGCAAGGAAATTATGGGCTACGATTTTGACAAAACGATTTGGAGTTAAAAATCATAAAGCTCTTTTATGTCGGTTCCATACTCAAACAGGTGGATCAACTCTCACTGCTACACAAATTAATAATAATGTGGTTAGGACAACCATTCAAGCCTTATCAGCAGTCTTAGGTGGTACTCAATCTCTACACACAAATAGTCGGGACGAAGCTTTGGCATTGCCGACTGATGAAGCTGTTAAATTAGCATTAAGAACACAGCAAATCATTGCTGAAGAAAGCGGTGTTCCTCAATATCCTGATCCATTTGGTGGGAGTTTTGTGATAGAAAAAATGACTGAAAATTTCGTAAAGGAATCCTTCAGAATTATTGAAGAAATAGACCGAATAGGTGGAGCTGTCCCAGCCATAGAGATGGGTTGGACTCAGAATGAAATTACAAGCAGTGCTTATAATTATCAGAAAAAAATTGATACAAAAGAAAAGATCATTGTTGGAGTAAATAAATATGAAAATCAGGAAGAGATTGAACCGGAGCTCTTAAAAATTGATACAGAAAAAGTTAATGAACAAATTGCATCGATAAAGAAATTAAAGCAGACGCGAAATAATGATCAGGTTAAGAAACAAATAGCGAATTTAAAATCCGCTGCTGAAACAGATCAAAATGTAATACCAGTTATAATTAATTGTGTTAAAAATGATTGTACATTGGGTGAGATAGCGGATACTTTTCGTGAAGTGTTTGGTGAATATGGGAATATATGATTCATGCTGTTAAAACTAGCTAATTTTTTTTCAATTCTTTTTCATCCAATGGTAGTAGCAACATTTACATTTGGAGTATTAGTTTACGGCAGCGATAATAATTCGAATCCACATCTAATCTTTTTTATTTCTTTCCTATTCACTACACTTCTAACTATTGCTACAGTATTATTTTTAAAAAAAGAAGGGGAAATTTCAGATTTTGATGCATCTATCCGTGAGCAACGGGTTCAACCATTAGTATATGGTACCATTTATTATAGTTTTGGATTTTTTCTATTAAAATATCTTCAGGCACCGATTTTGGTTCAAGGACTTATGTTCTGTTATGCATTAAATACTGCAATTGTATGGCTTATTACTCGGTATTGGAAAATTTCAATTCATGCTATTGGACTTGGTGGGCCTCTTGTTGCTCTATGGATTTTTGGAATTCAAGAACCAGTCATAATGAGCGTATCCATGATATTGGTTTGTATTTCTCGCATAATATTAAAAGCTCACACGCCTACCCAAGTGATAACAGGCATAGTTTTGTCTATTGGATTAGCCTATACTGAATTAACCTACCTATTTTTAGAGACATGATCTTTACAAACCTGATTCAAACCAACTTACGTACACACCTCTTTGGAAAACAGATTGAGTATTATAATCGACTGGGGTCTACAAATGACGAAGCCTGGAAATTAATTGATTCTGGCGAAGCTACACATGGGATGATGGTTATAACAGATCATCAATTTAAAGGCAAGGGTCGTGGCACAAATTCATGGTTTATGAGTCCAAGTAAAGGATTGGCCATGTCCCTTATTCTTATGGATTCAATCACAATTGAAAATGCGAGTCTTGTGCCTCTGGCTGCGGGAGTGGCTGTTGCAAGAACATTGGAAAACCGCGGTTCTTCTCCGAATCTGAAATGGCCCAATGATATTTTATTTCAACAAAAAAAAGTAGGCGGTATTCTATGTGAGACTAGACTTTCGGGACAACAAGTCCAAGCTATAGTTATAGGTCTCGGGTTAAATATCAATGAAATTAAAACAGATTTCCCTAGTGAATTAGTTAATACAGCAACATCTCTTAATATTGTCACAGGAAATGTGCACCAACGTGAATTAGTATGCGCAATTTATACAACTTTTTTTGAACAGTGCTGGGAAAAAATACTGCAAAATTCTAATGAAATTATAGAAAATTGGATAAACTATTGTGGGCACCTTAATCAAACTGTCTCTTTTATGCATAATGGGAATTCACTAAAAGGGCAGTTTAAAAAAGTAAATCTTAAAGGGCATGCCTGTATTGAACTTGATGGAAATGATCAATTTTTCCCTAACATTATTCTAGATTAGAATTTATGCTGAAACGCGAATTGATACTTTTTTTGATATTTAGCTTAAAAATTTGGGGACAAGAAATACCATATGGTGAACCAATTTATTTGAAAATGAAATTAAGTGATGAAATTCATCAACTTAAAATGGATGTGCCTTCCTCTTTCCCAAGTGATTTGATTCAGTTTTTAGAACCAACAGAACACAATAATAAAGAAATCTATCATTTAATAATATCATTAGATGATGAAAAGTCCATTCATTTTAAGATTATTGATTCAGCCCTAACCGATAGTACTTCTATCTATATAGTTAATTTAAATACAGGTGGGTGGGTTGGACCTTATACAAAAAATATTATGCAACATCATCATTCAAATGTAACTGGACAAATAAAGAGTCAATCAATTCTCATAGAAATTTCTGTACCGTCTGGCACCAAACCAATTTTTCCCTTTAAAGAGCTAATCTCTTCTGTATACCCTTCAACTATGGTATTAGATAAACCAAAAAACGACCTTGAAAAATCTATTCATAGTAAAAATATTTTGTTATGTGGTTATTGGCCTCCTTCTAATGAAGCAATACGTCCATTCAGTAAAAGCCTCTTAACTAATCCAGATGGTTGGATTGGAGAAAATTGGGAAAATCGAGGTTATGATATTTATTCCTATTTTCCAGAGTTTGATCCAAAGGATTGTGGAAATTGTGGAAAAGGAAAAGGAGCTTTTGAAATAGATATTGAAAAGACTTTTGAAAATTTTTGGGACAGTGTAGAGTTACTGAATCCAGTAGCAATTATTACATTTAGTAGAGGATATATAGACTACAGTTGGGAGCTTGAATGGCATAATTCAAATCGTTTTCTTTGGATAGATGATACAATTGGAAATATATCAGAAAACTATTTATATGATGAGAAAATACTTTATTCTTCTCTACCAACAGGCCGTATCGTAAAATCCATTAATGAGGCAGAACTAGGTCTCAATTCATATGTGGATTATCATGAAAGCTCAATGGGCTACTTATCTGAAATTCTTGGGTATCAAGGTGTGTGGTATAAAACATTTTTGGATTCACTCGGGATGGATTGTGTTGCTGCCGGGCATATTCATATCGGCGGACTTGTGGATTGGGATGTTGCAAACAAAGCAACAAAAATTACATTACGTGAAGTAATCCAGCATATAGATGAAATGCTAGAAATAGAAAAACAAATAAAAAAGATAGTTGAAATTGGAGGAATAAAGTTTGATATAGTGAAGAATGGCAATAGAGACAGAAAATATATTTGGTTCCATGGTGATGAAAAAACAGCTTATATGGCACTAGATGCACATATGAAAAATAGTTCTGGGACAGCTTATTTCATCCAAAATGATGATCGAGAAATAAGTTATCATGGCGGTCTTATTGATCCTAATCGTATATTTTCATCAGATGGAACATTGGACAACATTAATAAATATAACATCCATTGGTCCAATACTAAAAAAAAGGAAATTTTGACTAATATCAATCAGGAAAGGAATGAATTTTTAGAAGAGATTTTTCCTCAAAATGGAGGTGTGATTGTGGCCATACATAATAATTTTAGAGGTTACAACGTACATAAAGAAATTGATAATAGTGATTCTATATCAATTAAGGAAGATCAAAACCCCAGAGATTTTTTCCTTTGCACTAACGCGAATGATTTCAAAATACTGGCAAAGTCACCATATAATGTTGTGCTTCAGGAAAAATGGAAACCAATAGATGATGGCTCTCTATCATGGGCAGCCCTTCGCCATGATATACGTTACATATTATTGGAGACTCGGTTGGGATGGCTAAAAAAACAGACAAAAATGCTAAAGTATTTAGAGGACTATGTCCCTTGAAATATTCAATATTAATTTCATTTCCACCTCTATAAACGGCTCATCTATAATATAACTGAACTTACATTATCTAAATAACTTGATATTATTTAGCATATTTTGAAGATTAATAAACTTAAAGATAAACAATATTACACCCTTGATGTGTATACAGATCTTTTTCTAGATATTTACTTTACGCTTATCATCTCCAATATTATATTAGATAATTAGATTATCCCACTGATCTTGTAGAGCTTATTTATTTTACCTTTGGCCAAGGCATAATCGAAAGTACCTTTAATACAGGCTGAACCAGTTTTACCATCTTTACGAATCGCTATATAAGCGATCTGAAAATTGGGATTCCCATTATGGGCTTTAATCACACGGTTAAGAGCTCCTTCACATGCAGCAGTTGGATCATAACCCTGCCTCATAAGTTCCACAACCAAAAAACTGCCGGTTGTTTTAATTACTTCTTCACCCAGCCCTGTGGCAGCAGCACAGCCAATATCATTATCTACAAAGAGACCGGCTCCAATAATTGGACTATCCCCTACCCTTCCATGGAGTTTGTAGGCCCAGCCGCTGGTAGTACAAGCACCTGCAAGATCGCCCTGTCTATCCTGAGCTAAAATAGAAATAGTATCGTGAGTTTCATGGGGTGTCATCTCCCTTCGATGCTTTTTCCATTGTTTCCAAGCTTTTTTTGATTCTGGAGTTAATAAGTCTAATTCTTCGAAACCACTTGATACCGCAAACTGCCGAGCACCTTCGCCCACCAGCATAACATGTTTGGTCTCTTCCATGACTTTTCGTGCAACAGAAACAGGATGATTGATATTTTGCAAAAATGCTACTGAACCAGCATTCCCATTCGAATCCATAACACATGCATCCAATGTTACGTAACCCTGCTCATCAGGCAAACCGCCAAATCCTACTGATGTATTTTTTAAATCTGCTTCAGAAACTCTGGCTCCGGCCTCCACTGCATCCATCGAAGATCCTCCTTTAAAAAGGACTTCCCATGCAGCATTATTAACAGTTAAGCCATGTTCCCATGTTGAAAGAACAATTAAATTATTCATATTGGATTTTTTTCTCACTTTTTATAAGTATGGAAGGTCCGATTATACCAAGAGTTAATGTTTTAAAAACTCTCTAGGTTTCATATCAGAATAAATAAATTATTATCGTTTATTACGGCCCATGTTCTTTTATTATACAACCTATGTTAAAATTATTTTTTTCTTTAATCGAAAAAGACTAATCTCGGCTGAAACACCTAACCGTAAGGGTGGTCCCCAATAACCTGTACCACGATTTACATAAATCTGTGTCCCAAAATGGTTATAGTGCCCTGCAAGGTAAGCATTCGCTAGCTTTGTAGGATAAGTAAACGGCCAGAACTGGCCTCCGTGAGTATGACCCGATAACTGAAGATCTACACCTAGCTCATGAACAGCATGGATACTGTTGGGCTGATGAGCCAGCATAATCCTAGTCAGATTTTTAGGTGCATTTCCAAGAGCTTTTTTTGGGTTTGATTTGTGTTCCGGTTTGATCTGATGTGCCTTGTAATCCGTGATTCCTGCGATGACAATTTTCATTTTATTCTTTGTAATTATTTTATTTTCATTTACAAGATTTATCATACCTATTTTGTCAGTTTCATCTAACCACTGATCAACGCCACTGTAATACTCATGATTCCCTGTCACAAAATAAGTTCCATAATCTGCGATCATATCCTTTAGGGGTTGCACATCTGAATGAAGATATTTAACTGAACCATCAACCAGATCACCTGTCACGGCAATAAGATCTGGATTAACTTGACTGATCTTATCCAATACATTTTCAACATATGGTCTCTTTATTGTCGGTCCAATATGGAGATCTGAAATTTGTGCTATCTTGAAGTCTTCAAATTCCATTGGTAACGATTCTATATAAATATCCTGTTTGATAATGCTGGGTCCAATCCTTGCGTTTGAAAATCCATAAGCTGTTGCTGAACCCGTGATCCCAAGTAAGCCAATAGATAAGGATTTCTTTAGAAAATCCCTTTTATTATCATCAATAATTTCATCATCGTAAAATAATCCACTGGAGAAAGAGAGTAATTGAACGAATATATCTTTAACTAAAAATGTCAAAAATGATAATGTAAAGAAACCTAAGCTTGTATAACCCACAAGAGATAATTTATCTATCAATTTTGCTTCATTACCGCTAATTCTTAGTATAATTGGAACTATGGGTAATAAACTAAGAAAAAATGTTAAAATGTAAGCAAATATGGATTGATAATAAGATAAACCAATTGTTGGTATTACCTTGTATGCAACATAGCCATGTATAGTCCACAATATTAATAGAGCAATGATAAAAAACATTTTTTATATTATAAATTCAGCTTTTTATAATATTCTATGAATCATAAGCGGCAAAGCCAGTTACATCCTGTCCTAAGATCAGAGTGTGCATCTCATGTGTTCCTTCATAAGTGAACACTGATTCAATATTGGCCATGTGCCTAATAGGTGAATAGTCTTCTGTAATACCATTTGCGCCTAAAATTTCCCTAGACGTTTTTGCAATATCACGGGCCATGGAACAGTTATTCCGCTTTGCCATAGATACCTGCTGAAAAGTCATAGTACCTTCATCTTTGAGTCTTCCTAAACGATAAACCAATAACTGTGCTTCAGTGATTAAGGTAACCATATCCGCAAGCTTTGCTTGTGTAAGCTGATATCCTGCAATGGGCTTGGAAAATTGTTTCCTATCTTTAGAATAATCCAATGCTGTATTATAGCAGTCTGTAGCAGCACCCACCATTCCCCAGGAGATACCATAACGTGCCTGGGTCAGACAACTCAAGGGGCCCTTCAACCCTTCTATATTGGGTAGTCGTGATGAATCAGGGACCCGGACATTTTCCATAACAAGCTCCGATGTAACTGAAGCTCTAAGGCTCAATTTTCCATGCTGCACCGGTGCAGAAAACCCGTCTATTCCCTTTTCTAATAAAAAGCCCCGAACAATACCTTCTTCATCTTTGGCCCATACCACTGCAACATCAGCTAATGAACCATTCGTGATCCACATTTTATTTCCGCTAATAATCCATTCATCTCCTTCCCTTATAGCTTTGGTAGCCATACCCCCGGGGTTAGATCCAAAGTTCGGTTCTGTTAGTCCGAAACAGCCGATCTTTTCACCAGAACCCAATGCAGGAAGCCATTTAGCTTTTTGTTCATCAGAACCATAGGCATGTATGGGATACATAACCAATGCTCCCTGTACACTGGCAAATGAGCGAAGACCCGAATCCCCTCGTTCTAACTCATGGAGAATCAATCCATAGGCAACACTGCTTACACCTGCACCACCGGATTCTTCAGGCAAAGATGATCCCATAAAACCAAGTTCTCCTAACTTAGGTACAAGTTCCATGGGAAAAGTGGCTTTTTCATAGTGTTTACTTATGATCGGCATGAATTCCGTCTGGACGAAATCATAGGCCGTTTGCTGTATGAGCAATTCTTCTTCACTCAGAAGATCAGTTATATCGTAATAATCAGGGCCATATTTCTTCATAGTTTTCCTATAAAAATTGGTTTGGAAATTACACCTTAATCCCTAATGATTTAGCATGAGAAATAAGTTCAACATCCGTCCAATTCAATTTTTCAGGTTTGGTTTTGATACATTGTAAAACAGCAGCCAAATCCTTCTCATCTAGAACTATACTGAGAGATTCAAATTTATATTTGATGGCATCCCGTCCTGTGTATTTGTCTATAACCAGCTTGCGTGTGCGATTGATAGATTCGGGCGAAATAGCTTCATAGGATCTGGGGTCTTTAACCACCGCTTTTACATGGAGCCCGGCCTTATGGGAAAATGCATTCTTGCCTGTAACCGGTTGATTATCTCCTGCATCCAATTGGGAAAATTCTGTAACCAGTTCCGTTAATTCAGGGATTAAACATAATTCCCATTGTCTATTCACTTTATAAATATTCACTAAGACTGTCACCACTTCTGCCAAAGGCGCTAATCCGCAGCGCTCACCCAGACCATTTACTGCCACATCCACACATTGGGCTCCAGCTTCCAAAGCAGATAAGGTATTTGCTGTGGCTAATCCTAAATCATTATGGCAATGAACGTGAATGGGAATATCCAATTCCGATTTTACACTCTTCACAAGTTTATATGTTTTTGTCGGAGTTAGACAGCCAACTGTATCTGCTAGACTGAATCGGTCTGCTCCGCAGGATTGGACCAACTGCGCCACTTGTATTAGAAAATCGATGTCAGTACGACTGGCATCTTCTGCCGTAAAACGAAGTTTTAATCCTTTATCTTTCCCGTATGTCACTGCTTCTCTGATTCGCCGTAGGGCCGTTGGCCGATCCACATTGAATTTATGTTTCAAACTGATGGCTGATGTGCCAAAAAATATCCCTATCCATTCTACTCCAATGGCCAAAGCATCGTTGATATCTGATTTTGCCGCCCTACCATGAGCAACTTTATTAGCACAGAGACTCAGATCATTTAATGCTTCTACACTTTCATAAACATCTGGAGAAACAGCCGGGTGTCCCATCTCAATAAAATCTACCCCGAAAGCATCCAATCGTTTAGCCAATGCTATTTTTTGATCAACGGAAAAGGATACTCCAGGTGTCTGCTCTCCTTCTCGAAGTGTTGAATCAAGAATCTCAACTTTCCTATCTATGTGCATATCAGTTTTCTTTGTTCTTCTATTCCCATAGATATGAGATAAGGATCTTTTTTTTGTTTTTTCCTAAATACAAATTTTGAATCTATATCCTGCCATTTATTTTGGATCATAATTTGTGCCACGACACCACCCAACGTATTTCCAGGACCCAATAAAACCAGTTTATCCGGACAAAATTCTTTCATAGCTATCATGATAGCTGAAGAAAAATCATAAGATTTTGTTACTTGATGACCAAGGGTATATTGATGTAACTCAAATATGTCCGTAGAATAAGGTGACCAAATATATCCCCTCCCGTCCACCATTGGAATCACCGGTTTTTGAAATAAAGATGGTTCAAGAGTAGCGAGACCCTTTGCCGAAATATTTTTCATTAAAGGTGTGTGAAAAGCACCATGGTATGGAAGTTGAAAAGGATATTTGTCTTCCTGCGGAAGTTTTTTCAATAGTATATCCAATACTTTTTGATCACCCCCAATAACCAGATACCCACCAAGATAAATAGATACATAAGCACCGGCTTTTTCTATTTCTGCCATTGCTATTGAACTTTTTTCCGGATCTAAATGAAAATGTTCATCCATAATTGGATAAATGATTTGTCCACCAATAATACCATCTATCATCATAGAACCCATAGTTTGAATAAGGTGATAAGCATTTTTGTAAGACACAGCACCGCACAAAGCTAGTGCAATATACCAACCCATGGAATTTCCTGTTATGGCTACAATTTCAAATTTGCTTTGATCAATAGACAGAAAATCTGATAAACTACACGCATAGATCAGTGGAGAAGCATGTTCTCCTGCCATATGAATCTTGGTCTTGAATGGTTGATTATCCAAATCGGTAAGTGTTAGGAGATCTGTGGATTCTCGCTGCCCATCTATCCAGTTAATCTGATCTTTTGCAGATTTCCCATAGGTTTTAAGGTAACCGATTGTTTCCCGAGTATAGGTTCCCCTACCCGGACAAACGACAACGATTCGTTGTTTAAACATTCACTAACTCCAGAGCCTTATCAATGATAGACTGTTTACTGGGGAGTGTGGCAGTTGCGGCAATACCCAGTGGAATAAAACTATCTTCAGCTGCGTGGAGTTGAATATTTAGTGGTTTATTTGCTGCAGTAACCAACTGAGTTACCAAGCCTTCTCCATGGCAGCCAGTTCGACGACATTCATCTACGATCAGTACATTTTCACTAGTGCCTATAGCTTTTAGCAAATTAGGAATATCAATATCTGAGAGCCATCTCAGATCGATTACTTTGATCTTTTTGTTTAATTGTTTCTCAATCTCCTTTTGAGCTTTTAGCGATAGGTATAAACCATTTCCGTATGTGATAATGGTGAGTATTTTCCCATTTCCATAACTGACGAATTCTCCAACAGGAATCTCATCTTTTAGATCCGGATATTGAAAACTCCATCTCCTATCTTTTGGTTTGTAGAGGTCTTTGGTCATATAGAGTGCAATGGGTTCTATAAAAACAACTACACGTCCATTCTTGTAGGCTTCCTTTACGGCAGTCCGAAGCATTTTTACAGCATCGGCCCCATTGGATGGCACAGCCAGAATGATTCCAGGAATATCACGAAATATAGTTAAAGAATTATCGTTATGGTAATGGCCACCAAAACCTTTTTGATAAGCAAGACCCGGAACACGTAATACCATGGGATTTGTAAAACGTCCTTCTGAGAAAAAGGGTAATGTAGCTGCTTCACCCCGAAGTTGATCTTCTGCATTATGTAGATAGGCCAAAAATTGAATTTCCGGTATCGGAATAAACCCATTATGACTGAAACCGATACCGAAACCGATAATTGATGTTTCATCCAAGGGACTGTTAAATACACGACGAACTCCAAACTGTTTATAAAGATCAGCGGTTACATGATATACACCGCCTTTCTGGGCTACATCTTCACCGAATACCAAGGTATTCTTATAGCGCAACATAATATCAGACAGTGCATAGTTAATAAGCTTGGCCATATGCTGAGCCTGATCTAATCTTTTGAACTCTTTCCCAAAAAGAGCTTTGCGTTCCTTATTTCTGGAATGAAATGGTAAAGATCGACTGAATTTATTTGCAGTGATAGTGGCCATTACACTTTTAGCATTATCTAATTTGGGCCTTTGGGTAACTGAATCAAAAACATGGTTTACCTGTTCTCTCGATGACTCATAGAGAGATAAAATTTCACCACCAGATAAACATTTATTTTCTATTAGAATGCGTGATGAATGGAGCAAAGGGTCATTAAATTCATCCCTTTCAATATCAGCAATAGATCGGTACCCTAATTCAACATCAGATCCTGCATGCCCCATGAGCCGAACGGTTTTCATATGGATAAAAATAGGCGATCGATTGATACGGCAATCATGATCTGCTTGTCGGGATTTCATAATTAGATCAATAAGGTGAAGACCGTCAGTTTGAATGTAAGCGATCCCCTGGCAGTTCTTAAAATTTTGTTCGACCCATTTTTTATCCGTAGGAACAGAAATACCGGTACCGTTATCTTCACAGATAAAAATAATGGGCACATGACCACCATGAGCAGTAACCCAACTTACAGTGTTAAAAGCACTTAAAGCAGTTGCATGGTTAACGCTGGCATCTCCAAAACTACAGATCACAATACTATTCTCTTTGAGGATTCTCTCCTGAATGTCTAGATCTTTAGCACGGTCGATGGAAAAGGCAGTTCCCACAGCTTTCGGTAAATGGCTAGAAATTGTACTGGTCTGTGGTGGAATATTTAGCTCTTTGCTGCCAATGACTTTGTGACGACCTCCGCTGATAGGGTCTTCAGAAGATGCCATGAAAGATAAAGCCATATCATAAATTGGAGTGGATCTGCTAATTTGTTTAGACCGTTCAATGAATAAAGGACCGGAACGGTAATGAAGAAAAGCCATATCTGTATAGGGGAATACTTGGCCAAATACAGCATTCCCTTCATGCCCCGAACAGCCGATTGTATAAAAACATTTCCCTTCTTCTTTTAAAAGCCGAGCTTTTAAATCCATGTGGCGACTTAACACCTGAGATTCAAAAATGGAAATTAATTGGGATGGTCTTATATCAGTCTGAGATAAACTTAAATGTGTCTTTTCTGGAGGAAAGTTGCCTGACTTTACATGAGAAGTAAAGTTTAAATCAACGACTTCTGCTCTATTAAATAAGGACATTTTAATTAACGTAAGATATTATCAAAGTTAAAAAATTTATACACTATTGTGAATTTTACAGCAACTAAATCAATCAGTGTTCTACAAATGAATAACCATCATTTCCTATAATGATTAAATAACCATGTATTGATATGTCTATTGATTGAGTTCCTTCTTTCAATTTTTTAGTTATAGCCATATCATCCTGACTTGGTTTATCTTAAACCCAAATAAAATGTTATCTCCATTGAGTCGAATGTTTAAAAATCTGCAAGGGATGCTTCCAAGGCAGTCTTTATTGGTCCAAATTGCTTATGGTCTTTTTTTGAGTACCAATGGTAAACAGAAACTCAATAATTTCATAGTTATAGAAACTATCTAGACTACTTTTTAAGAACTTTTCCCACAGCTGATGGGGATGGCCTTCGTTTTTATTAGTCATAGATACCACAGAGCTTAAAATTTAGACAAATATTCATCACCTATCCATGTTATGGTACCGAAATTAGTTTTTTAGACTCTCCAGCTTGGCTTTGAATTCACGCAATTCCCTTACATTTCCAATCTTAATTTCACCTGAGTTCCACTTTAAATGGAAATCCTTTTCTGAATCAGAACCACCCTGTTTTTGGTAAAGATTATAAAGTTCTTCATCTTCCCGTGGCTTATTATGGTGAAGAGTTGCTATAAGCTGGTAAGTCAGATCTTCATTAATGTCATCGATGATACGATCTGGGAGAGATTGTTCCAGGAGACCCTGCTCAATGCGGGAAAAATGCATGCCTTTTACTACATAATCCTGATAGGCTTCCCAAGCGAAAGGCGCTACAGATTTCACCGATTCTGCCATCGCATCAGAAAATACCTGAATCTCATATTGAGCATGGCTATCAGATCGAAGACCTATAAAATGAAGCAGATTGTGAAGATCATTCTTCCAATACCATTCAGTATAAAGATTAACGGGAAGAATAGCACGGGCAAGTTCTCGAGCCACACCAGCATCATTTAAATCGGAATACATGGCAAAACTTTTTTCAGAGATCTCCTTGAAATAATCTTGAACCTTTTGCTTCAACTCCGCCGAAACTTCACCCAAACGACCTTGCTTATTTAACCCAGATTGAAATTGAATATGCTTCGGATCAGGATAATAAAATTCATCCCTAGCTTCTGAATAGCGAAGGGAATATTCATTGATGTTGGCGGTACGGTGGCGCACCCACTGACGAGCAACAAAAATGGGCATTTTACAATGAAATTTAAATTCTACCATTTCAAAAGGAGTGGTATGTCGATGACGCATAAGATAGCGGATAAGCCCACGATCCTGAGATAACTTACTAGTACCTTTTCCATAACTGACCCGGGCTGCCTGTACAATGGCATTATCTCCACCCATAGAATCCACGAGCCGTACAAACCCCTTATCTAGACATTTGATTGCATCATCTGGTATTTGTGTCATTTCAATTTTCTAATTCACTTTACGATAGATCATGACTCCATCCCTAACTGGTAAAAGCAAGGGTTCTAATCTATGATTGTTTTTTATCATTTCGGCAGTATCTTTCAGGGCCCTAGCATCATCATCATTTGGACGTAACACCGAACCATGCCAAAGCATATTATCTAATACAGCTACGCCTCCCGGTTTAAGTAAGGCATTCCCCTTTTTGTAATATTCCGGATAAGAAACCTTATCCGCATCCACAAACATCATATCAAAGGTGCCTACTTTAAAATTTTCCAGTGATTGCACTGCAGGACCTTGATGGATTTGAATTTTATGCTTAACATCTGATTTTTCAAACCAGCTCTTGGAAGTTTGCACATGTTTTTTCATAAGTTCACAGGAATGGATCTCACCATCATCAGGTAATGCTTCAGCCATTTTCAACGTGGAATAACCAGTGAACATCCCTACTTCCAGAATTCGTTTTGCACCGGAAATTTTCACCAACATTTGAAGCAGCCCACCTACTAATGAACCACAAAGCATTTGAGGGACATCCTCAGTCTCCCAAGTTTTTTGAGAAAGCTCTTTCAGTAAATCCGAATCATCCAATGAATAGGATTTACAATATTGCTCAATATCTTCAGTAGTAAAGTTCATATTTTACCATAGAAAAAGTATAGCACTGAAGACAAATAAACACTTCATTTTCTTAACACTTGAAATGTTTTATCAACTGCTTCCACACTTCCAGCAATTAGACCCGACTCTATTAATGGGTTTTTAGAATTATACTTTCGAGGGTAGCCATAGAGATCGATAAGTTTTCCCCCTGCTTCGTTTATAATGCAATTCCCGGCACAAATATCCCATTCATTTTTGGGACAGAGCGATGCAAAGATATCTGCCTGTCCTGCTGCAGTAAGTCCTAATTTATAAGCCACTGAGCCCACAGCTCTTAATTCACCAAATACAGTGTCATATGGCTCCCACAATCCCCGGCGTGTCTCAGACCGACTATTTAGAATTACCATTTCGTTTAAATGTTCTTTTACTACACATCGGATTGGTTTATCATTTAAGAAAGCTCCTTCATCCTTGGCAGCAGAAAATATTTCTTTTGTCACTGGATTGAATAAAACACCCACAATGGGTATTCCATTCTCCACACAGGCAACGCTCACCACAAAATGAGGCACACCTTCTACAAATTCTTTGGTACCATCAAGTGGGTCCACCACCCATATACGGTCTCTCTGTAATCGTATGGAAGAGTCTACTGTTTCTTCAGATAACCAACCGTATTCAGGGCGTGCTTCACTGAGAATTTCTTTGAGGCATGAATCTGCTGCAAAATCAGCTGTTGTAACAGGATTATGATATCCTTTATCGTGGATTTCATATTCAGATTTATAATAATTTAAAATAAGAGCACCGGCTTCAATCGCAGCTTCTTTTGCAAGTTTTAGGTCAGAATTCATGGGGTGAAAGTTATGATATAATTTACATTATGACGATAATCACAATGGATTATTTATTCACTTTAACAATCATATTCGAATGTTTTTATTAAAAAAAAGATTAAAAATAATTTTAATAATTAAAGTAAATAAAAATCCTAATATTAAGATTTTTGAAAAATAATTAATTTTTCCCTACCCTTTCTGGAGTTAATAGAATGTTCTGGAAATTCTTCTTTCTTTATGCACCAGGCATCAGAAAAAACTGATTTTACTTCTTCAATAGTTGTTCCCCAAGGAGGTCCGCCTTCTTCCAATTTTTTATCAAGTGGAAACCATAGTCCAATTAATGAACCACGTGGTTTTAAAATCAACTTTACCATTGATTCATATTCCTGCCTTCTTTCTGGTTGAATTGCACAAAAGCAGGTTTGCTCGATTACAAAATCAAAAGATGATTTAAATGCTTGATGAAAAGAAAATATGTCATCCTGAACTATTGTGAGAATGACTGATTCTTTCTTTGCTAAGGTTGATAAATCTGCAACAGGAGTTGGTGCAAAATCTACAGCAGTAACCTGGAATCCCTTCTTAGCAAAATGAACTGCATCATACCCTCTACCACAACCAATAAAACAAACAGAACCTTTTTCTAATTCATTTGAAATATGTTTAAAAACAGGAGTGACACCTTTTAAATCCCATCCTGCATCATCTTCCAGATATATATTTTCCCAAAAGTCGGGATGACTGACATCCTTCATTAAATAATAAACATCTCTTTTTGATCTTCAACCACTTTTTTGTTTTGGACTGAAACATAGTAAACATAAGAATTAGGGTAAAATTGGATCGAACGAAAATAATTTCCTTTTTTGAAATGAACGGCAGCGCCACCATCAATGGCCCAGCCAGATCTACATTTCTCATTTTTTAACATATTATGTAGAGTGGGACGTCGATCAGTCTCTTCCTGATAATGAGGGCAGGCCATATCAGGTAAGAAACCTAAACCGTCCATAACGTTTAAATTACTTGCCCAAGAATCAGTAATTACCTGCTCAAACCAACATATTGCCCCTGCACTTACACCGCATAAAATTTTTCCTCTGTGATAAGCTTTTAATAATAATTGATCAAGTTTCCATTCCCGCCAAACGGCTAACATACTTTTTGTATTACCGCCACCCACATAAATCACATCGGCTTTGTTCACTATACTATCTAATCTTGGTGTACGCTGAAAAAAAGTGATATGGCTTGGATTACAATTAAGTTTTGAGAAACAAGAATAAAAATTAACAATGTATCCCTTATCATCTGCGCTGGCTGTAGGGATAAATACAATATTAGGATTGTCTTTTCTAGTAAAACTTAAAATGTATTTTTCAATTTTTTGATGGTTTGGATTCCTTCCAAACCCACCGCCCCCAATAGCTATGATCTGCCCTATTTCATTCATATATCAATTTGGCTCCTTAAAATGGATTAAGAAATCTTTAGTTGTTTCAAAAAGTTTGAAGCCACCCATAGAAGTGGAAATAAGCGTTTTTCCATTATTCACATATACTAATTTCCCGGATGTTTTATTTTCAACCTTTAGTGATCCCGTAATTACAGAAAAAACACAATCAGCCACCCCTTTTTGAAATAGTTGACCATGGCCAATCGGACGATGTTCTACAAAAAAGTTAGTTCCTATGACAGAAACAATAGAACTGGGCGTATTAACTATAAACTCCCTATTCCCCTTTTTATTTATTTCTGCACTTAATCTTCCGCCAAATACTGCTATTGCAGTTTTCGGTGTTTTTTCCCTTTCATTCCTGAATATTTTCACAATAGAATTCTCAAATAACTTTATTTGACTTCTGTCTTCTAAAATAAGAATTGAAATAAATGCATTCGAACTTGTTGTTATTTTATCTCCGTAATAAATAGATTCTCCCTTCCTGATTTGACCACTTCTAAAATCACCTTTACGTTTTATATCACCAATTGATTGGGTACAAATACCGATATTCCCTTTTCTAGACTGACCTAAAACAATTACACTAAAAATTCCAATGATTACCAGATTTTTCATATTAAAACCAATTATTTCTGAATAAGAATATGATCATAATTTAATACATCATTACGGTTTATATTCTTTGTTAGAGTGAATATAATTCCGTATTTTACTGTGAGTATGGGACGCGAAGGATGACAAAGTTTTATTATTTTTTTTGACGGAATTGACACGATTTATATCACCCTGGAAAGGGCCAAAATTTTCCTTCCTTCTTAAGCCCCTCGAAAAGAACAAAAAAACGGTACGATCTTGTTAGATGAAACCCGGGACCCTTATCCCGGTTGGTCAGTTCTACACACATACCAAGATCGTCTATTATATTAGGTATTATATGAAGAAGGAAATCTTTATCAATGAAAGTATGGGGGAAACTCGAATTGCTATTCAGGAAGATAGTCAACTTGTAGAAGTATATGTTGAAAAACAGGATAAACACCGAATGGTTGGTAATATATATAAAGGGAAGGTTGAAAATGTACTTCCAGGTATGCAGGCTGCTTTTGTGGACGTTGGTTATGATTTAAATGCATTCCTCCCATTTTCAGAAATTGGAAACTCTGATTTTATTATTGAAGAACAATCAAATAAACGTAATCGTAACTCCAGAAATCATAATCAAAAACATGATAATATAGAAGTTGATCTCAAAAAAGATCAAGAAATTTACGTTCAGATAATCAAAGAACCATTTGCTGGAAAAGGCCCCAGAGTTACCACGGAGGTTGCTCTACCAGGAAGATTATTGGTATTAGTACCAAATGCCAGTTATATTGGTATTTCCAAAAAGATATGGGATAAATATGAACGCCGGCGTTTGAAAAAAATTGCCCAGAGATTACGTGAAGAAAATATTGGGGTAATTATTAGAACAGTCGCTGAAGGTAAATCTGAAGATCATATTGAAAATGATTTTAATCAATTATTGGATACCTGGTACAGAATTGAAAAGAAAGCAGACCGCGACGATTCTCCAGTTTTGGTTTATGAAGATTTGGAAACAGCTTCTAGTGTAGTTAGAGATTTATTAACACCTGATGTCGAAAAAATTATTATTGATTCGAAACGATTGTACCGGAAAACACAGCTTTACTTAGAAGATATTTCACCAAGTCTACTGGAACGGTTAGATCTTTATAAATTGAAAGCGCCCCTTTTTGAAAGTTTTGGAATTGAGTCCGAAATTGAAAAGCTCATGCGTCCTAAAGTGTGGCTCAAAAGTGGAGCATATCTCATTATAGAAAAAACAGAAGCCATGGTTGTAGTGGACGTAAATAGTGGACGTTTCATCGGTAAAAAACTTCATGAGGAAAATTCACTTAAGATTAATGTTGAAGCGGCGAGAGAAGTCGCCCGCCAACTTCGTCTTAGAGATCTATCTGGCTTAATTGTCATAGATTTTATCGATATGAAATTTGATGAGAACAGGAAAAAAGTTTATCATGAATTGAGAAAAGAATTAAGGAAAGATCGTGCTAAAGTTGCCATAGCACCAATCACGGAATTCGGATTATTGGAAATGACTAGGCAGCGTATACGCCTGAGTTTACTAGATTCTATGAGCGAAGAGTGCCCAACCTGTTATGGTTCTGGAAGAATTATTTCTCAAGAAACGTTGGTGACTAGAATTGACCATTGGCTAAGAAGATATAAAAGTAAACATCGCTCTCTTCGTCTTAAATTACAACTTCATCCGCAAAATGCAGAATATTTAAGTGGAGAGAAAAAACATATACTTCGCGGACTCATGTGGCAAAATTTTGTACATTTAAGAATAGAAGAGAATATTGAACTTGCCCGAGATGAATTTCGCTTTTTAAAAACAAAAGATGGTGTAGACGTTACACATGAAATGAGTCTTGAAAAGGAAGGAGCCACCTAGTAAATTCGCCGGCTTTTTGGAGAACAAAAATGTATGCTATTGTTAATATATCTGGAAAACAAGTTAAGGTTACTGAAGGGGCACGTGTCCGTGTTCCACATCAAAAAGGCGATACTGGCGCTAAATTAACCTTTGACAATGTTTTACTTGTCCATAATGGAACAAGTACTCAAATTGGTACTCCCAATGTTTCTGGTGCATCCGTAACAGCGACTTTGATCGATCATGGTCGGGAACGGAAGATTCTTATTTACAAGAAAAAACGACGTAAAGGGTATCAGCGGAAAATGGCCACAGGCAATGGTTTACTGAAGTTGAATTTCAAAAAATTAAGGCATCTACTTTAAAAACAAAAAAAGCTACTCCCAAAAAGGAAGTATCTGCGGTAGAGAATTCAGTACAGGAAGAGGAATAAATTATGGCCCATAAGAAAGGACAAGGGAGTTCCAGAAACGGTCGTGATTCGAATCCAAGTTATCTTGGATTAAAAGTAGCGGACGGTCAGTCTATTTTAGCTGGGACAATTATTTTAAAACAACGTGGAACTAAAATTCATCCGGGTATGAATGTCAGGCGCGCCAATGATGATTCTCTTTTTGCCACAGCAAATGGCATTGTCAAGTTTCGCCGAAAAGGTCGAGACCGAAAAATTGTAACGGTGATCGCTGAATAATAATATCTAAACCCTCCGGAATTCGGGGGGTTTTTGTTTTAAAGAATAGGATTAATAATGTCACGGAAAAAAATAACGCTAATCGGTGGAGGACAAATTGGTGGAAACCTTGCCCTCCTCGCTGCTCAAAAAGAATTGGGCGATGTGATCATCTTTGACATTCCAAAAGCTGAAGGTATGGTAAAAGGAAAAGCGCTGGATCTTATGCAGCTTCGTCCTCATGACGGCCATGATGCAAATATCAAAGGAACGTCTGATTGGAATGATGTAAAGAGTTCAGATGTTTTTATTATCACTGCTGGAATCCCCAGAAAGCCCGGAATGGATCGTGAAGACCTGTTAGAAATCAATCTAGGGATTATGAAAGATGTTGCCACCAATATTAAAGATCAGGCTCCTAACGCATTTGTAATTGTTATTTCAAACCCATTAGATGCAATGGTTTATGCATTCCATAAAGTATCTGGATTTCCTAAAAATCAAGTAGTTGGAATGGCTGGTGCGCTAGACAGCTCTCGTTTTAGAACCTTTATTGCCATGGAAACAGGATATTCTGTACAGGATGTAACATGTATGGTTTTGGGAGGGCATGGTGACACTATGGTACCTGTTTCTAGGTTGGCGACAATCGGCGGCGTTCCTATAACAGATTTAATTTCTCCTGAGCGATTGATTGAGATTGAAGATAGGACTCGTGTCGCCGGCGGAGAAATTGTTAAATTATTTGGAAATGGGTCTGCTTTTTATGCCCCAGCCCAATCGGCAATTGAAATGGCGGAGTCTTACATTAGAGATAAAAAACGTGTCATTCCATGTGCTTCTCTTTGCGAAGGTGAATTTGGTATTGATGGATATTTCATCGGTGTGCCTACAGTAATTGGTGCTGGTGGTGTAGAAAAAGTATTAGAATTCAATTTGACCGATGGTGAAAAAGCTGAATTGAATAATACTCTGGATGCTGTAAAAAAGACTGTTGCTGAAACAGGATTGTAAAAAAAACAAACACAGAGGGCACCAAGCTCCTTAATTTTTTATTAGCCTTATCCTTTGGCTTATTCAAGGGACGAGGCTTTTTTTTTGAGTGTCTTTATAATTATAATTAGGTATAAGATTGAAAAGTAATATTAGAACATCAATCCTTGAAGCAAGATGAGTAAATATAAAAATGTTTCACAAATTTATCGCAATACATGTTTAAATAATAATGACATTAGTCTTGCAACTCAGAGAAGAGAAACAGGATGCTGAAGATCTTCTACAAGAAGGTTTTTTTCAATGCCTACAAAGCAATTAAAGAAGCTTACATGAGAGTTTTTTTGGAAGATGACAATGAATCTGTCCGACTCTCAACTATGAATATCATGGGAATAACTCCGGATGAATCAAGGATTTCAGCTTTAAAAGACATCAGTATAATAGATAAAAATGATTTTAAACATTATCGGAGGACAGAACTATTTACATCCATCTCAAAGGAAGTTTTGGATGTCAATATGAAGCAGAAATCATGATACGACTTTCGCTAATTTGTCTATTAATATCGAATTTATTAGGACAAAAGATTTTTGAAGAATTCAAAAAAGGGCAAAATAAAAAATATCATTATAAAGAGACCTACCGATTTGATTGGATTCCGGATAATGGTTCATATACACTATCAGTAAAAAATATGGAAGGCAATATCATTGTTAATGGACAAGAAAGAAGCGGTATTGAGATATTTATTAAACATAAAATTCGTGCAAAAACAGAAAAACAAGCTAAAAAATTAGTTGAAGAAAATAAAATTGATGTATATCATATTGAGGATAATAATCTGATCCAAATTAATGCAGATAAAAAAATAAGATACAGACATAATGTTTCAACAGTCTTCAATATAAATTTGCCAATCAACATTCAGCTTAACCTTGAAACTTCAGGTGGAGATATAAATGTTAAGCATATCCAGGGTGAGTTAGTTCTAAAAACAAGTGGTGGTGATATAGAATTGAAAAACTTATCTGGAAGGATTGATGCAAAAGCATTTGGAGGAGATATCAAAATAAGTAGTCTAGAAGGATTGATCCGAGTTCACACATCTGGTGGTGATATTGATGTTAAGCATTCTGAAGGGCAATTTAACGTATCTACTGCCGGCGGTGATATGGAATTTCAGAATCTCGTAGGAAATATAGAAGCCCAAACTAGCGGTGGTTATATTCTCCTTGAAAATATTTCAGGTTCAACCATTTCAGCCAGGAGTGCCGGCGGAGATATTCTTGTTAAAGAAGTGATAGCAGATATTGATTGCAAAACATTACGTGGTGCAATTATTCTTGAAAATATTAAGGGTAATGCGGATGTGTCCACATCGGGCGGTGATATTGAGATCGATGAATTGACCGGCAGCATTGTTTGTTATACATCAGGGGGTAATATTGATGGTGATAATATTTTTGGTTTGGTTGATGCATCAACATTAGCAGGTGATATTAAGCTGGAAATATCATACTTAACAGAGATGAAAGATTATGGAATGAATATCAAAACAGATACAGGAGATATTCTCATTCAGATTCCTACCAATCTACCAGTAAATGTGGATGCAGAAATTTCTGGTACTGATTTAGTCCAGGATTTGAACTCTGACATACCCTTAGATATTAAAGTAAATAATAATCGTGTTACCGGTTCCGGTTCTTTATTAGCTGGGATAATTCCTATGAAATTACGAGCATCCTTTGGCACTATAACTATTGAACAGGATTAAATCATGAAATTAATATTTATTATACCATTTGTGATTTATGCCATCTTTGGCATGAATTCATCCCTTCCGGATTCCACTTCCCAAACAACAAATGAAATTAGACTTTATTCCGATGTGACAATTGATTCAACTGAAATCATAAACTATAATATTAGAATTTTGGGTGGCAAATTAGATGTCCATGGTACAGTCAAAAATCAAATCACAGTAATTGGTGGCGATGTCCAAATCTTTCCTTCTGCCATTATTGAAGGAAAAATCGTGGCCATTGGCGGTAATGTTATTACCGATAAAGGGGCAACCATATCCGGGAAAGTGGTGGAAGCCAGCATGGATCAAGGGTTGATTTATCGGGAAACATTTTCCGATACGACTTTTAAATCAAAGGACAAATCTTTGAATATTTCAGAATTTTCTGATATGCATCGACAAGACTGGTTCCATCCTCGATCGGAAATTTTGGTCTTTAATCGGAACGAGGGATTGCTATTCTATCCTTTAAACTGGAATTGGGATCAAGGAAATAAATCCTTAATTCACCTAAGCTTCTCTTTAGGATATCGTTTCAGTAAAAATGAATTTGTTGGCAAAATGAAATTGGAAACATCCCAGCTTATGAATCGATCCGTTACAATTTATTTAAGCGGATTCAAAGAAGCCCGCACAGATGATGAATATCGTTTACCGTTAAAGGAAAATACATGGGCAAATATTTTAGGCCGTCAAGACTTTTATGACCGGTGGGATGAAACCGGACTTAGAATGGGAATAGGACTAGATCTTTCCAGCATAAAATTAAAGGGAGAATTTGTTCGGGCTACGCAATCAGAAATACCCGTGGATGATAATGTATGGAGTTTATTTAATGATAATAGACAGCTACGGCTCAATCCTATTATGAAACCTACAGATGTCGAATACTTTGCCGGCTTAGCTGCTTTTCGTACCAGATCTTTTCAACCACTTTCAACAGGATTCGCTTTTCTATCAAAAATTGATTTAGTTGTAAAAGAAAATGATATCACACTGTCTAATCCCACGATGCGATTATCTGCAATTACAATCGGTAACATGAAATTGATGACAGGTCTTATTTTAAGAAATCGTCTGATTTTGGGCAGCGCCTCATATACATTGTCAGAATTCAGGAAATTTGGTGTGGGCGGTTTAGGTTCAGTAAGCGCATTTGATTATAAATATCAAACCGGCAATCACATGGGGCAATATAATAGCGAAATCATTTTTACAGATGAATTCACCAAAAAATGGTTTTTTGTCAAATTCTTTTATGATGCAGGAATGGCTTATCATTCTGATAAATTGATGGATATGGGTTACATATTGAATCATAGGGGTGACTTATTGCAGTCCACCGGTATTGGATTTGGCAAGGGCAATAGTGAAGAATTGAATTTTGGATTCAATTTTGCCAAGAAGCTCCAAGGCAATCATCCCATTGAAACAACAGTACGGATCAATTACAGTTTTTAAGATAAACTATATGAAACAATTATTTCTGATTGTCTTGATCTCACATTTATTTTCACAAAATGATACAACACTTGTTCTAGATAATTATAATTTTAACCTTGGAAAATATGAATCAATAAAAGTTGAATTAAATTTTGGGTTGGGTGAGTTGAAAATCGGATCATCTTCGTCATCAAAAACTATATATGGAACAATTGAATACAATCCAGATCGTATAGAAACAGATGTAGATTTTTCATCTGTTACTAATAAAGCTTTTTTATCTATTGAAGGCAAATCCAAAAACAAATTCGAATGCTGTGAAAATGGGTTTAATTTTGATGATTTTAACTTTGGAAATAAATTTTTTAATCATATGTATTTTGAACTTGCTACGAATATAATAACTGAACTGGAAATGGATTTTGGACTTGGCGAAGCAAATATTGACATCACAAATATTTCACTGACTAAATTAGAACTGGACTGCGGTTTGAGTGATGTGAAAATGTCCATTGACCTGCCTAACAAAGTATCATGCAAAGATGTGAGTATTAACACTGGATTAGGAGATTTTAACGGTTACGGGTTAGGAAATCTTAATGTACAGAAATTTAAACTGGACATTGGGCTTGGTGCTGCTACAATCGATCTACGTGGAAAATTTGAAGAAGATATGGATATATCTGTGGATGTAGGTCTGGGAGCACTGGATTTAATTATTCCTCGGAATGTAAATATTTTGTTGGTAGTGGATTATTCTTTCTTGAGCTCTGTAGATGTCGATGGATTAAAAGTAGAAAATGATAATAACTACATTAGTGAAACCTGGGATGATAAACGCCCCACTATAACAGCAGAAATTTCAGTGGGTATTGGCTCAGTAGATATTGAAATTGATTGATTCAGGCTACACCGAGTTTAATCAATCAATTCTAAAACTTTTTTGATCAGCTTTTCGATACCTTCCGCAACTTGATGAATAGATTGAGCTTCAACATAAGCCGGTGTTGTCACAATTTTATTTTGTTCATCTACAATAATGTCATATGCTTTCGCAGGTTCTGTCTTGATACCCATTGCCTGAATATCTGCTGTAATCTGTTCATTATACCCCCCGGTAACGATACCACTACGGCCCATTTTCTGTAATACTTTTGCTACCATGACGGGTGCAATACAAATAGCACCCAATGGTTTGCCAGCATCAAGTATTTCCATTACTAGTCTTTGGACATCTCTAATAACAGTACATTTCGGTCCTGTCATGGCATAATCAAAGATATTTTTTGCCATGCCTGTTCCACCTGGAAAGATTACTGCGTCAAATTCATTCCCGGTTTTTGTGGCAACATCTACGATATTTCCCCGGGCGATTCGCGCTGCTTCAATTAAAACATTTCGCGATGTATTCATGATTTCACCATCCAGATGGTTGATCACATGAAACTGGTTCATATCTGGGGCCATAATGGTGACATTTGCACCAGCCCGATCCAGTGCTAGTAAGGTAATCACTGATTCATGGATTTCAGAGCCATCCTGGGCACCACATCCTGATAAAACTACACCTATTTTTGACATTTTTTCTCCTCGATCAATAAAAATTGACTAATGCAATAACTTAGTGTTTTCACTATCTCAGGCTTAAGTATTTTGATTGATATTTCGTTTTAATCCTACAAACTTGGTTCGCTTAACAGCAGATCCTTTAAATAATTTACGGAATCCCTCGCTATCTAACTTTTGCCAATCTTCATTCGTCCATTCCAAAATTTCTTTTCTGGGTTGAAATGCTGAAATATCTGATATCTCAGAGAATTTTTCATTCCAGGGACATACGTCCTGACAAATGTCACAGCCGTAGATCCATCCATGGAGTTTTTCATCGTCGTTAGAGAAATCACCTCTATGCTCAATGCTTTGATAGGAAATACATTTTTCAGCATTTATTTCGTACTCGCTCAGAGCTTGAGTAGGACATTGATCAATACATGCTGTACAACTCCCACATAAATCTTCAGTGAAAGGAGTATCTGGTTCTAACTCAATATCCAGAATAAGCTCGCCTAAAAAAAGCCAACTGCCAAAATCTCTCGTAATGAGGTTGGTATGTTTCCCCAGCCAGCCCAGACCTGCCCGTTGCGCCCAGACTTTATCCATAACCGGAGATGTATCCACACAAACTATACCTTTTACATCTTGGTAGGAATTTTTGATAAACGCAAATAAGGCATATAATTTTTTATTTAAAACATCGTGGTAGTCATCACCCCAGGCATAATTACTAAATTTAAAATCTGAATTAAGATCTGCTTGTTCTATCCCTATTTTATAATTCAGCCCAACAGAAATAATTGATTTTGCTTCGGGATAATAGGTATGTATATCACCCCTCTCTTCCTTCCTTTTCTCCATCCAAATCATGCTGGCATGGTTTCCCCTATTTAACCATGATTCCAAATCAGCTTTTTCTTTAGGTGTTGGTTCAGCCTTGGCAATTCCTACTTTTTGGAATCCCAGTTCTTTTGCTTTATTTTTTATAGATTCAGATGAAATCATAATCATTGAATTTAATCAATTCAATCCTTATTACTTCTACAAGGTCAGAGGAAAATTCTAAATGACCCCTAAACGGTTCCAAAAAATCAAAGACGTTCTAAAAAAGCGGCAATCAGATCTGACAGTTGTGCTGGACAATGTTCATAAACCCCATAACTTAGCTGCAATTATACGCTCTTGTGATGCAGTTGGGATTGGCCAAATTCACGCTATTTCTAAGAATAAAAAGATTGGTCTGAATCTGAAAGCAGCTAGCGGATCAAATCATTGGGTAAAACTTCAAGTTCATGATTCAATTCAAAGTGCCATTCTAGCATTAAAGAAGCAGGGCTTTAATATTTATGCTGCGAATCACAGTAAGTCATCTTTGGATTATCTTACTATTGATTACACCCAGCCTAGTGCTGTTGTTCTAGGAGCTGAATTAGATGGAATTTCACCAAAGACAAGAAAACTTGTTTGTGATGAAATTCATGTTAATATGCTAGGAATGGTACAAAGTTTGAACGTTTCTGTGGCTAATGCAGTTATTCTATTGGAAGCACAAAGGCAGCGAATTGAATCAGGGCTTTATCAAGAACCTAGTCTGGATCCTAGGTTATTTGAAAAATTATTATTTGAATTTTGTTATCCTGAAGTAGCCAGGGTCTTTGAATCTAGAGGAGAGCGATATCCTGAATTAGATGATGATGGACAAATAATTAATTAATTTAATTGACATTAATCAAGGAATCTGAAAAACTAAAATGTAAACCCAATATAAACTGTATGGAAAAATCCGTCTTCCTGAATAGGGACTTTATAAGTTTTTGTAAACCCTTTCTTTACAAAAGTTCTGGTTTCTTCTGATTCAAACTTTTCTCTGGAAAATATATAGCCCAATTGAATCCTGTTATCATATTTTTTTATTAATCTAAGCATATGTTCCGAATCGGAAGATTCAAAGACACTCATCATAGAAATGTCAATTGGAATATTTTTCAGCGGGCCAAAATTCAAATCAAGCATCCCAATAAAATTTACTGGTGTTGCCTTTAGACCATAAAATCCTATCAAGGAAACAATGCCTATATTCGCTCCACAAAATAATTCATTTAAATTATCATCGGTATTATTGGAAATACCACCACCAAAAATCAAATTGGGTGAGATCTCCTTCATCCAACCAACAGAGGTATTGATTACTAAATCAGTTTTTTCATCCATATCCAATTGTGCAAACCATACATCACCAAAAAGACCGAAGTATGATTGAATTTCAAAAAACCCTTCCAGATCTAATTGATTTGTACCTGCATTGAAATATATAGCTCCATTGGTGCCAAACTTTTTTGTTGGCATTAAATACTGATTAGGATTTTGACAAAAAATAAATGAGATAAATCCGATCCAAAAAATAAGTTGCTTCATACAATCACTTTTATTTTAAATAAATTATTTTACCAGTTTTTATTTCACGACCAATCTTAATTTCATAAAAATAAATCCCTGTTGAAACTATTTTTCCAGTTTCATCCATGGCTGGCCAATTCAACTTACAGTATCCTGGTCCAAAGGGGACTTGATTAAATGACTTAACTTTACGTCCCATAATATTATAAATATTTATATCAATTGTTGCCTTATTCAACAATTCAAATGAAAAAGTTATTTCCGGGTTAAATGGATTTGGATAAGGATCATTAAACTTATATTTAAGTGGAGTATTGAAAGTTGATAGCAGATTGTCTGTTTTGTAAACCATGTATTGAAGCACCTTTTTATCTTCAGTGTGGTGAATAGGCGAAACAATTAATTGGAGTTTATTAAATGTTGAAAAATTAATCGCATCTATTATTTGGAAAAATTCAAATGTCCCACCTTTTTCAATAAAAACCGTATCATTAGCAGATAAATCAAACCAACCCAAACTATCAGTCAAATTATAGTGGAAATTTTGATCATATCCACTCTGATTGTGAACTTGAAATGAAATAAAATTGACAGAATCTGAAAATAAGACTCCTTCGATTTGGTTTCCATCATTTTCAATTGTTTTAAAATTATCAATGATCACGCTAAATGCTGATGAATGTATCGATGGAATTCGAAAGGAACGATACCAACTTTCGTTTGGTTCTGAAACGTATTTCCAAATTATGTTTTGATCAGATGTTACTTCAAAAATAGTACATTCTGCTTCTCCCAATCCATTTCCTGCCGTATAAATTAATGTATTACCATTATCCAATCTTTGTACGCTTCCGGAACCTGTACCAAATAAATTAGGTGGCATAGTGTATTCCCAAATAATATTACAAACACTATCACCAATAACGTTTACTTCCAAAATACGCGAGATAGGATCATCGTAACCAAATAATTGGTCGCTGATATTTCCATTGTCTAAAAATAAGAGATTCCCATTTTCTAATTTTTGAATGTGATGCTGGAAACTAAATAATAACTCAGTGCAAATTTGTTCATCACCAGTAGCCATATATGGTTCCGGGAGCCCCATATTCCAAATAACATTTCCGGTTTCATAATCAATTTTTGAAATACGTGATAAATGCCGGAATGAGATATAAAGCATATTTTCATTTTTATCAAAAAAAAATGAATTAGCATGGGTCCAATCATATACTAATTCTTGATACGCTTGGATCCAGGTAAATCCATGAATGTCATAATCTGACATTGAAAAATGATCAAATGGATTCCAACTCCAAACAATTTCATGATTTTCATTCCACTCCACAACTTTTTGTCCAACCCATGGAAATTCATTCGTCATCCCATCAGCAACAAAACCCAAATTTTGAAATTGTTCCGTCATTTCATGGTTTGGTGGAATTGGTCCCAATGTATCCACATCAATAAATCCCATATAATTGCCATTTGGCATCTGTTTAAATTCGTGAAAATCAACATTCTCATCTATAGCGCTCCAAAGAAATTCCAAATTGGCATTAGTTCTAATGCCGTTATTATTCGGAGAATCAATAGAACTTAATCCGTAAAGATTACCATATTTATTTACATGAACCAGCATAAATTGACCACTTCCATCATTCCAGATTTCATTACCAAACTTATCAATTATTCCTGATTGAAGTGATGGAAATGCACCGCCAAAAATGGTAAAACCATTTTGGATATATTCATCCTGAATAATATCCACATTAGTACTTGGGAATTTTGATGCCATTGTTCGAAACATAAAAGTGTCAATCCAAGAACCCGGATTTTGAATTTGATAAAATGGTCGAACACGCCAATGATAAATTTTCTCCCAATCAATGTCCTGATTTAAAATATAAAGTGGAATATTTGTTTGAGTTGAAAATAATATGGAGTCAAAAGACTCTGACTCTGATAATTGGAGTTCATAATGAGATGTATTTGGTTCCTGAGTCCATTCAAATAATACATTTATGTAATTGATAAATTGCCCGTCACTTGGTTTTTGAAGGGCCCCAAAACAGGGTAAAATCATTAACCCACTTATTACAATGAATTGTTTAATATGGTGGTTCATTAATCTAGAAGTCAGGGAACAATTAATCGATAAATACCATCGGAAGCAATTGCGCCAAAAAATCCAAAACCCCCTTCAATACCTACAGATCTCCCTTTTGTGGTGGGATAATTCAATAACATATTCGAATATTCTCCAATTTCACCCTCGATAAAATATTCATAATAATTTTCATCCATAGCTGTAAGACGTATATAATAATCTTTTGGTTCAATAACATTAGGAGAATCTTCACACCAATCACCATAAACAGTATACGAGCTATCAGATAGATCAACTGCACCTTCAAAAAATCCTCCGCACCAGTCATATCTAGTAGAGTCAAATCCGTTTTCATCTTCAAAAATAATTTCTCCGCTTAAAAATCCCTGCCCATCATTTTGAAAATTCCAATAAATATTAAATGGCTCGCTTGAAATTATCGTATCTGCAAGTACCCCATTTTGTACAAGAGAATCTATTTTCGGTGTTATTGGAGTAATTAGAGATCCAGTAACAGAATCAAACCCCGGAGCAGTTATATTTAATTGGTAACCTACACCCGGCTGGGGCATGAAGGTACCCGTAGTATCCAAATAAAAATTAATTCGATAATCATTTGTGTCATAGAAAGTTGTATCCCAGTTGATGGTATATCCATAAAAATTGAAGGTAGTATCAATATAAATTGTATCTATAAAGGTAACTTTATCCACAAAAGAAAATTCATATTTGACACCATCATCATCTGTGATGATAATAGATGCATCCTTTATCATAGCTGCAGGTTCATAAATAGAATCAATGATCCAAAATCCGTTTTCTCCTTCGTTATCAGGATCTCCCTTTTCTTCATCTCCATATTCATAGTAACCCAAAGTATCAATATCTACAAGAATTTGGGAAACTTCATCTAAATCAGTTGTCCTATACAGTCCGATAAAACTGGGTTGGTTCGAATCTAGGTTGATGATTCCTAATACATTTAATACATGGTCAAAATCTGATTCAAGTGCTTCCCATTCAGACTCAATCGTTAAACATCCTAGTGTAGTTACAAAAATACCAATAAAAAAAGTATGCAGTAAGTATCTAAAATTCAAACTTAACTCCAAATGTGAATATGAGAGGAAACATTGGGGTTGCTCTTCGCTCTACACCCAGCTGGTCTCCAGTAAACGGATCCGTCTTTGTCCTGTAATTATAACTTAAAATATTTAAATGGCGGGTCAGATTCATAATTTGCCAGTAAGTATCATATTCTAGACCAAATAGGTTACCGCCCTTTCGAATCATACCAATATCAACTCTGAAGTAATCTTCATAACGCTGAGTATTTTTTTCACCAACAATATAACTATCCATAGGATACCAGAATGTGTTACTGTTCAAATTCTGGCGCCAGTCATATGCTCGTCCCAGAATTTTTGTATATGGATTACCACTGGAATTAGTGAGAGAAGTATTTATTTCCAAGTCCTGCGTTAATTCAAAACTTGTTACAATATTCAGAGTATGAGTTCGATCAAAATTTGGAAAATGCCAGCCACTGGGCTCCGTGTAATATTTTGCTTGTGCGTAGGTGTAGCCTATCCATCCATTCAATCTTCCAGAGGATTTCTTCAATAGAAATTCTGCACCCCAGCTATTGCCTTTTGTATCCCAAAATTCATTAGTAGAAGATGAATCAGATTCACCTTCAATTGTATTTAAGGCATCCTGTTTCAATGTTAATAAATTTTCAAAATTCTTTCGATATAATTCAAAACGATAGAAAATGTTTTTTGGTGACATGTATTCCAAACCAGCTATTAAATGTTCAGAGATACTGGCAGGTTTATCTTCAGGAATACCTAACCAAAGTTCTACTAGTCTTAGGTTTTCATCCTGATTATTTGCTGTTGTTAAAAACTGATGGTAGTAACCCCAATTCAGCTTTAAAGCAATATTATCAGAATAATGGAATTTAGCTCCTAGTCTGGGATCCACATAGAGTCCGTCATGCAATAGATAATCTGTTAAACGCATGCCGCCCTGGAATTTTAATTTTTCTGTAAAGTGCCATTTATTCTGGAAAAAAAATGAAAATTCTCTAGTTGTATCTTGAATGGACAAGGGGCTGTATGTAAATGCAGTATCTTGATCTATCAATTTAAAATCAATGCCTAAATTAAATTTAACTTTTTTGTATTGTAACCCCCCTGTGACTTCCTGTTTATCACTAATTTTCCAAGCAATCTCAGTTTCTAGTGTATGGTCATTTATAATATCATATATATCAAAATTAAAATTGGTAAAATAAACAACAGTTGAATCAGCATAGTTGTAGGTATTTTTGTCTTCAAATGACAAATCAAAATCAAAGCGGTAAAAACTGTTTGAATAAAATGTTTTTGCAACTACTGCCGGAGATATAATCCAGCGCCAGGTAAGGCCGTTGGTATGATTCCCCCACGGCCAATTAATACTCGTTTTATATTCAGATTGTATATTTACATTTTCATTACTGGTCTGCTCATTGTCATTCCAGGAAAAATCTAATACATCATCACCATAAAACCTTGAATAGGTTAACCGATGATTCTGATTTAGATCTAAATTAGTCTTGACCTGATAATCATAAAAATAATAGGGAAATTCAAAGTAGACATCCGAACCATCACTTTTTTGTTCACCGGTAGGAATTTGTAAAGCATTAATTACAGTATCAAAATATGTGCGCCTACCAGAGATCATCCAAGAACCTTTAACACCTTTCCATTTGGGGATTGGCCCTTCTAAAAGCCCTTTACTAGAAATCAGAGATAAATTTGCTGAGCCGGTAATTTTTTGTGAATTACCTTCCCTATTTATAACATTTAGTATTGCCCCCATCCTTCCGCCATACCGGGCTGGAAAACCACCTGCATGAAAATCAGCTTCTTTAATGGCATCAGTATTAAAGGTAGAAAAAATTCCACCAAGGTGATACGGGTTGTAAACAGCAATACCATCTAACATTATTAAGTTTTGATCAGGTGTACTACCTCGCACATATAGAGCGCTTGAAAAATCACTAGTAGTCTGTACACCAGGGAGCATCTGCAAAGTGCGAAAAACATCAGGCTCTACAAATGCTGGTGCTGAATTGATCTCTCTCAAATTCAATGAAATTTGACTACTTTCTATGGATTTTTCAAATTTCTGTCTTTCTGCCGTAACTAAAATTTCATCAGTCTGGATTACTTCTTCTATCAATTGAATCTCAAGACGTATAGGCTCACTTTCGAAGAGCATTAATTGCTCTTGATAAATACTATAACCAATCATGGAAACATTTAATTCAATGTCTCCAACTGGAATTTTTGGGATAACAAAATATCCATCTTGGTTTGTAGCAGCGCCTAAATTAGAATTTGAAATAAAAACATTTGCATAGGAAATTGGTTCACCGGATGCCTTCTCACGAACAAAACCACTTATTGATGAATGATTTTTCCCAACCAGAAAGGATAATAGAAAAAAAAGAGAGAAGCCTTTCATTCAAAAATTCTATTTTCGAAATTTAAGTTTTTCTAACCATAAAAGTCCGATAATTGTTTTCACATCGGTAATTTTACCATCCCAAACCATATTCAAGGCTTTATCCATTTCTGTTGGTATTAATTCAACAAATTCATCCGAATCTAATTTTTTTTGAGACTCTACCAGTTCTTCTGCAAGATAAAGCCACATTTTCTCATTGGCAAACCCAATGGCAGGATGAATGATTGTTAGAAAAGTTAGTTTATTTGTATGATATCCAATTTCTTCCTGTAATTCTCTTAGAGCACAATCTTCCGGGTTTTCATTGGGGTCTAGTTTACCGGCAGGAAATTCAATCATTTCAGATTGTACCGGATACCGATACTGTTTAATAAGAGCTAATTTTCCATCTGGTAGTATTGGAATACAACAAACAGCCCCGGGATGGTTAATCCATTCACGAGTAGATTTTTTCCCATTTGGAAGTTGGATAGAATCTTTTCGAACATCTAATAAACAACCTTTAAATATAGATTGAGAGTACAGTTTAATTTCTTTTAAATTAGACATCATTTATTAACATAAATTTAATTATAGATAAAGAATTTAAATACTTGTAAGAATAGTATTTTTCTTCTAAGTTTTTTACCTATACGGGTTTATACGTAACATAAAATAAGGTACTATAATGATCATAAAGTCAATATTTAAATATATGCTAGCAGGCACAATAATTTTAGGCATCACTTTTGCCCAATCTGAAACAGAAGTGGATCCAATAGAAAAAGCTCGGCAAGCAAAGGAAGCAGCTGACAAAGCTGCCGCTGAAGCTGAAGCCCTTAAGGAAGCGGCAGTCGAAGCCGCCGCTCAAAAAGCGGCTAAGGAAGCACGGCAAGCAGCAAAACGGAAAAAAGAAGAAGAAGAAGCTAGGAAACTTGCTGAAAAGCAGGCAGCAGAAGAAGCTGAACTTGACGCTGCTGCACAAGCTGCAGCTGATGAAGCAAAAAGAAAGATGGCTGCAGAGCTAGGATTAGAATTAGATTCAGAAGGTGGTGAAAGTACAGTCGATGCTGATACTACTCCTGCTGGAGATGCAACTGCCGTTGTTGCTGATACAACAAATTCTGAAGAAGAACATTATGTAAATAAAGGTCCTGGTTTTAATATTGGTATTTCTGGAAGCGCAGGACTGGTTCAAGGAAGCTTTTTTGATAAAATACCAGTGGGTGGAAGTTTAGTAATAACTACACCGTGGGGCTTTGATCTTGGTAGTCTCAGGTTTGGGTTAAGTGCTACAGTTGGTGCCTACCCCGCGAAACATAATACAGGTGAAGAATTCACACCCCTTGCAATAGGTGTAGGCGGAAATCTAACCTTAGCTAGACTTGTATTTTCTGAAGGTCATGTTGGTCTAGTTGGTGATGCTACAGGACTTAGAGGCTTCGCTGGTATTTCACTTGAAAATATGATGAAAAAAGGTCTAAATCTTCCTTTTAATATTCTTATAGGTGGAGAAGGATTCATGAGCTCTGATTTGAAATATGGTAGTGCCACCTATTGGGGAGGAGTCGCAATTAGATTAGATTATAATCTTTAATTTCACTAAAGTAAAAAATTACCTAAAAAAAAGCGACTGGAATCAGTCGCTTTTTTTGTCCAATTATTTAATAACAAACATTTTAGGTAAAAATAAAAATACACCTGCGGATATTTCAAGACCATCGTCTTTAGACCAATCCGTTCTACTTTCAAATCTTACCCATGGTTTCCAATGCCATTTAAAAGTGGAAAATAAAAAAATATTTTTTTCAACATTGCCACTAGGGAACGGACCTGATAAATAATCGATATATGGAATATAAGGGTTAGATAAAATGGATTCATCACCTGTCTCTCTTTGCCCCATGTTGATATCTGCCAACATTGAATCTTTATAATTTACTTTTATGCCAATCATAGATTCCAAGCCATCACTACCATGATGCCAACCCAGGGGTTTTTCCCTAATCACAAAATTATTTGTGCCATTTCCGTGCCTGAAGGTAGAAGTACCAACCTTAATATGTTGTACATATGCAGAAATACTAACATTTTCTGAATGTACAGGACTATATGAAACCCGAGCAGAATAGGCTAGACCATGTTCTTTGCCTGCATTTTTTTGAATATCATCAATGACAAATTCATCAAATAAAATATTACCGGAAACTCTAACCTTATTATTTGCCATCCAGTCAAGACTAGCCTGCCAAACAGCATTAGCATGATTGTACCCTATTTTATTTAAGCGGTCATTTAATTCAATTTCTAAATGAGTAGAAATAGGGTTCATATATCCTATATCAAATGGTCTATTTTCACCAGAATAAATAACTACTTCAGAAAAACCAAAAATTAATGACTCCTTATTTGTGTATTCTATTCCACGAGCAGTAATGTATCGGTTCACTCCATTTTCTAAACTTTCTAAAAAGCCATGAAGGTATTTAACTCTAACTGAATTAAATGACAATTTTAGTGCCCCATAGTCATATGCGGATGAATTATTACTCAAAGCTAGAGATATGCCTTCCCCACTACTCCATTCTTCCCTTCCTCGTCCCCACTGAACCATAAGCCACTCATTTTCATAGCCAATACCAGAAAGATCAGTCTCTCCTGAAATAAATCCGGTCCGGTCTATCTCTCTTTGGATACCGGAGTAGCGAGCAAACGCAGTTACATCATTCACAATACGAGGATAAATAAAACAATAAAAATTATTATATTGAAAATTACCATATCCAAAAATTGCAATCGATCCATTTATTGTATGAATACCGATCCTTGAATTAATAATCGAAAAATTGATATTGTTAAATTTATCGGTATACGAATACCGGTTCAAACCAAGAGTGGTATTCCTATCCCAATTTTTACCTAGATTGAAAGAATACTCTAATACTTCATTCTCAATAAATTCTGTTGGTATCTCTTGCGATTTAACATAATTGATTAGATTAATTATGATATAAACTAAAATATAAACATACATCATTTCAGTAACATTATTTTAATAAGAAATATATTTTTAGAAATATATTAAGATTGTTTTTACTATTGACTTCTGGCACCTTTAAAAACAATGTTATTTAAAGCATTTAGAAAATAAATTAGATCGGTTAAAAATCCACTCTGGATTTTTTTATTTAAGTATCGTTTTTCACTTAAAATAATCTCATCAAAATTCTTTGGCATATCGGCATAATAAGGCGGTATTAGCCCTGGTTTAAATTGAACTCGTAATTTTTGTAGATCCTTAGGGTATAAAGAGAAATAATGTTGGCTCAATGCTCTTACACCTATTAAGGATATATCACCTCGTAGCCAATTATAAATTTGTGGTAGTTCATCTATCCATAATTTTCTGAATACCTTGCCCCAAGATGTAATGCGAAAATCATCCTTGAATTTCCCTGTAACGGTTAAGCTATTTTTATCAAAAAGGTCCTTTTGGATGAATTCACTATAAGGATGCATAGTCCTGAATTTGTAAATGGTAACGATCTCATTTTCGTAACCTACACGTTTAAGCTTAACCAGTGGGCCAAAAGAAGGGTTTGGTTCAGTAGAAATTGATTCTTTACGCTGGGCAATAAAGAACAATTTATGATCAATCATAATTGAATCCATTAATTTAAACCCGCAATAACTGAGCCGGCCATACACTTCCGCTTTGGACAGGAACCTGCCCCTGCCCTGTGTAATGAAGTCATAGACAATACTGATAATGGGGATTTTTGGGAAGATGCGATATAATAAAAAATGGAGTGGGATAATCAGCGTGTATAAAAATCGGGGCATTTTATCTCTAAGCCTTTTATAATCCTCTTCCATAGGAGAGAAAGAACCGACCAGAACACCGTCGGATTGTATCTTTTGACGCATGGTCAGTAAAAAGGGATTGATAGATAGAATATTATTTATGGAGGTTATATTAACCAATATACATTGCGATTCGTCTTTTATACCCTGGAAATTTTCCAATTTTTTAGTTGTTAAATATAAAAAAGAATCCAGATTGCATTCCTTTTGAGTACATTTATATGTATTATCTATAAAACGTATTAATCTTTCATCTTTAATAAAATGATGCATCTTCGATAAGCAACTTTTTGCAAATGACTGAATAACTTTTCCATTCGCGTCAGGGATGAATGGTATATTCTGATCCATTATATAGGGTTCATAAGTGTATAAGTTTGACTTTGATTTTCTATTCATAAATAAAATTAAAAATACAGTTGTTTCAAAAAGCGAAAATACGCCAATCGTTCCAAAAAATAATTGTCGACTAAGAAAATCCAATTTAAAAAAATAATAGATACCAGACGAAAATAATAGAAATAGGGCCTGGGATTTGATTATTGGAGCAATTTTATAATAAATATTCTGATCATTCAATGCGTAAAATTTCCGGGTAACATGGCTGGAAACCCACCAGAGGCCGATCAATAATAATACTATCTTCTCTAACCAAATATAATAGCCAATACGGCCTGTCTTGAAATAAAGTGCAATGATAAATGCCAGTATCAATAAAATAAAACTGGTACTTAGCCTTTTAAACTGAAAGTTGGACCTGGCAGAATTAAGACCTTGGTCAATTTTATTTGGATCATGGTGATAAAATCCCATCAGCCAGCGGATGGCTACGGGAACAACTACAACAAGGAAAATAAAATAACGGGGAATATTAAAATAATCACTCAAAGATACCACCAGACTCAGACTGAAAATGGTAAAAATAAATTGCAGTATAGTTGATTGGGTTCTATCCTTTAATACATAGTTTTTGGGAGTAAAGTAAATAGAGAATAAAAAGGAAACAGCTAAATAAATTGGGAAAAATAAAGAATAGCTATTGTGGAGATATATATATCCACTATGGAAGTAAAATACTCCAAAATAAGCTAATGCAGAGACGAAAATATTAAATAGATGATAAAGCATCTAAATGGAAGTTGTACTTGTTAAAAATAGCATTTAATAATGGTGAATGAATATATGGATGGAATGATATTGAAAACCTTAATTGAAATTAACTGGTTTAGAGGTAGATAGAATCCTAAATATTTTCTTCAGTTAATTCATTTTTAAATAGTTTAATTAAAATTTCTTTAGTAGAACATCAACAATTCTTTGAGCAGTTTTGCCATCCCATAACTTTGGAATTTGACCATTTTTAATGTTCCCATCAAAAATATTATTAGCAATTTTTTTAACTGAAAGAGTATTAGACCCAGCCAATTGATTAGTTCCAATATCAATTGTAACCGGACGTTCTGTGTTATTTCTCATAGTTATACATTGGACATTCATAAATGTAGATTCCTCTTGTATGCCACCGCTATCAGTAATAACAATTAGCGCATTTTTTGTTAAACAAAGAAAATCAAAATAGCCCAGAGGATCTGTAACAATTATATTAGAATTTATTCTATTAATAATTTTGATTTCCTCAATCTTTTTTAACGTTCTTGGATGAATAGGGAAAATGACTTTTTTTCTATTAGATATTTCATTTAAAAGGCTAATTAGAGATTTAATATCAGAGTCTGAATCAACGTTTGAGGGTCTATGGAATGTAGCTAAAACATAATCATTCTTCTTTAGTTTATACTTTTTTACAATTTTTGAATTCTCAATTTTATCCCAATATTTCACGAGACTATCTATCATGATATTTCCAACAAAAAATATTTTTGATTCGTTAACCCCTTCCTTAGCTAGATTATTTAAACCACTTTCTTCTGAAACAAAAAGTAAATCAGATAATTTATCAGTAATTATTCTATTTATCTCCTCTGGCATTCCTCTATCAAAGCTTCTTAAACCTGATTCAACATGAGCTATTTTTATATTCAATTTTGAAGCGACAATACTACAGGCCATAGTAGAATTAATATCACCAAAGACTATAATTAAGTCCGGATTTTCCTTCTTCAAAACTTTTTCAAATTCTATCATAATTTTGGCTGTTTGAACAGCATGTGATCCACTTCCAACACCTAAATAATAATCGGGTTCAGGCAAATCTAAGTCTTCAAAAAAAACTTTAGACATATTTTCGTCAAAATGTTGTCCAGTATGACAAATTTTATGGCAAAATTTTTCTTTATATTTATCAAATTCTTTATCCAAAGGAGCAACTTTAATAAAATTAGGTCTAGCTCCAACTACCGAGACTATATTGATTAATGATTTCATTTAAAATTAAACTGATAATTGGGGTTCTTTTGAACAACCTTTATAGATGATGGATAATTCTCAATCAACCAAATTGAAAAAGACGTCAAATCAATCTTTTCTTTGAAAAGGCGGTCTTTTTTCTCTGCCCATTTTTTTTTGTAGTTTGGATTATTAAATAATTGATCAATAATTGAGAATATCTTTTCAGGTTCACGAGTTCTCACCCCCCAACCTAATTTATAATTATTTTCCAAATCATTTAAGTACTCTATTTTACCAACAAAATCATTAAATCTAATAAATGGTGTTCCCAATATTCCTGATTCAGCACACATTGATTGACTATCTCCAATAAATAAACTTGCATAATACATAAGATCATGCATTTTATTTGGAGCTATCTTTAATTCATAAGGCTTTAAATCGACTGGGAAAGTGCCTTCGGTACTTATAAAAACTTTACCTATTTTATTTAATTTATTAATGATTTTTCTTAATAGATTATTATTGATTCCTTTATGATTGCCCTCAACATCATGTACCGAAGTCAGACTTACTAACCTAATAATAAAATAATTTTGTTTTCCTTTTATTTTTAGTTCTTTAAGAATATTATTATTAGGTAAGAAATATTTTGGATTTAGGTAAGACATTTTTTGGATTCCATTATAAGAGATTTTCTTTTTTTTATATGGGCCAACTGATGTATAAATAGGTGCAATAATATAATCCGTAAAAGGATATGAACTAAAACAAAATAATCTATTGATCTCAAAATCATCTTCATTATAAACAAATGAAGGTATATTTATTAACTTAGCTATATGAGTAATAGAAATATCTGTTCCTAATAAAATTTGGGGCTTGAATTTCCGAACTTGTTTTAAGAGGTTTAGGTTTTGGATGACAAGTTCAAACATACTATTGAGGATTATAGATACAGTATTAGAATCCCTTTTTTTCTTTTCATTTATTTTAATATAATCTTGGCCTTCACTTTTTAGTAGTTTTTCTAGAATATCTTTTTGTCTTATTACTAATACTACTTCATGCCCATTGTCACGAAAACCTTTAATAATATATTTAAATAAATAATAATGTGCAGGATGATTGAGAGCAAATAATAATCTCATTTAAAAATATTTTTTAATTCAGTATTATCTGGATAATTAATTAAGATGGCATTTCTTGGACCATGGTATATAAACAGAGAACCAGCTGCTACAGCAGAAGCGTATGAGTAATTAACAGCTTGAGAAAAATCAAAAAAAGTTCCTGCACCGCCAGCAGCTACAACCGGAATTGTTACAACTTTAGACACTTTTTTCACCAAATCAAAATCATAACCTGTCATCAATCCATCTTTTTCAATAGAGTTTATAATAATTTCACCGGCTCCCTTATCCTCCATCAGTTTAGAAAATGCCCTTGGATCGAGGCCGGTAGCTTTACGTCCACCCAGTGTATAAACCTGTTTTTTACCTAAAATTTTCTTTTTTACATCGATAGAAATCACAATGGTGGAACTGCCAAACTCATCTGAGGCCTGTTTAACAAAATATGGATTTTCTACTGCATAGGAATTGATAATTACTTTTTCCGCACCAGCATTAAGAATCTCCTTTATCTGTTGAATCGTACGGATTCCGCCACCTACAGCAAAAGGCATATTGGCTTCATCACCAACATTTCGAACAAAATCTAATAAAATTGTTCTTTTTTCTTTGCTAGCCAGAATATCCAAAAACACCAATTCATCTGCTTTTAAATCATTGAAAATTTTTACTGCATTTATCGGATCACCAATATATCTATGGTCTTTGAATTGGATGGATTTTACCAAACCCAACCCTTTCAGAAGCAGAATAGGTATTACACGTGGTCTAAACATTTCAAATATTAATAAAA
>CAJWHW010000005.1:0-78662 GCA_913040915.1 uncultured Fidelibacterota bacterium | reverse complement strand
AATTGTATCAAAACAATCACCATAAGTCGCCTCAAGAAAGAAATTTTGCAGTACGGTGGTTCGAAATAGATCTAGGTTATTTATTTTCAGTCTTACTGTTTAAGTTTAATATTATTGAACTAAAGAAGGTGAAATGATGATTAATATTTTCAAATCTATGTTTTTATTTATGGTTGCACTTTTATTTGGATATGCAGGAGCTCAGGGTGGGCCAAATATTTATGGTTATCCTGGTCTTATGTATATTGCCGCAATTGGATTTTTCATTCATTGGCTAATTTTTATTCCTTCTTATCTATTCAAAACTGAAAAGTACTATGATATCACAGGAACATTTGCCTATTTAGTAATGATAGGAATTGCTATTTATAGTGTAGATGAATTGAACTTCCGTTCACAGGTTGTTGCTATTCTTATTTTAATATGGGCACTGCGTCTTGGACTCTTTTTATTTATTCGAGTGTCTCAGGTTGGTGAAGACAAAAGATTTCATGATGTAAAAACTTCCTTTTATAGATTTTTACTTTGGTTCAATATGTCTGCATTGTGGGTGTTTTTAACAACTGCAAATGGCCTTACGCTTATATTAAATAATGCTGATTTGAAAAATGATCTTTATTTTATCATTGGCTTAATTATTTGGTTATTCGGATTTTCTTTTGAAGTATTGGCTGATGAACAAAAGCGGCATTTTCGAAATAATCATAAAAATAAAGGTCAATTTATTACCACCGGACTCTGGTCTATTTCTCGTCATCCTAATTATTTTGGTGAAATCATGGTTTGGGTTGGAATGGCAGTTATATCTTTTCCAGTTTTATCAGGCTGGCAATATGTAACACTCATTTCACCGGTATTCGTAACCACTTTATTAACCAGAGTAAGTGGAATTAATTTGCTGGAGGCTAATTCCGATCAAAAATGGGGCCATTTAGAATCGTATAACGAGTATAAACAGAAAACTCCTGTATTAATACCATTCATAAAATGAAGAAAGGAATTATTAATGAAGCAGAAAATATTAATGTTATTTTTAGGAATTGGTTCACTTATGGCTATTGAAAACCCTATCTATAAATTAATAGACAAAAGGGGTAATTTTGAAATTCGAGAATATCAATCTATGATTATCGCGGTTACTCAGGTTAGTTTACCCTATAGGTCAGCACAAAACGAGGGTTTTCGAAGAATCGCCAATTATATTTTTGGCGGGAATGAGAGCCAAATGGAAATTGCTATGACAGCACCGGTGATTTCTACCGAACTTGATGGGGAAGAGGAAACACACGAAGTACTTTTTATAATGCCGAGGGAGCACCAATTTGAAAATCTACCCAGCCCAAATCTTAAAAATGTAAAATTAGAAGAACGAAAATTATCGAAAGTAGCTGCTATTACATTTGGGGGTTGGGCCACAGAAGAACGGGTGAAATATTTTCAAGATAGGTTGGAAAAAAGAATGTCAGAACTGGGTTTACAGATTAATGGAAAATCAATGGTAGCTCAATATAACTCACCATGGGCACTCCCACCGTTTAGAAAAAATGAAATTCTTATCCAAATAGATTAGGAAAAGTATTCAAAATATTTGAATTATAAATTGTTATCTATATGATTGCAATTGGACTTGATTCTCATTTAGATAAATTCTAAAAAAAGTTTATTAAATATATTGTATAACGCTCATAACGCTCATATATTTTGTTATAATTAATTTGAAAATAATAAATATGTTATGAGAAATATTCTTTCAATTATTGATCATGTTTCTATCCAAGTGGAAAATATTTCAAGTTTACTTGAGTATTACAAAAAGCGTTTTGATTGTGATGTACTTCTCGAAAATCAAATATGTTCCGTCCTGATGTTTAATAATATAAATCTGGACTTAGTTACACTAGATCAGCATCCTAATTATTTTGCTATTGTGGATAAAAATGCATCCAAAATTCCAATACTATCATGATATAACCGGGTATATTTATACAAAAGATCTGGATGTGAACTTTATTGAAATATTAGATAAAAAATCGTATTAAGTATGCCAAAAGTTAATGTTATAAAACACAAAAATTATTGTATCGTATCTGCTTTCAACGAAGATAAAATAGATCTCGTAGAAGCCGTAGGGTTTTTGCTCAGTGAAGGCTGGAAATTAGCGGGTGGTGTGGCCTCTTCAAGCAGTGTTATTTATCAAGCTTTATACCATATAAATGAATAACTACATTATAATTGGTGCCGCCGGTGGTATCGGTGTTCAACTGGTAGCGGATCTGCAAGCCAAGGGAAACAAGCTCTTTCTTGGTTATCATAAAAACCTTTTGGCATATCCTCGTCAAGGAAATCTGCAGTCCGCTTCAGTTGATGCAACATCGTTTAATAATACCTTGGACTTTATTTCTGATGGCAAAAAAATATTAGGTAATGTAGATGGTATCGTTAATCTAGCAGGTAGTATTTTATTAAAGTCACCACATCGCATAACAGAAAAAGAATTTGATAATATTATTTCTACAAACCTAAAAAGTGCCTACGCAGTTGTCCGTGCTGCAGGTAAAGTTTTAAGCAATGCATCTGTTATATTAATGTCGACTGCGGCAGTGCGTATTGGTTTACCTAACCATGAAGCAATTGTTGCGGCCAAGGCAGGTATTGAAGCAATAGTCAGATCTGCATCAATAACCTATGCGAGAAAATCAATCCGTTTCAATGCTGTAGCACCAGGGCTTGTTGATACACCGCTATCTTCTGCTATCATGAATAATCCATCCAGTCTCGAATACAGTAAAAATCTTCACGTAACTAGTTCTGTTGGAAAACCAAAAGACATAAGCAGTATGCTGCAGTTTCTGCTTGATCCAAATAATAATTGGATTACGGGACAAACTTTTCCAGTTGATGGCGGTCTTTCAATAGCTAAAAAGTAACTTAATTCCATCATGTCGGTTGTCCATCCAAATCGAATAAAACAATTACAATCTGGTTCTCTGAAAGGTAAAACTGTACTATACTGGATGCAGCGTGACAAAAGAGTTTATGATAATTGGGCTTTGTTACATGCACAGGACTTAGCATTGCAAAATGGATATTCTCTCATGGTATGTTTTAATTATATCGGTGACTTTCCCAGTTCAAATATCCGACAATATGATTTTTTATTTCAGGGGCTATATGAAACAGAAAAATCATTAAAAAAACTCAATATAAGTTTTCGTCTACTAAATGGTACGCCAAAAAATGAGCTTCCAAAGCTAATATTAAAAGAAGAGATTGCCATTTTGGTCACAGATTTTTCACCGCTTCGTTTCCATCGCCGGAGGACCAAGAAAATTTCAAACTCCATTAATATTCCATTTTATATAGTTGATTCCAATAATATTGTACCTATTTGGGTGACAAGCGAAAAGCAGGAGTGGGGAGCATACACCATCAGGCCAAAAATACAAAAACACCTAGGTGAATTTTTAACAGAGATTCCTAAATTGAAACGGCACTCTGTGAATATTAATTCACCCGGTTGGGATATTGATTGGCCAAATATTTACAAGAAGCTGAATGTTGATAATAGTGTTGTACCGGTGGACTGGTTGTTACCAGGAGAAAAAGCGGCTCAGAAACAATTAGAATATTTTTCTAAGCTCCCGATTGAAAATTATACCAATCATCGCAATAACCCAAACCAAGATGTTCTTTCTAATATGAGTCCATTTTTGCACTTTGGTCACATCTCTTCACAGCGCGTGGCGTTAAACCTCAGTCAAATTGATACAATTGAAAACAAAAGTATTTTAGAGCAGCTTATAGTGCGGCGGGAATTGGCTGCTAATTTTTGTTTTTATAATAATAATTATGATTCCTTCGATGGGTTTCCTAATTGGGCAAAGGAAAGTCTCTATTATCACAGGAATGATAAACGGGAATATCTATATCCTCCAGAAGCTTTTGAAACTGCAGAAACTCATGATGACCTATGGAATGCTGCCCAATTGCAAATGGTGTATACAGGGAAAATGCATACTTACATGAGAATGTATTGGGCTAAAAAGATTTTAGAGTGGAGCCCTTCTCCCGAAATAGCGTTACAAACGGCAATAGATTTGAATGATAAGTATGAGCTAGATGGTCGTGATGCAAATGGCTATACAGGTATCGCTTGGAGTCTGGGAGGAGTACATGACCGTCCCTGGTTTGAACGTCCTGTATATGGGAAAATAAGATATATGAGTTATAATGGTTGTAAAAATAAATTTGATATAAGTGAGTATATTGCGAATATGAACTTACTCAAATCACTTTAGTACAAACTAAACAATTACACTAAATTCAGTACCAAGATATGTAATTTTTCAAATACTAAGAAGTTAAACCGAAGCAGTTGATAATTTATATCACTAAAGTCAGTACGGAGTGAATAAGATTCAGTATTTGATCAATATAATATAAAATTGATAAATAATATTAAACGCTCATAACGCTCATAACATTATTGTTTATACATTATAGTAACTTTAATTTTTCTTAATGAATATTTATAAAATAAAAGCTAGTCAAGTTATAAAGCCCCCTTTCACGAAAGGATTTGATTTTTTTTCACTTCAGGAGAATCTTACGAAGATATACAAGTCTGAAGATCTTAAAAATATAATCAATGAATTTTTCTCAAAAAATATTTTTAATAGAAATTTAAATGATTTTGTTGAGGTTGATCTTTCATGAAAGTGGCTATTTTTGGTGGCACCGGCTATGTCGGCTCTTACATCGTTGATGAATTGATTCATAATGAACATATCCCAAGATTACTTGTAAGAGGCGGTTCTGAAAGTAAGGTAATCCAACAAGAAAAATGTGAAACGGTAAAGGGCAGCATAAAAGATGATAACGCGATTAGAGAGACACTTAATGGATGTGAAGCGGTCATTTATCTGATTGCTTTAATCAGAGAATTCCCAAAAAGAGACTTAACAAATGACAAACTACAATTTAGAGGAAGTCAAAGAATTGCAGAAATTGCCCAAGAATTAGGTGTAAAACGCTTTCTATTAATGAGTGCACTTGGAGCAAGCCCTGATCCAAATGGTTCGAATTATATGCAGGCAAAATTTTTATCAGAACAAGTAATTAAAAATACAGAACTTCAATGGACAATCATGCGTCCGTCATCATTATTTGGTGATCCTCGTGGTGAAGATAGACCTGAATTTTGCATGATGCTTGATAAGCTAATGCTAAATCTAGTACCATACCCAAAGTTTCTACCCTTTCCCGCTCCTTCATTTTTCACTGGATTAAATCCGCTAGATTCTGGCAATTACGCTTTAAGTATGATACATGTAAAGGATGTAGCTAAGATCTTTGTTAAAGTTCTATTTGATGAAAGTACTATTGGCCAAACAATATTACTTGGTGGTTTGCGCGATGTTACGTGGAATGAAATTGTCAAATCAATAGCAAGTGCAACGGGGCAAAGAGTTTTCATGTTACCAACTCCAATTTCTCTAATAACTACCATAGCTGGATTACTTGATGGATTTGAGTGGTTCCCTGCAGGTAAAGACCAATTAAATGACCTTGTGAAGGGTAGTATATGTGATTCAAAAGAAATTTTCGAAAAATATGAAATAGAACCAACCCCATTTAATATTGAAAATTTAAATTATTTAGGGAAATAATCATTTATGTCAAGAATTTTTCTATCATTTTTATTACATATATCAATTTTATTAGCTCAAGGTGGAATTATCACAGGTTTTGTAACTGACTCTTCATCCGGAGAAGCTTTAATAGGTGCTAATGTATTTATTCAGCAGACAGGTCAAGGAATGGCTACAGATTACAATGGATACTACATTTTACAAGATATAGCATCAGGAGAATATGATATCATTGTTTCATATGTAGGATTCGAGCTCTCTAAACAATCAATCATAATAGGCCGAAGTGAATCTCTTAATCTGGATATCCAACTTAAACAAGAACTTCTTGAGTTGAATGAAGTCGATGTTACAGCCGAAAAAATCCAGAGAAAATATAATATACAGCCAAGTAAAATAAATTTAAGCCCTAGGATGATGAAATCTGCTCCTGCACTCGCTGAGCCAGACTTATTCCGTACTATCCAAGCCCTGCCTGGTGTTCTAACAACTTCAGAATACAGCACCGGTCTTGTTATAAGAGGGGGTAATACTGACCAAAATCTGATTATGCTTGATGGTATTACTGTTTATAATCCATCTCACTTGGGTGGTGTATTTTCTAACTTTATTGTTGACGGTGTAAAAGAAGCAGAATTGATTAAGGGGGCTTACAATGCAGAGTACGGTGGACGACTATCAGCAGTTCTAAATGTCATCAGTCGAGAAGGAAATAGAAATAAGTTTAACGGTAAAGCAAATTTATCTTTGCTCTCGGCACAGACTACCCTCGAGGGCCCCTCTTACAAAGGAGCCTGGATTTTGTCAGGCCGTAGAACATATTTTGATATACTACTTCCCAAGGTTCTACCTGCCAGTACAGCCGATAATATTCCCCCGTATTACTTTTACGATATCCAAGGACATATTTTTTCTGATCTTTCACCTAAAGACAGGATCTCTGTTAGTTATTATTCAGGAATCGATGATATTATTTTCGATACCTTTGGCCTTGATGGTAGATGGGGTAATAATACGATAAGTGGGCATTATAGACGTGTATTCAATGAAAAATTTATTGGAAACTTTCTTGCTGCGAACAGTATGTTCTTTACAAGCTTTGGTCTAGGTGGTTCCGGAGGATTAGTAAGTTATAATGAAATTGATGATAAAACTCTTTCAGGAGATTTCTCTTGGTTTGTATCATCTGAAACGAAATTCAAATTTGGTTATCAATTTAAAAATTTAGGATTTGAATACACTAATAAATTTCAAGATTCAACGCAGTTTGAAATTATAACATCTCCTAGTGAGTCTGCTTTTTACTTTAAAGCCAAGAATGAAAAAAATGATGTATTTATCATTGAACCGGGAATCAGAATAAATAGATACAGTGTTTATCCAGATTCTTTGTACCCTGACTTGCGTCTTGGGATTAAATATTTACTTACAGATGACAGGTATATCAACTTTTCTGTAGGTAACTACCATCAATTTATCAGCACATTCCAGGATGATTTCAATGCTCCAATACTTGATAACTGGATCGCTGTGGACAACTCTGTGAATCCAGGTAAGTCTATACAGGTTGTTCTGGGATATGAAGAATATTTTAGAAGTACATACAAGCTTCAGATTGAAGGCTATTATAAAGATTTAAAAAACTTATTAACCTATGAAGAAACAAGGTCATCAACAGATGCCCAGGTAGATGATGAAAGTTTGGCATCTATCGTTACACCTGCTAACGGTTACGCATATGGATTAGAAATTTTTGGACAAAAAATGGCGGGTAAACTCAGTGGCTGGCTAGCTTATACTTTCTCTGTATCAAGAAAAATAATGAATAGCATTTATGACGATGGTGAAAAAGAATATTTTACTAATTGGGATAGGACGCATGCTTTCAGTGCGCTCGGAAATTATCAGTTTAATGATAAGTGGGAAGTGAACTGGCGATTGGCTCTGCAATCAGGTCAGGCTTACACACCAATATTAGGGTATTATATTCAAAAATTTCCTGAAAGTCCGGAAGAAATCTTTCGTACAATACCTGGGTCTAGAAACTCAGCTAGATATGAACCCTATAGCAGATTAGATATTGGTGCAGTGTATCATGCTAAATTTGGTAAAACGAACGTTGATATTTACTTCCAAATAATTAACACATTCAATCGTAAGAATCCATTTAGAAAGGTGTACAGGTTAGGTAATACATATAATGGTTTGGATGACGATGATGATTGGGATATAAACCAGCATGATATTGGTGTTGGAGAAGATAAAATAGGGGCAGGTAATGGTAAGCCTGACCCAGGTGAGCCAAATGTTGATGAACCCGATGAAGGAAAAATAAGGGAAGAAATAATCAGCCTATTTCCAATTATTCCGACCATTGGTTTTACTTGGGAGTTTTGATCATGAGGTTAAAATTATTGACTTTAATAATGTTTAGCATAATTATTCAATCCTGTGATTTAAACGATAGCATTGAAAAATATGAGCAAAAACTCGTTGTTTTTGCATCAATTACTGCAGGTTTACCAGTATTAGATACAGTTTTAGTTTCAAGAACTGCCACAATAGATGAAGATATTTTATCGGATTCACTCTGGGTAGATGGTGCAATTGTCGAACTTATCAATGACTCAACAATGGAAAAATTGACATTTAATAATGTTGGAACGGGTAAATATTTCCCACTCTCACAAACCTCAACAGATGAAGAATTAACTGCTTGGATGAATTTTATCATTCAATCAGGCCAGACCTACCAACTCTCCGTAATTCATGAACAAGATTCTATTATTGCAATAACTACAGTGCCAAGTATCTTAAATCTTACTTCAGCAGATTTAGGTGATTATCAATGTTCAGATGGTGAAGTAATTCCTACTAAAATGGTTGACGTAAAAAATCTAGAAGGCTACTCGATTGAACAACTAAGCCAGTTGATTGATAATCCTGAAGATTTTGTACTCCAGAACAATATAAATGTAGATTCTGTTGAATTCAGGTTTGGAGATTGCTTTACACAGAGTTTTGCCAGTTACCCTTACTTTGGAGTTGATTTTGATTCAGATAATTTTCAAACAATTAAAATTCTAAGTTATGCTCTCGAATCAAATGTGAGAGGTCTGGAACCATTAGATACGTTAAGCTCAACCATTGATCCTGATAGTGGAGCATTTTTTGATTATAATTATAATAGCATAAGAGATAGTGCTTTTGTCAATCTGATCTATGACACCACACTTGGATTTCGTATCTGGAAGGGTAATTACCTTCGTGATGAGAATAATACACCATATCGTATAAATCCATGGCAATGGAACGTAGAAGAAACTCCTACACAAATCATGTGGCTATATTTTGATTATTATGGTTACCATATTATGACCTTCAAGGCAACTAGTGAATCTTATTTTAATTATTTTAGCGGAGATCCCGTTGGCCAAAATATCTATATATTGCCAGACTCAAATTTTGGTGATGGACTTGGTGTTTTTTACAGTAATTATTCTTCATCCTTTATGATATATGTAAAAAGAAATAGTTAGTATTCACTTTTTTTATATAACAAATTTTATGACTCTATGTATATGAATCAATTCTAATTCATATGCCTAAGATTCTCTTAGATTAATTTAAAATTTATCTATATGATACTTTCAACTATAGATTGGGTCATTATAGGATCATATTTCACTCTTTCTATCATAGTGGGACTATGGGCTTCGAAGCGAGCCGGTAAAGATACAAGATCATTCTTTTTAGCTGGGCGCAGTATGCCCTGGTGGCTTTTGGGAGTGAGTATGGTGGCCACGACCTTTTCAACGGATACTCCCAATCTGGTTACTGATCTCGTACGCCAGAATGGCGTCTCAGGCAATTGGGCCTGGTGGGCTTTTTTACTTACTGGAATGCTGACTGTTTTTGTATACGCCAGACTCTGGCGGAGATCTGGTGTACTTACCGATATTGAATTCTACGAATTACGGTACAGTGGAAAACCAGCAGCTTTTCTGCGTGGCTTCCGTGCAATATATCTGGGCTTAGTTTTCAATATACTTGTAATGGGCACTGTAAGCCTAGCGGCAGTGAAGTTTGGTGAAATTGTACTTGGAGTACCGGGGTGGGTCACATTATTAACTGCCTGTTCCATTACCTTGGCTTATTCAACGTTGGGCGGTCTTAAAGCGGTAATCATTACTGATTTTATTCAATTTACTTTAGCTATGATTGGATCCATATGGGGTATGATTTACATATTAGATTTACCGGAAATTGGAGGTCTTTCGAATCTGCTTAATCATGAAAATGTAAAAGGTAAACTAGCGCTTATCCCAGATATGTCCGATCCAAACCTATGGGTCCCAGTATTACTGGTACCGCTTGCGGTACAATGGTGGGCCAGTTATTATCCAGGCGCAGAGCCTGGTGGTGGTGGCTACATTGCCCAAAGAATGTTTTCTGCAAAAGATGAAACTAATGCCGTAAGTGCTACATTATTATTTAATATTACTCATTATGCATTACGACCTTGGCCATGGATCATTATAGCGCTTTCTTCTTTAATCATATTCCCGGACTTAAAAGATATTCAATTTGCCTTTCCGAATTTGCCTGCCGATAAATTAGGTCATGATGTAGCGTATCCAGCCATGCTCACACGCTTACCTTCTGGATTACTGGGCCTTGTTTCAGCATCGCTGATTGCCGCATTTATGAGTACCATGTCAACCCAGCTGAATCTGGGAGCCAGCTACCTTGTAAATGATTTTTATCACAGGTTCATAAAACCTGATGCATCAGAAAAACATCTTGTTACAGTTGGACGTTTGTTTACTATTTTATCAATTATTCTTGGTGGAAGTTTGGGGTTACTACTTACCAGTGCCGGACAGGCATTTACACTAGTGTTGATGATTGGCACTGGGACTGGACTCATATACATTCTGCGCTGGTTTTGGTGGCGCATCAATGCATATACAGAAATTGTAGCCATGATCAGTTCATTGTTCATTGCTGGATATTTCAATTTTGGCAATTCTGGATTTGAGGGGTGGCAGAAGATAGTGGTCGGTGCTTTATTGACAACAGTTATATGGATATCAGCAACATATTTCACACCGCCAGAGAATGATCAAACATTACGAAATTTTGTGAAAAAAATAAAACCGGGCGGACCTGGATGGGCAAAATATTCTGATGGCATTTTATCAGGAGAATGGCCTGTGCCAAAAGGGATTTTATCCATGCTCTTAGGATGTACGACTGTCTATGGAATATTATTTGGTGTGGGGCAATTAATCTACGGTCATAATTTATCTGGTCTATTTATTTTTATTATTTCTATAATCTCTTCAATAGGATTAATTAAAATTTGGAAATAAATACACCAGGACGAATCTGCCTTTTTGGAGAACATCAGGATTATCTTGGAATGCCTGTAATTGCAATGGCCATATCCCTACGGGCTACACTAAAGGGTGCAAAGAGGAACGATCAAAAGGTTGTTATAAATAAATCTGATCTAAGCGAAACAGAATCCTTTTCACTAGATGATTTGACTTACACTAAGCAACGGGATTATTTTAAAAGCGGAATTAATATCTGCAGGAGTGCAGGACTTACATTTTCAACAGGATTTGATTGTGAAATTACTAGTGAAATACCCATCAAAGCCGGATGCAGTAGTTCATCTGCTTTAATGGTCAGCTGGATTCATTTTTTATCACAAATGGCTGATGAACCTACTAATTTGAGTCAGAAAAAGATGGGGGAATTTGCATACGCAGCAGAAGTGCAGGAATTCAATGAACCTGGTGGAATGATGGATCAATATTCTACTGCCATGGGGCAATTGATCTATTTAGAATCAGAACCAGATACAAAGATTCGATCAATAAATTCAAATCTTGGGACCTTTGTTTTAGGTGATTCCTGTGAGCCCAAAGATACCATAGGTATCTTAAGCCGATGTCGCGATTCAAGATTAGCACTTATAAAAAAGATAAAAATAAATAATCCAAGTGCTACTGTTCATTCCTACGATGATAATATAGATCTTTCAGGTTTAGATGAAGATGAACTGCTGCTCTATCATGGAACTGTACGAAACCGAAACATTTTAAAAAAAGCTCTTTCAGAATTAGAAAAAGATGTTTTGGATCATCAAATAATCGGTAAACTGTTAATCGAACATCACCAAGTGTTGAGAGATATTTTGAAGATCAGTACATCTAAAATTGAGTCCATGATGGATGCTGCATTAAACGCAGGAGCTATTGGAGGAAAGATCAATGGTTCCGGTGGCGGCGGAACCATGTTTGCCTATGCGCCAGAAAATTCGAGAAAAGTACTAGAAGCCATAGAGTCGACTGGGGGAAAAGCCTATATTATTCAAATGAGTGATGGGACAAAAATAAAATAATTATTTCGTTTATTTTAAATACGTGATCTTTTGATTCAAAGTTTTCTCTCCTATTTTTAATTGTAGAAAATAAACTCCGGATGAAATATGGGTTGGGTGCCATTGCATTTCATGTTTTCCAGATCTTAATCGATTATTCAAAATAGTTTTAATTTTCTGTCCTCTTAAATTGTAAACATTTATTTGTGTTTCTTGTTCATTGGTTATTTTGGGTATATCAAATGTAATTGTTGTACTTGGGTTAAATGGGTTTGGATATGAAGGATAAAAATGAAATTCATTTGGTAAGTATAATTGTTTATCTATATCAAGATATTGATATGTGCTATTTTGTTGACCTGGAGTTCCATAGTAATTGGAAGATGCCCATGATTGTGATGTGCTATTATCCATATTAGGATTTAACAATTCTAACGTAGGCCCATCCCCATCGGGTTCAGTTGGCCATGGTTCATTATCATCATATTGAACTGAATCAATAAGTTCGCCTATATTATTGAAAATACGTACTTCATCACCACCGCCACTCAAACCAAATTCAAATGGACCAAAAATTGGGATATCTGTGGAATAAAATTCTTGAAATTTTAATAGGTCATTTGAAATTATTAAATAAGCCTCACTATTTAATATTGTTTCATTTGGTATAATATAATTATGATCATTATTTTCATCTTTGAAAACCCAATTACTTAAATCAAGCTCTGATTCACCTGGATTAAAAAGTTCAATCCAATCACCAGAATCATGATCATCGCTCGAGTTATAATTAATTTCATTAATAATTATACTTCCTTCAGAAAGATTTGTAGGCTCAAAAATTGCAGTTAATATAAAAGGATCTGTGACACTCATGGTTAAAGATGAGCTTGAATCTGGAAATTCCGACCAACCTGAAAAAATAAATCCATTGTTTGGCACTGCAGTTGCATTGATAGGAATATTAGGAAAGTAATATCCGGACCAACCATCTTCATTAATGTTCAAGGAATTCAATTGAATGGAACCGCTTCCTTCTGGTTCAAGATATAATTTAACCAAGGCAATATTTGGTAGAGAAAATTGATCCTGAATATGATTTCTAGCATATAATTGCCGATTAATACTGAAATTTTGAATTACATTGATATTATCTTCGAAATTCAATGCTGAACCTGCCCCCCAACAACATCCTCCACCCCATTGAATATTCCATCGTTCTTGATGTAGTGGTATCAAATTGATAATGTTATTTGTTATTGAATCAAGATGATTTAAAAGATTTTCAGGTTCAAAAGTTGTATTTAAGAGGTCACAATATGTATTTATAAATATATATTTAAAATTATTATTTTCTATTAGTTTTCTAAATAAATAGGTACTCCAGGGCGGATTTGGCCAATCAGGACCATTTGGTTCCAAAGCAAAATCTAGAGTATTAAAGGTGAAAGACCACGGATCCCATATCCCAAATCCAAAGTCAGTATCATAGAGAATCCATCGCCATTTACCACCGATCCTATTATCCCGCCAAAATTTAATGTTATTTCCCGGCCAATCACGATTATCAATTAAAATTTGAAATGCTTGATATTTCATGTAGGATTCAATATCAATCCAGTTTTCCAAAGCATTTTGAACGAGTAAGTCATTTAAATCATTATTTGAAATATAATCTAAAAGATTCAAGTAATCTGTATCTGTTCCATGGACTATATATGTTTCTTGTCCGGGCTCTGACCCAAGAAGATTAATATTTTCTGTATTTAGAGAATAATGGGATGCTAAAAAATGTTCGCTTACTTTTTCGCGAATATTATGGATCCCCCAATATTCCCCATTAAGATATGTTATAGTGGGCCGGTATTCTTGATGGTCTATTCCCAATCCGTGAGTTAAGCTAGTAGTAAATCCATCCCGGAACATTGTATGTGTCCAATCATTCCCAGAGTTTCTTAGAACAAAAGATTCAAAAGAATTAGTAATATGATCTGGGAAAAAATTATAATTAAACTCGCTTGGCCCGAAGTAATTACGAGAATAAATAGATAATGACTTCTGAGGAAAACCACGGCTCCATCCACCAAAAATTTTCACTCCTGCATTTGTAGAATAACTACTACCATCTTGTTCCATTATTTCAAAATGTAAGGGGCGTTCCCAATCTTCCCAGAAATTTGCACCAAAGTGAGGAAAATCTGGACTGGCATTAGAACCCATGACATAAATTCCGGAATCTTCTCCAAAAAAATTGATAGGGTCTGTTGACAAGAAAATTACTGGAACTCCAATCGGTTCGTTTTCGCCAAAAATATATGTTTTAGTTTCCGTTTCTGACGGCAGCCAATCATTCAAAAATGCCCTTGCTCTGATCACTGTTGTATTAGTGAGTGGGATAGAATACTCATAATTAAAATCATCCATGCTAGGCGTAGTACCATCAGTAGTAAAATATATCTCAGCAGATTCATCAGGCGTACTTAATTCTACTGTAATCTGAGGCTCATTAATAAAACCTGAAGCCATTGAAAACTCAATTGGTGCTAACACACCGGCATAGGATGGTGTTGAGTTTGAAGAACCAGGTGTAGGATTAGGAAATAAAACCCAAGAGCTACCTTCAAGATTTCGGCCGAAGGACATATTTGTCTTAATGCTGTCAAATGAGATTGAATCTAAAATAACTTCATTTAAATCGCTAATTACAAGAGTCTCTCCAGTCGAATTTAATTTGAAATTACTATGAAGATGTACAGATGGAAGATTAAGTAGTGGATCAGGTCCTGATATATTCTGTAATTCTGTATTATAACCTAATGTAAGGAATGGTATACAGGTTAGATCAGAAGAGTTAAAAGAATAATTGTGAACTTCGATTGCTAAGGTATTTGTATTCTCATGAAGGGGAAATAAAGCGAGATCAATTTCCACTGTTTCGGGGGACCCTCCAGAATAAATTTCTGCTTCGTGGAGGCCAGTGGTTGTTGTATTATAATATACTGGTGATCCTGCTGGACCTAAATTCCTTCTTGAGAATTCAATGCCGTTCAAATAAGCTACATATCCATCATCATAATCCAGATGAAATATTAGTTTATTAACAATTGAAGGATCATCAATAGTAAACTCTTTTTTTATATAAATGCTAATCGTTTGAGTTATAGTTGTGTTATCATCGTCATCTCCGAAGCCAAAGCCACTGTTACCTACATTCCAGAATGAAATATCAGTTTCTGGCAATTCCCAATTATTTACAGGTTCACTTAAACCAACCCAATAGTGCCATGAATCTCCCCAGTCTATGACTGCATCCCATTGAGTTACAATTTCCTTTCTATTTTTATTAGAAGCAAATATTAACAGAAAATTATTCGGCTCAATAACTATTGAGGGGAAGATCCATTTGGATAAATTTTCAGGATCATCCGTGATACCATAACCATTTAAATTTATTTCTTGATCACCAATATTATATAATTCAATCCAATCCGGTGTATCTCCATCTTCATCATATAACATTATACCATTAGAAGATACTATTTCATTAATCTGAATATTTTGCCCTAGAATAAATTCAAATAAAAATATAATGTATAATATATTTTTCATATTTTCTTAAGATTAATATTATTTTGTAAAACTATTTGAAATAATGACTATTAAAGTTGAGTTGGATTTTATCCATTTATTTTGGCCAATTACGAATAATATTCTTTGCTAACTTTCCCTCTTTTATAAGTCCATCATCAGACCATTCACCAGTTGTAATAGCACCAGAATCTAAAATAGACCATTCTTCTTCTTTATTATTTACGGCCCAATTACAGTGGCTAATTTTATTTTAATAATACCATTTTTTTATTCTGCAGATACTCACCAACCTTTATTTGGTATAGGTAAATACCCGCACTCACTGGTTTACCAAAACTATTATTAGCATCCCATTGTACGGATTTAAAACCAGCGATTTGTTTTTCGTTCACTAAAATTTTCACTATTTCACCCATCATATTGTAGATAGTGACATTTACGAATCCATCATCCGGTAAATCATAGCTGATAGTTGTCAATGGATTAAAAGGATTAGGATAGTTATTATTTAAGCTATATTTAATTGGGGACCTATCTAGTTTGCTTTTAGTAATGCTTACGGTTTCACCGCCTTCCCAGTAAATATCATCTAACCCAAATTCACATCCCGAACCATTTACTTCCAAAATGACAAATTCATAGCTCAACATTCTTAAATCAATAAATTCTCCTCGGATATCAATCACCGGGATAGATGCCTGTCCCCAATTTCCGTCCCTAACGAGCCCATATGTAGTTTGATTGGATGGAAAATCAACATAAGACTGGTTCCCCCATGCGTCAATAATTCCGATCTTGAAGGAAACATTTGCGGGGATTTTGATCATGAACTTTAAACTCCCTTCACTAAAGTTTAATAGATTGACTGGTTGCATGGACATGATACCTGCACCAAACCAGCCTAATCCAGTGGTTTGCCATGATATTCCATTCTCACCTTCGTAGGGGGGAATACTACCTCCAGTTAATGTGCCTTCCCAGACATAGATTTCTGCATCGTCTCCGGCTATCAAACGATTGTCAACTGGAGTTGTATCTGTAAATATGCCGAAGGTACCTTCTTGAAAAGTAGGCGGTCCAAAATGAACTTTACCCTGTCCGTTCCATTCCATCACTTTAATGTAGTCAACATACATGTGTGCAGGGAATATCATAGAAATTGGAAGGCCGCTACCACCAATATAATCTGTATCTGTAAATGTGCCCCCTATAGCTAGATTTGCTATTAAATAAAATGGATCTTGGAATTCTGCACTAACACTATCTATTGGAAATGGATCAGTATATAGATCATACTCAACGCTACCATCAATCACAGTAAATCGAATACTATCAGGATCCCAGTATATTCTATATATTAGAAATCTGTCATTAAGGTTATCATAATTATAGTATGGTCTGCAATAATTATCATCAGGATCCCAAGAGATACTAGCGGCACCAGATGGATTCTCTGGGGTTACAGCTTCTTCTGTATAAAAAATAGCATTCGCACCTACTACTTGGTTAACAGTTGAATTATCTAATCCATTTCCCCCATTATGTTCATCATGTAAATCTCTGAAATCTTGTCTAGATCCCATTTCCATCATATCAAGTTCACCGCTACGTGGCCAATTGAGATTTGATGTTCCAAGCAACCATACTGCAGGCCATCCTCCAAGGTGTAAGTCTGGAACTCTCACTCTTGTTTCAATCACTCCGTACTGAACTGAAACTTTTGATTTCGTGGTGACTCTTCCGGATGTATAGTTTAATGGGTTCCCCCATTGGTCAACAACCCCAGGGCCGGATTCCTCCTTAGCTGTGATGTGTAAAGCATTATTGCCATCTTCATTAGGAATTTCAGATATCTGGACATTTTCTTCCTTATAAAACTCCAGTTCTCCATTTCCCCAGCCCCACGATCCATTACCCGTAATCTTCATCCAGTTATCTAGATTATCAAAATTCTCTTCCCAAATGGTATCCCCAATCTGAGCATGGCCTAAGCTCATATAAACTGTTAATAAGATTATGTATTTATTTTTCATTTATATTCTTTTCATTGAATTAATCTTTGAACAAATCTCCCGCATTAATTTGCACATCAATCTGTGCAACTTTTCCACTTCTTTGAAAGATTAAGTTACTCATATGTGAATCGATTTTATTTTTATTGTATTGAGTTTTCGCTCCATCTTGCATTATGAGTTCTATATTTGGATCTTCAGAGGTAATAGTATACATTATTGGTACCTGACAATAAGTATATGCCAGCTGGTTTTTATTGATTTTCAGCTTTTCTTTGACTGCATTTATATTATAAAAAGAAAATAATTTTGATCCATTAAGAAATTCAGATCGTCTAAGCAAACTAGTATCAAAATGTATTTTTCCATTACGTACAAAACAGCCCAGTTCACCAAATCGTGTAAGTATTTCTTCCTTAACTTGTCCTGTCATTCCCGGTTGTTGCGCACCTGAGTGGTTAGGTGTGTGGGAATAAGGATCAAATGGGAATGCGCCATACTCTTCAGGTGATTTTGCTGCACTTAATCCACCTCGAATATCGTAATACAGGTGTCCTATTCTTTTTACTTTTTCTTCAGGTTCATCTAGTTTTACCGCTGTAAAATATATTTCTTGTACTGCAAGGAGAAGTTTAGAAACCATATGCCAGTAAATAGACCCAATCCCTTCGTATGAAAACATGGTTCCTGATCTGCCAGTATAATTTCTATGTTCAAATACATTTTCATAAATTTCCAAAATTAGGTCATTCTCTTGTGTCAATAGGCTTTCATAATTCTCAATAGTTTTCAATTTTACAAGTCTGGCCTGAAGATCAAACAAATTTCTTAAATCAGGGTTGAATCGAACTAAACCTTGCATATCTTTCTCAATTAAAGAACAATCATTATTCTGTAGCATTTTTGTCAGTAATCTGCTTTTTGAAATACTTTTTGTTGGAATAATATTTTTATCTAGAAATGGTGTCACATCTTTTTCAGGATATAGTATGAAGCTATTCATATCTTTACGGTACAAGTCACTATTAAATAGTAATTCCAGTAGTTTAATCGAATCATCAATGTTTGGTAATCCGGAACTCAGGGCTGCTACCTGTCCTTCCAGCATAAGTCCCAATTGATTTATGTTGATTGAGTTTTCTTTCTTATCAATATTGATCGTATTGTAAGCTTGGTAAGATCCACGACTATCCTTATTTAGCATAATGCTATGGTCTAACTCAGCCATCATTTTATTAATGAAATCACGGATTACTTCAATTGCTATTTTTTGTTTACCGCTAAAACCATTATCATAAATGATAATCCGGTATTCTGAAAATGCATTGCCCAACCTTGAGATATATTCCATTTTGTTTTGGTTATTTTTTTCATGGTTTCCACTTATACTCTGGAAATCTGAAATAACTTCATGAACACTATTAAACCAGTATCTTACTTCAATTGAAATATCAATATTTTTGGAATCTACTTTTTTCAAAACAGAACGAAAAAAAGACAGGAATCTTTTCATATAATATACTGTAACCATAGATGTACCGGAGCCAACCAATGCATTATTTGCATCATTCCATTCTGGCCTTTGTGTATTGAGCCAAATGCCAGCACCAGGTACAAGATTGCAAACTTTTGCTAAAAGAAGAACTAGAATTTTTTCAATCAGATTGACATGATAAACCTGATCATTTTCACATAAAACAAGTTTGCCATCACTACCTAACTGAGCTACTTTATTATTTATAGATTCATTTTTATCAAAATCAAAGTCAATGGTTTCTTTCGGGTTGGCTACAATTTGATTAAAGTTTCTGATTCGATAGGGTATATTGGCATAGCTAAATATGGAATCATTGAATAGCCTATTTATCGAGTCTGGATTATTATTTTTTAGGTGCTCAAGCAATTTCAATAAATAAATGATTTGATGATCATTCCAATAGCCAATAAAACTCCAAGGATCTTCAGGGTTGCTTACTTCCCAATCTATACCTTCAGTGGTAAGACGGTAGGGATTAAACCCATCTACTGTGGTCGCATTTAGAAATTTTGCAACCATAGACTCCCAAGCATCAGGATAGCTATATCCTAAAGCTTCCCAATTTTGGAATATATCCCGCCAATTTCCTTCATAATAGAAAAGTTGGTTACCCTGGTTATCCTTAGTACGGATTTCAAAATGGTTCCAAGGGCGACTTGGGTCGCCATGTCTTCTACCTAAAGTAAGTGGTAAGTATTCTCTGCAAAGTCTTCTAAGACTAGAGTCTTTAATTCTATCTCCGAATTCAATCAATTCTTTCATCCTGATTTGGCTTGGAAGGGCATTTATTTCATCGAAGTATTTTTCAAAAATTAATTTATTTCTGATTTCTAAAAATCTGAGAAAATCATTTTTCTGGACATCATAATTTTTTGCAAAGATACCACCTCGAAAAAAGTTATACATGGAATTTGCAGTATGGTGGTAATCATTGATTGTTTCACTGGTACATTGAAAGCCATCAGCAGCTCCAACTGCACTTTCAAGAAGTAAGTGATTCTCCAAGATACTTTTTTCCAGTTTTTTTTCAATTTTTAATGGATCTTTTAGATGGGAGATAAGATAGGTTATTTCAGATTGTGTTTTAGATACATCAGCAATGGTGTACCAATATATTTCATTTTTAGGTTCCAGTTCTTTGCTAATTTTTGTTAAATAGCATCCAGGCTTCCCCTTTATGAAGTGGTCTTCTTTTATTTTTCCACTTTCTACAAATTCATTGATACTCTTTTCGTTCAAAGTAATAATCTTATTTTCACGATAATATGACCAAATAAGGTTAGCATATAGTGATTCCCCTGGTTCAGGTCGATCCATCACTAGTGCATTCATATAAAACAGGGCGCATTCAGTTTCTGGAGTATATTCAGATACTTTATAAGCATTTGCCAGATTACTCATTTCTTGCTGAGTACGTAATTCAATACCAGCAGGCATTATATTTCTCAGCCCATCTATCAACTCTATATCAATCAATTTACCACTGTGATTGACTAATGTCGATTTTCTAACAAATCCGTACTCAATACTTGATTGCCATTTATAAAAGAAAGTCAATCCCAGAGAATGGTTCTTTTCTTCGAAAAGTACAGTATTTCCTAAACTGTTTTTGTAAAGATTTACTTCAATTTTATAATTCTGTCCAGCATCATAGAAGGGACGCCAAACTAAATCATTTTTTCCTTTTCTAATTCGTATGACAGTTACAGGACCGGTAAAATGAGCATTACGGTGTAGGAGATCATCTGTAACATAAGGGAATAAAGCCTGTTCTGCTTTTTTCCTACCAGCGGTAAGACATCCTGTACTGGAAAGATACATCCAATGATCAGCACTACTCGTAATACTCATTAGGAATGGATCAATATGATCTACATTAGCAATCTTAAATAGTGATTGATCTATAAATTTATTTTTCAATCTAATTACTTACCATAGTCACGATAGATCTGGCAGGGATGGATAAACTGATATCAATATTTCCATCTTTATAATTACAATTCTCAGTGGCACTATTTTTATTCATAAGGATTAGGGTTGTACTTCCTGTATCATTAATTGCAGCCAGTACCAACAGATTTTCTGTCTTATTTTCCGATACAATAATTCTGTGCCCTCGTTTTATGAACCGTGAAAAATGGCCCATATAATAGAAAGAACTTTGGTACATTATATCCTGTGTTTTTGTATCTACAATAATTGGAGCACTGCAGTAATTCCCGACATGATTCGGGCCTCCGTTTTCATTTAAAATCAGATTCCAATCAATCCAAGCCACTGTCCAACGGTTTAAATCATTTATAATTGAAGTGGCATAACGTTCTCCTAAATCCCAGGAACCAAGATGTGGCCCATTTTCCTGGCAGCCTTCAGTAAATATTAGCTTTTTACCTGGAAATTCATCATGAACCTTTTGCACTTCGTCAAAATTATCACCATTATACCAGTGGAAGCCGGTTCCCCAGACATATTTTGCTGCTTCATGATCATTTAATATAGCTCGGGCTCTCTCTACCATAACATCACGGTTATGATCCCATATGATAATGTTTTTATGCAGTAGTTTATTCTTTTCTAATGCAGGTCCTAAAGAATCACGAATAAAATCACGCTCTTCATCGCCGGTATAGAGGCAGGAATCCCAAATTTGTTTTGCTTCTGGTTCGTTCTGGATAGAGATACCCCAAATCGGAATTTCTTCTTTTTCATATGCATTGATATATTTACAGTAGTATTGGGCCCATACATCACGGTATTCTTTTTTTAACTTTCCTCCGTGGTTCATTTCTCCATTCGTTTTCATCCATGGTGGCGGGCTCCAGGGAGATGCCAGTAGTTTTAGTGGTATTTTTGTTACTTCTAGGGCATCTTTTATAAAGGGGATTAATAGTTTTCTATCTCTCGATATTGAAAAACTTTGCAATTCTATATCTCGGGGAGTATCGCAATATGAATAATTTCCAAGTGAAAAATCACAGCTGTTAATATGGGTCCTTCCCATGGTATAGCCATTTCCATCTACCCCGAAATATGCTTGAATAATTTCATCTTTTTTTTCATCATCTAGTTTGTCGTAAACACTTGCAGCCGCTTCAGTGAAAGCTCCGCCAAAGCCCAGAATTTTTTGTTTGGCCTGATGTTTATTTATTAGGATGGTGCCAAAATCTTCATTTTTCTCCGTAATTAAGCGGGACAGATCAATTTGCTCAATTTTTTCCCCAGTATCCTTTATCGTGATAAAAACAGATATTGCTTCTTTTGGTTTTTCTGACATTTATTTTACTTCCATTCCATTTGATGAAATGAACTTTTGATACCAATAATAGCTGTCTTTTGGGATTCGTTCCAATGTGTCAAAGTCAACCCAAACCAAACCAAATCTTTGACTGAATCCTTCTGCCCATTCAAAATTATCCATAAGTGACCATGCAAAGTAGCCGTTGCATTGGGCACCATCTATAATTGCTCTGTTGAGTTCTTTAAGGTGTGAATCATAGTACTCAATTCGTTTAACATCATTTATTTTACCTTCTGCGTTTGGGCCGTCTCCATAGGAGCATCCATTCTCAGTAATATAAATATTATTTATATTGTATTCATTTTTCAGTCTCATAAGTAAGTCGTAAATACCTGCAGGATAAATTTCCCAGCCGAATTCTGTTTTTTCCTTGATTTTCACATTTCTTGGATAGTTCTTTTTTTCGTCAATTTCTTCATTTCGAATAACTGCTCTGCTATAGTAGTTAACTCCTAAAAAATCTGTTTTAGTTGAAATGACGTTCAAATCACCATCTTGGATATAATTAAGGTCTGATTCAGAGATTAAATTCCGGGAATGGAGATATTCAAATACATCGCCGGGGTATTCTTTCTTATAAAGCGGGTCAAGATATAGACGGTTAAATTGACCATCGTAAAATCTGCATGCATCTTCATCGTATTTGCTGGTCGAAGCAGGAATTGCTGTATTCAAATTAAGAGTGATACCCACTTGTGAGTTATTCGAGTTCTTTCTTATCTCAGGGATAGCCATTCCGTGGGAAAGTATTAAATGATGTGCGGCAGCCAGACTTTTTGACCAATTTTGAATTTGTCCAGGTGGTTTACGACCTATTACATATCCTAGATAACTTACACACCAAGGCTCATTATGGGTAATCCAAAATTTTACCCTATCTCCTAAATGTTTACTTGTGTGGTAACTGTACTTAACAAATTCATTTACAATCTCTCTATTTGGCCAGCCACCGTTATCTTCCAGCCCTTGAGGAATATCCCAGTGGTTTAAAGTAATAAAAGGGGTGATATTATTCTCAAGAAGTGCATCAACTAATTTGCTATAAAAATCCAATCCAGACTGATTCGGTTTACTTTCACTTCCCGTAGGAAATATTCTTGGCCAGCTTATAGAAAAGCGATACGCATTGATACCCAATTCCTTCATTATAGCTATATCTTCCGGCCATAGCTCATAATGATTGCAGGCGATATCACCATTATCGTTATTTTTAATCTTTCCCGGACTGTGACTGAAAGTATCCCAAACAGAAGGGCCCTTACCGCCAACTGTAGGCGCACCTTCAATTTGATAGCTTGATGTGGCTACTCCCCATATAAAATTTTTCGGAAATGTATTTTCTTTATACATCACTCATATCTCCATCATTTAATGATAAATTCTCTAACCAGCCTGGTGAGGCTGCTTTAATTAACTGTTTTGTGTATTCTTCCTTCGGTGATTGTATCAGTTCTTCTGCTATATTTTCTTCAACAATTGATCCTTTATGAAGGACAATAACTCTGTCAGCAAGGTATCTGGCTGAAGCTAGGTCATGTGTGATAAATATAATTGTAAGATTTTTTTCAATACGCATACGAGCAAAAATTTCTAAAATTTCCATACGGATGGATACATCCAACATAGATGTAGGTTCGTCTGCTATGATCAATTCAGGGTTTAGACTGAGTGCTCGTGCTATTGCTACACGTTGACGTTCGCCGCCAGACATCTCGTGAGGGAATCTACTTGCAAATGCTGCGCCAGGTTTTAAACCTACGGTCTCAAGAATTTCTATAATTGACTGAATAAGATTTTGTTTAGATACTAAGCGATGTCTTATTAAAGGTCTAGCTAGATGATGAAATACTGTATGAACAGAGTTCAATGATCCAAATGGATCCTGAAATACCATCTGTACTTGTTTTCTATATTCCAAGGATACTTTTTGGGCTTCAGTAACTTTTTTATTTGAGCCGTTTAAAATGATGTTACCCGATGTTGGTCGAATTAACCGGGCAATTAGCTTTGCGATTGTGCTTTTGCCACTTCCAGATTCACCTACCAGACCAATGATTTCGCCACGATAAATTTTGAATGATACATTTTTAACAACATCAATCGATCTTGAAGTAAAGATTCCAGATTCACTGAAGCTCTTATAAAGGTTTTGAACCTCCAAAATGGGTTGTTTTCCAAAAGAAAGATTTTCTGGTTTTGAAAGTAGTCCTGGCTGTCGCGGTCCTGACGCAGACGGTAGGGATCCAATTAATTTTTGGGTGTATTTATGTTTACCACCGTTACGTATCATTTGTGCTTCATCCATTTCCACTAATTCCCCATTTTTCATAATTGCAACCCTATTAGCAAATTCCAATAATAGGTTGAGGTCATGGGTAATAAATAGGATTGTAAAACCAAGCTCTTTCTGCAACTGAATGATTTTTGTGAGAATTTCACGTTCTACTATCACATCAAGTGCAGTTGTTGGCTCATCCATGACAATGAGTGGCGGCATGAGCGCTAGGGCAATGGCAATGACGACTCTTTGTCTCATCCCTCCGGATAATTGATGTGGGTAACTATCTAATCGACTTTTGTCAATATCAATTAAAGACAATAATTCCTTTGTACGGTCCTGCGCCGCGTCCCCTTTTAGATTACTATGTTCTTTTAATATATCTTTGATTTGTTCGCTTATTGTTAAAACAGGGTTTAAGGCATTAAGAGCACTCTGCATAACGATAGAAATTTCTTTCCAACGATATTTTAATACTTCAGTATTTGAAATAGAAAGGATGTCCTTACCATTGAAAATAACCTTACCGTCCGTAATCACTGCAGGAGGGGGAAGAGTACGGAGTATTGCCTGAATTACAGTGCTCTTTCCACTTCCGGATTCTCCTACCAGACCAAAAATTTCACCCTGGTTTATTGCAAAAGAGACATCATTCACTGCTTTTACCGGCTTATCAGTAGTGATATAGTTCACAGAAAGATTGTCTACAGTGAGCAGAGATTTATTCATGTTCTTTCAAAACAGGAGTTATTCCATTAACAATTTTATTTATTGGAATATTTTCACGCCATACACGCTCCGCAATCAAGCGAGGATTGGTTACTTCATCAATCCCAAAATTGATTAAAGTCAGAGCAAAACTAACGATGGCAATGCTCAACCCAGTCGGTACAAAAGTCCACCATGAACCGGTAAGTAAAGCCATATCGTTACTTGCCCAGTATAAGTTTGTTCCCCATGTAACTGTACTTACATCACCCAATCCCAAAAATTCCAATCCTACTTGTGCGCCTATGGCATAAATAGATGCACCTATAAAGGAAGATGCAAGCAGAGATAGCATCCTCGGCATAATTTCAACAATAATAATTCTGATATTTCTTTCTCCGCTAATAATTGCTGATGAAACGAAATCACGACTTCGAAATGTCATCATTTGAGAACGAATGATACGTGCGTTCCAAGCCCATCCTGTAAGCACCAAAACACCGGTTAATGTTGCAGGACCTGGCGGGAGCCAACTTGCGAGGATTACCATAAGTGGTAAACCGGGCATAACAAGAAAAACATTAATCAGAAGAGATAAAAAATCATCTATTCGCCCTCCATAGTATCCAGATATACCACCAATCAGTGCACCGATTAAAACAACCAGAAACCCTGTGGAGAAACCAACAAGTAAAGTTTGTCGTGATCCGGAAATTGTCTGGGCCAAAACATCTTGACCTTGACCATTGGTTCCAAGTAGGTGCTCCCATGATGGAGGAGATAGTGGTGTACTTAAAAATGCGCTGGAGTCCTTAGAGAAAATAGGCCCCAATATTGCTAGAAAAATAAAAGTAAAAATAATAATTGCACCTGTTTTTGCTTTTTGGTTTTGAATAATGCCTATGATCCAACGGACAAAAATACTATCTTGTGAATAATTCATACTTTGTCTATTTCCTTGTCCTTGGATCAAATATCAGGATAGCAATATCAACCATCCAGTTTGCAGCCAAGACTGCAAATGTAATTGTCATGAACAGTCCTTGCATAAGCGGGAAATCCTGAGCTCTGACTGCCTGCAGCAGCAAATATCCCTGCCCCGGATAAGAAAAAATAATTTCTGTTAATAAGGCTCCACTAAGAACGAATCCTAATGCCATTCCAAAACCAGTTAAATTTGGTAAGATTGCATTTCTTGCTGCATAGCACAGCATTATTTGTAAAGAGGGGAGCCCCTTTGCATGTGCAAAAGAAATATAATCTGCTCCTAAAGTAGTAATCATAATATTTCGCATTGAAAGCATCCAACCACCAAGGCTAACCAGTATCATAGTTAGAGCGGGAAGTGCGGCATGATGCAGAACACTTAAAATAAATGGTACGTTAAACCCTGGAGTTACATTTTCCCCATATGCATGTCCGAGAGGGAACCAATTCAGTTCAAAACCAAAAACATACAATGTAAGCATTGCTAGCCAGAAATATGGAAATGCGCCTATAAATGCAAGAATAGGCGGGAGTGCGGAGTCTAATTTCCTACTTCTATTCCACGCAATAAAAGTTCCTAAAAGGGTTCCTATGGAAAAAGATATGATAAGGGAAACTCCCGCGAGGAAAATTGTCCATAGAAGTGCATTAGAGATTATATTCGTTACCGGCTCAGGGAAATAAGCGATAGAAATGCCTAAATCTCCAATTAGCATACTTTTCAAATAGGACCAATATTGCCCCAGCAAAGGCTCATTCGTTAAGCCAAAGGTTTCGCGAAGAGCGTCTATTGCTTCTGGTTTAAGTTTTCCTCGAAATCTGGCAAAAATGATCGCAGCTGGATCGCCTGGCATTAACCTAGGAATAAAAAAATTAAGTGTTAAAGCTGCCCATGCTGCCACGAGATAAAACCCTAATCGCCGTAGCAGGTAATTTAATGATTGATTCATCGATTTTCTACGTTTACCAAAACGAAAAGCTGTTCAGGGGAATAATTTGGGGATAAGGTGGCATATGGATTTTCAGCACTAGGAAAATTTTTGAAAAATTTTGTATTACACTCAGCCCAAGATGGTTCAGCAAAAAGCGGGATTGATGGTGCTTGCTCTACAAATAAATTTTGTAATTCGTATATGATTTCTTTTATTTCCGTTGGATCGGATGTCGTTTCATATTTTCTAAACAGTGAATCTGCAGCAGCCAGACTAAATCGGTGCCAATTTACATCGGCAATTTCTCCAATAGGCTGTAAATATTCGGAAGCCATCATCCCTTTATACATTGGATATGGTGTTGCTCCTTTTTCGCCCCACCCGATTGCTAATTGGAATTCGCCTTTTTGCATACGGCTTATCCAGGTGCCAAAATCATAAGTTTTCACATTCGCTTTTATTCCGATATTCTTAAGATTCTGACTTATGACTTGTGCAGATCTAATCCAATCACTCCAACCTGATACAATGATAATATCCAATTCCAGAGCCTGCCCGCTCTGATTATATCTAAACCCAGATTTCTTTTGATAAAAACCAGAATCATTCAAAAGTTGATTTGCCTTTTCAGGGGAATAGATAGTCCAGTCTTCTTTTTGATTTATATGCGGTGAACGCCATTTAGACATTGGGCCCGATATACCTGAAACATGTGCTGGCTTTGTATAATTGTACATCCCAACCTTAACAACAAGATTACGGTCTATAGAGTGACTGATTGCTTTTCGTACTCTTACATCATTAAGTATGGGATCTTTTGTATTGGTATGAAGAAAAGTTGTATGGCCCGTCAATGGAAACCAATATTTGTGATGCTCAGTATCTTTTGAGACAAAGACACGCTCAATAGCGGGAATAAAGGCACCTGCCCAATCCAATTTACCGCTGAGTAATGCAAGGGTGACCTGTTCGTTGTTGGGGAAGGCTGGAAAAATGAGTTTCTCTATATGAGGCTTTCCTTTTTGCCAGTAATTTGGATTTTTTCCAAGTTCCCATAATTGATTATCAAATCGAATAATTTCCGTGAAGGGTCCAGTCCCAATCGGATCTGGATTGGTAAACTTTACAGGGTCTTCAATTTTATTCCAGATATGCTTTGGAATAATTGATTGTGTCGCAATTGCGTCAAACCCAGGTACATAAACACGTTTGAATTCAAAACTCACACTTGTATCTGATTTTGCTACCACTTCCTCCAAATAACCCCAAGAGTCCCTGGTATCCAGAGCACGATGTTTCCGTTTAATATTAAACGTGAAGGCCACATCTTGTGCAGAGAACGGTTTTCCATCAGACCATTTTACTTCTCTACGGATTGACATCTTTAAAACTTTATTCTCTTTTTCCCATTCATAATTGAGTGCAAGCCAGGGTACAAATTCTCCAGACATGGAGTTGTAAATAAATAGTGGTTCATAAATACCACCTGATGTTGGCCAACGGGCGGAACCTGCAGGGCTTAATGGATTAAAGTTCCGTACCCAAGATATTTGAGGCTCCTGATATATTATAAGTCCGTCTCGATTATTTATTCCTTGTTTATCACCGCACCCATTAATTAGAAAAAAACTTAGAATGATAAGAAAAGGTGTTTTTATAAATTCCATATCTATAATGTAAAATTAATTGTGAGTATAAACTCTCACGTAATCGACTTCCATCTTTGTGGGAAAGGCATTATCATCAATACCTTTAGCGCCGCCCCACGAGCCACCAATCGCAATATTAAGTATTAAATGAAAATTTTGGTCAAAAGGCCATTTTTTCCATGGACGATTCTGTTTAGAGTATTTGAAAAACTTCTTATTATTTACTGAAACAGCTATTTCATCATCTTGCCATTCTAAGATATAATTATTGAATTCTTTACAAGCATTTGGAATTTTGATTTTACCTTGCTGATCGGTCCCATATAAGTCGCCGGAGTTTGCTGAAGTATGCACCGAACCAATAATTTCTCCCTCATTAAATCCCACATGTTCTAATATATCAATTTCACCACTATGAGGCCAAGGTCCGTAAGTCCAATCCGTAGGAAGAGCCCACAGTGCACACCAGGTGCCTATGCCTGAAGGTAGCTTCGCTCTAATCTCAACGCGTCCATACTTCCAACTTTTTTTTGTTTTGATTCTAGCTGAAGTATAATTCGAACCTTTATAATATTCATTTTTTGCTTCGATAATTAATTTGCCATCTTCAATTCTTACATTATTTGGGTTATCTGTATAGTATTGTGATTCATTGTTTCCCCAACCACCGCTTGTTGTTACCCAGTTTAATTCTTTATCTATTCGGATAAAGGGTTTCTGGTTTTTTGCAAGTTTTAGTGATTTATTTGGGTAATATGTTCCTTTTAGTCCTGGCTCTCCGGTGCTTGTCACCAGATTGTTACTAGTAATAAGACTTTTAGGAAATGAATTAGATTCCCACCCAAATATTATTGCTTCGCCTCCACCTTCTTCAAAGTATTCAATGCGAATTTTATATTCTTGATTCGCTCGGAGTTTTAGTTTACTAGTAAATTCTGTTGCGGGTTGGGGTTGCCATTCATCAATTATGAGACTGTCATTCAAATAGAATCTGACACCATCGTCAGCAATAATATAAAATTTATAATTTCCTATCTTATTTACTTTTAAATATCCATCCCATTGTACTGAAAAATTATCTTTGGGAAAACCTTCCGGTGAAAACTCAGAAGAACTGGCCCCAAAGGCTTCAAAAACCGGTGCACCCGTGCCTATATCAAATTCCCAATCAGCGGTATTAATGGTAGAGTCATTAAATTCATCCTGCCAAATCAAACTCCAGTCATCTAAAGCAGTATTGTTTCCAGAATCAGCATGTAAAATAAAAAAGATAAAAAAGTAACCCAGAACTGATATATACTTGGGCTTAATAAACACTATAATAAAGAATTAGGTTTGGCTTATGGGATTGGAACTGTTTCTCATTATAATCTTAACAGGGATCATAGATATTTGTCCAATACTATCAGCATTTTCTGTTATAATATTTTCAATAGTCTTAATTGATTTTTTACCCAGTTCATGAAAATCTGTAGCAATTGATGTTAATTCTGGATTGGAATTTTCACAAAAAGAAACATTGTCAAAACCGCCGATAATGTAATCATCCGGGGTTTTGTAGCCATTGTCATTTGCAGCTTTTATAAATCCAAAGCAGGCATAATCATTGCCGCCAAATACAGCCACATTTTTTAAACCAAATTCTTTAAATGCTTTAAAAGCTTTTTTCCCTGAAGTTGTGGTAAAATCACCTTCATAAGTCCATACCAATTCCAAATCATCATTTTCATTTATATGGTCTAAAAATCCATTTTTTCTAAATAACGCATCTGCTCGCTTAGATGGCCCAGAAATATAACCGAACTTTTTAAAACCTTTTTCTTCAAAATGTTTAGCCATCATATAACCACCACGATAGGAATCAAAACATACAGTATCGATTTTAGGGTTTTTTGATGGTAAAAGAGATATAATAGGATATTGCCCAACGCCTTCTTTTATATTGACATATTCATCATCAGTCATTGAAGGTAGAAATAAACAAATACCACTATGATTTTTACTGAGTTGAATAATATCATCGACAGGGTCAACATCATCTTTTATAACATGTAAATTGATTTTTGTATTGTATTCATGAGCAGCTTGATAGAATCCATTTAATAAGTATGCATAAAATTCACCTTCAAAAAGTTTTATTACCAACGATATAGGCAATTTGGAAGGTGTATGTAAATTTATAAAAATAGGGTATCCAAGTTTTCTTGCTGATGAAAAAATTTGTTCTTCATTAGAACTATGAGTTCTTTTTTCGCGACTTAATGCGCGAGAGACTGTCGCGATTGATAATCCTGTATCTTCAGCTATATGTTTTAAAGTTACTTTCATAATCTAAATTTATTATTACTACTGATTGCCCAAAAAGTAAATATTATCCCCACTAAATGCAAATAATTTGCAAATTATTTTCATAATTTTACAATAATTAGTAAATAATTTGCATATTTTTACATTATGTCTTATATTTTTTTTGAATACTGGTACATTTGTTTATAATTGTATCGAAATTTTCGTAATGGTATCCATTTTGAGCTATGATACAGTATGTTCTACACCGCAGGCTATTTTTCATGAGAGATGATGCAATTAAGATAAAAAAGCAAATATAAAGAATAAATAATAAGGAGATGTCAAAATGAAAAAAAATATGATTTCATTCTTAATTATGGCTACACTCGCGATTGGACAAGATATCGTATTTTCAGGTGCATTTGGTGGTGCAGTTGTTGATGGCAATACATATACAAACCCAACAGGATCTGAATCATGGGCAGGCTTCGCCAATGAAGATGCAACTATCTATCCATTCAGCTTCCCGAATGGTGGTGAAATTACCTTTACAGGTGCAACTGCTGGAACAGACGTAGATGTGAAGTTCATGTTTCAGTATCAGCCACATCCAAACAATGTTCCAGAATTTGAAACTGCGACTGTAACGGTTAGTGGAACAGCAGAAACAGCCTACTCGGTAGCAATTCCTGCACAAGATGCAGCGAATACATATAGTTCATTTTTATTATATGTAACAACTCTAGATGCTCCAGTTACATTAACTAACGTGACTGTTGTAGAAAATGCTGTTACATCTTTTATATTTAGTGATTTTAATACCCTTGAAAGTGCGACTGATGAAGGGGATGGCGCATTTTGGGTAGAAGCAGATGAATCTGAGAGTGCACAGAATTATAGCACACTTGTTCAAATTCCAGCTGACCAGGCGCCGGATTCGGATTCTCCTGTTATGTCCTGGTCTTGGGGCACAGTTGGTGATTTAGCATGGGGTGGTTATACTAGTGTTTATCATATCTATGATGCTGCAGTTGATATATCTGACTTCAACTATCTTTCATTTAAGTTTCGTAATCTAGCGCAACCAAGTGATCTTGACGCTATGTCCTTTAGGGTTAATCTGTTTGACGTCAGTGATGCAAGCACTTGGGAGACCAGAGATGATACCGAAGTTTGGTTTTCATTCTTTGAGGGAGAAGCAAACAGTCCGTTTTACAACGTAGCGGATGATGGTTGGATTGAATATAGAATTCCACTCGTTGGCGGAACCGCTATGGGCCCTTACAATGAAGGTTTTGTCTTAACGTATGCAAGTTGGACAGTCGGGATCGAAGGTAATGGAGTTCTTGATTTAGATCAAATTGGAGGCTTATCGATTGAAGTAATACAAAGTGGAACTGGAACTAATTACGGTGAGTTTTTGCTGGAAGATATACAGGCCATATACTCGGCAGTTGTACCAGGCTGTATGGATCCAAATGCTTGTAATTACAATTCTGATGCAACTGTCGATGATGAAAGTTGTCATGAGTGTGTTGAAGTTACTTTCAATCTAGATATGAGCGGTATACCTACATACACCGAATCAGATACACCTTATCTGGCTGGTGGCGCTTTCTTTGGGGCACCGGGTAATGAAAACTATGCTCTTTCTTACAATTCTGAACTAAGTGTTGATGGTCACTTAGTATTTAGTAAAACGGTTCAGTTGCAAGAAAATACAACTTTTGCATATTCATACACCAAAGATGGAAATACAAACTGGTCAGGGAAAGAAAATATTGCTGGCCAGGATTGTGCCGTAGGGACATGGTCTGATAGGGAATTGATTACGTCGACTAATGATACAATAATTAATGCATGCTATGGTACATGCACGGATAATGAATTTTGCCCAGCATTTGATCTGATTGATGTTACTTTTTCTGTAAATATGCAGTATGAAGATGTAGATGAAACAGGTGTGTTTCTACATGGTAGCTGGTTTTCATGGGGTACTCTGCCAATGACAGATGATGACGCTAATGGTGTATATGAAATAACCATTCCAGATATGACATCTGGCTCTATTATTGAGTTTAAGTTTATGAATGGTGATCTTGTTGAAGATGTTCCTGCAGATTGTGATAATATCAATAATTGGGGCGGGGGAATTAACAGAATGTATACTCTCCCTGAAACTAATACTACAATTGGACCTATTTGTTTTGGTGGATGTTTAGATTGCGCACCTGCAGGTCCGGTCGATGTTACCTTTAACTTAGATATGAGTGGTGTAGAGGACTTTGATGGTACTGATGCACCATATGTCTTTGGCTCTTTTAACGATTGGGATAGCTTTGGTGGTCAAACTATACTTGTAGATGAAGATGGGGACATGGTTTATACTGGCACAGTAAATGATTTAATGTCTGACCAAGAGCATACCTTACTATTTGGTTATGGCGATAATTACGAGACAGTGCCGGAAGAGTGCGGTATATTTGACTCTGATTATGATATGTATGTGAGGCTTTTACCTATCCAAGATGCTGGCGGGAGTGGTGTCCTGGTCTTGGATGCAATTTCATATGGTGGTTGCCCAACAGAGCCTCTTGGTTCATCGGCTCAGTTTGCTGTTGATGTATCAACAGTTGCTTCTACATTTCCAGAAGGTTATCAAGTTTGTGTAACAGGAAGTTTTGATGGTTGGAGTGGTTGGGGTGCTGTACTTACAGATGAAGATGGAGATATGGTTTATACAGGAACAGTATCTAATTTAATGGCTGGCTCAGATTATGAATATTTATTTGTCATCAATGGTTGGGATTCAGGGATACAAGCTGGAGCTCCTTTAGGTTCTGCATGTGACTTTAATCCTACTGATGAGCATGCCAACTATGGATTTACGGCAATAGAAGGTCTCTTGGAATTGGCTGAAGTTTGTTGGGGTGCATGTGTCACGTGTGATCAATTGAGCAATGAAGAAAACTTAGATGAGATGCTACCATCTACATTTTCTTACAAAACCTATCCGAATCCGTTTAATCCATATATTAATATATATTACGAATTACCGGAGAGTGAACAGATAACTATTACTATCTTGAACATTTTAGGACAAGAAGTAAAAACAATAGTTAACAAAATCCACGAACCTGGTCATTATCTATATCGTTGGGATGGGAAAGATAGTTTTGGACAAGTGCTCCAGTCAGGTATTTACTTTGCGGTGATTGACCGTAAGACTGGCCGTGATATTTCAAAAATAACCTTTCTGAAGTAAACTCTAGAAAAAATGGGCAGGCTAATAAATCTGCCCTTTTTTTTTGTTTTTTTTATAATATAGTATATTATTTGATATGAAAAATTTGTTCGATGAGAATAAGAATAATTGCTAAAGCTATTATTGGAATATTATTTTTTGTTATAAGCATCAACGCGCAGACAACAGGAAAAATATCAGGCAGAGTCCTCAATAGGGATAATAACACTCCCTTAGTAGGAGCAAATATAATCATACTATCTGATTATAGTGGTACTAGTGCTGATGAAGATGGTTACTTTAACCTGATTAATATCAGTCCTGGTGACTATACAGTAAAAGTAATGATGATTGGATTTGAAACAATTATCATAGAAAATGTAATTGTGTCAGTTAATCGAACAACTTCTTTAGATGTCAAAATGAATCAGAGCTTGATTGAAGGGAATGAAGTTGTGATTTATGCCACAAAACTCAGTAGAAAAAAGGACCAAACAGGTACAATTAAAAATATTTCTTCGGATGAAATTGAAATATTGCCTGTAGAAAACTTGGATGCGGTTGTAAACATGCAGGCAGGTGTAGTGGCTGGCCATTTTCGCGGTGGAAGAAGTGATGAAGTCAGTTATTTAATTGATGGTGTCCCCGTTAATGATGCATTTGGCGGTGTCTCTGCAGTTTCAAATCTTGAAGTAGAAGCAGTCAAGGACTTGGAAGTAATTACTGGTACCTTTAATGCAGAATACGGAAATGCCATGAGTGGAGTCGTAAATGCCGTTACCAAGGATGGTAGTAATCAATTTGAAGCAAACATAAATACAGGTTTATCATCTTATCTAACAAAAAATGAAAAAAATGGTGAAGAAATATTTATTGGTCTTGATCCTTTTGGTATGAATTCAAATACTGATTTTAAACTAAATATGAGCGGCCCGATCATCAAAAATAGAGTTAATTATTTTATAAACTACCGATTCCAAAATATCAATGGACATTTGAATGGTCTAAGGAGATTTAATACTTGGGATTTAAGCAATTATTACGATCAAGATTCTTCTAACTGGACTAGTGAAAATACAGGCGATAGTTTATTCGTCTCCATGAACACTGGTGAATATGAATCTTTGATGGGTAAACTAACATTTAATTATGGAAATATAAAATTTTCTTTTATGACAAATATAAATAATGGTTTATCACAAAGTTATAACCATCTTTACAAGTATAATCCAGATGGTAGGCCTCATGAAGCAACTAATTCTGTATTATCTATGTTTCAATTAAATCATTTAATTAACCAAAAAATGTTTTATGATATCAAGTACTCTAGAACCATAAATAACTATGGTAATTATGTATTTAAGGATATTGATTCATATTTTATTGCATCTGATAACGGTATCTACCATGGCTTAAATTATTCTAAAGGGGATACGGTTTATAATTATGTCCATGATAAATATTATACTACTTATGGACCCGGTTTTTTTACAGGTGGCCAGGATAAAGGGTACACGCAACGAGAAACTGTAACAGAAAACATACGTACTGATTTAACGTGGCAGATAAATAATGCGCACAGTATAAAAATGGGATTTTCACTAACAGATTATTTTTTAAATAATAAATATCATACTATCAGAAATGCTTACAGTGGAACTGCATATGAGTCTCAATCTTATAGGCCAATTATTTATCCTGATAGTACAATATATGCCGATGTTTATAATGTAAAGCCGAAAGAATTTTCTGCATATATTCAAGATAAATTTGAATTGGATGAAATAGTCATTAATATAGGACTACGCTATGATTCTTTTGATGCTAACACTACTTTCCCAAGTCAGAGAAGAAATCCAACCAATAAATCTACGTATTATTTAGAAAATATATCAGGTACTGATTCGCTGGATCAGGATGGAAATTTAGTTATTGATGGTACAAAAATGTCCGTACCAATAGATTCAAAAATAACATACCAAATGAGTCCAAGATTTGGTTTAGCTTACGAACTTGGCGGTATTGCAGTACTTCATTTTAGTTATGGACATTTTTTACAGATGCCTCCCATGTATTCTATTTACACAAATCATTCTTCCATAATTGGACCCAGCGATTACTCTACAACGGTTGGCAATGCAAACCTTGGTTCAGATAGCCTTGGTCTAAATCCACAAAAAACAATAAGCTATGAAATTGGACTTTGGCAGGAATTAACAAAAAATTTAGGACTGGACGTCAACCTTTATTACAGAGATATCTATAAGCTTTTGAGCTTAGCAACTGTAAGCACATACAATCAAATTGAATATGGGATATATACAAATAAGGACTATGGTAATGTAAGAGGGCTTGAGTTTAAATTAGATTATAGCGGAAAAAATTTATTTTTACAGACCAACTATACTTATCAGTTCACCCGTGGGAATGCTGATAATCCAGCCCAAACATTCAATAGACAGGGCGCCAGTATTGATAAGGTTATTCGATTTATACCAATGAGTTGGGACCAGCGACATACTTTTAATGTTACAATCGCTTATAACACTGAAAGATATGGAATTTCTGTAACTGGTTATTACAACTCCGGCACTCCTTATACATTTAGCCCACAAGATGAAAGTAATTTGGCCTTATTAAACCTGTATCCAAATAATGATTATAAACCATTTAATTATCATGCTGATATTTCCGGATATATTTTTCTTCCTACAATATTCAATTTAACTCCTAAACTGGAATTGCTAGTTTATAATTTAACAGATCGTTATAATGAGTATAGTGTAAGTTCAGAAACGGGTCGGGCCTATACAGCTGTAGTGGATAATACAGAGCTGATGGGCCACCGCAGTAATTTCAATACTTACGATGATAGATACAAAGATCCTTCCATGTTTTCAGGTCCTCGCCAATTTAAACTGGGTTTAACGATATCATTTTGAAATATTTAAAACTTTTAATATTAATTACCTATTTAAATTCATTCCAGTTTGGGCAGGGTACTGATTATGCTGGGCCCGATGATCCGGCAGGGGATATTGAAGCTGAAAGAGAAGGATATATGAATGGTAATAGAGTATACCTATATTATCAAAATACTACTGAACTTTCGAGTTGGCCTAAGCCAAACGTATCAAAATGGCCTAATAATCCAGATGGTACAAAAATGCTTGATGGAGTAGGTCTTCTTGTTGGCGCTAAAGTGTATATAGAAGACGATCTTGATTCAACAACAGTTGATACATTACCAATTACAAATTTAGTTAATCTTCAAAATCAAAATTATCATACTCTTTATTACTTGCAAACCAGCTACCGGGAAGAAATGGACACAGATCCTACCGGACAGGTTGAATGGGGTTTCTACCCAGTTTTTGGATATTTCAATGAAAATAGTGAATATCCAGCTTTAAGTAATTTGCCAGATTCATGGCCGAATGGTGGATGGCCATCAGCTGAAGGACCTATTTGGCCAGGTGAATGGAATGGACGGTTTGGCCGAGGAATAACTTATGCTGATTTAGAAACTTATTTTGTCGTTAATGATGCTCATGATCTAGAGTATTTAGGTAATGATGATATGGTCAAATATTTTCCTAGATATAGTAGTAAAATAATTGATGAAAATACATCTATACAAGGGGGAAGCCCGTGGGGTGGTTTAGGTCTAAGAGTTGAAACTAGAGGATTTCAATGGAATAATCCACAGGCAAGAGATGCAATATTCTGGGAATATAATATTTCAAATATTTCGGAGTATGATTTACCTGAAGTTTGTTTTGGATATTGGGTTGATAATGCAATAGGTGGAGATGGCTCTGATGAGATAGGCTATTTCAATGATTTGCTTGACCTTTCTTATTCTTGGGATGAAAATGGAATAGGTCTCTCGGGGCTTGTGCCAGGAATAATGGGATTTGCGTATTTAGAGAGTCCTGGCTTGGCCTATGATGGAATTGATAACGATGATGATGGTATCATCGATGAAAAAAGAGATAATATTGCAGATGCATTCGTTGGTCCTTACGATGGTATTGATGATATAAATAAATTTTTAGAATTTTATAAAGTAAGTCCAGCTGAACTAAAGCCACACTGGGATGCTGATGAAGACCAGGATTGGCAAGACGGAGAAGATATTAATGAAAATGGTATATATGATTTAGGTGAAAATCCTGGTGATGATGTTGGTCTTGATGGTGTAGGTCCTTTAGAAATCAACTATACAGGACCTGATGAAGGCGAGGGAAATCATCGACCAGATTATGTTGAATCTATTGGATGTGAACCAAATTTTGCCGTTACAGATGTTTCAGAATCTGATATGGTTGGTTTAACATCCTTTCAGCTTTTTCCTATATTTGATCAACATCCTGCCCCTCCTGGTAGCCCATGGTTTCGTAATGATGACGTTATGTGGGATTTAGTATCTGCTGATTCATTAATGGAGTTTTACGGAACGATTTCAAATTTAGTTGAACTATTTGCATCAGGTCCCTTTCCATTATTTCGAGGAAAAACTGAAAGGATCTCTATGGCTGAGATTCATTCCTATGACCCATTGGAAGGACTTAATTCATCAAGCCATAGTGCACCTGCATTATTCAAATTAAAAGAAATAGTACAAACCATATATGAAAAAGACTATAGGTTTGCACAGCCACCTAAAACACCAACGCTTACAGCTTCAGCGGGAGATGGCTTCGTAATGCTAACGTGGGATGATGATGCCGATAAATTAACGCGTGACCCATTTTTAGGTAATGTAAATGATTTTGAAGGATATAAATTATTTCGATCAACAGATAAATACTTTTCTGATTCTGAAGTTATCACTGATGGATACGGTACGCCCATGTTTTTAAAACCCATATTCCAGTGTGATATAATTAATGAATACAGTGGTTTTACTGAATATGGTCTTGTCAATGGTGCATCTTATAATCTTGGTGATAATACTGGAATCCAGCATTACTTTAAAGATGATAATGTTCAGAATGGTAGGACTTATTATTATGCTATAGTTGCCTATGATTATGGAGCCCCCGATATTGGCCCGGGAATTGCACCATCAGAGAATAACACTGTTATTGATATAGATGAATTTGACAACATTCGTGGGATTGGAAAAAACATTGCAATTGTGACACCGAGAGCAAATGCTGCTGGTTATGTTGATCCGACAATAAGTATAGATTCATTAAATAACAATATTCTTGGGACGGGTAAAATCGAACCTAACCTTGCATCTCGAAGTGAATTAAAACCTGGAAATAAGTACATGGTCACTTTTGACTTTGATACTTCGTATAATGAAGAAAGTTTACCAATTTATTTTACTAATCCGGGGTATTCTGTATTTAATAAAACTACAGGACAAATAGTCTATAAAGAAAGTCCGATTGATGCATTAAATCCAGGTCGTACTAATTATTCAGGGACAAACTTGTTATATAATGAATCAACAGAGACATGGTCACTTAATAACATTGTTTTCTCCGATGTGTTTGAAGGCCTGCAACTCAAAATTGGTCAAAATTCTACCATCCCCCAATTAGATACACTTAATACTGGTTGGATAACAACTAACTCTGGTGATTTTAATATTACCATATCATCGAGGGAGTCAAAACTTATACCATGGGATTGCGAAATTGTTTTTACAAGTGATATAAGTTATACATCCCAAGTTGGAAGTCCGGTTGGTATTTATGATGAATTTGACAATCGGTTGTGGTTCCCAAATAGGATAATTCTAGATCAGTCTTTTCCCTTTTATGTGATAAATAAATCCATTTTAGATGATAATGGTAACTACACTTTGATGGATTTGGTTGTGCAAGACTATCAGGGATCATCCTGGAGTCTCGATCAAGAATTTGATTTAAAAAATGATCGTATAATTGTTGGCCAAATTGATTCGATGAACAGTTGGCAGGGAACATTATTTATTATGGATTTCTTCAATATAGATAGTATCGATTATCCCAAAACAGATTCACGATATGCAATAAGCTGGAATAGAAATTTTTGGAATACTGATACATTTGAGTTTGCCATTGATTCTTTAAAACCAATTAACGTAGATAATTTAAATAATGATTTAAAAAAAGTAAGAGTTGTTCCTAATCCTTATGTTGGAACGAATGCAATGGAAGAAGCAGTCATCAATCCATATTTGAATCAACCTAGAAAAATTATGTTTACAAATATACCATCTGAATGCAAAATCACAATTTTTACACCAAGTGGAGTTAAAGTTAAAACTATTATTTCGAACAATAATGCAGGACCTGACGTCGGAATGGTGCATTGGGACCTACTTAATGAAGAAGGCTTAGAAGTTGCAGCAGGGATGTATTTGTTTCACGTTAAGCCAAATTACCCCAATAATACTCTGAACAATGAAGAAATAATCGGAAAGTTTGCAATAATAAAATGAAAAATATATTTGTTTTTATTATTCTCCTTGGAAATATAATTTATTCACAATATAGATATGGGACGACATCTGCAAATTTTTTAGAAATTGGGATCAGCAGTAATGCTGTCGCAATGGGAGAAGCATATGTCAGCTTAGCGGAAGATGCAATATCTGCTTATTGGAATCCTGCGGGTTTGGCAAATGTAAATGGATTAGAAATAGGTATTTCATCTCAAAATTGGGTTGCAGGCATAAAACATTTTTCTACAGCAGGAGCATTCAATATGGGTAATTATGGTGTTATAAGTGCTTGGTTTACTGATTTTGATTATGGTTCTATAGAAGTGACAAATGTACAAAACCAAAATGGTACAGGAGAGTATTACTCGGCAAATGAATTAGCAGCAGCAATCGCCTATGCTAGGAGTTTAGTTAATTGGTTCTCTTTTGGGGTATCCTTAAAGATGATTAATTCTAATATTTGGCATTCATCAGCAAGAGCTAACGCTGTTGATATAGGAGTAATTATTAAAACCAATTATTTTTCTAGAACAAAGAATAGAAATGATGGAATAAGAATTGGTATGAGTATATCAAACTACGGTACAAAAATGAAGTATGATGGTATCGATTTGATCAATCCTATAGATATACTTGAAAATGAGAATGGTAATTATGATAATGTTATAGGTCAATTCAGAACAGAATCTTGGGAGCTCCCACTCATATTTAGATTAGGTGCTTCAATTAAACCGATTGCGAAAAATAACCAATCTCTTATAATGTCAGTTGATGTTTTGCACCCAAATAATAATAGTGAATCAATTAATTCAGGGTTACAATACAGTTATACAATCGGGGGAGGAAATACATTCCACCTTAGAGCTGGCGTAAAAGGTTTAGGGATTACACAAGCAAATGAAAATCAATCCATATTTGATTATGAATTACCTTTTTCAACAATAACGTATGGCGTTGGTTTTGATAGAAAATTTGTTAATAATCAAAATGTTGGAATTGATTACTCTTATCAGTCCGTAGGCCTTTTAGGTGATGTTTCCCTGATAACGATTCGTTTTAATTTATTTTAATTATCAACCTATTTTATTGGATGATTAGAAAATTATATATATTTAATAGTCTATTATTTTTAATCTACATCTCATGCAATAAATCTCCTAAAGTAAATCTTGATTCTGAAATAATCTTAGCAAAAATTGAAGATAAAGTTATTACTGTCAATGATTTTTTGAAGAGATGTGAATATTCTTTGAGACCGATCTATTGTATAGGAGACAATTACGTTCATAAAAAAATAGCTTTGAATTCTCTTATTGCTGAAAAGCTATTGGCTCTTGAATTTGATCGGTCCGATTTGAAAATAAATGATACCCAAAAATATTTCATTATAGGCCAAAAGGAGCAGGCAATGAGGCATGCCATGTTGAAGAAATATGGTTATGATCATGTTAAAATAAATAAAAAAAGCCTTTTGAATCGTATCGAGTTAAGAAACAGGACATATGAATTAGAATTCATACTTTGTAAAGAAAGAGATCTAAAAAGCCTTGAGACTTTTGCAGGTGAAAATACTTTAAGAGAGACAGCCTATTTATTAGGTATAGAAGAAAAACTTACCAATAAAACCTTGACTTTCAACGACCCAATGATAAATCAAGTTAAAGAACTTCTGTATGTACTAGGTCCAGAATTAAATAAAATCTACGGACCTTATAAGTTACCTGATTCTACAGTTTTTTATTTAGAGATTATGGGTTGGACTAAACGTGTAAATATTACAGAGAAACAAAAGCAGGAAATTAGGGAATCAGTGAAAAATGATATGCTTGATGAAAAAGCAAAAAATAAATATTCAGAGTATGTTTCTGATATAATGCGAGGTAAAAACATAATATTTAATACAATTAATTATAAGAATTTCGCAGAAAAAGTAGCTAAAGTTTATATGATTGAACGTTCTAAAAAGGAAAATATAATTCAAAACCATATTTGGGAATTAGATAATAAAATGGAATTTACATTTTTAAATCAAATCGATGAGATGGGAAATGATAATATTTTATATCATGATGGAAAATATTGGACTCTTAATGAATTAATGGCTTTAATAAAAAAACATCCTCTTGTTTTTCGAAAAAAAAATATTATTCCAAATCAATTCACAAACGAATTAAAGCTAGCGATTGTAGATCTTATTCGTGATATGCATATCACCCAGAGAGGATATGAATTAGGGATTGATGAAGATGCCAATGTTATACAAACAACACAGAAATGGCATGATTATGTTAAGGCCGTAATCATTAAAGAGAATTATACTGGGGGACTGCAGATTGATTTAAACACGACCGAAAATAAATTACCTAATCCTTCATTGATTAATAAAATAGACTCGCTTCAAGTTAAATATTCAAAAAAGATTAAGATAAACACAGGAAAATTTGAAACAATACACTTATCATCTATTGATTTAATTGCGATGTATTCAAATCAAGCATATCATTCTCTAGAGCCACCTTTTCCAATTTTGACAGATGACCACCTATTAGATTATGGATCAAAAATGACATCTCATGATTAATTTTCTTTTCACATTATTACCAATATTCTTTTTTTCTTGTGAAGATCCTGAAAACCTGAAAAAAGATCAACCATTGATTGGGTGTACCGATTCATTAGCAATAAACTATGATTCATTAGCTTCAATTGATGACGGGGATTGTGATTATTTCGGATGTACTGATTCATCAGCCGGAAACTATGATTCCAAAGCTACAATTGATGATGGGAATTGTATTAGCGATGATGATATTCCTCAAGGATACGATTATTATTGGAATGATGAGTTTAATGGAAATTCTTTAAACCTTGACTATTGGAATATAGAAGTAATGTCTGCAGGAGTAGTAAATAATGAAGCTCAATCATATACTAAAAGTTCAGAAAATGTATATCTAAGTGATGGAAATTTGAATATTAAAGCAAAAAAGGAAAATCCTTTCAACCCTGATGACCCTAACTATTATTCTGGTAGAGTTAATACAAGAGATAAATTAGAAATTCAGTATGGTTATATTGAAATTCGAGCAAAATTACCATCCGGCATAGGAACTTGGCCAGCGATTTGGATGTTGAGTCGGAATATTGATTTAGTTGGTTGGCCAAAATGTGGCGAAATTGATATTATGGAACACGTTGGGTACGATCCAAATCACATATATTTTAGTCTTCATAATAACAATCTTTGGGGTGACTTATCTGGTACAGAACAACAAGGTGTTTATTACTCTCAAGAAATTGAAAACAAATATAATACTTACGCGGTTGATTGGGATTCAACAAAAATCAAAGGCTATTTTAATGATCAACAATATTTTGAATATAGTAAAGATGAAAATATGGATTATGAAAAGTGGCCATATGACCACCCTTTCTTTATAATTATCAATCTTGCAATTGGTGGAGACTGGGGTGGTCAACAAGGGATTGATAATTCTATATTCCCAAGTAAATATTTAATTGATTATGTACGTATGTTTAAGAAAAAATAAGATCATGCTTTCTAGATTTTTAATTATCATACTTTTATTTATTAATATATGTTTAAGTCAAAAACCTTATAGTGGAGGAGAACTAAGAACATTAAATAGTTATTTATATGGTAGATATGAAGTGAGAATGGAATCTGCTGCTGGTGACGGAGTGGTAAGCTCATTTTTTACATATAGAGATTATTAGACAGAAGGATATACAGGGTCAGAGTATTGGAACGAAATTGATTGGGAGTGGCTTGGAAATTATAATGATAAGGTGACAATTCTTAGTGAACACCCTTGCAACAGAATGACCAATCTTTATAAATTTTTTTAACTAAAAATACTAATTAAGAGAAACCTAAAATGAAGAAAAAATTATTACTGTTATTAACAATTTCATCTTTCATAATTAATGGCTGTGGCCAGAAAAAAGATAATAAAGCAGCACCCGAATCTGTGAAACACTTTCCATTAAGTACCGGAGATTATATTGTGAATGTCGTAGAATCAAAATTAATCTGGACTGGAAAAGAAGTATCTACCAAAGAACATTATGGGACCATTAACATTAAAAGTGGTAGAATAGCAATAAATGATAATGGAATGATTAGTGGTGATATTGAAATAGATATGTCAACTATAAATACTACTGATCTTACGGGTAGGGGAAAGCAGAAATTAGATGGTCACTTAAAAAGCCCTGACTTTTTTGATGTAAACCAATACCCTAATGCTTATTTAAAATTTCAGGGGGATGAAAAAAAGTTTTCAAGTGAACAATTAAAATTTGATGGCCAATTAACTATTAAAGATATTACTCACCCGATATCCTTCATATCAAAAATAAAAGATTCAGATGGTAAGCTGACTGCCAATGCTCAAGTCATATTTAACCGTTCACTTTATGATGTGAGATTTCGCTCTGGGAAGTTTTTTGAAAATTTAGGTGATAAATTGATTTATGATGATATCACTGTTGATGTCTTAATTGTATCGACAAAGTAAAACTGAAATAATAAATAAGTCTTACATTAGTTAATTTTTTTTGTTTATGCTATATAGTAGATAATTTAATTTTTATATCAAAAAGCCCATAACGCTCATTAACTAGTTTAATTTATTGGCCATTTTAAGTATATTTATTCATGAGATATCTTAATTCAAAAACAGTTGCAGAAATATTGGGTGTGAATATCTCTACCCTAAAACGCTGGACAGATAATGATAAACTAAGTTGTACTAAAACTGCAGGCGGTCATAGAAAGTTCACAATGCAAAATATTCGTGATTTTTACAAAGCTCAAGAAAAAGCTGGGAAAAATACAAAACTTGGTATCAATAATCGGGATCATAAAAAGATTCACAGCCTGATAAACAAAAAGAGCTACAAAGAATTAGCTGTAATATTAGCAGATGCAAGCCTTGAATCTGATGATCTTAGTGTGAGTACGATTATCAATGGGATTTATCTAAAAGGAGTCGAAGTTGAAGAGATCTGTGATGAAGTCATTGAACCAGCGAGTATGATCGTTGAAAATTCGTTGAGAAAAGGTTACTTATCCCAGGTTGAAACATTTATCAGTAGGAAGATAATAACCAGGGTAGCAGAAAATTTAAACCAAAATAAGCCCAACGGTAAATTCAATGGTAAAACTGCACTCTGTATTAATTTTGAGGATAATCTGCCGGATCTTGGGGTCGTAATGTCTGAAATTATTTTAAGACATTATGGATATAACGTACTAAATACCGGGTCGCATGCTGAGTTAGGAGACCTACAAGCCATTCTAAAAAAGAAGCAAATAGATATAATCGTTTTTTATCTCTGTAACATGCAATGCTGTATGGCAACTGTAAAAAAGAACCTACAGAAAACAGAAAAGCAGACAAAATCTATCGTTAGTTTGGCACATGATTTAGGAATAAAAGTTGTTTTTGGTGGTCAGGGACTGCAATCTCTTCCGATTTTAGAAGAGTCTATTGATCTTACCTTCTATACTTACAACGAATTCAAACAAATCATAATCTAAAAACTTATATCCTATAATCCTTATAGATACACTTAGTGCATTCTCTATGTAGGATTAGGAAGAATTAGTCTTCTATCTAGTTCGGATTCATTTATTCAGTTCTTCTAATTGCAATTTGACAGGTATTATATTAAATAGTTTTAGATATTAACTATAAAAAAACCAGATATTTCCTCATTATGATCATGTGGTACTAACATTCCTTACCGATGCTACTACAATTCTGGAAATTCTTTATCTTTTAGGGTTACCAATTTGATTTTCCTTTTGCATTGCAGAAATTGGGGCCGACAACTTTCTATTCATATTAATACATTATTCCAAATAATGAATGCGTAATTTTCTCTTTAGTTTTTACATTAATTTCAAATGTTGAATAAAATTATAAAGGGTTTTTAAATGAATGAGTTGACTCTTCTTGTCATGGCTGCCGGAATGGGTTCGAGGTATGGTGGGTTGAAGCAGTTGGATACAGTAGGGCCGAATGGTGAAACCATTATAGATTATTCTGTACATGATGCCATTAAGGCAAGCTTTACCAAAGTTGTTTTTATTATTCGTAGAGATTTTGAAACAGAGTTTAAAGCAGTTATCACAGATAAATACGCAGGAAAAATAAAAGTAGAATTTGCTTTTCAGGATCTTCATGATTTGCCGGAAGGGTTTGAATGCCCTGCAGGTAGGAAAAAGCCCTGGGGAACAGGTCATGCCATTTTAGCAGCTTCTGAATTAATCAACGAACCCTTTGTGGCAATCAATGGTGATGATTTTTATGGTAGTGAGTCTTTTAATGTAGTGGCGGAATACTATCGCTCAGGAGCCGATAATTTTTCTATGGTTGGGTTTCAATTGAACAACACTTTATCACAATATGGTGGTGTAACTCGTGGACTTTGCACCGTAAATAATAGTGAATTGGATACAGTTATCGAAACGAGCGAGTTAAGGGAAAGTCTCGATGGGATCACTTCCGATCGGGATATAAAATTAAATGGTACAGAAACAGTTTCTATGAATGTATGGGGCTTTACACCAAAATTATTTGACTACCTTAAACTAAATTTTATTGAATTTTTGAAAAAGGATGGTGGTAAAATGAAAAGTGAATTTTTGATACCAACAGTGGTAAACGATTTAATCCAAAACGGTAAAGAATCGGTTCATGTTTTAAGAAGTGGTTCTAGATGGTTTGGAGTAACTTACAAACAAGATCGACCTTATGTGATGCAGCAAATAAGTGATCTAATAGTAAAAGGCGTTTATCCAAGTCAATTGTTTTAGATTATAAACGAGAGTTAGAAAATCCTAAATAAAATAACCATTTGGTATATTATTTTAATTATGGGAAGTATTTTGGGCATTTCATCAAGTTCAAAGTGAATTAGGTAAGCTCATATCAAAAAGATATCCAATAAGGTAGGTTGATGGTGAATTCACTCTTTTCAAATCTGTAGGAATTGTTATCCAGGGTTTAGCTTTAGTTAATTTGATTATGGGAAAGATTAATAATTAATACCCAGTAACTGATGAATATTTCTGTCCTTATTCCAACTTATAATAGAAAACATACCCTGTCCCGTGCTATTGATTCTGTAATAAACCAAATTCACCATCCATCAGAAATTATTGTTATTGATGATGGCTCAACTGATGGTACTAAAAATTTTATTCTATCTGAATATCCCAGCATTAAATTGATTAAGCAAAGAAATAGGGGAGTTAGTTCTGCCAGAAATACAGGCATCAAACATGCTAGGGGTGATTGGATCGCATTTCTAGATTCAGATGATGAGTGGTTATCTACTAAATTAAAACAGCAGGTTATTGCGTTAGAAAATAATTCTGATTTTTTACTTTGCCATACTAATGAAATTTGGATTCGAAATGGTGTTAGGGTAAATCAAATGAAAAAACATCAAAAATATGGCGGTTATATCTTTGAAAAATGTCTAGATATTTGCCGAATATCACCATCATCGGTATTGCTTCATAAAGCTATATTAAATGATATTGGAATTTTTGATGAAGATCTGAAAGTTTGCGAAGATTATGATTTATGGCTACGGATAGCAATGAAATATCCAGTTTTATTTTTGGATGAAATGTTAATCAAAAAATATGGCGGGCATCCAGATCAACTGTCTAAACTACCCGATGGGATTGAACAATTTCGTATTCAATCCTTGGAAAAAATATTGGCGATCAATTCGCTTTCTGAAGAACAATACGAATCAGTAAAAAACATGCTGCTAAATAAATTAAAAATATTTGCAAATGGATTAAAAAAACGAGAAAAAGTGCAAGAATTAAAAATAGTAGAAAAGAAGATTCAGGATTGGACTGCTATGTCCAATTAGAAGTATATTTATCTGGTATGGTTTAATTCTAGAATCAATGAGTTTTATTGTTGGAGAAATCGTTTTAAGGGTACAAAATTTTATTGATAATCAAATTATGAGACAAATCGAAACAATTTATATTATTAGCATATTTGCATTGGGTAATCTTTTTGGGAGAGAGTGGGTAGATGTAGGCAATGCTGAACCTTCTGAACCGGAATGGAACGTAAATATTATCTCTGATAGCCAGTTAGAAGTTTCTTTTGACTTAGGTGGATATTTTGTAGAGATTCTTCCAAACGGTAAAAAGAAAATTACATTACCTGGTGGAATCCCTATTTTGGAAGCTGGTGCACCCGATTTACCTCGAATGGCAAGATCGATTAAAATTCCAGATTTAGCCCATATGGAGATTTCAATTCTAGAGTCAGAGTATATGGATATAGATTTTGAAGACTTGAGCTCTTCCAAAGGGAACCTTCTACGTAATGTAGATCCGTCCAGTATACTTTATACCTATGGAAAAGCATACCAGACGGATAAATTTTATCCTGATGAAATTGTTTTTCTGCGGGAGCCATATGTCATGCGAAATACACGTGGTCAATCTATTGTTTTTCAACCAATCCAATTTAATCCTATTCAAAGAAAACTCAGGGTATTTAAATACATAAAAATTTTTATTAAGGAAAATGGCATCAGTAACATCAACCCTTTAACACGTCGACCAAATAAAGGTGGTTCAAGGGAATTTGAAAATATATACTCTGAACACTTTTTAAACTATCAGACAACAGACCGATATGAGCCCCTTGATGAACATGGTCCTATGCTAATTATTTCACATGGCGAGTTCATGGATGAGATGCAAGCATTTATTGATTGGAAAAATTACAAAGGTATCCCAACAGAAATAGTTGATGTTGCAAATGTTGGTGGTGTTCCTGATATGGAGCAATTCATTGCGGATAAATATTACGAAGACGGTATCGCATATGTTTTGCTTGTAGGAGATATTGCTCAAATTGAATCGATACGTCGTTCAAATGGTAATGGCTCAAATAGTCCTTCTGATAATTCCTTAACTTTTATTTCAGGTAATGATGCATATCCTGAACTTTTTATCGGTCGTTTTTCTGCAGAAACAGGTATACATGTTGAAACAATGGTTAATAGGACAATAGCTTATGAAATGGAGCCAGATCCAATGGCAGACTGGTATAAAAAAGGATCCGGGTTTGCATCAGACCAAGGTCCTGGAGATGATGGTGAATATGATGATGAGCACTTAAACAATATACGTGATCAATTATTAAATTATACTTATATGGAAATAGACCAGATTTATGACCCAAGTGGAACTGTGGCGGATGGAGAAGCCGCTCTGAATGAAGGCCGTTCTATCATTAATTACACAGGACATGGTTCCAATGGATCCTGGGGAAACGGATGTCCCATGAATCAAACAGATGTTAACGGTTTAGTCAATATAGGTATGTATCCATTTATTTGGTCAGTCGCATGCGTAAATGGCGAATTCCATATTGGTACCTGTTTTGCTGAAACATGGTTGCGTGCAACTGCAAGTGATGGGACACCAATTGGGGCCGTTGCTACCCTCATGTCCACAGTAAATCAGGGATGGAATCCTCCGATGGAAGGTCAGGATGAAATGAATGCCATTTTGGTTGAATCTTATGAGAATAATATTAAACGTACTTTTGGGGGGCTCTCTTTTAATGGAATGTTACAAATGAATGACAGTTATGGTAGTGCAGGATACAATGAAACCTATTATTGGACTTGCTTCGGTGATCCGTCTGTTGTTGTTCGGACCGATACCCCAACAGATATGAATACATCACATAATGGTGTCATGATTATAGGTGCTACCGAATTTAGTATTGAAACTGGAGAAAGCGGTGCATTAGTAGCGATATCTAGAGATGGTGAATTATTAGGCTCTACATATACGGATGGTTCAGGGGCAGCAACAATTAATTTTGATACACCTCTAGATGTACCTGGAAGCATAGATTTAGTTGTTACCGGATATAATAAAATCCCTTATGAGACAGCCGTAAATGTTATTGCCCCAGACGGTGCATATCTGCTTATGGGCGATATTGCTGTGAATGGAGGTTCAGATCAAATACTCGATTTTGGTGAGACGGGATATTTATACGTGACTTTTGAAAATGTCGGCCAGGATTCATCAGGAGATTTGACCTTTAGCTTATCTCATGATGGTGATATGGTAGATATGAATAATACTATTCTTGAACATACTTCAATTGCAGCAGGCGAAGAGGTGACCATAGGCCCTTTCGAATTTATGGTAAGTTGGAACGTTGAAAATGGGTCAATCATACCTTTTATTTTGAATGTTACAGATGGGAATGAAACTTGGGAATACGAAACAAATATCCCTGTGGAAGCTCCGGAATTCAATTTATTATCAGTTGAATTTATGGATATGGGTAATGGGACCCTAGACCCAGGTGAGTCTACAACGATGCAATTAGTCCTTAATAATCTAGGTAATGCTCCTTTGAATTATCCAACATTTATAGCCACTACCAGTGATCCAAATATCACATTGGGAACTGTGACTAGTGATAATGCATACCTTTGGGAAATTAATGGGAATCTCAGCGTGACAGTTGATTTGACTGCCAGCAACGATGCGCCAATTGGTCATACGGCACTGGTTGGTCTGGTGATAGGTTCTTCAGGGACGGATTACGAAAATGTCTTCCCTATACCCATTACTCTAGGTCTGCTAATCGAAGATTTTGAGTCAGAAAATTTTACTGCATTTGATTGGATTCATAGTGGAGATAATGAATGGTCTATTAGTTCCAATGCATACTCGGGAAGTTATTCTGCACAATCTGGGGATATAAATGATGGTGAAACTTCTGAGCTGGCTATTGAAATGAATATACTATATGAAGGTGAAATTTCATTCTGGGCTAAATCATCTTCGGAGCAAGGTGCCAGTGGTAGTATTTATGATTATCTTACTTTTTTTATTAATGATGAACCGGTCAATATAATTATTGGTGGAGAGACAGACTGGACAGAATATACAATTAACATACCTGTTGGTATGCATACATTGCGATGGGTATATATGAAAGACGGAGCTCAAAGTGCTGGGCAAGATTGTGCTTGGATTGACCGTATAGTATTCCCAGCTGGTTCTGTACCACCCTTAAATATTGATTTTGGTGATACTAATCTGGATGGTTTGATAAGCATTTTTGATGTAATCTATCTTGTTAATTACGTTGTAGGTAATGTTGGTTTTACATTTGAACAGGTACAGAACGCTGATATGAATCTCGATGGCATAGTTAACCTCTACGATGTTTTACTCATCGTTGATGCAGTGCTTAATGAATAATTCTAAATAATATTTTACCTATAAATAGCCTCAATTTATGGGGCTATTTTTTTGGATAGATATGACAGACTCCCTAACTATTACATCTATATTTCTTTTAGGCTCTCTTCATGCATTGGAGCCAGGTCATGGTAAAACATTCCTACTGGCCTACACAATTGGCGGAAAATTGGATTTCAATAAAATTCTTTTACTAACAGCAAGTTTATTATTTTCCCATTTTGGGGTACTTAGTTTGATCGCAATTGTTTTTAATATAATTATGACAGAATTAGCAAGTGATTTTATTCATGATATTTCTCATTGGTTAGGTCCATTTATCATCCTTGTCTTTGGCATTTATATATTTGTTAGGGCACTTTACAAAGTAAAACATATCCATTCTGATGATTGCAGCCACAAACACGGCCAATACAATGAAACAAAAGTGGGAAATCCAATTACGGTGGGCTTATTAACTGGAATGCTGCCCTGTGCTTCTTCGCTTGCGGTTATAATGATGACTGGACTAACTCCTAGTATAAGTGACATTTTACGTTTTATATCTATTTATGTTTTGGGAATCGGCCTGGTTTTATTCTTTATTGTAGTTACATTTAATTATACCAAAAATATTCTTATAAATAAAATGAACAAAATTCAATTTAATATTAATTCTGAGTTGGTTAGTGGAGTTCTAATTATGGGAGTCGGTTTCATCTATTTGAGTTATAATTGGTTTGGCCATTCCCATTAAAATAATAATTATAATCATTTGATTTCAAAATCAAATAACCCATCAAGTGCTACTAGAGTTACTGTAATGGCAAATAAAAATAGGCTCTTTATTATATCAATAATTTTCATATTGTTTAATATAGCTACAGCTTTTGGTAACTCAAATTATTTGAAAGACTTTAATCCAGATTCTTTGAGATTCAAAACAGCTACAGCTATCAGATGCACAGAGCCACCATTGATTGATGGTGTAGTAGATGATGCTGTATGGCAATCTGCGATTCCTGTTGATGAATTTTTTCAGATCGATCCATTAGAGCTAGACCAGCCTTCAGAAATAACTACAACTAGAGTTTTATACGATAATAATTCACTATACATTTCTTTTCAATCATTTGATTCCCAAGCAAAACAGATTAAACGTGCTCTGGCTAGAAGGGATAATTGGATGGATGGATTCAACAATAATTCTGATTGGGTTGGTTTTACCATTGATTCAAGAAATGACAATTATAATGGTTATTTTATTGCTGTCAATGCATCTGGAGTAAAAATAGATGTTGCAGTAACTGGAGATAAAAATTACGATCCAAGTTGGGATGCTGTTTGGGATGTTGCTGTATCAATCAACGAGGATGGGTGGACAGCAGAATTCAAGCTACCTTTTGCGATATTCCAATTTGATAATAAACCAGATTTAGTATGGGGAATAGAATTTTTAAGAAGTGTGCACCGAATCCAGGAAACACTTATGTGGCCGGGACGTACTAAAGCAGTTCGTGGAAGTGTATTTCCACTTGGTGTGCTTTTAGGTTTAAAAGATATACCTAACCCAAAACAGCTAGAGATAATCCCATATACTTTACTCGGACGTACTTCTGAAACACTTATTGATATGGGTCTCGATTTAAGATATAGACTCACACCAAATTCAATAATGAAAATGACTTTCAATCCAGATTTTGGCCAGGTAGAAGCAGATCCTTCAGTTTTAAATCTTACAGCTTTTGAAACATTTTATGAAGAAAAAAGACCATTCTTTTCGGAAGGATCCAAGTTTTTCAGTCAACGACTATCTCTTTTTCATTCAAGGCGGATTGGCAAAACTCCAGGATATTATTTCCCAGAAGAAGGTGAACTAGAAAATGTACCTGATTATACAACAATTTTAGGGGCCACTAAAATTATTGGGAATACAGCATCTGGTGTGAATTATGGATTAATTGGTGCAATTACTTCAGAAGAAATAGGCATATTGATAGCTGATTCGACAGATGCTCAGAAAAACCAAAAAATAGTAATTGAGCCAAAGACAAACTATACAATTGGCCGCTTTGAATTACCAGTGATCAATAACATTTCCAGAATAGGTTTAATGGTTACAAATGTTCAACGTAAAAGTAATCCCGGTGCAACAGTTACGGGATTAGACTGGAATCTAGGTTTACTAGATAATAAATTATTTACAAATGGTCAAATGGTTCGCTCTAATGTTGATAACATAACTGGTAATGCAATCCGTTTTAACCTTGGTTACATTGATCCATTATGGTGGAGCGCTAATTTCTGGTATGGTAATTATGGTGATAAGTTTGATGTGAATGATCTAGGCTATTTACGCCGTAACGATATAAACTGGATTGGTGGTAAAGTTGAGTTAAGAAAGCAGGAACCTTGGGGAAACTTCATAAATAATAAAATAGAGTTTAAATACAAGCAGGAATGGCGGGGTGATGGTTTGGTACTGCAAAAAGGATTAGATATTGTACAAGAAAATTTATTCAGTAATTATTGGAGAGTTGGATTTTTTAGTAAAGTATTTTTACCTGCTTACAATGATAATGATATTTTCAGGGTTGATAATGCATGGGCTTACAAAACAGAACTTTTGGGATTTGCAGGTCCAGTTATCAGCTCTGACCGCCGAAAAAAAGTGGTTTTTGAAGCAAATATTGGAGTTGGGTACGGTAAAAATAGAGGACGGGGTCATGGAATAAATTTAGGTGTAGTTATAAAACCAATTGAGCCTCTAAATATTGAAATAAAAGCAAAGCAAGACCGTATTCCTACATATATGCAATGGGTTGATATTGTGGAGACTTTGGATGATACTGCCAGGATTTATGCCAACTCTATACTCATGAAAAGGGACGTTACTTTGCGCCTTAATTGGACTTTTTCACCAAACCTTAGTCTTCAATGTTTTGTACAACCATTTCTTGCAGAAATGAAATATGAAAATTACTATCGACTTTTAGCACCGGAGACTATGGACCTTGAATCCTATGACTATCTAGATGATTCTAATAATCCTGATTTTATTTTGAAGAATACGGTGGGCACTTTTGTTTTACGCTGGGAATATCGTTCTGGAAGTACAATTTTTTTAGTATATAATCTAAATGATAATCGATATTATTCTCCTATAGATAAAGTGTGGGCATCAGAAAATGCAAATGCTTTATATTTCAAATTAAATTATTGGTTTAAAAATTAAAAATTAATTCACATTCCATTTATGAACTAATTCTCCACCTAAGTAGCCTGTAATGCAAGCACTTATAAATACTAGTGTTAAAAATGCTGTTAGAAGTTGCTGAACTTTGGCATCAGCTTTCCCTTTAATTGTTATATAAACCCATACCAAGGTTAAAAGAATAATTCCCCATGTAGTTATATTAGCAAAGAGCTCATGATTTTTTAATGTTTCATGTGCTTCCTGACAAATGTCACTAAGAGATTCTTTGGCGTTTTCACCGGATAAAACAGCAGGAAGAGTGGATAGAGCAGCAGGGATTAAAACCCATAAATTTAAATGTTTTGGAACCCAACCTGGTTTTATTACAATAACCCATTGGAAAAAATATGCTAATGTGATAAAAGCAATTGGAAAATGTACTAAAGTTGGGTGCAGTTCAATATACATGAGCCAAATTAGATTGGATTAAAAAAACCCCGCAATTGCGGGGTTTCAGTTGTAGCCCGTAGGAGAATCGAACTCCTGTTGCCAGGATGAAAACCTGGAGTCCTAACCACTAGACGAACGGGCCAAAAAGTGATGATTCATTAATAAAATTGGGGAAAAATTTATTTAAAGTAGATAAGCTACACCAATCTTTTTTATTTGATTTACCCGTTAGAATTTACCTTATCAAGGATATCTAATAGTTGACCGTTTTGATGTAACTCCATTGCAATATCTGCTCCACCAACTAGTTCACCATTCACAAATAATTGGGGAATGGTTGGCCAGTTGGAATGTTCACTTAATTTTATCCGAATCATGGGGTCTTCCAATACATTAATATCTTTGTACTCTACTCCATAATGGTTTAATATTTGCACTACTTGATTTGAGAATCCACAAACTGGCATTTCTTTAGTCCCTTTTAAATAAAGTATGATTGGATTTGACTGAATATCCTGAATAATCTGTTTTTTTAATTCCATTTTTTTCCCTTTTTAATTTTTCATCATTTTTATGCCATTATAATCACATTCTTTACAGTGATAATTTTTCACATTAACAAAATAAATAAAGCCGGTTATTTTATGTTTTAATTCCCTACGGATCCTTTTTAATTCGCTGGAACATTTAGGACATTTTTTTAAAATAGAGTAACGTTCAATCATTCTTTCCCGCCAGCGATTGGCAATAAGAAAGAGAGCAAAAATAATTAGTGAAATGCCCACTATATCCGAAACTTCAAACTTATCAATTAAAAAAATTGTTCCGTCTCGGAGAGTTTTTATGAAATCTCCAATTGAGAATAAAATACTTCTAATAATTACATAGATATAATGTTTAATCTCCATTTCCTCTACTAATAGAAAAATGCCCAGACTAATTAACAATAAAACAGTAATTTCGAAGTTGTATTCTTGGAAAAATGGCTTATGCCGAGGTTTAGAAATTCCTTTACGTTTTTGAGACATTTTTTCCAGAAAATTGGTGCATGAAATTAAAACATTCTATTCTACTCACCTAAATTTAAGTCATATTTACCCTATTTGGCGATCTATCAAAAGTGGGATTAAACTCATCACTAAATTTTAGGAAAAAATCATGAAACTTATCTCTTGGAATGTAAATGGCATTAGGGCAGCGGTAAAAAAAGGGTTTTTAGATTATTTAGATCATGAACAGCCTGATATCTTATGTATTCAAGAAACAAAGGCACATGTTGATCAGTTATCAAAGGAGATTTTAGAAGACCATGGGTATTATGCATATTGGCATTCTGGTGTACGCAGAGGTTACAGTGGTGTCGCAACCTTCTGTAGAGAAGAACCGCTCTATGTTCAAGAAGGATTGGGAATCCAAAAATATGACGATGAAGGCCGTGTTCTATTGACAGAGCATGAGAATTTTCTCATCTATAATATTTATTTCCCAAATGGGCAAAAAGATGATATACGTCTGAAATATAAATTAGATTTTTATGATGATTTACTTCCAATAATCAATGAGCAGGTTGAATCTGGAAATAATGTTATTGTTGCAGGGGATTGGAATACAGCTCACCAGCCCATAGATTTGGCCAGGCCAAAAGATAATATAAATACATCTGGTTTTATGCCCATCGAACGTGAAAAATTAGACCGATATGTAGAAGAAGGGTGGGTAGATACATTTCGATTATTTCATGAAGAAGGAGAACGATATTCTTGGTGGACGTACCGTTTTGGTGCAAGAGAACGAAACGTAGGTTGGCGGATTGATTACTTTTTTGTGAATGAAGATATGGTAAAATTTTGTATTGATGCGGATATTCATTCTGATATTTTTGGTTCCGACCATTGCCCTGTTTCGTTAATCTTAGATAAATGATGAATAAAGAAAAAATCACAAGAAATTGGCTCCGCCGTTATACGGGCACAGATCCAGATGATTTTGGTGATTGGATTCTCATTACCAATTTTCAAAACTACGTAGACAAGTTTGCGGAAAAATTTGATGTGTATGTGAAAGGCAAAAGTGGTGCTATGACATCAGCCACGAATAACGAGGGGTTATCTATTATCAATTATGGAATGGGCAGTGCCAATGCAGCCACAATTATGGATTTAATATCTAGTATCTCTCCAAAGGGTGTTTTATTCCTTGGGAAATGTGGAGGGTTAAAACAATCTACAGAGTTGGGTCATTTTATTTTACCCATTGCAGCCATCCGTGGAGAGGGTACAAGTGATGATTATTTTCCCAAAGAAGTGCCCGCGATGCCTTCATTTAAACTTCACAAACATGTGTCCCAAGTATTATTTGAACATGAAATGGAATATCGTACCGGTGTGATATATACAACTAATCGTCGTGTGTGGGAACATGATAATGAATTCAAAGCATATCTTCGAAAAGTGCGTGCAATTGGAATTGATATGGAGACTGCCACTGTTTTCATTACAGGGTTTGCCAATGGCATTAACAGAGGTGCTTTATTATTAGTTTCTGATACACCCATGACACCGGAAGGGGTAAAGACAGAAGAATCGGATAAAGAAGTCACTCATCAATACGTGGACCTTCATTTAGAAATGGGTATTGAAGCGATGATGCGAATTGGTGATGAAGGAGAGAAGATAAAACACTTCACATACTAGTGTTTCTAAGTTTAAAAGTGATTAGGTGTTGGGGAGTTAGATAGAACTCAAATACACAATCTTCTGCCTAAAAATCCCTAATCCATCATTAGATCCACTCCAATCCCATCACAGTACGCCATGCCTTTGGTAGTTAGTGAAATTGATTTTTCTTTTAAGATAAAACAACCACTCCATTTTTGTTGAGCAATTTCTAAATTTTGATTAAAAGTATCTAAAAAAATCTCCGGAATTTTTGAATAATTAATCCCTTCTTTCAAACGAAGTCCAAAACCGATCATTTCATTTAATTTATCTTTTTCACTTAATATTTCTATCATAGAGATTGGAGATTTTTCAGATTCAATTTGTTTGAAATAATTATCTAACGATCTTGAATTGTTCCATCGATTTTGTCCATCAAATCCGTGCGCTGAAGGACCAAACGCTAAGTAGGGTTGAATGCGCCAATAATGAAGATTATGCATACATTTAAATTCCGGTTTTGAAAAATTGGAAATCTCATATGCGGGATACCCTGCATTTTTTAAAATGTCATGTGTTTGTAAAATCCAATCGCCTGTTTGCCCATCTTTTGGCATGGTAACTTTTTTATTTTTTACTAATTTGAAAAGATCTGTTCCTTTTTCTAAAGTAAGTGTGTAAGCAGAAATATGGTTCGGTTCTAATTCAATGATTTGATTAAGATCTCGTTGCCAAATATCCCAAGTTTGACCAGGGATGGAATAAATTAAGTCACAATTGACATTATTGAATCCTGCAGATCTAGCAAATTCATATGTCTCAAATATTTGGTCTACTGAATGTATTCGTGTTAAAAATTTCAATAAGTCTGGCTCCAACGATTGTACACCAATGGATAACCGATTGATTCCCATTTGTCGGAAGTCCTTTAACTTGTCTTTTGTTATTTCTCCCGGATTTGCTTCTATTGTGAATTCTTTTACATTTGAAAGGTCAAATTTTTTATTTAAACAGGATAGGATATTTTCTATATGACTTGTTTTTAATAGACTTGGTGTCCCGCCACCTATAAAGATTGTATCAAATTCCCAATCAGATACATCTATTAAACAGTTTTTAATTTCCCAAGAAACTGCATCAACAAATTGAGGAATATTGTCTTCACCATCTGCTATGGAGTAGAAATCACAATACATACATTTTATGGCGCAAAAAGGGATATGGATATAGATACCTGCATAAATCATGGTTCAATTTAACAAAATTAAGATATAATCTTTTTTCGTGAATAGATGCAGAGAAAAAGCGAAATTTTATATGTGGATATCAAGATTATAATTGTTGAATCTGAAAAAGATCATCAAACCTGTCTCTTCATTAGAAGGCAGGTTTTTGTTTTAGGACAAAACATACCCATTGAAATAGAAGAAGATGATAGTCAAATTGATGCAACTCATATTTTGGCAATATTTAAAGAAAGGCCTGTCGGAACTGCTAGATGGCGTAAAACAGATCTTGGTATTAAGTTAGAGAGGTTTGCTGTTTTAAATGAATATCGGAACCTTGGGGTAGGTAAGTCATTGGTTTTATTTACTCTAGAAATATTGAAAAATGAGAAAATAATTTATTTGAATGCTCAGGAATCTGTAATTGAATTTTATGGTAAGCTAGGATTTTCCCAAGTAGGAGATAGATTTATGGAAGCAGAAATTCCGCACCAAAAAATGGTTTACTCAGGTTAACTTCAGATGATGACTCAAAATATTTATTCCCGTTTGGGAAAACTCATTTTGCCATATTGGCTCCTGCTGCTAGTTTCAACTATTGCTGCTTTGATCTATGTTATTTTTAATAGCTTATCCATATGGCTAACTGCATCTCTAATAAATAATATTTTAACTGATTTCGATCAATTGATTAGTGATCACGAAACTTTAACAGTAAATATTTCCAGTTTAAATGATCAATTGAAATATTGGACAAATGAAATCATTTTAAGAGAATCTCCTAGAGAGACTTTAAAGGTTTTGTGTTTTACTATTTTAATTGTTTTCTTAATAAAAAATGTATTTCTATACTTGAAAAATATTTGTCTTACTTATATTCAGTTCAATCTTATCACTAAAATAAGAAATAAGCTTTATTATCACTTCCATAATTTATCTTTATCTTTTTTTGATAAAGCACGGAGCGGAGAACTCACATCAATTGTGGTAACAGATGTCTCTAACATGCGGGTAGCGCTTGGGACAAGTTTTCATAGAGTATTCGTGGAGCCCATTAATATTTTGGTGTTCATTATAATCCTGTTCATCATAAATATAAAATTAGCTACGATTGCTCTTATAATTGTACCATTAACTACGTCTATCATTTTTTGGATAGGCAGAAGTATTCGAAGGAAAGCAAAAAGGACAGCCCAGCAAATTGCAGGTATCATGGGCATTATAACAGAAATTCTTAATTCAATCCGTGTTGTGAAAGCATTTGGCACTGAAGATTTTGAAAGAAACAGATTCAAAAAGGAACAGGATCGATATTATCATTTGATATTTCGACAGGCAAGACTGAGATTAACTACTACCCCCATTACTGAAACTATTGGTTCTATTATCGGTGTTTCACTTTTATGGATTGGTGGAATGGATGTTTTAGTAAATGGTACAATGAGTTCGGAAGATTTTATTCGATTTATATTGATAATGTTCAGTGTTTTAGGGCCTGTTAGACTTCTATCTAATGTAGGTGTGAATCTCCAAAAGGGTATTGCTTCAGCAGAGCGAGTTTTTAATATTTTAGATACCCAACCGGATATCTCAAATAAAGAAAATGCAATCAAGTTAGAAAATTTTGATTCACAAATTGAACTTAATAAAATAGGGTTTTATTACGATTCTGGTGATAAAGTTCTTTGTGATGTTTCTTTTACTATTCCTAAGGGAAAGATTGTTGCTCTCGTTGGGCCCAGTGGGGCTGGAAAGTCTACTATCGCAGATTTAATTCCACGATTCTATGATATCCAGTCCGGCTCAATTGAGATTGATGGTAATGATATTCGAAGTGTTACCTTGAATTCGCTAAGAAATAAAATGGGTATTGTCACCCAGGAAACAATTTTATTTGACCAAACTATTGCATTCAATATTTCTTATGGATTAGAAAATGTTTCAGAACAAGAATTGGTGGCAGCTGCCAAAGCAGCCAATGCATATGACTTTATTTGTGAACAACCTGATGGTTTTAAAACAGTGATTGGAGAAAAAGGCATTAGATTATCTGGTGGGCAGCGACAAAGATTGGCGATAGCAAGAGCCATATTAAGAAATCCGCCAATCCTAATATTAGATGAGGCAACATCATCTCTAGATACTGAATCAGAAAGAAAAGTTCAGGCAGCCCTAGAAAATTTAATGAAGGAGAGAACGACATTAGTTATAGCTCATCGTTTATCTACTATCAAACGTGCGGATAAAATTATTGTTTTAAATGAAGGACAAGTTATAGAGGAAGGGACACATGAATCCTTGCTTAGGGAAGGTGGATTATATCAACAATTATATGAAAATATGGTAATTGATTAAGCGTGGCCAATCCATATAAAATCGTTTTTGATAGTTTTCATCTTTATCATTTACCACAGTTTGATCCTGTAATTGATTTACTTTGTAAGGACGAAAGGTTCAAACTATATTTTTCAACCGCATCGCATAATAAACCCCAAGAATTAGAATTATGCGTCTCGATTTTAAAAAATAAACCCGGTGAATTAATTCTTGCAGATTCTGAAGAAACTCGAGCATTAAAAATAAAAGCACTTTCGCCTGATATCTTTATTTGCGGTTGGTCACGTTATGAGATAAGTAAATTTGTACCTGATTCTACTTTAGTAGGTATGATTTATCATGGGATTGGAGTAAAGCCGTCTTATTGGAAAGATAATAAAAAACGTCTGGATATTCGTTTTGTTGAAGGTGAATACCGAATAGAACAGCTTCGTCAAAAGGGTATAAAAACGGATTTAGCTTTAACTGGTTTTACGAAACTTGATCCGCTATTTCAAAGAACCGATAATAAATTTCAAGCTTTGAAAAAATCATTAGGATTAGATTCTTCGAAAAAAACCATTTTATTCGCCCCTACATTTTATCCCAGTTCAATCGAACGATTCGGAATGAGATTTGGTGATTATACACAAGATTATAATGTGATTTTAAAACCACACATGTGGACTTATTTTTTGGATGAATTCTCCCAATACAACTTAAAACCTCAGCGGGAATTGATATATAAATTGGCTGAAAAATTTGACCATATCAAATTGTTAGGCCCAAATGAATATAATATTACACCTTATTATAAAATTTCTGATTTATTGTTAACAGAAGCTTCCAGCACCATTTTTGAAATGATAGCATTAAATAAACCAGTCATCGTGAATCGTTTTTACAAACTCAAATTATCACATAAATTATTTCGCTATAGATTATTCCGTAAAAGATTGAGCAAGGAAATGAATAATGATTTAGCTGATTTTTGTGTTGAGATGCATAGGGCAAAAGATTTACCATATGTATTAACCACAGCTATAAATAAAAATCATAAAAAAATGGATGCTATGAAAGAATACCAACATAAAATGTTGTATAAATTAGATGGGAAAGCATCTGAACGAGTCAGAGATGTAATCCTTGGCAGACTTCAACAACGGTAAGCATTGAAATTTCTTTTTTTCATAACAAAACTATATTCTATTGCAATTTTAAAACCACTCCAAATTGCCTGCAATAATACAAATGTAGACATAGCTTGGTATAAAGCAGGCTCCGCCTCTACAGCAAATCTTACTGGAAATATTCTTTCATCTTCAAATGAAGTAAGAAACTATAATCCTGATGCTGTGATAGTTCCTGGTAATGTGGTTCCTGATTTTTGGCCCGGATTGAAGGTGCAAATATTCCATGGCCTGGGTGAAGAAAAAAAAGGACATTATGATATAACTGGGTTTTTTGATCTATATTGTACAGCCGGGCCTGTGATGACTGATAAATTCAAAATGCTTCAAAAGAAACATCAATCATTTTTAGTAAAGGAAACTGGTTGGCCTAAATTGGATACTGTGGACAATTCTATACCAATTGAAAAAGCAAAAACAAAGCTAGGATTAGATTCAGAGAAACCGGTTATTTTATATGCACCAACATTTTCACCTAAATATACTTCAGCACCTGCAATGCTATCTGCTCTTCAGCAAATAAACGTTAATTGGCAATGGGTAATCAAATTTCATGATTTAGAAAAATGGGAGACTGTTGAACTTTTTTCAGCGCTACGCAATCATACTACAATCATTGAAGGACATGATATTTTACCCTGGATGCCAGCAGCAGATATTCTAATTAGTGATACATCATCAGTAGTTTATGAATTTTTAATTTTTGACCGACCAATCATAACCTTTAATGCAACAACGCGATTAGATAAAGGAATAAATATTTACTCGCCAGAAGATCTTCTAGGAGCAATTACACGTTCTTTGAATGACCCTGATGAGTTTAAAATGAATCGAAAAGAATATTTGGATGATTTACATCCCTATGAAGATGGTAAATCTTCATACCGTATAATTGAAACTATTCAAACTATACTTGAAAAAAATGAATTGGTAGATATGAGGCAAAAATCTCCCAACTGGCTAAAAAAAAGAAAAATTAGAAAAATAGTAACGGAATGAAAATTCTATTTGAACACGACTATTTATATTATTTACCACAATTTGAACCAATCGTTAGATGGTTTATTCAACAGGGTAAACATGAAATTTTTTTATCATTAAATGAATCAGTTTCAAAACTTGAAAAAAAAATATTTAAACAAGAATGTAATCGTTTATCCTTAGAAGGCATTGATGCAAATTTTGAACCTCAGCGGCGTCGAATTTTAAAGGAGATGAACTTTGACCTTATATTTTTTGGCAATAAATCGTCTCTTTCTGCAATAAGAAATAAAAGTTCTTTTTGCATCATGGTTTACCATGGTATAGGTTTAAAGCAATCTTATTACACAGATTTATCGAAGGAAATGGATTTGATTTGTGTGGAATCTAAAGAAAGGGCATCGGAATTATCTGAAAAAGGATTTGAAGCCGTAGCAACAGGTTTTACAAAACTTGATCTATTGAAACTTGATCATCATAAATCCAATGATTACGATACCTTACTCTATGCACCTACATTTTTCCCATCATCACTGCAGAAAACAATTCCATTTTTATCGGATTACAAAAATGTAAATATAAAAATAAAACTGCATCACTTTTATTGGACTCACAATTATTATGCTCGAATAAGAGAACAATTAGCCCAGACCATTAATTCTTTGCCCAATATCCAAATAGTTCCATTTGAACAATATTCTATTTTGCCATTATTTGAAGAGGCAGATGTACTCATTTCAGATTATTCATCTACATTATTTGAATTTTTGCATCTCAATCGTCCTATTATTCAAACTGATTATTACTCACTCCGCTTAAAGTATAAATTATTTCCTAAATTATTAGAAAAAAGATTAGATACTTCTAGAATGTCTCAGATTAATTTTACTGAAATTTGTGATAAACCAGAAAATTTATGGCAAATATGCCAAGAATCTTTAAGGGATCCTGAACGTTTGGAAAAAGAAAGGAGTTTTGCCAAAGATAAATTTCTTGGTTCATCCGATGGTAATGCAACAAATCGCTTAATTCAATATTTAAATGAGATAGGAATTCCAATTGGTGCAGCATGTTGATACCCATAATTTTGGCCTAATATGAAAGCATATATATTAGCTGCTGGTGTATCCCGTCGGCTTTATCCTTATACATATAATATTCCTAAATGTCTTCTCGATGTTGGAGGAAAGCCGATAATTCATTATCAATTAGAAGCATTGAGTAGTTTGGGAATTAAGGATGTTACAATGGTTGTAGGATACCATCGAGAAATGCTTACAGAACACGTGATATCAAGTTTCCCAAAAATGAAATTCAATTTTTTAACGAACCATCATTATTTTGAAACCAACACAGCTTATTCTGTCTATCTTGGACGGGATATTTTAAGATCAGAAGCACACGTTCTGATGAATGCGGATGTGGTTTATCCCAAAGAATTACTTGAGCAGACCGTAAACTCCAAATATGAAACAGCACTGGCGGTGGATGCTAAATCTTGCGGGAGGGAGGAAGTAAAGGTTATTGATGGTGGTGAAAATAAGATTGTTGCAATAGGAAAGGATTTAATCGAAACCCATTGTTTAGGCGAATTTATTGGGGTAGCAAAATTTTCAAAATCGTTTAATAAATATTTCTGTAAATCTTTACAAAACTTGATTGACGCCGGAGGTGTGAATGATTATTTCGAAGCGGGGATTCAGCCTTTACTCGATAAGATCGATGTACATTATGAAAATATTTCCAAATTTCCTTGTCTCGAAATAGATTTTATTGAGGATTTAGAATCTGCCAGAAAGTTATTTTGATTTAAGATGAGTTCGCTTCCCTGGGTACTGATTTTAGATTTTGACAGTACGATTGTCTCTATTGAATCTCTTGATCTCCTAGCCGAGATATCCTTAATGGATGATCCTGAAAAAGAAAAAAAATTAAAAAAAGTTATTTCTTTAACGAAAGCAGGAATGGCTGGAGAGATTACCTTCCAGGATTCCTTAAATAAACGTTTTTCTTTGCTGAATATTCATCAAAGTGATGTTGATAGAGTTTGCTCTATCATTCAAAATTATATTTCATCAAGTTTCATAAAATACAGTGCTTGGATGAAAAAAAATGCAAATCAAATTTTTATATTTTCCGGTGGTTTTAAACAAATTATTACTCAAGCATTAAAGCCATTCAATATTCTTGAAGATCATATATTTGCTAATGAATTTTTATTTGACGAGTCAGGAAATATTTTAGGAGTAGATCGTTCCATCCCATTTTCTCGTTCAAATGGGAAATTAGAGCAGGTAAAACAAATGAAACTATCTATGCCACTTGTAGTAGTAGGAGATGGTAATACAGATGCTGAAATGAAAAAATTAGGTTCTCAAGTTTCATTCTTAGCATATATAGAGAATATTAAAAGAGACTCTGTTGTAAAGGAAGCCGACGCGGTTGCTGAGTCTTTTGATGATGTGATTCATTTTTTGGATAATATGGAATGATTAAATTCTAATCAATATTTATTTGAGGTATAAACATATGAGTTTACTTAAAGAAAGATTACGACAACAAATTCCACAGGTGCAGAATAATATTAATGAATTAATTACTGAAAAGGGGAATGAAAAAATCAGTGATGTGACTGTGGCTCAGGCTTATTCTGGTTTGAGGGGGATTAAAGCTTTTGTATGTGATACATCTTCTGTTTCTGCAGACAAGGGTCTTATCATACGTGGAACTCCATTGCTCGATATAACTCATATTTCCCCAGAAGAAGTTTTCTATTTATTAATAGCAGGTGAATTGCCTAGTGATGAAGAATTAGCTGATTTAAAAAATGAATTTTCAAAGCACCTAGATGTTCCCGGTTATGTTTGGGATGTATTGGATGCCATGCCAGATGATTCTCATCCAATGACAATGTTTAACACGGGAATTTTAGCTATGCAGGGCCAAAGTGTTTTTCGCGAACGATATGATAATGGTATGGGAAAGTCTGAATTTTGGGAAGCGATTCTTGATGATGGAATTCGTCTTTTGGCAAAACTCCCAAACTTGGGTGCAGGTATTTATAGAATGAGATTTAAGAAGGGTGACCGAATACAACCAGATATTAATTTAGACTGGGCAGGGAATTTTGTTCATATGATTGGACTACCTGATGAGTCAGGTAACTTCCACAAACTAATGCAACTATACTTCATGTTACACTGCGACCATGAAGGTGGGAATGTAAGTGCCTTCGCAGCCCATACAGTTGCATCAGCGCTTTCTGATCCTTATTACTCAGTCTGTGCAGGTCTAAATGGATTGGCAGGTCCACTTCATGGGTTGGCGAATCAGGAATGTCTAAAATTTGTATTAGGAATACGAGATGAATTCAATGGTGTGCCTTCTATTGAAGAATTAAAAGAGTATTGTTGGAACCGATTAAATAAGGGGCGAGTCATTCCTGGCTATGGTCATGCTGTTCTGCGTTGTCCTGATCCAAGATTCACAGCATTCATCAATTTTGGTCAAAAACATATTAAGGATGATGAGGTTTTCTCAATCGTTGATCGTTTATTTGAAGTAGTCCCTGATGTTCTTCAATCTCATGGTAAAGCAAAAAACCCATGGCCAAATGTGGATGCTGCTTCAGGGGCATTATTGCAATACTATGGACTCAAAGAATTCAATTATTATACAGTCCTTTTCAGTATTTCAAGATCGATGGGTATGATTGCGCAGATGGTTTGGGAACGTGCACTAGGTATTCCCATAACTCGTCCAAAATCAATCACTACAGAATGGATTAAAAATAACATTTAGTTCTTATGAATATTATAGTAAGATTATCTTTTAGATTATTATTTCTTTCTCAATTTTCTATTGCATCAGATATTTATCAGTCTATACGAGTTTTCAACCCTTCAAACGAAAGATTAGAGTTAATCTCTAAAGTAGGAATCCCTTTAGAACATATATCAGGTAAAAAAGGAATTTATATTGATCTAACTGCAAGGGAAGAACAAACTATTGAACTTATGTCTTTAGGGTTAGACCCGGAGATTTTAATTCCCGATCTGACATCATATTACTTAGAAAGAAATCAACCTGCGTCGCAACGCGAATTTCCATTAGGATCAATGATGGGGAATTATACTTGGGGTGAATTAAATGATAGATTTGATGAACTACAAGAAGCATATCCAGGAATTATATCACCAAGATTAATTATTGGTGAGTCGGTAGAAGGCAGGGATATTTGGGCATTTAAAGTTTCAGATAATCCAAATGAAGATGAAAATGAGCCTGAAGTTTTATATACATCTTTAACACATTCCCGTGAGCCATTAGGCATGATGAATTTATTTTATTTTGTTCAATCATTGGCTGAAGAATATGGAAATGATCAGGAATTAACTTACCTTGTCAATGAGAGGGAGTTGTGGTTCATTCCGGTAGTGAATCCAGATGGGTATGTGTTTAATGAATCCATTCAACCTGATGGCGGTGGAATGCATCGAAAAAACCGGCAAGATACGAACTGCGGCGATTATACTGAACGAGGGGTAGACTTGAACAGAAATTATGGTTATGGATGGGGATCAAATGATACAGGTTCTTCACCAAATCCTTGTTCTGCAACATATCGAGGGACTTCTGCCTTTTCTGAACCGGAGACACAAGCCGTAAGGGATTTTATGGATGATAGAGAGTTCATGAATGTACTTCATTATCACACTTTTTCTAATGTATATATACATGCTTTTGGTGATGCTTCATTACCCGATGAACCTGATCTATCCACTCACAGGGAGATTGGAGAAGAAATGTCTAGGTTTAATGGTTATCAATCTGGAACTGGTTATGAAACCATTGGATATACAGTAAATGGCGATGCTGTTGATTGGTCATACGGTGATCAAGAAATAGTTGCTTTTACTCCTGAAGTAGGTTCACAATCTCAAGGATTTTGGCCTTCAGAAAGTGATGTTCTTCCATTATGTGAAGAACAATTACACGCGAATAAAACTTTTGCTCTTGTTGCTGGACCTGATTTGATTATGTATGAATATGAATTAACTGCAGATGTATTAAATCCCGGTGATCAAATAGGTATTGAAATTTTAATTCAAAACCGTGGACTAACAGATTTATCTGAAGAATTCCAAATTGAACTCTTGCCATTCAATAACATGACTATTATTAGTGATTCTTCTTTCACCTTTAATAACCTGAATGCCCGGAATACAGTGCAGTTCTTTACTGAATTCTCTATTGATGATGGCATTCAAAACGGCTCTGATATAGGCTTGATTCTTTCCATTATTAGTGAATCGAGTTTTAGCAGGATAGATACAATCTCATTCATGATAGGTGATTTAGAAACCATTTTTTTTGATGGTTTTGAAAATGGTATTAATAATTGGTACGTTACTGGCGATTGGGGTCTAACTGGTGATGCACTTGATGGAAATTATGCACTATCAGATAGCCCTAACGGCGATTATGATGAAGCTCAGGAGTCTGTTGCTGAATTTGAAACGGATTTAGATTTAAATTTTTTCCCATTAGCAATTGTAGAATACACTGCGAAATGGGAGATAGAATCCAATTGGGATTTTGTTCAATTTCAAGCTGACATTGAAGGGGAAGGCTGGGTAAGTCTGGAAGGCATCTTTACTGAATTTGGGAGTGGGCAGTCAGCACAGCCAGAAGGAGAACCTGGCTATGATGGTACTCAAGAAGATTGGGTCACAGAGAGTATAGATTTAAATCAATTAGGTAATGCCAGAATATTTGGTTTTCGATTTATGCAAACCAGTGATAATTATGTAGAAGGGGACGGATTTACGATTGATAATTTCCGTGTTTTAGGAATTTCTAGTTACAAATTTGGTGACTTTAATGCAGATAATTCTGTAGATATTTTTGACGTATTTGGTGTAGCAGATTTAATTTTAAATAATATGAATGCCACAGCATATCAACTAACCTTTTGTGATTTAAATAATGATAATCAAATTGATATTGTTGATATCTTATTATTGGTCAATAAAATACTTGGTATTCAATAAATGAAAATATTACTCTTTTGTTTATCAATAACTTTAGTTTTTTCAGAAAAAGTAGACTATGATAAAATTGGATTAGGAGTCCGTGGAGATGTTTATCGTATTTGGATATACTTCAAGGATAAGTCCGAATCTGAAATGACTCAAATATCTGCAAAATCATTTCATCGTAGGGCTATTAGTGGAGTTCAATCGATGAATCTCTGGTACGATTTAAATCTAACATCTGCCTATAAAGAAGAAATTTTAAGACTAGGACTCAAAATTGAAAATGAGAGTAGATGGCTTAATGCTATATCCGTCTTATGCGAAAAAACTGATTTTAAAAAAATTATAGCAATGCCATTTGTAAAAAAAATTGAGCCAGTGATTGGATACAAGAAGCTAAGTTATGAACATTCCAAACAGATAAATAATAATTTTCGTGAGTTAGATTATGGATACGCCCAATCACAGATTGAACAAATAAATGTCCATGAGTTGCATAATGCAGGTTATACTGGGGTAGGTGTTCGTATATTAGTTATGGATACAGGATTTAATCTGACTCATACTGCTTTGGAAAATATTAATGTGATTTCTCAGTGGGATGTGATCAATGATGATAATGAGACAGCGAATGAGACATCTACTGAGATAGATCAAAATCAAGACTACCATGGGACTGCGGTTTTATCAACAATTGCAGCTAATGCACCGGGAGATTTAATTGGTGTAGCATTTGATGCAGAATTTCTTTTAGCCAAAACGGAAGATGTAACTCAGGAAGTTCAACTTGAAGAAGATAATTATGTCGCAGGTTTAGAATGGGGTGAAGCAAATGGTGCAGATATTGTTTCTACAAGTTTAGGGTATTTAGATTGGTATACTTATGGGGATATGGATGGGAATACAGCTGTAACCACAAATGCAATTGATATTGCTGCAGGACTAGGTTTGATCTGTGTTACAGCGGCAGGCAATGAAGGTAATGATGATTGGAATTATATTATCGCTCCTGCAGATGCGGATTCTGTTATTGCAGTTGGAGCAGTACGGGAAAACGGGCAAATTGCCAGCTTCAGTTCTCATGGCCCAACCTTTGACGGAAGAATAAAACCGGAAGTTTGTGCTCGAGGTGTTTCCACTTCATGTATTAGTCCTAACAGTACATCTGCATATACTAATTTAAGTGGTACATCATTGGCATGCCCTTTAGTCGCTGGAGCAGTCGCATTGGTTCGACAAGCACAGCCGGATTGGACAGCTATGCAGTTAAGAGAAGCTGTATTGATGACATCATCCCGTTCTGAAATTCCAGATAATGAATATGGATATGGAATTATGGATGCTGCAGCTGCCATAGAATATAACATAACAGCAAATGTGGAAGATGGGAATATAATACCTTCTGAATTTCATATGTTGACAGCTTATCCAAATCCTTTTAATCCAGCCATTACAGTTCAGGTATATGGTGATCCTGGCTCACATTTAAAAGTCCAAATTTATTCATTAAATGGTAAAAGGGTTGTGACCCTGTATGAAGGTATACTTTTTAGAAAGACAGAAAAATTAATTTGGGTCCCAGATCATCAAGCATCTGGAATTTTTCTGGTCAAATCGCATATGAATGGTAGATCTAATTTCAAAAAAATAACTTACCTTAAATAACTCCATTTAGTTTGGAGGAAATACTTGCCTCCATTTGATAATTCTCCGAAATTGCATCTCGCCTGAGAGATTTTTAAATGAAACGAAAACTAAAATTCATCACGCTTAAAGCTATTCTTGTTTTCAGTTTTTTAGAAGCAAGTGAGCCTTATATTGATAGAACACATTTATTCCCCATCGATGTTTCTGTATATGATGGTGAAGGTACATTATTAATTCACTGGAATTATCCAGATACAATTCTAGGAAATAATATTCAAATTTTTGTCCGTGAATCCGGCAGCGATGACTTTCAAATATTAACAGAATTGCCAGCAGAACAATCCTATTATTTGCATGATGGCTGTAAACAAAATCTCCGATATTTTTACCAAATAAAATTAAAAGATAGATTTGGAAAAATATTTACTAGTGATACGGTTACTTCGGATTTTGGGACTTGTTTATCTATAGAAGATTCTACTGCTTATACTAAACAAATATTTTCTATAAAGGATTTAGTATTATCACATATTTTAAACAAAGCAAAAGAACATGATAAGTATCTTGAGTATGAATCCATTCTTGGTTTGATTAACATAGACAAACCAGTTGAAAGAATGTGGCTTGAGGACTTTTCAATTAAACATTTAAAATCAATTGAACCTGCCCTTCAAATACTAAATGATTGTTTTCTTAGCTCTTTTCTTTTAGATGAATTATTACTTAAAGAGACTCTCTACCGTAATTATTTATTAATAAAGCCCGAATCATGGTTTTTCGAAGTCGAAAATTCAATTTTTGAAATCCAGAGCCTTTGGAAACAGTTAATAAAAGGGCACTCACAGGCTCTGGAAAGATTAGAAATGACAGCTCCCATTCGTATAGTTCGATATAGAATTACAAAGGAATATCAAAAAGAATTAACTTTGCAAATTTTTAAACCCGAACAGCTTGCATCATCAGAAATTTTTTTATTAGCTGATGAAGAATATGTGAACTTAGGAGAATTCTTTATTGAAAATGGTCAAAGAATAAAATTAATTGTACCTGATCATTGGCAATCAGTTGATTTGATGATGGATGATATTTTTATTCAATCCTGTCCCATTAATTTTGATGATTCCATAAGTTTTACTTTAGATGGTGATTTTATTCCGGCAGATAAAGAAACAATTATCAATGTTGGACGGTTGGAATCTTCACTTTGGCTTAATGAATTAATATGGAACCCTTATTTAAAAACGATCCAAGTGGAAATAGCAGGTAACCCTGATATTGAGGATCATTACTCAATATTCATGAAAGATAAAATTATTTGGGAAATTCAAACTAATCTCGGATATGAACCTTATTATCAGGACTCCACAATTATACTTCAAGACGAAATTAACTTCCCCGTAGTCCTTTCTTTTAAAAAAGCTATTATAGAAGAGTTTACTCCTATTGAATACATCGTTTTAGATTCATTGCCCTTTGCTATTAGTCGTTTGCCCGATGGAGGTCCATGGTATTATACTGAGACAACGACTTTGGGCATATCTAATGAGTCGATTAAAGAATCTTTTAAACCGGATTTATTACCTGAATTATTCGTTCTTTATCAAAACTATCCGAATCCCTTCAATGGTACAACCCGAATTACTTTTGATTTATTGGAGGATGCTTATGTTTCACTATATATAACTGATGCGACGGGGCGTATTCATGCCAAATTTTTAGAAGGTGAATTTATCTCTTCAGGAACATATAATTATAACTGGAATGGTGAAGGAAAATCTACAGGTATATACTTTTTTACGATTCAGACACAGGTTGATAATCATGCTCCAACAACATTCAGTCGGAAAATGATTTATTTGAAATAAGAGCTACCTTTTCCATTTTATTCTCTACAGAGAAATCTGTATTTTCCCTGTTGATATGTTGAAAAGGAATCTATCCCTTCTTTACCTGGCAATTATTTTATTTTGTGCTAGCTGCGCTTCGCACCCACCGGTTTTCCCTCAAATGCCGAAAAAAGGGGAAACAAATATGGGGTTTACTTTTGCTGCTGAAAATTTGATTCCTGTTATTTGGTGGCGGCATGGATTGGGAAGATATACAGACCTGGGATTAAGAGCAGGGATACCATTCTCTGGGAGTGGTATTGATTTAAATCGGGTATTATATAAAAGAGACCGTAAATGGGACGTAATTAATATTTCATACAATTTAGCTCCTAATTCTAGTTTCGATGCCACTTACTATAAATTCAAAGGTGATAAGCGTATTAATCTTAAAAACCCTTTTGGTGTAGCATGGAAAGGTTATCGATTAATGTATATTCCAGAAGGTGTTTCCGGAGGCGAAAGTATTAGATTCGGTATGCTTTATGGTCGTCGCTTTAGTACAAAGTGGGCTGTAGAATTTGGATATTTTCATGATTTCAGATCTATGCCCTTTTCAAAAGTACTTCTTGCCTGGGATCCCAGCGATACAACTAACATTAATAAATATGGCTCAAATTACAAAGAATACCCGCATAGGTTTGAAGGCCTCCCATCAGAATATTCCCGTTCCACTGGTTTATCCTTCCAACTATTTATGTATTTAGGGCCCACAAAAAAAAAGAAAAAATAAAATATAAACTATGACTGATTATCCCTTTCGGTCTTATTTGCTTAAAAAAGATTCACAACTTATTAAAGAATTTCTTCAATCCAATGATCTTCATGAAATTCTTGTACCTACATTAAATGACCTCCTATATGTATCCGCTAGTATAAAACCGAAACAGAATACGGTTATACACCCTGTCTGTGTCATGAATTCAATTAAGAATATTATTGGTGATAATAGAAAAAAACCGTCACTTCGATTGATCGAATTCGCAATAGATTATTTAGGCGATTATGAATACTTTGATAATAGTTCAAATATTTTGGATAATGTAGCAAAAGATGGAATTGGAGCTACAGCGTTCTTGGGAGATTTGGAGGAAGCTTGCCAACTAGGAGATTGGGAATCTGCAAAAATATATACAGCTAAAATATTTTTAGCATCTGATCGTTCACGTGGTGTATTGGATTTACTATGTGAATTAGCTCTACAGGATTCAAGAAGGAATACATTATTTATTTTCCATATTCTCCGTGCTTACCAATTTCAGGAAATTAAGGAAGATAATTGGGCTTATACTTTTTGTATTTTTAACTGGCTTGTAAATAAAGGTCTCCCGGAGCCTCATCCACCAGAAAGTATAAACCCGGAAAATGTATTAGATATTATGATCAAAACAGGAGACTTAATCTGGTTTTCTGCTTTAATGCGTCTTTGGAATGGAGATTATGTTCGAATTCGAAGTTACAGAAGAGAATTAAGTTATGGACTAAGCCAAGCTAATAAGATTTACCATAGAATCGAAGAAAATGATTTCAACTGGTTAAAATTTGATAATCCCAAAAAATTTATAGAAGCAGCCGAAAAAATAATTACTTCAGATATTTCAAAATCCGTCAAAGCACAAGAGGTTGTAACTTTAGAAGCAGTCAGAGCCTTATCTAGACTTATTTCAGCTGAACAAAATAATATTTTAATCACAAGATTAAATGCCAGTTTATGAAAATCGGTCCATATAAACTATATAGCATTGAGACGTCTGAATTTAGATTAGACGGTGGTGCCATGTTTGGCATCATACCAAAGCCACTTTGGGAAAAACAGGCACCATCCGATTATATGAATCGCATAAATATGGTAACTAGGTCCCTACTTCTTGTTAGTGATGAAAAAAAAATACTAATTGACACTGGTAATGGGAATAAATGGGAAGAAAAATTCAAAAAGATCTATAATATAGATACAAGTCGATTTAGTATAGAGATTTCTTTGGCCAGATATGGATTTCTAGTTGAAGAGATAACTGATGTAATATGTACTCATCTGCATTTTGACCATGTAGGAGGAAATACAAAAGTTAATGAAGGGAAAATTGTTCCTACATTTCCCAATGCAACATACTGGGTATCAAAAGAAAATTGGGAACTAGCTAACCATCCAAGTCAAAAGGATGCAGGTAGTTTTATGGAGATTGATTGGAAAGTATTAGCAGAAAATGGTATGATTCAAATTGTGGATGGTAGAGAATCATTTATTACAGGAATTGAAACCTATTTAACGTATGGCCATACAACAGGTCTTTTACATCCAGTTATTACGGACGGGAACCAATCTATCTTTTATGGTGCAGATATAATTCCAATGGCAGCTCATATTCCTGTACCTTGGGTCATGGCCTATGATATCCAGCCAGCTGTAACGGTGAAAGAAAAAGAGAATTTGCTAATTAAAATGGTAGATGAAAATTGGTTTCTCTTTTTTGAGCATGACCCCCATATACAAGCCTGTACTATTCATTTGGATGGAAAACACTTTAAATTAAAGGAAGCAATAACCATTAGTGAATAATGATAATAAAAAAGAATCATTATATTTAGAAGGTATTCGTCAATTCAAAAGCATGGACTATTTTGAAGCTCATGAAGTGTGGGAAGATCTTTGGTCGGATTATTATAATGAAGATAGGAAATTTATTCAAGGGCTGATTCAGTTATCGGTTAGTTTTGTTCACCTGGGAAACGGAAATATAACAGGAGCTAAAAATTTACTCCGAAAAGCAAAAGAAAAATTTCAACTTTTTGATGGAGTGCACAGGGGAATCAATGTGAAAATTTTATTAAACCAAATGGAAATGGTTCGACTTACATATGACAGTCTTAATCATCCAGAAGAATTTGATTGGGATGTAGTACCAACCCTGGAGTAAGTATGGCAGACATCTTATTATTTATTAAGGACTTTGAATTAGGATCAAAATTATCCGAAGCTTGTATAGACTATGATAGACAGGTGGAATTTTCGGATGAAAATACTGATCCAGACTCTTTCGCCAAATCAGTCAAACTGGCTGTAGTTGATATGGATGAAAAAATATTTTCTTCTGTAGGGCTTGTGGCTGAATTAAAAAGAAAAGGGATCAATGTGGTAGGGACGATGAAAAAAATAAATAACCACGATCAGTCCAAACTTCGTTCTGCTGGCTGTGATATAATTATTCCACGCGCTAGTCTGGTAAAAACACTTCCAACTCTGATTAATGAATTAATTAGTTGATAGAGTCTAAATCAAAAAAACAATCTCGTGCTGTAAATATTGTTGCACGGCTTAAAGAAGCATATCCTGATTCAAAATGTTCTCTTAATTATTCATCAGCACATGAATTATTAATGGCTACCATTTTATCCGCACAGTGTACTGACCATAGAGTGAATTTGGTAACTAAGCGATTATTTAAAAAATACAAAACTTCAGAAGACTTCGCATATTCAAATATTAATGAATTAGCTAAAGATATTCACTCATGCGGATACCATAATCAGAAAGCACTTAGTTTGCAGGGTGCTAGTCTAAAAATAGTGGAAGAATATGAAGGAACTGTACCTAATACTATGGAAGATTTGGTAAAACTGCCAGGTGTAGGTAGAAAGACTGCTAATTGTGTATTAGGAGAAATCTATAATGTACCATCCATGGTTATTGATACGCATATGGTACGAATCATGGGCTTATTAGGCTTTACAAAAATAAAGGATCCAAAAAGAATTGAATTAGAGATGATGGATATTTTTAAAAAAGATGATTGGGTAAAATTGACTCATATGATCATTGATCACGGCAGAACAGTTTGTATTGCTCGTCGCCCGCAATGTGATCAATGTATATTGCTAGATTTATGCCCATCAGCCAAGTTGTAATCCTTTTGTCTGCTCCAATGTTAGGCGGTAATTTTACTATCTAGTTTTAATTGCAACATACAAATATGTCATATCCTATAATAACAAAGAAATATCATTTTTGCGCTTCTCATAAATATGGAAATTCTGATTGGTCAGATGAAAAAAACTTGGAAGTTTTTGGAAAAGATTATAATAACCATGGACATAATTATGTGCTGGAAGTTTCAGTTACTGGTCCAATAAATCAGGATTCTGGCTGGCTGGTTGATTTAAAAGCAATGGGACAAATAGTTAAAAAGCGCGTAGTGAATGTTTTAGATCATTCTCAAATAGAAGAAGATATCCCATGGTTTCAAGGGAAACAGCCTTCATCAGAAAATATTTTAGTTTGGGCTTGGGAAGAAATCGCTCCGCGTATCCCCCAAGGAGAATTACAGCGTCTAAGACTGGTAGAAACACATTCCATTTATACCGATTATTTTGGTCCAAGTGCTGAATGAATTTTAAAGATCGATTCTATTTAATCCTTGCAGGAATTTTTATTGCATCTCTAGTCAGCTGCAATTTGATATTTCAGAAATTTTTCACATGGACACCCTTTGGAATTTATACATTTGAAATTTCTGTTGGGATTTTACCATACCCAATTACTTTTTTGGCAACAGATTTAATTTCTGAATTATATGGTAAGAAAAAGGCAGACCAGGTTGTGATTGCTGGATTGGTTTCTAGCGTATTTGTCATGGGAATAGTACTAATTGCAGATGCTGTAAACAGTACAGATTGGTCTCCTGTAAAAGATGAAACGTTTCGTACAGTATTTGGTTTATATGGCCCAGCAGTTTTTGCATCTATGATCGCTTATCTTACTGCTCAATA
>CAJWHW010000004.1:0-79350 GCA_913040915.1 uncultured Fidelibacterota bacterium | reverse complement strand
TCAGTCAATGGGCCATTATCTCAGATGTATCGGATAACAGCTTTACCGATACGCAAGACCTATCTAAAGAAGAAGGTCAATTAAAAGATGGGAAGAAAGATGGGCTTTGGACTTATTATGATGAGAAAGGGGTAAAAGAAAAAGAAATTGTTTTTGATTTAGGTAAAGATGTATCCCACACGTTTTTTGGTGAAGATGGAATAAAAGTGAAAGAAATAAATTTTGAAAAGAACAATGATGAAGTACATACTTTATTCAATGAAAATGGTACAATAGCAAAGGAAGGTAAAATCATAGATGGAAAAGAAGAAGGTGTATGGACAACATTTGATGAAAAGGGGCTAAAAAAAGAAGAAACTACATTTAAGCAAGGGCAGGAAGACGGACTTTATTCTTTATGGTATGAAAATGGTTTAAAAAAGGCGGAGGGCCCAAATAAGGGAAAGCTCAGGGTTGGATCTTGGACTTGGTGGTATGAAAGTGGTGAAAAATGGAAAGAAGGAAATTATTCTGATAATGGAAATCGAGACGGCACTTGGACTATATGGAAAAAAGGAGGAGACAAATTAGAAGAAAGTGTTTATACCGATGGTAATTTTATCAGTAAGAAGAAATATTAGTATTAATCTTTACTGTTGAGAACGAAGGTTACTGGCCCCTCATTTATTAATTCTACATCCATCATAGCACCAAATTCCCCGGATTCGACAGGAATACCTTTATCTTGTAACTGTACCATAAAATATTCATAAAGCCTATTCCCTACTTCTGGAAGAGCTGCATTAATAAAACTTGGACGTCTTCCTTTCCGGGTATCACCACATAAGGTGAATTGACTTACTACTAGAGCAGTACCATTCACATCTTTAATAGATAAATTCATTTTGTTTTTTTCATCATTGAAGATTCTGAGCTCAGATATTTTATTTACCAAATAATTGGCATCAGTATCTGTATCCATTTTATCAACGCCTAAGAGTATTACCATACCATGCTTGATTTCACTGATAACTTTTTTCGCAACAGTAACTTTCCCCCGGGAGCATCTTTGAATAACAGCAATCACTAAATAAAGTATTTGTTTATAATATGTTTATTATATATTTATAATCTAAAAGAATATATTTACTCTACCCAGACATTATCTTTGCCGTATTTTTCCCTGAGTTTTCGAATAAATTCACGATCAGTGGAGATCTTAATATTATGCGCCATGACTTTCACAAGGCGAGAAGATCCATTATTAGGGAGGTGAAATACTAATCGGCATTCACCAGGGTATCGTTTTGCAATCAATCTGAGCGCATCCATATCCTCTGGCTTTGTTTCACTCATTGGAAATTTGATATTTAAACGCTGCGATAAACGGTCTCTGACTCTATCAACGGAAATTATTTCTTCACCCATAATCTTCAAATCGGAAAAATCTGTTCCATCAGAATTTTTTCCTTTCACAAAAACAACATTCCCCTCTACAATTAAATTTCCAAAAGACTTAAAGCAATCTGCAAAAGCAATTACTTCAGCATGTCCTCCTAAACAATCCAGATTAAAAAACGCCATTTCTCTATTCCGTCGATCGAACCTTTTTACAATCCTTGTGATCATTCCTCCGACTACCAGAGAATCGTTTTTTGAAATATTCTGTTCTTCACCAAATACAATTGAAGTGAATTCCTCTAAATCTTCTGCATGCTCTAATAACGGATGTCCTGAAACGTAAAGTCCCAAGACTTCCTTTTCTTTTTCTAGGGATTCTTTTTCATTCCAATCACCCATATTTTGTAAATCCGGTACCTTTATGAGCAGATCCTCCGGACCATCACCAAATAAACCCACCTGGTTTCGGTCTTTTTCGATTTGCATTTGTTGACCATATCTTACCGCCCCATCCACAGCAGAAAATTTCTGAGCTCGATTACCTTCTAGAGAATCAAGCGCCCCAGCCATAACCAAACTTTCTAAAACACGTTTATTTACTTTTTGTTGATCCACCCTGCATGTTAAATCGAAAATAGATTCATAAATTCCATTTTTCGCCCTCTCTTCAATAATAGTTTCCAATGCTTTTGCACCTACATTTTTAATAGCGTTCAATCCATAAGAGATAGTGGAATTATCAATAGGTCTAAAATCTTCAAATGATACATTGATATCCGGTGGAGTTACGTCAATCCCCAATTTTTTACATTCATTTATTAGAACAACCACCCGATCAATCGTACCCATTTCACTGGTAAGATTTGCACTCATAAACTCTGCCGGATAATACGATTTCAGCCATGCTGTTTGATAAGCGATATAAGCATAAGCTGTAGAGTGGCTTTTGTTAAATCCATATTGGGCAAATTTTTCAATTAATGAAAAAATTTCTTCTGCTTTTCTTTTTCTTATACCATTCTTTTCAGCACCAACCATAAATTTAACAGCTAACTCATCCATCAGAGATTTTATCTTCTTCCCCATGGCTCGACGCATTATATCTGCTTCAGCCAGTGTGAAACCAGCAATTTCATGAGCGATCTGCATTACCTGTTCCTGATATACAATAATTCCATAAGTTTCCTGCAAAATGGGTTCCATCAATGGATGAGAATAATTAATCCTCTTTTTACCATGCTTTCGAGCAATGAAATCATCGATGTTATCCATAGGACCAGGACGATACAGAGCATTCATGGCAATAAGATCTTCGATAGCTGTAGGTTTTAATTTTTTTAAAAATTCTCGCATACCTGAAGATTCAAATTGAAAAACACCAATTGTTAATCCTTTGGTAAATAATTCATATACTTTTTTATCATCAAGCGAGAGCTTTTCTAAATCAATATTAATTCCCTTTTCTTTTAAGAGTTTTACGGCTTTATCGATCACTGTCAAATTTCTAAGGCCTAAGAAATCCATTTTTAATAGTCCCAATTCCTCCAGACCTTTCATATCATATTGGCTTGTAACATCATCTGTGGATGATTTATATAAAGGAACGTAGTCCGTTAAATTTCCAGGGGCAATTACCACGCCAGCCGCATGAATGGAAGCATGACGATGCATCCCTTCAAGGACTTTAGAGTGAGACATAAGTTCACTGTATTCATCCTCTGCCATTTCTCTTAAATCGTCACTTTTATTTAGAGCACTATCTAAAGTAATATTCAATTCATTTGGAATGGCTTTTGCAATTTTATCCACTTCTCCAAATGAATAACCCATAACACGCCCTACATCCCTTACCACCTGTTTGGCCTTCATTTTCCCAAAAGTAATAATTTGTGTGACAGAATTTTCACCATACTGTTGTTTAATATAATCAATTACTTCACCTCGTCGTTCTATACAAAAATCAATATCAATATCAGGCATACTTATACGTTCTGGATTAAGGAATCGCTCAAATAGTAAATTATGTTTCAGTGGATCGATACTAGTAATACCTAAAGAGAATGATACAATACTTCCTGCAGCAGAGCCTCTACCTGGACCCACAGGAATGCTCATATTTTTTGAATATTTTACAAAGTCAGCTGTAATGAGAAAATATCCGGCGAATCCCATGTTCCGAATGACCATTAATTCATGATCAATACGTTTTTGTATTTCTGGTAATATTTCACCATAGATTGCTTCAGCTCCAGCCTGAGTTAACATTTTTAAATATTCATCAGGATCTTGGGTTGGTGAATCGGTTGGAATAGGATAATTTGGTAAATGATATTCTCCCATAGGTAGAGTCATATCAATGCTATCTGCAATCCGTCTCGTATTTTCGATAGCCTGTGGAAATTCCTTAAACAATGCAAACATATCATCCTGAGATTTAAAATAAAATTCTGGTGTAGCATATTTGAGACGGTTTGGATCACTTCTTTCTTTACCTGTGCCAAGACAAATATGAATGTCATGAGCTTCCCAATGATCTTTTTTTGCATAGTGAGCGTCATTAGTGCACACCAAGGGCAGATTTAGTTCGGCTGCCAATTTTTTCATATTTTTAATATTGGCTTCTTCTTCAGGAATACCATGATTTTGAATTTCAAGATAATATCTATTAGGAAATATTTCAGAAAATCGAAGGGCAGCCTCCTTTGCTCCTTGATAATCTCCATGAAGCATTTTTTCTGGGACTTCACCTTTTAAACATGCAGATAAACAAATAAGGCCATCGCTATGTTGTCGAAGTAATTCAATGTCAATTCTTGGACGATAATAAAAACCTTCCAGATAACCAGCTGTTACTAATTTCATAAGGTTTTTATATCCTGTATAATTTTGTGCTAACAGTATTAAATGATTATTCCCCCAACCACCCTCTGCTCTGGGTTTCTTATCGAATCGGCTTCCTACAGCCACATATATCTCACAACCTATGATTGGTTTTATACCAGCCTTTTTTGCTTCTTTATAATAAGGAACGACGCTAAACATATTTCCGTGTTCAGTTAGCGCAACAGAGTCCATACCAAGATCATCAATGGTATTTATCAATTGATCAATTCGTTGCGCACCATCGAGTAAACTATAATCAGAATGATTATGTAAATGGACAAATTCGGACGTCATGAAAGGCTTCCCGCGTATATGGCAATCAATCCCATAATGGTACTGAATTTTAGAATTCGTGCGCCTTGGATGGCGGATGAAATTCCAGGTTTATTTAATAGAGAAACTACAACTACGCATAAAGGAATCTCAATACCAAGAATTAATAAAATGCCATACCACATACCGTAAATACCATTTAAGAAAGGAATAAATGCCCCAATGCCAATACAGACTGATAATAAGATAGAAACTTGAATTGCCCGATCTATGCCCGCAGTAATTGGGAATGTTTTTAATCCTGCAGATTTATCACCCTCTATATCAGCAATATCTTTTATAAGTTCGCGAACAAAAGTGAGTCCGAATGCTAATATCATTGGAATCAACATAGATGTTATTTGACCAAATGCAGCTCCGCAGAACAGGAAAGATAGTCCTAAAATGAATGCGATAGTTATATTCCCAACAAGTGGCTTTCCTTTCAAATAATTACTATACAAAACCATTAAAGGCATGGCAATAAGAATACCGATTATCTTTGCTAGTCCTGATAATTTCAGACAAAATAGTGTCCCAACTATAAATAGTAAAATTGATAATACTAGTGCCGTATTTTTAGCAACATTTCCTGAAGGAATTGGACGAAGAGGGCAGTTTATCAAATCAATTTCAGCATCTACAATATCGTTTAATGCATTAGCAGCACCGGTATAACATATAACAACGGCCATAACAGAAATAACTATATCTATTTCATGAAGTACGCCTAAAATAGCCGATGCAATTACCATAGCCATACCGCTGGTAAAAACGTTTAGAGGACGAAAAAGTTTAATATGACTATAAAGTACACTCATTCAAAAATTAGTTGATTAGTTGAATTAATTTACCAATTTATCTTATAATCAACCGATTGATAATCTGAAAAAAGCTATTTATATACCTATTATCAATATACGGTCATCGCCATTAAAATCTTTTAATAGTTGAATATCAGCATAGCCTTCATGTTCAAAAATGGATTTTGCTTTTTGAGGATGCTTCCCTGCTCCTACTTCTAAAATTATACTACCACCCTTTTTAACCAATGTATTACCGATTTCAGCAAAACGTCTGTAAAAAGTGAGTCCATCTTTGTTATCAGTTAATGCTAAAGTTGGTTCAAACTCTCGTACATCTTTCATAAGTCCACTCATCTCTAGTTTTGAAACATAGGGTGGATTAGAAACTACTAAATCAAACTCACCTTCTGGTAAACAGCACAGGAAATCGATCTGATGGAATGAAACATTATGTATAGAATTCTTTTTTTTATTCTGATTAGCAACTCTCAGGGCAGAATCAGAAATATCTAGCCCTATTATAGATGCTCTTTTCAATTCTAACCCTAGTGTAATTGCAATACAGCCGGAACCAGTGCCAACATCTAATATATCTGGAGAATTAATTTCTTTTACTTTTTCTAATGTGCAATCAACGAGTCGCTCTGTTTCTGGTCTCGGAATTAACACATATTCATTTACAAAATAATTTCTACCATAAAAATCACAGGATCCTGTAATATACTGAAGAGGCTCTTTATTTAACCTTCGTTTTACATATGTCCGAAGAGTCTCTAATTGGCTTTGAGAAAGTGGTTCTTCAAAGCGAAGATAAACATCCATTCGGCTGCAGTCTAAAACAGATCGAAGGAGCCATTCGATTTCGGCTCGCGGATTTCTGAATCCTTTTTCTTGGAAGTAAGATTCTGCCCAATGTATAAGGTCTATGATACGCCAGATTTTTGGCATTAACAGGGTGATTTTTTAGGATAATGATTCTGTTTCAGCGGCAAGTAATTCTTGCTGTTCAGTCATTTTCAATTGTTCAATAATTTCTGTTATATCACCATCCAGAATTTCATTCAACCTATATGTAGTAAAGTTAATCCTGTGATCTGTTACTCTGCCTTGCGGGAAATTATATGTGCGAATTTTTGCAGAGCGATCTCCTGTTGATACTAAACTTTTCCGTTCTGCTGCACGTTCTGCTGCCACTTTCTCCTGCTCTGCAGCCAGTAATCTAGACTTTAACACTTTCATAGCAGCGGCTCTATTTTTATGCTGGGAAGACTCATCTTGGCAGGTGACAACTAAGCCTGTCGGAATATGTGTAATACGAATGGCTGATTCTGTTTTATTTACATGTTGACCACCCGCACCGCTAGCACGATATGTATCTATTTTAAGGTCACTTTCATTCACTTCAACATCCACATCTTCAGCTTCAGGTAAAATAGCCACCGTGGCAGCAGAAGTGTGGACTCTTCCGCTTGTTTCTGTCTTGGGAACACGTTGCACACGGTGGACACCACTTTCATATTTTAACATTCCAAAGGCACCCTTTCCTTGCATAGAAACAATAACTTCTTTCATACCCCCAATGCCAGTATCAGATGATTCCATTACTTTAAAACTCCAGTTATTCCGTTCGGCGTATCTAGTATAAACGCGGTAAAGATCTGCGGCAAATAAAGCAGCTTCGTCACCACCAGTTCCGGCCCGTATTTCTAATATAAGATTTTTATCATCATGCGGATTCTTTGGTAAAAGAAGAACTTTTAATTCTTCTTCTAATTCAGATAAGCGGGATTCTAATTCGGGTAATTCTTCCTCAGCAATTGCTATTAAATCTTTATCATCACCATTCAGTATTTCCCTATCATCAGAAATTTGATCCAGAGTTGAAATATAATCTTGACCAACGGAAACAATTTCTCCTAAAGAGCTATGCTCCTTTGCAATAATAGTCAATTTTTCTTGATCACCGAATATTTCAGGATCAGCCATCTGTTCTGCAAGATGAGAGTGTTTTTCTATAATGGTTATGAGTTTTCCTCTCAACCAATAGCCTCTGCACTATTTTCTCGCAGTGGAATAATGGATACTTCCTCCATATTATCTTCCAGTTGTTTTCTTATAATAATTTTTAACACTATAATGGATGGCTTGATGATAAATAGTAATTATTTTTCATAATAAAATGGCCCTACTCAGCTGTTTACCAACCGAATGTAGAGCCATTAGCTATAATAGTTTAGCTACTTACGACCGTATTTTTGATTGAATTTTTCGATACGTCCTGCAGTATCTACCAGATTTTGTTTTCCAGTAAAAAACGGATGAGATTTGTTAGAAATCTCAATTTTGCACAAAGGATATTCATTCCCATCATCCCATGTTATTGTTTCCTTTGTTTCTACAGTGGATCGGGTCAAAAATGCATAATCACAAGATGTATCTTTGAAAACTACCAGTCGATAATTTTCGGGGTGTACGCCTTTTTTCATGATTCACTCCTATGTTAGGTAATCTCTATAAGGGCATTTTTTACACGAGACACCCCTTCATTAATAATTTTTGTGCTGGTTGCATATGAAAATCGAATATGCCCCGGGGCACCAAAACCATCACCGGGAACAGTAACCACATTTGCACGATCTAAAATATACTCAGAAATATCAAAAGTATCCTTGAATTTATTACCACTAATATCACGGTTAAGATAAGATGAAAAATTTGGGAAAGCATAAAAAGCGCCACCCGGGACTAAACAAGATATACCAGGTAAGTTATTTAATAATTCAACAATTAAATCACGTCGTTTTTTAAACGCTGTTTTGAATTCTTGTACACAGGATTGGTCCCCGGTTAATGCTTCAATCCCTGCCATTTGCCCAATTGAATTTGCGCAGGACGTAGCTTGACCCTGAATTTTTGACATAGCTTTAATAATATCTGTTGGCCCCGCAGCGTATCCAATACGCCAACCCGTCATCGCATACGTTTTTGAGAGACTTAAACAGGTAACAACTGCAGCACCAATATTATAATCCCGATTCAACTTTTCTGTACTGATAAATTCACCATCATACACCAACCTTTCATAGCATTCATCAGAGATTACCACCCAATTCTGTTCTTTAGCTAATCTTAAAACTTGAAGGATAGCATCTTTACTCCAAATTCCGCCAGTGGGGTTTGAAGGTGAGTTTAAAATAACCCCTTTTATACTAGAAGAAATCTTTTTTGATAAATGATCAAAGTCTGGTTCAAAATTATTTTCAGCTATCGTATTAACCAAAACTGGTTCAGCATCTGCCAGACGTACAAATTCTGGGAAAGACACCCAATAAGGACGAAAGACCACGACTTCATCTCCTTCTCCAAATAAAGCCTGGCAAACATTATATAGACTTTGTTTTTCTCCATTTGACACAAGAATATCAGCAGGCTCATATTGAATACCATTTTCACGCTTAAGTTTTTTGCAAATAGCTTTACGGAATTCTATCATACCAGGACCGGCAGTATATTTGGTAAAACCATTATCCATGGCTTTTTTTCCAGCATCTATGATATGGGAAGGAGTATTAAAGTCTGGTTCACCAACCGAAAAATTTATTACATCAATCCCATCGGATCGCATCTCTGCGGCTCGTGTCGCCATTTGTAATGTAAAGGATGGGAGGACCTTATGAACACGGTCCGCGAGTTGATAACTCAAAATTTATGTTGTCGTTTGTGGTGTTTTGAAGTATTGAATTTTTCATCTTCTCGGTTTTCACTACTTTCATCTTCAATATCAAATTCTTCGGAGAAGACTCTACCTGTACGAGGAAGATGATGTTTTTGTGTTTCATTTCTCTTATAGTGTTTTTTATGATGATGTCTTGATTTATTTGATCGTTTATTTTTTGTACTTCCGGATCGAAATGATTGATTCTTATTTTTCTTTCGACGCCTACGGCTTGGTTTGGGAACATCAGTCGCAGACACACTTTCTAAATCATCAAAATTTTCAGTTGTCTGTAAATTAGATTTTTTGGATACCTCTTGTTGCAATTCTTCTTCATCAAATGAAAAAGAATCAGGGTTGAACATCCCGTAAATAGTGCCAAAACCACGTGTTATTCCGTTTCCAACACCAATATAATTTGGCAAAACAAAATTTGTTTTAAATTCACCCATAAATGCACCCCATTTATTTTCATCTACTGGGCGAGGAAATAAACTTGATACTTTAACTTTGGTGAAAATATCATCTTCGAGTTTCACACCTACCTCATTAGCTAAGAATATAATATTTTGGCCTAAAAGTCGATTAAGAAAAGAAGGTTTTTCTTGGTTTGTTAAAAATCGATAGCGGCCACCAGTCATGTGGTTTAATGCAACCCAGGGTGTAATAAACCGATAGCGGACTAATCTACTCGATGGTATAAACTGCTGGTTTACATCTTCAATATCGGTGTCCTCTACCTCAAAAGTGATATTGCCAAAATCAAATTCTTTAAATTTTTCTGCCAAAGATAGTACAGAGTCAACACCTTCATGAACACCTATTATATAGATTTGTTCATTTAAGATTTTAACTTGGACTCTTGGATACAAAAAGCGATCCCGATATGAACCATCTAACATGGGTATGATCGGTTCATCAGGGTATTGACGCATAAAAACGCCCTTTACTTGGTAGGGTGTTTTTCGTACGGGCTTATTTGTGATGACTCTAATTACAACTGATCTTATATCTGGAAACTCTTCATTCATCCTTTATAAAAGTTATATTGGTATTTATTGGCTCATTGTATCTAAAAACTCAGCATTAGATTTAGTTCTTTTCAAACGGTCAAGCATGAATTCCATGGCTTCTTCTACTTTCATGTCATTTAGTAATTTCCGAAGAATCCACATTCTACCTAGTTCTTTTCGGCCCATTAGTAGTTCTTCTTTCCTGGTCCCTGATCGAATAATATCAAATGCGGGATATACTCTACGATCGCTTAATCTACGATCTAAAACTAATTCCATATTTCCTGTGCCCTTGAATTCTTCAAAAATAACTTCATCTGCTCGACTACCAGTATCAATTAGGGCTGTGGAAATAATTGTTAGACTACCACCTTCTTCCGTATTCCTTGCTGCTCCAAAAAATTGTTTTGGTTTTTTTAACGCATTAAAATCTACACCTCCTGATAATATCTTACCACTATGAGGTATCACAGCATTATGAGCTCGCGCTAAACGGGTTATACTATCTAAAAGTATTACAACATCTTGACCAAATTCAACCATTCTTTTTGCTTTTTGCAAAACCATATCAGCAACAGATACATGGCGTTCAGGTGGCTCATCAAAGGTAGAGCTAATTACTTCCGCATCCACATTTCTCTTCATATCTGTCACTTCTTCTGGACGCTCATCAATTAATAAAACAATTCTTTGTGTTTCAGGATGTTTCTTACTGATAGCATTTGCAAGTTTCTGGAGTAATATAGTTTTACCAGTTTTGGGTTGGGCCACAATTAGTCCACGTTGACCTTTACCAATCGGTGCCATCAAATCCATAATTCTCATGGATAGATCTTTTTCTTCTGTTTCTAAATTGAATTTATCTTCAGGATAAAGCGGAGTAAAATTATCAAAGAGAATAATGTCTTTTAATTTTTCAATTGGTTTTTCGTTAACTGTTTGAACTTTTAACAAGGCATAAAACCGTTCTTTTGATTTAGGTGGCCGGATTTGACCAGTGATGAGATGACCCGTTTTTAATCCAAATCTTTTGATTTGCGATGGGCTTACATAGATATCATCAGGGCCGGGTAAATAATTATAGTCAGGGGAGCGCAAAAAACCATAACCGTCTTGCATCACTTCTAAAACACCTCTTGCAGATAATTTTTCTTCTTTTTTATCCTGCGCTTCAAGAATACGTACAGTCAATTCCTGCTTATTGAGACCGGCTACACCACCTTCAATATTTAGTTTTTGAGCTAATTCTGTAAGTTCACGAATATGCAAGGACTGTAATTCATTAAGATCCATATAATTAAAACCTATTTAAAAAAACCTTTGGAATTGTAAAAATATAAGTCTCCGGGGGGATAATGGAGTCATGAGAAATTACATCAAATTATTCCGGTGTCAAATGATATTTCAAATTCATCAAAAATTTCTTTTGCAATGTAATGGCTGCCAAAAATAATCCCTACGCTGCCTTTTGTTAGTTCTTTTTTAATTGTTATGATGCCTTCAGATATGGAATCAAGAGGAGTATTGGGAAGACCTGAAGATGTTAATTTTTCTGATAATTCAGTTGCCTTTAATAGCAGTCCATTGCAATCTGTTGTAACAAATAATCGCTTAAACCTACCCTTCATTTTTTTTATCAGATGATTTAATTCTTTATCCCCCTTCAGGCAGAATAGTCCTATAATCTGTTTCTCGGGAAAAATATTATTAATAGTTGTTAATAAAGTTTCAATCCCTCCTTCATTGTGAGCGACATCATAATAAATTCTTTCATCTAACTGCTGTAATCGACCAGGCCAGAACGCTTTTTCCAATCCTTTTTTTAATTGATGTAAAGAAATTCTTTTTTCATACTGATATGTTGTTTCGATCGCTAATGCCCCATTTAAAGCTTGATGGTTACCTATTAAGGGAGTAAAAAATCTTTCATTATCATATGTAAATTGTGTCCCATTGATGTTAGGGATTACCTTAGAAATTTGACCTAGTTCAACAACTGGTGCATTCTTTTCTTTAGCCGTTTCAATTAGAATTTTTTTTACAATTGGGTTTTGATTTGCTATTACTAATGGTTTCCCTTTTTTAATTATACCTGCTTTTTCAGATGCAATGTTTTCCAGGTCTTCTCCTAAAATATCCATATGATCCATTGAAATATGGGTTATGACTGTTATCGAAGGAACAATAACATTGGTAGAATCCAATCGGCCTCCCAAGCCTGTTTCAATAATTGCAATATCAACCCTTTGCTGTCTAAAATAGTGTAATGCCATTGCAGTCGTTACTTCAAAAAATGTGGATTGTAACTGATTGATTACTGGTTCAATATTTTGCATAAATACAGCAATTTCTTTATCTGAAATCGGGTACCCATTTACCCGTATCCTTTCATTAAAATTTATCAAATGGGGAGATGAGTACAATCCAACTTTATATCCTACAGTTGATAGAATACTTGAAATTTGAGCACAGGTCGATCCTTTTCCATTAGTCCCCGCGACATGAATCATATCTAATTTTTTTTGAGGATTTCCGATTGAATCCAATAATTGGAATGTATGTTCTAAACCCAGCTTTAGCCCGTGTCGCTGAAGATTAAATAGGGAATTTAATAGATATGAGAACTCAGGTGATGTCAATGTGCTGAATTGAATAAATTTCCGTCTTAATAAATCTACCTGTAAGAGTCTTAAATGTTTCAGGAGAATCAGTTACAAAACAATGAATTTCTCCTGGGCTTTTATCTGCAAGTGATTGATTGTTTTTTAAAAGAGATTTAACCATTGCAGAAGTAGCTTCACCTGAGTCAACCAGATTTACATCTGAACCTAATATGCTGCTTATAACTGGTTTTAACAATGGATAATGTGTACATCCCAAGATAACAGTATCAGCCTTGGAGTTTAAAATCGTCATCAGGTAATTTTTTGCAATAGATTTTGGTACATGCCCATGTACCCAGCCCTCTTCTACTAAGGGGACAAATAATGGACAAGACTGGCTTACAACTGTAATTGCAGCACTAATCTTTTTTAAACTTTGTCCATAAGCATCTGATTTGATTGTACCTATAGTGCCCAATACACCAATATGTTTATTCTGTGTAGTTTCTATAGCGGATTGTATCCCAGGTATGATTACGCCTATAATTGGCAGATTAAAGTTTAATCTTAAAAAATCCAAAGCAAGTGAAGATGCTGTATTACATGCCACAACTATTACTTTACAATCTCTGCTGATAAGCCATTTAGTAATCTGTTTTGAAAACTCCTGAATCCGGTCTTTGCTTTTATTCCCATATGGCACTCGAGCCGTATCCCCCACATATAAAATTGATTCATCTGGTAATTCATTAGCCAAGGCTTCCACTACAGTTAAACCGCCAATCCCGGAATCAAAAACTCCTATAGGCCTGTTATCCATCTTTACTCACCTGCTAATAATTTCTCTCGAGAATATTTAAAATGTTTAATACCCGCAAAAATAGCCTCTGCAATTGACTGTTTATATTTACTTTGTTTTAATAATTTTTCTTCATGCGGGTTAGATAAAAAACCAACTTCAACTAAAGCATTTGGCATTGATGCGCCAATTAAAACATAGAAACCTGCTTGTTTAACGCCACGGTTAGGAGTGGTAAGTCTTTTATCTAATTCCATTTGTATAATTGCAGCTAAATCTTCACTCTCCTTCATAAACATACTTTGAGCCATTGTTGCCATTATCAAATTCTCCCCTGTCAGATCTGCATACTGATCCTTAAAGTCTTCTAGTTCTATTACAGAATTTTCTCTTGATGCAACTTCGATAGCATCTTGGCTTTTCCCTGGTCTCAAAAGGTAGGTTTCAAATCCCTGGATTTTTCTATTTTTGTTTGCGTTAGCATGAATGCTAACAAATAATTTTCCATTGGCATCATTTGCCATTTTAGTCCGATCCATCAGAGGGACAAACACATCTTCATCACGGGTATATACAACTTTAATTGAGGTGTTCTTTTCAATTAGGCGCCCTAATCGTTTGGTAATATCTAAAACAACATCTTTTTCTTTGGTACCATATTTACCTATTGCCCCAGGATCTTTTCCACCATGACCAGCATCTAAAACCACCCTGTCCAAACGCCACTTGTCCTTCACATCATCAATTCTATCTTGAACTTGCCCTAAAGGCGTTCTTAATGTGATTACAATTTCATTTGGATCTAAGCTTTGGAACCATTCGTGACTAATTATCTCAGTACCCAATTTGAATGCCACCTGAGCAGTCTCGCCAATTTGATCGGATTCAATTTTTCGTACTGCACCTCTAGTTAAACCATTATTAATATTGGTAGTGTCAACTATTGCACCTGCCACTGTTAAATAATACCACCCGTGTTTATTAATAAATGAACTAATATTTCTATCAGAAAATGGTTTTCTTGTTGTAAGACGAATAATTGTACCATTTGATTTTACATCAACATGAATACCTGTAATATTGTATCGAACAATATCAATATCTAAAAATTCTTTTTTCGAATCAAAATTAATCCCTGGTAATACCGTTAATTTTAATATTTTTAAAAATTCTTGTGCCGGCACATAAAGATCATTGGATTTAACTTTAGTTATTTGATGCATTTGATAGGGCTGGTCATCTATCATGATATAGCTTGTATATCCTGAAATCTTTATTTTACGACCAGCTATGTATAATACTAGCTTCTTTCTTTCTGTATTTTCATATAACTTAGAAGATAGAGACTTGGAAAGATCTTTTGTAGAAATATACAATAATTTAGAATCCAGAAGAGTTTTGATCTCTGATTCCTTTCCTGTGCTACGATTAAAGACATGGATTTCACCCGGTAACACATTTAAGATGAACAGATAAATGAGTAAGATTCTTAAATACATAAGGTTGAATTTATCCTGACTGACTGTTCCCGAACAATATAATGACTAATTTATAATTAATTATAAAAATTATTGCTCGGATCAATAATTATGCCTGAAAAATTAGCATATGGGGAAAATAAAGCACCCAAACTTTGTTTTCAATTATTTACAAATAGCCTGATTTAAAATCTCTGAATAATGGATAGAGATAAAATACCATATTGAAAATAAGTACAGCTATTATGTTATGAGCACTTATTTTATGTACTACTAAGGCTTGCTAAAATAATAGCGCCCCAGTTAAGTACCAGGGCGCTAAAGCGAACATAAGATTCGTTCTATTTTTTTTCGTACCACATAACGAGGATCATCAAAGCAAGTATACCTGCGAAACCTGCATCCCCAAACTGAGCCATAACTCGACCCAATCCGGCAATGACTCCAAAGAAGTCATCAAACAAAATTCCAACAATAATACCTACAATAATGAGAGTTTTGAGCAAGTCAATGACTTGATCAAGCCACCCGTTAACGGTCTGCAATGCGTCTTTCAGCATATTTTCCTCCTGTTATTAGGCACAGGGCCCAAAATTAAATTAGACCCTGTGTCAATACCTGTGTGTTTATCCCAGAAACGAGAGAAAAACCAGCAGAGCTAGCAGACCGGCAAAACCACCATCCAGAAATGTGTTTACCAAGTCAACAATCCCACCAATTGGGTCAAATTGTGTGGAATAAACAATGTTGACAAATACGAATAGCACAATCAGTGCTTTAATAATGCCAACGATTCCTGACGCTGCGTTTTGTACGGTTGAGTTCAAGTCAGCCATGCCGATACCTCCATGGTTTGGTTCTTTGGTCAGAACAATGATAACTTATCAAAGTTCTTTTTTTTATGAATTGTCCTTTGTAATTCGTGGAACTGAAGGGCAATCCCTTTTCTATTTACTAAATTTACAAATAAAGAAGATAATGGCAATATTTATATTTATTGATTACTTACAGCTCTATATATTAAGGTTTCTATTGCTTTAAAAACTTGGTCCACTGTTATTGTTTCCATACACAAGTTACATAATCGCCAATGAGAGCGTTGATGATTACATGGAAAATCCGGAGTGACAATTTCTACTAATTTACCGAGAGGCCGTGTTATTTTTGGATCTTGAGAACCAAAAATAGAAACAGTCGGAATACCTAAATAAGCTGCTAAGTGTCCCGGCATTGAATCGATGCAAACAAGAAGTTTTTGCCCTCCAAGCCAATGTTTGAATTGAACTAAATTGTCTTCAAAGAAATCTACATTTAATTGTTTTTCAATTATTTGTTTAACAACAGCATTGGAATCTGGGGTTTTTACCATAGTTAATGTATGCTCCTTCGAGAGTAATTCAGTTAATTTAACCCATTTTGCTTTTGGCCACATTCTTTTTGGATCTGACCCGCCAGGGTGTAACACAATTGAACCATGATCATGAAAGTAAATTTTCTTATCTGGAGAATATTGAGTGTCAAGACCAAGATGGGATATTAATGCCAATGCTCTACTACTTTGATGAATACCATAAGGTGGATTTATTGGATGAGTATAAAACATAGATCCGCCTGTGTCGGTATATCCTAAACTCTTTTTGGCTTTTATATGCCATAAAAACCAGCTATTACGTAAATCACCTTTAAAATCAATGGCTAAATCAAAATTTTTCTTTTTTAAGGTCCGAGCATAAGACCGAGCCCTTATCCATTTAAAAGGTGAAAAACTCCATGTAGTCCAAGGGACATCAATTTCAATAACCTCATCGACAACTTTTAGATCTGCCACTAATAACTTGGCAGATGAACAACACAACAAGGTTATTTTTGCTTTAGGGTAATGTTTCCTTAATAAATGTAGAACTGGTATAATTAATAGCACATCGCCAATACGATGGTATTCGCAAACTAAGATAGATTTTATTTTATTTTGATCAAAATAAAAAGATGGCCTAATACAATTCAAAACAAAATAAAATGGTGATAGCAAAAAACTTACTACTTTAGCCCAAAAAATATATTTGGGATTGTATACAGTTGCTTTCAAACTGGCAATCCAATCATACTATAATAAGTGTAAAGTTTTTTAGCAACTTGTTTAATATCATGATGATTAACGACCCACCTCCTGCCCTCCTGTGCCTTTTTTATAATCTCTTCTTTATTTTGGCATAGGTTTCTCAACGTTTCTTCTAGATTATATTTGTTTATATTTATAAAAGGATGGTCAGGTATAAAATTATGGCATTGATCATTTATCTCTGTTAGAGTGCAAATTCCCATGGATAATGACTCAACGGAATTCATCCCATAACCCCAGCCTCCTCTATCACCTATTTGATCAATAAAAATATCTGATTTGTACTTTCTATCTAATGTAACTGAGTGTGGTAGATTTTCGATCAAATCAAATTGAATTAATTCTTCTTTTTCTAATTTTTTACAAACTGAAATAATAAAATTAGATCCTTTATAGAATCGGTTTGTAGGGGCATGGGAAACAACAATTGTATCACTTAATTTATTTTTAGCTGAAAATTTTGATGTATCATATGGTAAAAATAAATAATTAATATTTGGATGTTTATCTAGTAAATCTATTTCATTTGTTAAATTTAAATTTGAGACTGAATCCAAAAATGGCATAACGCCACTAGAGCGTAAATCTTCTCCATGATAATGGGCGATTATCTTTTTCCCTCTACGATGTATTTCTTTAACAAAAAATTCATTTTTTAAAAAATCTGAACCACTTTCATAATGAATCACATCAAAATTATATAGATCAAAATCTTTAATTGCTTTTTTAATAATGGACTTCCATAACAAATCTTTAAATTTAAAAAACATAGTATCAAGCCATCCTTCTGGCCGCCAAGCAGGTGGATAACCTTCTTTTGGTTTAAAATAACCTTCTTCACCTCTGTAATATTTATATAGCTGATTGCGAAGAAAAGACATATTCCTTCTTGTAAAATTAAAGGGAAGGTTAAGACAAATATCTTCTTTAAAATTTTTTGGTGATCTAAAAAATGTTACTGTACGACAATAATTACCACGGGATTCATGCTCCAATTTCCATAGAGTGAGAGTTCCAACTGTATTTTCTGGAGAAATATATAAAATTTTAATCGCCATTTTTAACTAGGATAAATCAGATTTTGCCAAGGTATTGATATGGACTGTCTGCCTGTCTCATCTTTAGGGTTAATTTTAAAATCTAATTTGGTTTTTCCCAGTAATATGGTGGTTTTTTCCGGAGTATCACAATAGAAGGTGACTCCCATTAATTGATTCTCTTGAATTTTTTTGACCCCAATTGGAGTTTCTATAAAGTCCTGAACTTCAATTTTAACTTCATTATCAGTTTCAACAATCTTGTAAGATAGATAATCTCGGATTTCTTTGTATTTAAGGATTCTGGATGTCGTCCCCATCAATATATTGCCATTCACAACATGTTCTTGTAAATAAAATAAATTTTTGACTAATGACTGTGGCAAGCCCGCTAAATCAACATGTTCATTGAGATGTGTATACAATATCATATAACCTTGGTTTTTTATGAGCCTTTTGATAATACTAGGATTCAACTGTTTGGTAAGTTCATTAATATCTAAAATATGTTCTTGTCCCCAAGCATTAATAAATCGAATAAACTCCCACATTTTCCGACCATCACGAAATTCAATTGGAAAAAGAAGTTCATTCCCATCATCATATATTGGATCTTTAGTCCCGTAATATTTTGTGCGTTTAATAAGCCATTGTAATCCTAATTTTAATTTGTTTGTTATTGATGGGTGTGAATTTTGACCAATGATATGGGTTGTTTTCCCGATCCAGAAATACTCACAACCAGCTTCAACCGATAGATCTAAATGATATGCATCATGACTAGGATCATCTCCTTTCATATTAGGGTAGTTACCTAGTTTTTGAAGATTTAAACCAACTCCGTGATTGACCCAAACAGGGATCTTTGTTGAACATTTTTGCAGCTCATTCAATCCAGCATCTGCCAGGCTTCTATCGAAGCCACCCAAGTCAAAATTACCCCAAGAATGCATCGTATCAATATGGCCACTCTTCCATAATTCACGAATGATAGGTGCAAATTTACTTTTTCTGGTTGTGATACCTTCAAAATATGAAAGTTGCGGTTTGTTTGAGTTTGTATAAAACCAAAAACTGTTTCCAACTTCTAACCCTAAGCCATTACCAAAGATTGTATTAGATGAACTATTAAAATAATTCATAATCTCTTTAAAAGAATCAACAGAACTTGCATTATCAATATCGCTGGATATTGCAACCGCGCAATGAGCAGGAAATGGGAATTCCCTAAGAGCAACATTTGCCTTATTCATAACCCAATAATTCAATATTTTCTTGTAGTAGGGACAAAACCTGATTGGTTTCGTGATTATGAATTTCTTTTTTCCATCGCCCTGAATTTGATTTTGTTAAATCCATTTCAAGTAACTGAGCTTCCCATGGAAGCTCTAAGAAAGAACAGATATTTTTTAACTCCTTTTCCGGTGTACGGGTTAAATCTTCCAATTTAATCTGTATCCAACGATTCACTGGTAACTTTGTTTGGATCTCAAGCCAATGGGACATTATATCATTATATATGATTGCTACTTTACTTTTATCATTTGGCATCCATGGTTGGTTTGCAAGCGAAGTGACTACATCTCTTGGGTCTCGGATAATCGAAATAAATTTTGCATCAGGTAAAATTTGTAACAAATCATTAGCAAAGAGAATATTCCATGTGTTATCTTCTATAAAAAAATCTTTTTTCTGGTGCTTTAAAAAATCTTTAATAAGATTTGAAATAAATTTTTTAAAAACTGGTTGGAGTTCTGATTTGGTTGCAAATGAAGCATATCTAATCTTTGGATGTAATGTGTAACTATCCATACCCAATCTATTAGCAGAATACGTAAAGTCTGTTAGCTCATTAATTAAAGTGTCTACATGATGTAAGTATGAAGGTATTGATCTACTAAGTTCTAAATCTAAATACACTTTTGGTGTAATTGGTATTCCAAATATTGAAAATATTCTTAATAAATAATGAATTGACTTATCTACTATTGATTTAGATGAAAGGGAGTATAAAAAGGATTCTAATCTTTTTAGTTTTTGATCTGCTAAATAGGGAGACCAGCTACTAGAAAAACTATTGTAATAATCTATGACTCCTTCTGGCTCTATAGTAATCTTGTATTCAGTCGGCAAGGTCGCAACCTGAGAATGGGAAGCTATAATTCTGCGTAAAATAGATGTGCCACAGCGCCCAGTACCGCCAATAAAACCTATATTTAATTTTTTAGCCAATGAGTAAAATCTTTATCTAACAGAGTTGATAATAACTGAATGTCATCATGAAAAAATTCATTCATTTTGATTAACAGTTGATTATCTAACAACTTATGTTTTCCCTGTTTAATATTTGATGAATGAATTTTATTTGCAATACCGAATTGCTTTGTAATACCCAAAGCTTTTTTCATCCCGAAAGCTTTATTTATCATTTTTGTAACAAATAAATTTTTGATAGTTTGAGTTGGATTATGAATTACAAAGTTTGTCTGGTAGTGTGAATCTAGATTTAAAAACTCAAGTACACTTTGAAATTCTTTTTTTGGATTTTTATCCAGATCTTCAAAAATTATAAAATGTACTTTTTTATGATCCACTATTGAAAGCAACTGTTCTATTTGCTCTCCAAATTTTGCAATGTTACCATAACAAATTAATTTATTATCTGGGCAGCCGGCTGGCACATGTTTACCTTCTTGCCTGTCATCTAAATAATCCCATGCTGTTTCAAAATTTGTTTCTGTTTCACCAAACATTTTTAATGCAAGCTGATGATAAGAATAAGCAACTTCTTTAGGATTTCTAAGCATAACTATGAATCTAACATCTTTATTAAAAGCCAATATATTTGGAACCGCAACTTTTGAATAAAGATAAAGCGTTGATGCTTCCCCAATAGCATTGGCCTTTTTATCTACTGATGAAAAACAATCTAAGTACTCTTGCATTTTACGGATACCACCGTTATTAATATCTTTGCTGAAATAATGTGGTTCCTTTGGATTGGAAATAATGATATCAGGATGACTCGATAAATACACTGACATGGATGTGGTACCGCACTTTGGTGCTCCTATAATAAAAAAATTAGGTTGAAGCCCATTCATTCATCATCACCAATCATTTCTGCGACCATACCTGTTTTTATCAGTTTTGATGATAAAACAAGAATCGGATAAAGTGCTGTAATTATCAGATTAACTCCCCAATGATCATTTAAGAGTAGAGAAGCAAAATATCCAGAAAACATCATGATACCGATAGCAGTTAACTTGCTCCATTCCAAATCAATTGGATATAATTTTGTATTCATCAGATAAATCATGATAAACATAGCCATAAAAGAAAAGCAAGTTGCTACTGCAGCACCTTTTGCACCATAATGAGGAATTAGTAAAAAACACAGTATAATGTTCGTCACTGCGCCTACTCCCCGTGTCCAGGCTGCAACCCCAGGACGGTTTTTTAAAAATAATCCAGGAGTTTGTAGCACATAAAACCCATAAAATACATATCCCAGTCCTATCCAAGGAACGATTGAAAGAGAAGATTGAAAATCTTCTCCTAAAAATGAATACCCCATAATTTTTATTTTTATAAAATCATCAGCCCACAATACCAAAAGAAGCCAAATAAATCCCAATATTGCTACAACAAAAGTGGTGATCCTGCTAAATAATTGATTTTTTTCTCCTTGTTTTCCTTCTTCCAAAAAATAAGGTTGCCAACCATAATTAAAAGCAGTCACTGCGAGCATCATTAACATACTAACTTTATACCCAGCATTATAAATACCAACTGTTGAAAGATCTGTAAGCATTTTTAGAATATATCTATCAGCTAGTTCCATAGTCATAGAAAAAAGCCCTGCAGGCAAAAAAGGGACAGCAAAAGAAAGAATCTTTTTCCAGAGATTGAAGGAAATATCTGCAATAACAAATCGTTTCCAAATAAAAGGAAGGCACAATATCAGAACTATGATAGAAGCAGTCAAATTACTATAGAAAATAGCTTTAATCCCTAAGCCCATTTTTAATATCAAAAAAAGATTTAATCCTATAGTAATACCTACATTAAGTAAACTATATGCTGTAAACAATAATGGTTGATTTTCAGCGCGAAAGCCCAACAAGGGAATTGACCAAATTGTATCCACAACTATAATTACTCCCATGATGGATATGTAACTTGGCTCATTGATTCCAAGTATTATTGGAGAAAGTAATTCATTTGCAAAATGCCAAATAATCAAAAATGGAATTCCCGTCATCACCAGCGAAGTAATAACATTGGATAAAACAGCATTTCTATCATTAGGACTTGCTGGAACATAATATTTTAAAAAAGCTGCACCTAATCCATATCTCATAATAACATTCATGAATCCCAGAAAAGTGTAGAAAAGTGCAACAACACCGTATTCTTCCGTTGTAAAAACATTCGTATAAAGCGGTAATAAAAGGAATGTAACTAATCGGGATATAATATGGCCCAATCCATAAATGAGTGACTGCTTACCAAGACTTTTTAGTGACATTATTATTAAAGTTTAATTTCGATCGTATCTCTGAAAATACCGCTGGAACCAAAATTTTCCTTAAACCTACCTAGCCCCATATTCGGTTCACCATTTACTGTAAAAATGCCAAAATCATAAATCTTGAACTTTTGTTGAATTGCCCAATCAAAAATAGAAAAAAATAGCAAGTTAACGGCTCGGTAATCTTTAAATGATTCATCATGGCTGATATAGAAAGCTAATACGACCTGTTTATTTACTATAAAATTCACAACACCTGCTACCATTTGATTATTAATAAATGCACCAAATAAATTGATTCTTTCAGGGAATCGCTGATGAAGATCCAATAATTCATTTAAATTATGAGTAGGAGTAACACCATGTCTAATATTCAGATTTTTCTCTAATATTTTATAGAAAGTAGCAAAATCATTTGTCTTCTTTACAAGTACTCCTTTTGACTCTGCATTTCGTACTGCTCTTTTATGAGATGATCTAAACTTATCTAGGTTTTGCTGCAATGAGTTTTCTAAAAAAAGTATACTGGTCAAATCTCTTTTTAAATATTTAAATCCTGATTTGAAAAAAGCAAAATCTAAATAATGGGATAAACGCCTTTGGTAAAGTACTGGTGGTAAAGTAATACGAACACCATCAAAATTATTCTTTTTCGCAAATTCTATCAAAAGTGATACTATCTCCATTGCATCGGCTATAGATAAATTCTCTGCCACAACAAATGATCCTACTGTTGAACCAGGGTGAGAAATTAAATACTTGGAGCCTTGTAAATCATGCTCTACAGCTGGTAATACTGAAAATAACTTCCCCTTTTTCTCTATTAAAATACTTTGGTCTTTGAAACGACCTTTCGGATGATAATTTAAAAATCGGCGGAGATGAAATATGGTTCCATTATTACTTTTTCCCACAAAATCATCCCACTGGGATTCTTCTTTTTGATTATATGATTTTAATTCGAACATGAATCTAGTTTAATGGAGTAATTTTTTACTTGTTCCAAAATCTCAATTAAATGTTATTCCTATTGAATGGTGGTTATCACTATTTCTAATTTGGTCATATAATTTACAGGAGTAATTGTTGAATTCTGCTATTGAAAAAATCCATGCCCGCGAGATATTAGATTCTCGCGGGAATCCAACCGTAGAGGTTGATATTTTTCTCACAAATAATATTTTAGGGCGGGCGGCAGTCCCTTCAGGTGCATCCACTGGTGATCATGAGGCTATTGAAATGCGGGATGGCGATCATAAAAGATATATGGGTAAAGGCGTACGATCTGCAATTACACATATTAATTCTACTATAGCTAGTGCACTGAAAGGTATGGATGTAACTAATCAAGTAGAAATAGATCAATTAATGATTCGATTAGATGGCACAGATAATAAATCCAACCTTGGAGCTAATGCATTATTGGGTGTATCAATGGCTGCTGCACACGCTGGCGCAAAAGTAACAGGTCGACCTCTTTACCATTATTTAGGCGGAGACAAAGCAAGAATACTTCCTGTTCCCATGATGAATATTCTTAATGGTGGCAGTCATGCAGATAATACAGTAGATATCCAGGAATTTATGATTTTCCCATTTGGTGCAAATACATTTTCTGAGGCTCTGCAGATGGGAACAGAAGTTTTTCACTGTTTGAAATCCGTACTCAAATCTAAAGAAATGAATACAGCAGTTGGAGATGAAGGAGGCTTTGCACCTAATTTATCATCTAACGAAGAAGCTATTGAGGTAATATTAGAGGCAATTGTAAAATCAGGATATAAATCAGGAAAAGATCTGTATATAGCATTGGATGTAGCAGCTAGTGAATTATATAAGGATGGAAAGTATCATTTAGAATCTGAAGGTAAATCACTTTCATCTACAGAAATGGTGCAATATCTTGGGAGCTTAGCTACCAAGTACCCTATCGTTTCTATTGAAGATGGCCTGCATGAAGATGATTGGTCAGGGTGGAATTATTTTACATCAGAATTTGGAGAAAAAATTCAAATTGTTGGAGATGATTTGACGGTTACTAATATTAATCGCTTAGAACGTGCTATTAATGAAAATAGTATGAATGGGATCCTTATCAAACTAAATCAAATTGGTACTGTAACAGAAACAATTCAAGCTGTGGAAATGGCAAGAAACGCAGAATACGGTGCAATAATTTCTCATCGATCTGGTGAGACAGAAGATACTACTATTGCAGATTTCGCTGTTGCCATGGGCATGGGGCAAATCAAAACTGGCTCTGCTTCTCGCACGGATAGGGTTTGTAAATACAATCAGCTTATAAGAATTGAGGAAGAATTAGGGACATCAGCAAGGTTTGCCACAATCGATGTTCTAGGGCATTCTAAATGATACAATATTCAAAAATGAAAAGACAAGGCGAACCAAAAACAATTAAATACCAAATTGCTGAAACACAGCGTCAATTCGTGCGCGGTATATTGTTATTGATAGGTATCACATTACTGATCATTTTCATTTTTGGAGACCACGGGCTATTCCAACTTTATACACTTAAACAAGAAAGAGTGCAAATTCAGAAAAAAATTGGTGAATTGAGGGCCAATAGGGAAACACTTATCGCTGAAAAAAACAGATTGGAGAATGATCTAGAATATATTGAAAAATTGGCCCGTGAACGATTTAGGATGGCAAAGCCAGGAGAAAAAGTTTTTAAAGTAATACCAAAAATAACTGAAAAACCTTAGAAGTAATAAATTTTAAACGTTTATTTTAATTTCTGATAATACCTTTTTCTTTAAGAAAGCATCTAAATAGATTTCGACTCTACGGTTTATGGCTCGAGCTTTTCTCTTTTCTTCTGGATTACGAATAGAACCGACATCAATAATAGGTCGGAATTCACCATATCCCATGGCAGAAAAATATTTTTCAGGCATAGCAGCATATTTATTCATAATTCGCACTAAATTCAAGGACCTAGCTGCTGATAGTTCCCAGTTACTAGGATAATCCGAATTTGGTGGTAATTTTTCATCATCTGTATGTCCTTCACACCGTACTTCCACATTCAATTGAGAGCCTCGATTATGAATTAATTCTAATATATTGGCATAACCGGCATCATCAAATATATTGATTACTTCTGATTCCCTAATAATTTTACCAATTTGATGTATTACAGGATAATATTCAGGTTCAACGTCTGCTGCAGTAGATTTAAATAAATTTCCACGAATTGTGATTTTAATACCTTTTGTGACTCTATCAACAGATACAGTAGCGGAGCTTAAATCATCATTCATTTTTTCATAAGTATCATCCAACAGTTTATTAATAACTGCATCAATCTGTTTTTCCGCATCATTGAGAATTACAAGCAATAAAACAAAAAATGTAAGCAATAATGTGACCATATCTGCAAATGTTAATGCCCATGCAGTAGCTTTAGCTTTCCTTTCATCCATGGAAACAGGCTGACGAAATTGCGTCAAAATATTACCCTTCTTCGTCTTTGTTTACTTTTTCTTCCTCTAGTTTTTCCTTTACGGCTGATAAGGAAGATTGAGGTTTATCTTCAATTATAATGTCTTCGGGCTTATAGCGTACATAAGCAGGAACAAATGTCAGAAGTTTCTCTTTAATTAAAATAGGATGTTCTCGAGCATGAATACTGATAATACCTTCAACAACAATACTTTTCAACATCATTTCATTTTCGGAACGCCGTTTGAGTTTCCCGCCAATTGGGAGAAAAATCATGTTAGCCATAAATACACCATAGAAGGTTGTTATTAAAGCTAAACCCATCCCGGATAATAATTCTGCAAAACGATCTGCTATATCATAAGATGTTGCCATTGCAGTAGTGATTTCACCGCCTGCAAAATTGTTCATCATTACAATAAGACCTAATACAGTTCCTAACATTCCAAATGCCGGTGCATAGGACCCCATATAAAGAAATAATTCCTGCCCAGCTATATGCCTGTTTTGAATATTATTCATTTCAAGATTCAAAAAGGTTCGAAGACGAGAAGATTCTCTTTCATTGATAGCTAACTCAATCCCATTTTTAAAAAACCCTTCACGCATGTTTGGCAATTCTTTTTCTAATGAAAGTAACCCATTTTTGCGAGCTTTTTGTGCTTTTTCAACAATTTCATTAATGGTCCCAACATAATTGTAATCTTCGCCTTTAAAAACATTTTTCAAAATATTAAATAAATTGCCTACTGCTTTTAAAGGAAGATTAACCATAGTAGCAGCAAAGGTCCCACCAACAACAATTAGCAAAGAATTAAAATTAAAAAACCAAAATAATTTTCCACCACTTTGCACAACACCAATCACAATAATGCTTATGCCAGCTAAGAAACCAATCAAAGTCCCTAAATCAGTTGTGCCTTTTTGATTATCCATATTTTTATTAAAATAGATTTAATAGAAGGTAAAATTAAGAAAGTCCCCAAAAAAGTGAATCAATCTTTTTTCCTTGAACGGGAGATGGATTGACTGCCTTTGTATAAACGATCATTTTCCTCCTCACTTAAACTGTCAAATCCTTCGCGGTGGATCTTATCTAAAATTCGATCAATGTCTAGTTCGATGGCTTGCTGTTCCGAGAACTTTTTTTCTTGTTGTTGCACTTTGTATTCCATGGTCCGTTTGCGAATACTGAACCAAAGATCATTCAAACGAACAGGCTTTTTTAATACAAAGTAGCCTATTACCATGCCCGATAAATGTGTAAGATGACTTATTTGGGAGCCTCCATCAAAAGACGATATAAAAGCAATGGTGCCAATACCAATTATAAACCATAATGATTTAATAGGAATGATTCCATAAAGATAAATTGTTCGATTTGGATAAGTAAGCCCATATGCTAGAAGAATACCGTAAACAGCCCCACTGGCTCCAACTATTGGCGTTATTGAATCAAGGCCAAAAAGCATGGTGAGCAGACCTGCTCCAATGCCAGTAATAAAATAAAATCTCAAAAAATGAACTTTACCCCATAGCCTTTCTAATTCGCTACCAAACATCCATAGTACAAACATATTAATGAGTACGTGCCAAACCCCTCCATGGAAAAACAAATAAGTGAAGGGCTGCCATAACATAAACTGGGACCAGACCAGTTTAGGAACCAGTCCGAATAATGGAAAGAATAGTGACTCTGCACCAGAGATGGTTTGCAGTACAAATATACCAAAATTTATAGAAACAAGTATCTTGATCGCATCTGTAAATATTGATGGTTTATATGAAAATTGGCTTGGGTTTGATTGAAATTGATATCTCATAGGCTTTTGAAATTAAGTAATTCATTGGTTTGGAAATAGTTCCATAGCTTCAATTTATAGCTTTATATAATTTATATAAATTCGATGTACATTTTTACATCAGATTATGATTGAATATTTAATTATTTAAAATTTTTCTAGCCACCCCCATAGATTTCATTTTATCCAAATTGTCAAAATGATAGCGAAGTAATGTCCAAAGATAATCGCTGATAATTTTCAAATCAATCGGAGTAATCTCCTCTCTCGGTAATTTCGTTATATCTTCTGATAAAAGACTCGCTAAAATAATTCCACTATTAGGGCCTAGATTTGGATCAGGAAGTATCACTCCGGGTAATTCTCTTTGGTCCAAGTTTGGTTGGAAGCCTAAGTGAGATAACAAGCTACATTCATAGAACCAGAATAATAAATTTGGATCAACTTCGCCATGGTTATAAGCTCTCAGTACATCGACAAGTATTGAAAATAGCCCAGGATGTGGATCATCATCATGGATTGTTCTTTCCGTCATTTCTAAAATAGCCATGGCTAGTGTGACTGATTTTAAATCATCTAAAATTCTGGACCACGATTCCCGAAAATTAACTTTAGAGAGTACTTGTAATGCCCGATTTGATTTTTGGTGATATATTATATCGATAAAACTAATTGGTTGAAACTGGGCAGATTTCGGTGAGGTTTTTGTACGGGCCCCTTTTACAATTAGACTTACCTTACCTTGGTCTTTTGTAAAACATCTGGCAATTAGAGATGTATCACCATATGGGAATGAATTTAAAACAATGGCAGGAGTATGAATAATCAAGTTAAATTAATTAAGTTTTTTTCGATTTTTCTTATAAAAAACTTCAATACGCTTTAGCGTAAATCACCTCATGTTTTGCGGGCTTACCAGAATAGATACAAGTTAATCCATGCGGGTTTTCATCCATAAGAATACATCGAATAGTTGCTTTGGTTTCTTCTTTTACTTTAGCTTCTGTTTTATCAGTCCCATCCCACCCACAACGGACAAACCCTCCTTTTTCAATTACTTTTTTCAACGAATCATAGCTTTCAACAGAATGAGTATTTTTATTTTGAAATTGTTTTGCCTGATTAAATAATCCCTGCTGAATTTGAGTTAATAGTTCTGGTATTTTATCTAAAGCATCTTTTTTAGATAAAAAAGATTTTTCACTGGTATCTCGTCTAGCTACAATCACATTACCGTTTTCAACATCGCGTGGGCCAACTTCCATGCGTAATGGGACACCTTTCATTTCCCATTCATTAAATTTAAATCCGGGAGAATTATCAGACCAATCCTGGTGAACTCGTATACCTATCTTCTTTAATGATTCAACAAGTGGAGCTAAATAATTTTTTACAGCATTTTCCTGTTCTTCATTCCGTGAAATAGGGATTATCACTAATTGAATAGGGGATATTTTAGGCGGCAGCCGGAGACCTTTTTCATCACCATGAGTTAAGATTATAGCACCAACTAATCTTGTACTAACCCCCCAACTTGTGGCCCATACTAATTCTTCTCTATTATCTTTTGTTTGAAATTTTACATCAAATGCTTTAGCAAAATTTTGACCTAAATTATGACTGGTGCCTGCCTGCAATGCCCTTTTATCCCCCATCATTGCTTCAATACAGTATGTTTTTTCTGCTCCGGCAAATTTTTCTGATTCTGTTTTAACACCAATAAAAACGGGAACGGCTAAGTAATCTTCTGCTAATTGACGATAAAGCTCTAAAATTTTTAGTGTTTCTTTTTGGGCTTCTTCTGCTGTCGCGTGGGCTGTATGACCTTCCTGCCATAAAAATTCTGATGTACGTAAAAAGAGCCTTGTTCGCATTTCCCATCGTACTACATTAGCCCATTGATTTATGAGTAATGGTAAATCACGATAGGATTGAATCCATTTTTTATACATGGACCAAATCACAGTTTCAGATGTAGGGCGAACAATAATTTCTTCATCTAATTTTGACTCTGGGTCTACCACGACACCATAATCATCATCGGCTTTTAATCGTGTATGGGTTACTACCGCACATTCTTTTGCAAAGCCCTCCACATGTTTAGCTTCCTTAGCCAAAAATGATTTTGGTATAAACAAAGGGAAATAGGCATTCACATGCCCAGTTTCTTTAATCATTTTATCAAATGCTTGTTTAATGTTGTCCCACAATTGGAAACCATAAGGCTTAATGACCATGGTTCCTTTCACCGGGCCATAATCAGCTAACCCGGCACGGTGTACCACTTGGGTATACCATGCAGAAAAATCAGTATCTCTATTGGGTAATCCTTTGCTCATAATATAAAATGCTTAATTATTGAAGGGAAAATTACCGGTGACTGCTGTACACACCAAGGTAGATTTCTTTAGATTTATCATTGAAGATTCTGTTATTTTCAATATGTAAAACTATCAAGCAGATATGATAAATAGTGAAATAAAGAGAGTACATTCGTTAGAAAAAATAAAATATCGGCAGAGATATCAACAATATTTCATTGAAGGAAAACGGTTAGTTCAAACTGCGATAGAGATGCAAGCCAACCTTGAGATCATTTATGTTACCCATTCATTCCTTAAGGATAATTCCGATTTTAAAGATAAAATCTTTGCTTGTGGAGTGGAGATGACATGTATTCCATCTAAAGTTATGAAAAAATTATCTTTCACAGAATCGCCATCAGGTATTGCAGCTATATGTCGATTACCAAAACCAAAACCACTAAATGAATCAATACCAAAATGGGTGTTTTTTGATAAAATTTCAGACCCTGGAAATATGGGGACACTTATTCGATCTGCAGGATATTTTGGATTTAATCATATTGCATTATCACCTGATTGTGTTGATCCATTTAATCCTAAAGTTGTACGTGCAGGCATGGGTGCACATTTTGGGCTTTCCATATATACTAATGTTTTTTTGAGCCAATTTACTGTATCTCATACCTTAATTGGCGCAGATCAATCTGGAAAATCATCAGATCAATTTTCTGTACCCAAAAATTATGTTTTAGTTTTTGGCAACGAAGCACGTGGCCTATCTGATGAATCTCGTAATCTACTTCATGAATTTGTAACAATTAATAAACAGGGCTTTGGAGAATCGCTGAATGTTTCAGTAGCTGGCTCTATTCTTATGTATAAATTTTCTAGAAAGGAGCCTTAATATCAATTAAATAATATAATCAAGTCAAATTTTTATTTGAATGAATTGATATAGATATTTAATAAATCATCTTTTTAAAAAACTGATTCAGTATCGTAATTTTTGTTAAATGAATTCCAAGGAATCCGACCCTTATGAACAATACGTTCAGTATCCAAACCGCTTTCGGCATTGTAGTGCTATCCATTCTATCTGCCTTTTTTGCTGGTGGATTGGTATTGGGGATTGGTTTATCTAATCCGGATTCTTCAAAAAAGCTCTATACATTTATTTCCTTTATTGTTGGGCAAGGGTTTATGGTTGCTCCCTTGCTCTGGTTCCTGATTTCCAAAAAACAACCTCTTTTCAAACGACTTAGATTAAATCCTATCTCTCAAGAAATATTTATATCTACCACTCTTTTTTCTTTTGGCGTAATCATACTATCAGATGAACTTGATAGAATTGTACAAATGTTTATACCGGCACCGGATTATATTGTGGACCTTAACGGACTACTCCAACCTGAGTCTGTCAGTGGATTCATTCTTTTATTTGTTGCGGTTGTTTTAATTGCACCTTTAGGTGAAGAACTCTTGTTTCGTGGTTTTCTCCAACAATTTTTAGAAAAATATTGGAAAGATGTTACACGGGCTATTCTAATTACTGCTTTGTTTTTCGCTATGATTCACATGAACCCTTTTTGGTTTATACAAATATATTTATTAGGAATCCTTTTGGGATTTTTAGCCTGGAGAACAGGATCAGTGTTGCCTCCTTTGATCTTACATGGGATGAATAATGCTGGAGCTATGTTATTTTCATTTTCAAATACAGCTGAATCAAGTGTCTATATTTGGTATGGTCATGTAGCGCCTTGGATTATTATTATGGCTTTAGGTGCGACTGCTTTTGGATTTAAAGAAATCAATCAAATAAAGGTTAGATAATGAAAAAAGAAATGTTTAGGCATGAAATCACTATTTTAAGGGATACTTTTGGCCGATTATTGCGCAGACATGCCCATACGAACCTAGGCAAACTAATTAATAAAACGCATCCCGCAGATCTAGCAATTGTATTTCGATACTTTAATGATGAAGAACAATATCAAGTGTTCAATCTCTTAAAAGAGAATGAACATACAGCTGAATTTTTAGTTGAACTGGATGATACTATAATAGCCAATTTATTGATAGAAGAACATCCCCAGAGGATTGCTAGATTAATTGAATATGCTTCAACAAATGATCAAAGCTATATACTAGGGACACTTGAAGAAGAGCAGGCACAGTCAGTTATTGATTTATTGAAAACTGAAGAACAGGAAGAGATTGAAGAACTTATGGGCTATCCGGGAGATTCCGCTGGTGCCATGATGACTACAAATGTTTTTACCCTTTATCAGAATACAACCTGTGGTGAAGCATTAAGGACGCTTCAAGATCAAGAAGAAGCAGAAATGGTCTTTTATCTTTACATTACAGATGATGATAATCGGCTCGTTGGAGTAGCATCACTCCGTGCATTGGCAACCACACCACAGGATGCTCTCCTGATGGACATCATGGTAAAACGAGTACATTCTGTGCGGCCAGAAACTGACCAAGAAGATGTAGCTCAAATTGTTGCTCAATATAATTATTTAGCTGTACCTGTTTTAGATGAAGATGATCATTTAATTGGGATTGTCACTGTGGATGATGTGGTTGACGTAATTCGTCAAGAAGCGACCGAAGACTTTTTACAAATGGCAGGTGCTGGTAAGGATCGTGAAATTTTACTTAAATCGAGCTGGGGCAATGCAAAAGCTCGGTTACCCTGGTTATTTGCTTCTTGGATTGGCGGTATCACTGCTGCAAATGTAATCGGCACTTTTGAATATATGTTGGAAAGTATAATTTCACTGGCAGCTTTTATTCCTGTGATTATAGGAATGGGAGGTAATATTGGGACTCAATCTTCCACCATCATTGTCCGTGGGATCGCCACAGGACGAATTGAGGCTGGCAATGAATTAAAGGTTCTTTTTAAAGAGATTCAGGTTGGAATGATATTAGGTATTCTTTACGGGCTCTTACTTGGTTTATTTGCCAAATTTAGCTTTATGGATACTGATCCAATGCTGGGTATTGTTGTAGGCCTAAGTATCTGCTCATCCATGCTCATTGCAGCTGCAATGGGGACATTTATTCCTCTTATTTTCAGAAAAATTGATGTTGATCCAGCAATTGCAACTGGACCTTTCGTTACAACCAGCATTGATATATTAGGTGTGTTACTTTATTTCGGTATTGCTGGGAACCTCCTTTCAATTTAAACCATGTCATTTTTCCTGATTATAAGTGCAGGATTATATTTTGCATTTATTTCTTTTATTATTTTAGGATTATTCCGCCACTCAGAATTACCCATTAATGCAATTTCGAGTTTACCATTTGTTTCAGTTGTGATTGCTGCTCGCAATGAAGAAAAGAATCTACCGGATTTAATTCATGATCTTGTCAAGCAAGAATATCCAACTGATAAAATAGAAGTAATTATTGTTAATGATCGCTCCAACGATTCAACTTTATCTATTTTAGAAGAAGCGGAAAAAAATTATAGTTTTATTACACAAATTAAAGTGGAGAAAAAATCAGAAGAAATGACTCCAAAAAAACATGCCCTTAAACTAGGCATAGAAGCTGCAAGAGGTGATGTGATTATTTCTACGGATGCAGATTGTCGGGTAAAATCACTTTGGGTATCAAGCATGGTTTATAGCGTTTTTCAAACTGATGGAATTTCAATTGGTTATTCAAAAGTTGTAGGAGAAGAATTTTTTGATCATTATCAATGTATTGATTTTCTAGGAATTATTGCAGTAAACGCAGGTGCTGGTGGATGGAATCATTTTTGGTCAGGAACCGGTCAAAATTTAGCTTATAGAAAATCATACTTTGAAAAAATCAATGGTTTTGAAACAGTAAAAGATCAGCTATCCGGAGATGATATGTATTTGGTACAATCAATTTCCAAAGTACAGAATGGGTTAATAAATATCGATCCCAATTCTTTTGTTACCACTCTTGGGGTAGGTACAATCTATGACTTTATCAATCAGCGCGTTAGATGGTCATCTAATTCAAGAAATATTATCCAATCTAGACCTCTATTTTTCGTTTTTTTAGTTTCTGCTTTTTTGACCAATATTACTATTTTGTTTTATGCTATATTAGGAATCTCAGGATGGGGATTTGTATTTTTAATCAAATTTATTTTTGAAGGTTTAGTTATATATCTAGGAGGTAGGCTTTTTGAAACATCAATCAAGCCTGGTGTCTATATAATTTGGTCACTTATCCAGCCTTTTTACATTCCCATTATCGGCTGTATGGGAATTTTTAATAAGTTCAAATGGAAACCATGAAAAGAGTATACAGTTTAACCATACTTTTTAATCTGTGCATTGGACAAAAATATGAAATATCTATTTGGGGTTTTCCAGTAGCTAATGTAGAGCAAACCATTAATGAATCAGGTAAAATTAAATTTGACACGTATAGCATAGGAGTTTTTGACTTGATATGGCCAACTAAGAATTACTATGAGGCCCAGCATGATACTAATTCTTACATTTTACAATCCTGGGGAAAAAAGATACAGCAAGGTGACTTCAAACAGAAATTGAATGCACATTTAGATTCTTCTGGAGTTTTAGTTTACGATAAAAAGAACAAAATTAATTTACCAGACTCGACAAGATCTATTCTGAATCTCCTATCCTTAATACAAAATATTGAAGCAGAAAGAATTGATACAAAGTGGTTACCTTATGAACATGAAGGTATGATTGGAAATGCACGATTTCTTTGGGCTGATACTGTTAATGTTTGGAATGGTAATGATTCTATTTTTTGTGACTATTATCGTCTTGATCTTAAAATCATTGATAATACTACAAAAATAAATGCGCAGTCTGATTATTTTATGGAAAAGATAGTAATAGAGGAAAATATAAGAGAAATATGGGTTTCAAACCAAATACCTAAAAGAATTATTCAAGCATCACTTAAAACTGCTTGGTTTCCAATTACAGCACTAATTAAGGAATAATAAACGCGATAAAAATTCATTTCTATTTGGACTTGTTTCTAAGGAAATTCAAATGAAAAACATTATATCAAAAATCTGTTATAGTATTATAGTTTTATCAATACTACTTCAAGCCCAAGAAAGAGATAAGGAAATCATTGGCAGTTGGGAATATCAAACTATGACCACTATTTACTTTAGTGAACCGAAAGAGATAATAACAACTGATAAAAGTAGTTATTATCAAGAAACATTTACATTTCGAAAAGATGGGTCATTCAGTGCCCGAGGAATTTATGAAGGTTTTGAAGATGCGGAATTGGGCATATGGGAAACAAATAACGGAGCATTAACTTTAAATATGAAAAAAGAAAAAACAATTGGTAAATATAAAATAAATGAAAATATCCTTACATTAATAATTGATGAAAAAGAAACAGATGAATACTACAGTTCTAACTCAGTTTTAAAATATAAGAAGATGTTTATAGGTTCTAAAGCATACTAAACACTTTCTTCTAACATGAATCACAAATCATCATTTATAAAACTATACCAAAAACAAATTCTTGGTTGGATTATTGCAGTTATAGGAATCTGTACTTCTCTATATTTTGGTATTGATAAAAAGATTGTAGTATTTGTAACATTTGTAATTAGCATTTTTACACAGATGTTCGTTGGTCTCGGTGCTTTAATCGGGATGATACCTATTGTAGGCCCCATCATCATAAAAATTGTTTCTATACCAGTATTTTGGTTTTTTAACGCCATGGGTTATGTGGTTTCAGGAATAGCAATCAAAAAGGGATATGCTACCGAATTGGCTAAAAGCAGAATTGTTACTCTTGGCCTCCTGATCGGAATTATCATTGGGTATATTTTGGGTCATATGATTCCCTTAAAATGAATGTTTTAATACTACAGGGCCCTAATCTGAATTTGTTGGGTACAATATCCGCTGATAGTGGGAACCAGCTCACTTTGGATAAATTAAATAAAGCCATTCGAAAGCATATCCATGGCAAAGAAATAAAACTAAAATTTTTCCAAACCCACAAGCAATTTCAATGTATTAATTTTCTACAACGGAACCGAAATTGGGCTGATGGATTATTGATGATTCCAACATCTTGGGCAAAGTATGATTGGACAGTGGCAGACACATTAAATGTGATTAAAATTCCAACGTCTATGGTTTACTTTGAAAAACCATTTTTTCTAGGTTGTAAAGAAACAGAATCTATTTTAACAGGGAAATATATTAATTCATTCTCTGGGCAACCTATTGCAGCATGTATTAATGGTATTGATCATCTTTTATCTCAAAAAAGATGAAATTAAAAATACTATTATTTGGAGGCTCCATAATGCTTGCTCAATCAGCTGAGAGTCCTAAAAACTCAAGTCTCTCCGTTATAACTTCAATCACAGTAAAACAGGACAAAGAAATCAAAAAAGAGATTTTTAATCCTAAGTGGGTTGACTCTCTTCAACTTGCTCTGCCATGTAAAAATATCAAAGTTCCAAAACAGTCTGGTTATCTTCCAAATGCACCTAGAGATAATCGAAGCGGTATTCATCGTGGTGTGGATTTTTTAGCAAATTGGGGAACAGCAGTGCATGCAGTTGCAAATGGTGTTGTCGTACGAGCAGATCATGGTTATATGGAAGTGCCTGCAAGTTTTAGAGTAAACATGCTGGAGGCTAGCAGAAAAGTGGGCTCAACGCCTTCTGATATATTTAATAATGTTTTATTAGGGAAAGCAATTTTTATTGATCATGGATTTGGTCTTGTTCCGGGGTTTAGAACCATTACAATTTATGCGCATTTATCCCACATTGAAAAAAATATCAAACCTGGAGTAAAAGTATTAGCAAATGAAGTAATTGGTAAGTCAGGAAATACTGGAATGAAAGCAAGCACATTAGGGACAAAAAAACAATCTCATCTTCATTGGGAAATGATACTGCAAAACAAGCAGCATGAAATATATCTTGGGCAAGGAATCCCTAACCCAGAATTATATGAAATGTTAAACCGAATTTTTAACTAATAGAATTTGGATTAATTTTATTTTTTTCTCCCAGCCCATTGTAATTCAATTATGGGTACCCATCGTTCAACTAAGGGTATATAGGGTAGTAATCGCATATCGGAACCGTAAGGAAACTCTCCCATAACAAATTTATAACCGGTTATTAACCGGAAGTGATCTGATTTTCTCCAACTAAGAATAAGCTTATGTTCTATAGAATAATTCTTTCCTAACTGTTTTAAAGGAAATTCAGGCAATAGTCTGTAATCAATATCAACTAAAATTTCTATCATTGATGAAATACTTTTCTGTATATCTAATCCCATATGCATTCCCCAATTGTTGTAATACACGCCCAAACGATGATACACGAGGGGCAGATCAATAGTGGAGCGATAATCCAAATCACCCATCACTAGGCCTAAGTCTAAACCACCATTTACAGTTAAATCCACCCCAGCTATATTATTAGATATAAGGAATGTACCAGAAAGACCAAGCATGGGTGGAATTTGAAATTCTGGAGAAATGAAACCCAAAATATCTTTCTTAGCAATCATATTGAGAAAAGGCGTTGGATAAAACAAGGAAGATTGAAATGCACTTGTGAAACTGCCAATTGGCTTGTAAGGCTTTTTCAAAGATATATTAGGCATGACAAAAAACCATAATGGATATACACTATATTCCAATTTATCTGAATAGCCATATCTAAATGGCTGAAACAAACCTATTTCCCATCGTTTTTGAGGAAGCAAGTAAGCAGAATGGGAATCCCAAATTTTGGTTTCTGCAATAAGATAACAGGAAAGAAGTATAGAAGAAATGATACGGCCCATTAATCACCTCCCATATTTATAATTGAGCTAACCGGCATATGATCACTTAGTGCCCAGGCTGCTTGGTGCGTTCTGGATGCGCCATCTACCCAAGTTTTATTCGTAAAAAGATAGTCCAATTTTCTATCATATTTAATATTATTAATTTCATAACTGGTACTCGGGCCATGGGTAAAATGACCAGGAAGATTTGCATCTGCCGAATCGATAGCCGCATTGTAAGAGTTATAAAGCGGAAGCAACAGATCAGGTTCACCATCAAAGTTTTCGAAATAGCTCCCCTCTTTATGATATTCTTCAGCACCTTCAGTGTGGTAATCATCTCCTTCACACATATCACTTTCACAAAAATCGGTAACCGATCCAGGTGGCACAGAATTGAGATCACCTCCGGTAACAAAATAATCACCATTATTATGAATAGTTGCTAGAGTTTGAACATATTTATCAATGTGCTGCTGTTTGGTATCATCTGTTGCAAAAGCTGTAGCATGGATATCCACAGCATAAAAAGATTTTCCTCCTTGTGATAATTCAGGGACCTTTGCTTTTAATATATTACGTCTTAAATAAAAATACTGAATCAACTCGTCCTGATCTGTTCTTAGCCTAAGTTGGATTCGTTCTGCATCTGTAAGTTTATATTTTGATAAAATAGCATTCCCAGCATCAACACGTCCAATGCCACCACTAGGTATATAATCGGCCTTCCACATGGAAGCGTAACACCCATAATTCATGTGGGTATTGTCCAAAAGATATTGAACCTGATCTATGTAGCCTGTTCTTTTCGATGATACATCCACTTCCTGCAACAACACAATATCAGCATTCATAGCATTAATGGAGTCTGCTATGTTAGACATTATTTTTTCAATGGAACCATCATCTAAAATAACACTATCACCACAGGAATCGCCAAAGAATGGAAAACGTCCAACACCAAAACGGATGTTCCATGTAATCACTTTTATATTTTCTCCACTATAAGCCACATTGGTCTTATCAGTAGCTTCATACATGACTGCATCAGATGAGTCTGGGAAGGTGGTAACGAATGGCTCACAGCACATGATAAACAGGGTAAAAAGCAATAATGTTTTTTTCATGTTTTTTTCTCTCAACGAATTAAAATTAAAACATTTTCTGGCGGACGTCCAATGACTGCCTGGTTGCCTTTAACAGCAATGGGACGTTGCATAATTTTTGGAAATTTCGCGATTGCTTCTGCCATTGTTTCATCATTATCAAGCTCATCACTCAAATTATTATCTTTGAATTCTACTTCATTCTTTCGCACAAAACCTGATGGAGGAAGGTTCAGTTTTTTAGAGATAGATAAGATTTCTTTTTTATTTAAGGGTGTTTTTAAATATTCTATAATTTTGAAATCTATATTTTCTTCTTTGAGGAGCGACACGGCTCCCCTGCTTTTCCCTCACCTTGGATTATGATATAGGGTGAATTCAGACATATCTATTCCTTTATTTTTACTTTAAAAAAACAATGTTAGGTTATTATTAATAACTAAAATATAAAATAAGAAATAAGTGACCATTATGCTAAAACTCTAACCTCTATCCTAGAAACTTACAATTCCTATAGTTATTGTTTTATTTGGAGCATAAAAATATGTACTAAAATAAAGACGCTTGATTACTACCATGTTCTAAATCAATATTTTCACCATCTCTTTGGGCTCTCACAGCTAATTGTGCCTGGCGTATGGGTTCGGGATGCCGGTAACGCGTGATGCATTTCATAGTTAATTCCATAGCAGTGAAAAGATCCGATTTGTGCCCAACAGAAACAAATATAGGATTCTCATCTTCCTTTGTACGCAGAACAAGTCCAAGTTCTTGCTTGTTATCCTTAAGTGGGACATAGCATCCTTTCTCTATCGGCAAATTATCATGGTATCCAACCAAAACCCGGTCTGCAACACCAATCGATGGTATATTAAATAAAACACCTAAATGGCATGCTAAGCCAAACTTTCTGGGGTGGGCAAGCCCGTGAGAATGAAATAATATTACATCAGGCTGGTACTGGATTCTCTTTAGCAATGTCATCAAAGACGGTGCTTCCCGAAATGCCAATAGACCACTAACATAAGGGAATGTGGTTTCTTCTGATAGACTGTGACACTCTACTAATTCCATCGCTGGAAATTTTGAGACCACTAATGCTACATGCACTGTATTGGTATTTGGATCATGAGATATAGATGTCCCACACACCAATTCAATATCATTTGGCAAAGGTTGAACTTCAACTTTATCACGCAAATTGAGCTGAATTGCAGATGCTTCTTCAGGAGAAACATTCCAGGAATGGAAACGAGTAGGCTTCATTTTTTAAATCTAAGCAAAGATTTTTAAAAAAGAAAATATGCGGGAATTATTGAATGCGTTATTTTGATGTTTATTCATACCTTAAGTTGCACTTAATTTCTTAATTATACGCATGACCCATTTAACCATATCACTTCATCTTTTAGTTTGCATAGCTTATGCGAATCTGGAAAAAGAACTGCAAATGCAATTCATTCTAGCAGAGTTCGGTGACACCATCACAGTGCCGGATGGTGTCCATCTAATTTTAGGTACTTTATCAATTGAAGGAAAAGAAAATTTGTTTATTCGTGGATCCGGCATGGATAAATCCATCCTGCAGTTTTCCAATCAAGAAGAAGGAGCGCAAGGCATCAGCATTACTAATTCCAAAAATATAACATTGGAAAATTTTACAGTTCAAGATTCAAAAGGTGATGCCATTAAGGTTCAATATACGGATGGAATTGTTTTCCGTCACTTAAAAACAGAATGGACAGGAGGTCCCAAACCTACCAATGGAGCCTATGGACTATATCCAGTGCAATGTAATAATGTGTTAATTGAACATTCACTTTCGATCGGTGCTTCTGACGCCGGAATTTATGTGGGTCAGTCTAATGAAATCATTGTGCGCTATAACACTGTTTTTGATAATGTGGCTGGTATTGAAATTGAAAATTCAAATAATGCAAAAGTCTACAAAAATCATACCTATAATAATACGGGGGGTATTCTTGTATTTGATTTACCTGACCTGATACAGAAAAAAGGCGGGAATATTCATGTTTTTAATAACATTATTGAATCCAATAATTTATTCAATTTCGCACCCCCGGGTAATATTGTTGGAAAAGTACTCCCGGGTACAGGAATTATGATTTTAGCCTGTAGAGATATATATATTTACCGGAATACAATTCGAAATAATAAAAGTGTAGGAACTGGTGTGGTCAGTTATTTCATGACAGAAGAAACAATTAAGGATTCTCTATATAATCCTTACACAGCAGATATTCATATATATAATAATGTTTATGAGCGATGGCCAGGATTCCCCACCTTAGATTATGACATTGGAAAATTATTAGCAATTAAATACGGAAGGAACATACCAGATATTATTTATGATGGTATGCAAGATCCAAAAATAACAGCAGGACTATGTATTCAAAATAATGGGCGCGCTAGATTTACAAATCTAGACATAGAACACAATTTTAAAGAATGGTATTCACCATTTATTTCTAATTTTTCGGAAGATCTATCTCCGCATCATTGTGGTAGTGAACACCAATTGATCTTAGAAATAAAAAAATGATTATTTTTTTGAGAAAAGTGCATCGCTTTGCTTTTTCTCTTATTCTATTTTCCCTTCTTTCTGGAATAAGTCCACTTAAATATGCAAAGCCTAAATTATCTGATTATAATTTCTTTGAAGGACGGATAGCACAACACCAGCCAGCAGATGGCATAGTCCCATATAATATATCAGCTCAATTATTTTCTGATTATGCTCTAAAATCTAGATTTATTGTTTTACCAGCCGGTGAACAATTAATCTACCAAGTAGACGGTTCCTTTGATTTTCCAATTGAGTCCATACTGATTAAAACATTTTATTTCCCTGCTGATTTAAGATATCCTGAAGAAAATATTCGTCTCATGGAGACAAGGCTACTTATTCATACTCCCGATGGCTGGATGGGCTTCCCCTATATTTGGGATGAAGAGCAGTCAGATGCATTCTTAGAAATTGCCGGTGACAGAATGGATGTGTCATTTACTAATTTTGCAGGCGAACAAGTCAATTTTAAATATAGTGTCCCCAACTTCAATCAATGTAAAGGTTGTCATGTCAGTCACAATAAAATGGTACCTATTGGACCAAAAGTAAGACTACTAAATAATGACTATGATTATGGGAATGAGATAATGAATCAACTACAGAAATGGTCAGAATTAGATATGATAAAAGGGCTACCTCCAATTTCTGAATTGCCTTATACGCCCGATTATGATAATCACGAAGATGGAACTGTTGCTGAACGAGCGCGGGCCTGGATTGATATTAACTGTGCCCATTGCCATCGGTTTGGTGCTCCAGGAGAAACATCAGGTTTATTTTTGAATGTTGAAGAAACTGATCCAACAAAATTAGGGATCATGAAACCACCTATTGCAGCAGGACGGGGCTCGGGTGATATGAAATACACCATTGTACCAAGGCATCCAGATAAATCAATAATGCTTTATCGAATAGAATCAACAGACCCTGGAATCATGATGCCTGAACTGGGCAGAAAACTGGTTCATAAAGAAGGTGTAGAGCTTGTTAAAAATTGGATTAGAAAAATGCAAGATTAATACATACGTGTAAATGCATACTATATTTCTTCAAATACACCTGTTTTTTTATTTTTTTCTACTTTATCCCAATTAAAATATCGCCCATTCATTGCAATATATACACCATGGGGTAAGGCTTGAGCTAAGGCTAAGGCACTGCCGCAATTAAATAAACCATCGCTACTGCCAAATTTGTATGGTATCATTGCACCGGTGAGTACAATTGTTTTATTCAAATTTTCATTTGCAATCGTCCGAGCAGTTTGCGTCATTGTATCTGTGCCATGAGTAATGACAATTTGATCCTCCTCTATCTTATTACAATTATCAAGAATTAACTTTCTATCTTCATCGGTCATATCCAAACTATCGATAAGCATTAATGTTCGAATTTTCACCTTTAGTTTAGATCTTCCGAGAGCTAATATTTCACGCATGTGCGTATCTTTAAAATAAAGTTCACCTGTTATTTCATCATATTCTTTATCAAAAGTTCCACCGGTTATTAAAATTCGAACTGGCATAATCTGTTGACCTTAGATAATTGTACAAACATCCCGAAAGGATTTTTTGTTTAGCTCTGGGACTTCTGCATCGTGAGCCGGTAACCCCACTGGTATAAGTAGGACAGCTTTTTCATTTTCTGGCCTGTTTAATATTCTTTCCAAGAAACCCATTGGGCTTGGAGTATGTGTTAATGTCGCAAGTCCAGCATTATGCAAAGCCACTAATAAAAACCCAGAAGCAATACCCACCGATTCATTGACATAATAATTCTTTCTTTTACCATCATCTCCTAAATCATAACTCTGTTTAAATACCACAATTAAATATGGTGCTATTTCTAAAAATGGTTTATGCCAATCTGTTTCAAACTGATTTAAATCTTCTAACCAATAATCTGGTGCTCTATGTTTATAAAATTCTTTTTCTTCTTTTTCTGCTGCAGTTCTAATTTCTTTTTTTACTTCAGGATCTTGAACGATTACAAAATGCCATGGCTGCTTGTTCGCTCCTGATGGTGCAGAAGATGCAGCTTTAATGGCATTTTTTATAATTTCTAATGGAATCGATTTATCTGAAAAATCCCGTATGGTTCTTCGTTGCATTAGATGATTTAAAAAAGATGTAGATCGAGATATCATATCTGGTTCAGGCAAGGTTGTAAATCTTAACTTTTGAAAGGACATAGTTTAAAACATAATGGTTTTTATACGTTCAATTTACACATGGTTTTTGAATGCGCACTTTTGAAATTCTAACGTTGATTTTAACAATTGGCGCTTTAACTGCTTTATTGTACCATAAAGATAGGCGAATCTTTCTTTACCTTATCTTTGGTGCTATACTAACGATCCTGATGCAGTTTTTTATAGAAGGCATCAGATGGCAATTTACTTTTATTATATATTTTCTACCGGCAATGTATATTGCTCACAAATTAAAAGCAAAGGAGATTAATGTTACAACAAAAACTTTGTTAATGAGTTGGTTAATTCTTGCGGGTTCTATTCTTTGGATTATACCAGTTTTTAATTTACCAAACCCCGGGGGCAAATATTCAATAGGGACAGAAGTACATCATTGGATTGATTCAAGCAGAGCCGAGTTGTTTACAGAAAACAAATCCGATTTTCGCCAAATTATGATCCAAATTTGGTATCCTGCAGATCTTAAAAGTGAAAAAAAGACAGAACCCTATATGGACTATATTGAATTGAGAGCTAAAACCTTAGCTAGGGCAGGAGGCATTCCTGAGTTTTTTCCTAAACATTTAAATTATATTTCCACTAATAGTCATTTAAATGCAACGGCTATAATCTCAAAGTTTAAATTACCTATCCTAGTATTTTCTCACGGGATAACTGGGTCTCGTCATTTACATCAGGCCCTCTACGAATATTTGGCAAGCCGGGGGTTCGTTATAGCGGCCCTAGATCATAGCTACGATGCCAATTTAACTATTTTCCCAGATGGAAGCATGGCTGATTATCGTTCAAACATTACTGGGCATCCAGATAGTCTCGCTCTACGTAAAATGCAAATAAATACTCGTGGTAAAGATATATCTTTTATCATTAATCAAATGAAAAAAATTCAATTAGGTCAAATTCAATCTAATTTAAATAGCCAGTTGGATATGGATAAGATAGCGGTTGGCGGCCATTCATATGGTGGCGCAACAGCGCTAGTATCATCCTTTTGGGATCCAAGAATCAAGACTTGTTTTGGGCTAGACCCTTGGATAAGTCCTGTACCAAAGGTTATTTTAAATTCAGGATTGAAAATACCACAACTTTTTTTGATGAGACCGAGTTGGCATAATTCTGATTATCCAAATAATTATAAGACACTGGATACATTGATTTTAAATTCTCAAGAACAGTATCATCAATACATTGTCAAAGAATCAGAACATTTAGATTTTTCAGATGTCCCCATATTTTCTCCAATTATTCACTGGGTAATGCGAGATGTGAGTCACTTAACCACTGATATTTCGATAGATTTACTTAATAATATAGTCTATGAGTATTTAAATGTTTATTTGCTAGGCCTGTCAGATTCAAAATTTTATTCTTTGTTAAATCACATTAACTTAGAGCAAGTTCAATGATCAGAAAAACAATCCGGATCACATTGGGAATATTCCTTTTGATAGTTGGATTGATTGGTGGTTTGATTCCAGTTTTTCAAGGCTGGATGTTTGGTATTCCCGGATTAATTATCTTGGCAGATTATTTTCCACCAGTAAAGCGCGTGCTGGAATGGGCAAAAAAGAAATCCGGATTAAATAAAAAAGATTTTTAATAGCGGTTTTTTTAATATTGTTATCTCTATAATATTCGAATAATATTTACTCTATTTTTCGTGACTTTTGTCGCTACCACACCAAACCAACCTAAGACAATACGTGTCTTCCAATCAGTATAATATTACTGCAATTGTCGGCGCACAATGGGGCGATGAAGGCAAAGGTAAGATTACAGATTTCTTTGCTGGAGAATCCGATTACGTAGTCCGTTTCCATGGTGGAAATAATGCCGGCCATACCATCATTGTTGATGGAGTTACTTTTAAACTTCATCTTATTCCATCAGGGATTGTGTACGGTACACCAATTTCAATTATTGGCAATGGTGTGGTAGTAGATCCGAAAGTACTATTGGATGAGATTGACTATGTAAAAGGAAAAGGGGTTGATCCAAAGCTGATGGTTAGCGACCGCGCACATGTGATTATGCCTTACCACATTTCTCTTGATGGTGCATTATCAGGACACCAAGGACAACTGGCAGCTGGTAGCACTAATCGGGGTATTGCACCGGTGTACGCCGATAAAATGTTTCGTAACGGTATCCGCATGATTGACCTTTTAGAACCGGATGTATTCCGGGAAAAACTGGAAAAGGGATATAATTTTGCAAAAGGATTAATCGAAAAATCACTGGGCAAGCTTCTTGAAATGAACCAAGAAGATATTTTTAGTGCTTATATAGAGCATGGAAAACAGCTGGAAGAATATATTTGTGATACATCTGTAGAATTGTACAAGGCACACCAGTCTGGTAAATCCATTTTATTCGAAGGTGCTCAAGGTATCAGCCTTGATGTAGATCATGGCATTTATCCTTTTACCACTTCTTCGAATACAGCCGCCGGCCATATTTCTACTGGTACTGGTGTCAGTTTCAGGGATATTAGCCGTATCATCGGTGTGGTAAAGGCCTATGTGAGCCGTGTGGGTGAAAGTCCATTGCCATCGGAGATTCAAGGTGAGGATGCTGAAATCTTACGAGAAAAGGGTAGTGAATACGGAACGACTACTGGCCGTCCGCGGCGTGTGGGTTGGCTGGATCTGGTACAAGTCCGGCAGGCTGTTCGTGTGAATGGCCTCACCGAAATAGCTCTTACCAAATTAGATGTATTAAATGGCTTTGAGAAATTACTTGTTTGTATTGCCTATGATGTAGATGGTACCCAGGTCACAGAAATGCCAGCCAGCCTAACGGCTTACCGCAAAGCTAAACCTATCTATAAAACATTGAATGGCTGGGGAACACTAACGGGAAATATCTGGGAAAAAGGATATCATGCTCTCCCTCAGACTTTACAGAATTATATAGATTTTATTGAACATGAAGTGGAGTGTCCAGTAAAAATTGTATCTGTAGGCCCCCAGCGCCATGAAACGATAACTCGATAATGCCCTTTACACAGGAACTTGTTGATTTCAACGGGCTCAATGATGAAGCTATCAATAGCAGACTACATGATCTGAACATTCCCCTTACCGCTGAAGAAGCTCTTAAAATTCAAAATAATATGCTAGGGCGTGCTCCATCTTTGGCGGAGCTTATTCTATTCTCCATCCAAGGGTCTGAACACTGCTCCTATAAAAGTAGCCGCATCCATTTAAAGCAATTTACTACTAAAGGACCCGACGTAATCCTTGGTGCCAAAGAAGATGCGGGCGTGGTATCGGTTGCAACCGATAATGAAGGTCACCGATGGTGTGTGGTCATGAGCCACGAATCACACAATCACCCATCCCAAATTGTTCCTTACGAAGGAGCGGCTACTGGCGTTGGCGGGAATGTCCGGGATGTCTTGTGTATGGGCGCAGAGGTGATTGCCTGCACCGATTCTTTTCGCTTTGGAGAAATTAGTAGTAATAAAACTAAATGGATTCATGACGGCGTGGTGGCAGGCGTCGCTGGCTACGGTAATCCATTAGGTATTCCAAACATTGGTGGAGACATTTATTACCATAAAGGATATAATGAAAATTGTTTAGTCACTTTAGTTACATTGGGTATAGTTCGCGAAGACCACATCCTTCATTCCTACGCCCCGAAGGATGCTGATGGCTATGACCTAATTCTCATTGGTAAGCCTACCGATAATAGCGGATTTGGCGGTGCAAGTTTTGCATCTCTAGAACTAGAAGAAGATAAAAAGGAACAAAACAAGGGTGCTGTTCAGGAACCTAACGCTTTTCTGGAGCGCCATCTATTAAAATCATCTTACGCCTTATTTGATATCCTAAAAGAAAAGGGACTAGTCCATAAAATGGGTTTTAAGGATCTAGGGGCTGGTGGTGTTGCCTGTGCAAGCGTCGAACTGGCAGAAACATCGGGGTATGGTTCTGAAGTGTGGATGGACAAAATTCATATTGGTATGGAAAACCTCCACCCATCGGTTTACCTGTGTAGCGAGACCCAAGAGCGTTTTATGTGGGTGTCACCTCCGGAGGTGACACCAATGATACTAGATCATTATAATAATGTATTTAACCTGCCCGGCGTGAGTAAAGGTGCACAGGCATCTGTCATAGGCAAAATCCGCAGAGATGGTCAGTATATTGTTCACAGCGGTGATGAAGAAATTATCAACGCCCCAGCATCAGAAGTAACTAAAGGCTTTTTATACGATCGCCCTTACGAAGCACGGCAACAAAAATTTACAGAACCAGAGATTGTGGAGGGTTTCGATTATAATGAAATAATGCTGAAAATTTTAGCCCATGAAAATATGGCCAGCCGTGAGCCTGTTTTTGAAACGTACGACAAACAGGTTCAGGGAAGAATCTATACCGAAACAGGTCTAGCTGATGCAGGAGTCTTGGCTCCCTTTAATTCTGAAAATTATCCGGAAGAACTTCGTAATGTAGGTATAGCACTTTCTACAGATAATAATCCACGCCATGGTCTAATAGATCCATATTGGTGTGGGGTGAATGCTGTTGTAGAAGCTATGCGTAATGTTGCAGCTGTGGGCGCCACACCACATGCTATTTCAGATTGTCTATGTTTTGGCAACCCAGAGAAGCCTCACCAGATGTGGGAGTTTGTAGAAAGTGCCAGGGGCATTGCTGATGCCTGCCATACAATTACACTGAAAGATAACCCTCATGACGCCACACCCATTATTGCAGGAAATGTGAGTTTTTATAATGAATCAAAAAACGGGGCCATTCCTCCTAGTCCTATTGTAAGCTGTCTGGGTCGTATAAAGGATGTGCGTCGTACTGTACCTATGCATTTTCAAAAAACGGATTCTGTGATTTTAATGATTGGCGAACGGAAAGATGAGCTGGGGGGGTCGGTGTATTATTCTCTCTATGATGAGCTGGGAGCACAAATACCGAAACCTGATTTAAATGAAGTGAAAAACCAGATATTTGCGGTTACCGACTGTATTGATCAAGAGTTGTTTTTGTCATGCCATGATATTGCTGATGGTGGAATTTCATCAGCTCTCGCAGAAATGACTTTTGGAAAGAATATCGGCTGTAAAGTCCATATTGAAAGTGACCTTTCCCTTGTCAAGGTTCTGTTTTCTGAAACAGGTGGCTTTTTAGCAGAAACGCATCAAGGTAATATTGAAAAAGTCCAAGCTATTTTTTCAAACTATGGTGTGAGACCTTTTGATATAGGAACTACCGGTGGTACAACAATTAACATCAATAAAACGGTGAATCTTGCGGTTCTTGATGCAGTGGAAGCTTGGGCGAATGGTTTGCGTGATAAGCTATGAGCAAGCTGGACTACAAATCAGCTGGCGTTGATATTGATGCCGGTAATGAAGCAGTTAATCGCATCAAAGATGGCGTAAAGTCCACTTTTACATCTAATGTGCTGACTAGTCTTGGCAGTTTCGGTTCCCTTTATGATCTTAAATCTATTCTTAATGGTTACAAGAATCCTGTCATGGTGCAAAGTATTGACGGTGTAGGTACTAAGATCATCATTGCCAGAAAGCTAGGCAAATTCGATACAATTGGCATTGATCTGTTAAGCGCCTGCGCCAATGATATTTTAGTCATGGGTGCCCGACCACTCACTTTTTTGGATTATATTGCAAACGACAAACTAAATCCGACAATTATTGAAGAGATTGTATCTGGAATGGTGAAAGCCTGTCAGGATACAGGTGTTTCTTTGGTGGGTGGAGAAACAGCAGAAATGCCTGACACATATCTGCCTGGCGAGCACGATTTAGTAGGCGTTATTACTGGAGTTGTTGAAAAAGATAACATTATTAACGGCAAAAAAATTGTGCCTGGTCATTCGGTCTTGGGGTTGCCTTCTAATGGATTACACACCAATGGATATTCCTTTGCCCGAAAACTCTTTTTTGAAATTGGCGGATATGATGTGAATGACCCCATTCCTGGATTGGATAAGTCTGTTGGGTTGACTTTGCTTGAACCCCATATTAATTATACAAAGCATGTATTTGCAACGCTTGATGCCGGAGTTGATATCAAAGGGGTTGCCCACATCACCGGCGGCGGATTGGTAGAAAATATGCCACGCATTTTACCGGATGGCTGCGGAGTAGAAATTCAAAAAAGATCTTGGCCAATCCTACCGGTTTTTGATGTGATGCAAACCATCGGTAATGTAGATGAAGATGAAATGTTTCGTACTTTTAATATGGGTATTGGAATGGTCTTTATTGTGGATGCAAACGATGTGAAATTAGTGAAAGATGCGCTGAAAGAATTAACTCATATTTATGATATAGGTACCATAGTAGCTGGGAGCAGTATAGTGAGCTTCAAATGAAACGAATATTATCATCATTGTTAGTATTAATTATTGTGTTTTGTGTGCTTTTTGCCACGAGTAACAATGTACCATTACAATATAAATTAAAAATGCATAAAGATGTTGGAGAAAAACCGCCTGTGTTATTCTTATTACATGGATACGGGAGCAATAAAAATCAATTTAATGATGTAATTGAAATTATTGATGATCGGTTTCTTATTGTATCCATAGAAGCACCTTATGGATTTATGTTGGGCTTTTTAAATAGATGGTATGAGTTTAGCATTATTGATGGAGATACTGCATCCAATCAGACACAGATCGAACATAGTAAACAAAGAATACTCTCTACTATTGACACAATCAACAAACAATACAATTATGATATTTCTAATGTATTTATAGGTGGCTTTAGCCAAGGAGGGATTATGGCCTTTAATTTGGGCCTATCCCATCCAGAATATTTTGCAGGTATCTTTGCTCATAGTGCACGTATTCCAATTAAATATACATTAAGAAACTCTGAAGATGATTATAAAGATCTGAATGTTTTGATTTTGCATGGAACAGAAGATAGTTTTAGTAAAAAATGGTCAATACAGGCAAAAGCCTTTTTTGATGGATTGGGGGCTAATGCTGAATACTTTGAAGATTCTATTGGTCACGAAATGAGTAAAAAAACAATAACAAAAATATATAGTTGGTTAAATAGTTCTCTGTGAGCTCTATGGCAAAAATTGCAATCATTCAATTCCCTGGTTCCAATACAGAACGTGAAACAATCATGGCTTGCCACCGCGTGGGATTGAACCCAATTGAATTTCTATGGAATGAGCAGGCCGAAAAACTATCAGATTTTCATGGTTATATAATTGTGGGCGGATTTGCCTATGAAGACCGCTCCCGTGCCGGCGTTATTGCGGCCCTGGATCCCATCATGAAGAAGATCAAAATTGAGGCAAATAAAGGGAAGCCAGTACTTGGCATCTGCAATGGAGCCCAGATTCTGGTAGAAAGCAAGCTCGTCCCCGGGATGGCAAATCACCGAGTCGGATTGGCACTCACAGATAACAAGCGGGTAAAAGGTGGCCATGTTGTGGGTGTGGGTTATTACAATACCTGGGCTAATCTACAAATGTCTATTTCACCTGAACGCTGTGCATTTACACGTCATTTAAAGACTGGTGATTTTATTAATATACCGCTAGCCCATGGCGAAGGACGTTTTATCATTCCAGAAGAATTATTGGAAAAAATGATTGCTAATGAGCAAACCGTTTACCGCTACTGCGATGACAACGGAAACGTGATGGATGAGTTTCCTACGAATCCCAACGGATCTATGTATAACCTAGCTGCTGTATGCAATACGCAGGGAAATATTATGGCCATGATGCCTCATCCGGAACGAACGGATAACGGAGATGTTATTTTTTCTTCTATGAAAGAGTTTATTGAACTTGGAAATCCGATCACAAAACATAAATTATTCTATGACCGTCCCCAATACGAAGTGCAAGAACATATAGCAAACCCGAAGGCAACAGAATGGGTGATTGATATGATTATTACCGATAACGAAGCAGCGTCAGTACATAATGCACTAAATCAACTTGGTCACGATGTCACTATTTCCCGCCAGACTCATTGGGAAATTTCTACCAGTGGCGACCGGGATGCAAATTTAAAACGCATTGATGCCACAGGAGAGCTTTATAATTCAAACAAAGAATTTATCAGTCAAACAAAAGCAGATAAAAACACAGTGTCTTTTTTAGTGCGCCAGAAAGAAGATATGCATGGGCGTGCAAAATTTGAATCCCTTACAGAACGGTTTGAAATTCAAGAACTTACCAAATTAAAGCGTGGTGTCATATGGAATGTATCCGTAAATAGCGGTAATTTAAACACTGTTTTACAAGACATATTAAACACTAATATACTATACAACCCACTATCTCATGAATGCTATCGAATCAACTAAACACTACAAAGACCGCATCGAGGCGGAATTAAATAACACCCTCACTAAAACAAATCTTCCCAGTGGTTCCAAAAAGACCGGCAAGGTTAGAGACCAATATAACCTGGGAGATAAAATTGCGTTGATAACCACGGACCGACAAAGTGCTTTTGACCGCGTGCTGGCTGCTATTCCCTTTAAGGGACAGGTCCTTAACCTAACTAGCGCCTGGTGGTTTGATCAGACAAAAAACATTATTCCAAACCATGTGCTTCATGTGCCAGACCCCAATGTAACATTGGTAAAAACATGCGATGTTTTCCCCATTGAATTTGTGGTTCGCGGATATATTACAGGTAGTACCAGCACATCGCTGTGGACGGTTTATAATAATGGTGATCGACAATATTGTGGTAATGTTCTACCAGAAGGGCTTAAGAAAAACCAAAAACTAGATACTAATATGCTTACACCGACTACAAAGGAGGAACACCATGACCGGCCCATTGCACCGGCAGAGATTGTGAGCGAAGGATGGATGAACCAGAAAGATTGGGATTACTGCAGTCAGAAGGCTCTGGAACTTTTTACCTTCGGCCAGCAGAAAGCAGCAGAACACGGCATGATCTTGGTAGATACTAAGTATGAAATGGGACGAGACGCCGATGGAAATATTGTGTTGATTGATGAAATCCATACTCCAGATTCCAGCAGATATTGGATTGCTGAAACCTACGAACAACGTATTTCCAATGGGCAGGAGCCTCAAAATATTGATAAAGAATTCCTACGCCTGTGGTTCGTGGATAATTGTGACCCCTACAACGATGAAACATTGCCGGAGGCCCCGACTGATTTGGTGATTGAACTTTCCAGTCGCTATATATATCTCTACGAAACCATTACTGGGGTCGCCTTCCCTTTTCCAGAGACCGGTAAGGAAGTACAGAAACGCATTAACACAAACTTAAAGGATGAATTATGAAAACAGTGATTATCATGGGTTCAACATCAGATGAACCCCACGCGAAAAAAATTACTGACAAACTGGATGAATACGGAATTGCATGGGAACAGCATGCAGCATCAGCACATAAGGAGCCTCTGAAAGTTCTGGATATCTTAAATGCTAATAAAGATAATAAAGATATTGTGTATATCACTATCGCCGGACGATCCAATGCCCTGTCCGGATTCGTGGCTGCCAATTCTGCATTTCCCACCTTAGGCTGTCCGCCTTTTTCAGATAAGGCGGATATGCTGGTGAACATTCATTCGACTCTGCAAATGCCCAGCAATACACCGGTACTTACTGTGGTTGATCCAGGTAATTGTGCGTTAGCTGTTAAACGCATTTTTGGTGTCTAGTCGACTCAATGCAATTTCACCACTTGATGGACGTTATAACAATAGCGTAGAGGACCTTTCTGCATACTTTTCTGAATCTGCTCTTATGCAATACCGTTTAAAAGTGGAGATAGAATATATCATAGCCTTGGGCCATGAAAAGAGCATTCAAGAACTATCGCCATTTTCCAAAGATGAACAGGCCCGCCTACGGAATATCTATAAAAACTTCAACACTGCTGCTGCAGAAAAAGTAAAGAATATTGAATCAACAACTAATCACGATGTGAAAGCAATTGAATATTACATACAGGGCAGAATTAAACAATCCATCCATCCCTGGATCCATTTTGCTCTGACATCGGAAGATGTGAATAATTTATCCTATTCGCTCATGTGGCAGGATGGATTAAAACAAGTGTATCTACCAGCACTGCAAGCGATAAATAAGTATTTAAAGAGACTGGCTCGTAAGTACAGGAATGTTCCCATGCTCTCTTTGACACATGGCCAACCGGCCACCCCCACTACATTTGGTAAAGAACTGGCAGTGTTCTACGGTCGGCTCGATCGACAAATCAAAAAAATAAAAACTCATTCTCTGATGGGGAAATTTGGCGGTGCTACCGGCACCTGGTCTGCCCATGTGACTGCATCTCCAAAAACAGACTGGCCACGATTTGCATCCAGATTCATTAAATCATTCGGGCTTGAACCAAATCTTATCACTACTCAGATTGAAGACCATGATTCTTTAGCAGAAAGTTATCACCAGATCGTACGTGTAAACTCTATTCTGACTGACCTGTGCCGTGATATTTGGGCTTACATAAGCCGGGGAGTATTGATGCAAAAAAAGGTAGCTGGCGAAGTAGGCTCTTCCACAATGCCCCATAAGATTAACCCCATTCAATTCGAGAATGCGGAAGGGAACATGGGGATTGCCAATGCTTTATTAAATCACCTAGCGGTAAAACTACCCATCTCAAGCATGCAGCGCGATCTCACAGATTCTACCACTCTGCGTAATCAGGGTGTATCTCTAGGGCATTCTTACTTAGCTCTTAAAAATATTTTAAAAGGCTTGGGGAGAATTACAATTAATAAAATACAGATGGGGAATGAGCTGGATAACCACTGGGAAGTGCTGGCAGAAGCAGTACAGACCATTTTACGAAAATCAGGGAAACCAAACGCTTACGAACAATTGAAATCACTGACTCACGGACAAACCATCAATGCTGAATCCATGGCAGAATTTGTGTCGGGATTGAATATCTCTAAGGAAGATAAGAATATTCTATTATCCTTATCTCCCAAAACATATGTAGGCATTGCCCCTAAACTAGTGGATCTAATCTAATGTGCGGAATCGCCGGAATATTTTCTCATAAACCTGTTGCCGCTGAGCTTTACGATAGTATAATTCACCTACAGCACCGAGGACAAGACGCCGCTGGCATCATGACTTATGACGACCGAATGCATAAAGAGAAAGGGGTCGGCCTAGCCAAAGAAATTTTCAATAAAGAAAACATGCAGCTTCTAACGGGGAACATTGGTATTTCTCACAACCGCTATCCTACTCACGGCGGATTTAGTCATGGAGAGGTCCAACCTTTTTGGACATCAGTTCCTTACGGTATTGCACTAGCCCATAACGGCAATTTAACAAACTATAATGAGATGGCTTCTGAAGTAACAAAAAAAGAAACAAGGTACCTAAATACAACCAGTGATTCAGAAGTGCTATTGCATTTATTTGCTGACGCATTGCATAAAGAAATTCCTCCCCAAACTAGTGAAGAATTCTTTGAACTGCTATGTGAAGCAGTCAAAAATATTTTTAATAAAGTAACGGGGGCATATTCCGTTACATGTATTATTATTGGCAAAGGACTTGTTGTTTTTAGAGACCCCCAGGGGATTCGTCCTCTGGTTAAGGGGCAGCGATCGAATGGTAATGGCAGAAAAGATTATATTTTTGCTTCCGAAAACACCATGTTTTATGCACTAGGATATGAGCCCACCGGAACTGTACTGCCCGGTGAATTAATTTACGTGGATGAAAGTGGACAGGTTTTCAACAAGCGCCTAATAAAGAAGGAATTCAATCCCTGCATTTTTGAATATGTATATTTTGCCCGCCCTGATTCCACCCTGAATGATGTGAGTGTATACAGGGCACGCCTGCGCATGGGGCAAAATCTGGCAGAAGCCTGGCAAAAAAAATATCCAAATAAAATACCGGATATTGTGATACCTGCACCGAGCACGGCCAATACCGCTGCACTATCCTTTGCTCATGAACTTGGTGTTCGTTATTCGGAAGGCCTGTACAAAAACACGTTCATCGGCAGAACCTTTATTATGCCAGGGCAAGCGGAACGGAAAAAATCTGTAAAATACAAGCTGGTACCTCAGGAATTAGAAATCAGAAATAAAAAAGTCATGATCATGGATGACAGCATTGTCCGAGGGAATACCAGTTGGGAGATCGTTCGTATGCTTAAAGATTTCGGGGCAAAGGAAGTCTATTTCGCTGTGGCTTGCCCTCCTGTGAAATCGCCTTGCTTTTACGGCGTGGATATGCCTACCAAGGATGAACTTATCGCAGGAAATATGACAGAAGATGCCATTGAAGCATATATGGAAGTGGATGCCCTGCTCTATCAAACCATCGATGATCTTGTGGAGGCAGTAACCCGCAGAGGGGATCATCACATTGACCGACCATGTATGGCCTGCCTGGATGGAAATTACGTGGCTAATGATATTGATGCAGCCAAGGTAGTTGAAATGGAAACCATGCGTGTGAATGATCGCAATACGGGAAACCCGATTACTTAGGACATCCTTTGCAAATAATCAATCTTTCTGAAAAACTCGAAAAAATTTCGGATCACTGGACACCAAAGGTAATCGCTGAAATGAATGATTATCAGTTCAAACTTGCAAAGGTGGATGGTGAGTTTATCTGGCATGCTCATGAAGATACGGACGAAGCATTCATCGTACTGGATGGTGAACTGACCATTGAATTCCCTGATAAAACCGTAACACTGTCAAAGGGTGAAATGATTGTTGTTCCCAAGGGTATGAAACACAAACCGGCAGCACAGAACGAATGCCAGATTATGATCATAGAACCAAAAGGGGTAACCAATACTGGAGACGCTGGTGGTTCACTCACAACTGAGAACGATGTCTGGATTTAAAATGTGCCCTAGCTTTATTTGAGTTAGTCAAAAGCTACGTGTTCTTTTTACCTAATCGTAAACACTGGCAATATATTATTAACCTCCAATGCCAAGCGGCGAAAAATAAACCAATATTAATATCAGGATGAGAACAATTACTACAGAATGGATTAAATCTGAATTAACCCAACTTTGTTGTGACAATTTTTTATCTTCCTGTGTCACTGTGCCAAAAGTGAGCCCCTGTAGTTTGTCCAGATTAGGTTCAGGAGTAAATAGACTTACCACTATCAATATTATGACTGAAAATAAAAATGAGAAAATTGCAAAATAGAGAAAATTAAGCTCTGCAACGCTGAGCCAAAAACCGGATGAAAGAGTTTCCTTCTTTATCTCTAGAAAAAGGCGCAGCATCCCAGCTGAAAAACCACTTATCAAGGTAGCCAGAGCACCGTTTGCATTGATTCTTTTCCAGAATATCCCAAGTAAAAATACTGCTGCAATTGGTGGTGCTATATATGCCTGAACACTTTGCAAATATTTGTATAGCCCACCACTGCTGACAACTTTCATTAAAGGTATCCACAATATTCCAGTTAACACCACAATACCTGTAGCTAGTCGGCCAACAAATACTAGCTTTTTTTCTTCAACATTTGGATTAAGTTTTTTATAAATATCCATTGTAAATAATGTGGAACAAGAATTGAAAACTGAAGAAAGAGAACTCATCAAAGCAGCTAAAAGTCCGCCAGCTACCAGACCGCGGATACCAGAGGGTAAAAGGTCTCTAACAAGCATTGGGAAAACTTGATCAGATGATCCATAGCTCATTTGACCTGATTTAGATAGGGCATAAGCAATTAACCCTGGGATAAAAAACATAAAAATAGGTAATATCTTTAAATATCCTGCGAAAATGGTCCCTCTTCTTGCCTGTGTTTCATCCCTCGCTGATAAAACTCTTTGTACAATATATTGATCTGTACACCAATACCAAATACCTATAATCGGCGGAGCAAAAACCATACCGATCCAAGGAAAATCCGGATGGTCTGCTGGCAGAAACATGTTAAAATGTGATGCTTCAATTCCAGAAACTAAATTATTCCAGCCTCCAATCTTTATTAAGCCCAAAATAGTAATGGTTGCTGATCCTACTAATAAGACTATGGCCTGAATTGCATCAGTATAGATTACTGCTCTTAATCCGCCAAGGACAGTATATAGGCCTGTCAATATAACGATTGTAAGTGCTCCCGACCAAAATTCAATACCCATTAGAGTTTGAAAAACAACAGCTCCGGCATACACCGTAACAGACACTTTCGTAAGAACATAACTAATCAGGGTAATAACCGTCAAAATCCATCTGGACTCTTCAGAATATCTACGCTCGATAAATTCGGGCATTGTGAAAACAGTACTGCGTAAATAAAATGGTACAAATACCCAACCCAGTAACAGAATAATCCAAGAATGTAATTCATAGTGCCCCATAACCATACCGCTATTTGCAGCTGTTCCTGCTAATCCAACAATGTGTTCAGAGCCTATATTAGAGGCGAAAATTGAAGCTCCAATTACAAACCAGCCTAAGTTTCTTCCGGCCAAGAAGTATTCTTCAGTGGAATCTTGTTTTTGGTTGATAACCCACCAAATAATATAACCAAGCACACCAAAAAAGAGAGCCAGTACAATCCAGTCAAATGTAGTAAAAATAGTCATAGTCAATTATAATAGATCATTTAAATATACAAATAGATGATCAAAATTCAGTTTAAACAATTATATATAATTGAAATTGATTGTTTACAAACGATACTATCATAAAATTTCTAATATAAATAAGCATAATATTTTATTGAGATGTTTTAAACCCATAAACAGTTTTTCTTTTTTTGGGCAATTGTATCTTCGGTTATTCATTTATTATGCTGAGGCCTTTTTAATGAAATACTCCTTAATCATAATTAATAAGAAAATAATATATGGATAAATTTTTTGCAGGAATCGATGTTTCAACTCAAAGTCTAACAATCTCCGTATTAAATATTTCCAATTATTCTATAATATATCAGGATACGCTGGTTTATGATACTGATTTACCAACTTATCGTACCATAAATGGCACAATTGGGGATAACTCACTGGGGATCTCAGAGTCCGACCCCAATATGTGGATTGAAGCTCTCAACATTATTTTCCAAAGATTAAAACTTGAAGGACAAATATTACATAAAATAAATGCATTATCTATTTCTGGCCAACAGCATGGTTTAGTTGCACTGGATAAATTTGGTAAACTGACCAAACCAACATCCAAACTTTGGAATGATTTTTCAACACAACGTGAATGTGAAATATTAACAGATTCATTAGGTGGAGTAAGTGCCATGATTGCAAAAATTGGCAATACTCAACGGACAGGATATACTGCATCAAAAATATTTCATATGTATAGAAATGAGAAATCATATTATGAGAATACAGATTCATTTTTACTGGTTCATAATTTTATTAACTGGTATTTAACAGGTGGAATAATCGCTATGGAGCCGGGAGATGCTTCTGGTAGTGGTCTATGGGATCCTGTAAGCAAAACATGGTCAACAGAGTTAATAAAAATAATTTCTGATGATTTGTTAGAAAAATTACCAAATGTTACTTCATCTACAGAATCAATTGGAAATATCTCAGAAGAATTAGTTGCCAAGTATGGTTTCAATCCTCAATGTAAAATTGATGCCGGATCAGGTGATAATATGTACAGTGCCATTGGTACTGCAAATACAAAACCAGGGACTGTTACAATTAGTCTCGGTACCAGTGGGACTGCGTTTACAATATTAGAAAACCCATATGTTGATGAAGAAGGAGAGATTGCTTTATTTTGTGATAGCACTGGAAACTATATGCCGCTTCTTTGTGTCTCAAATATGTCAGGCGGATATAATACATTTTTAAAAGAACATTCTCTATCTCATCTAGATTTTGAAGATTTGATTTCCAAGACAGAGCCATGTAATAATGGTAACATTATTGTACCTTGGTATGAAGGTGAAAGAACGCCTGATATACCTAATGCAGCACCACTATATTTTGGATTTGGATTTAAAGACCTTAATAAAAAATCCATTGCAAGGGGAATACTTGAAGGTCACATACTTAACTTAAATCAAGGTTTTGAAAGAATGCCAGTTAAGCCAAAGATACTCCATTTAACAGGCGGATTGTCTTTATCAAAAAGCTGGTGTCAAACCATAGCAAATATTTTTAATTGTCAAGCTGTTCCAGTAATAGGTGAAGGAGCTGCTTTAGGTGCCGCGATACACGCAGCATGGGTTTGGGAATTAGAATCAGGTAATAAAAATATTAATTTGACCGAGCTCACAGATAATTTTGTAGAATATGATGAACAATTACGTTGTAATCCAGATCCTAATTATGTTGATAAATATAAAAATTTAAAATCTTTATATAAGTCGATTACCTATAGAATAAGAGGTCTTGAAAGTAAAGATCCATTCTTAAAAAGAAAAAATATTTTATAAAACGAATCGAATGGTGAATAAAATTTTAATCATAGGTTCCGGTGCCCGGGAGCATGCCATTGTCCGTGCATTAGACAGATCTCCACAAGAAAAAGAGCTTTACTGCCTCGCGTCCAATATGAACCCAGGGATTGCAGAAATCTGCGATGAATTAACAGTGGGTAAGATGAGTGATCCAGACTTTGTCGTAAACTATGCTCAGGAGACCGCCGCAACTCTGGCTATCATAGGCCCGGAAAATCCACTGGAAAACGGTGTTGCCGATGCCCTTTGGAATGTCGGCGTAAAAACTGTAGGGCCCAAACAAAAACTTGCGCAGCTGGAAACATCTAAAGCGTTCACCAGAAATTTATTAAAGGAATTTGTAATCCCTGGAGGTCCTAAATACCAGACCTTTGATTCCATGGACGGGGTAGCAGAATTCCTGAAAGAGCTAAAAGAAAATTACGTAGTAAAATATGATGGTCTTATGGGTGGCAAGGGAGTAAAAGTATCAGGAGATCATTTACATTCCCATGATGAAGCTTTAGTCTACTGCCAAGATTTGACAGATAATGGTGGCAGCTTTGTGATCGAAGAAAAATTTGTGGGACAGGAATTCTCTCTTATGAGCTTTTGTGATGGAGATAACCTGAAGCATATGCCTATTGTTCAAGATCATAAACGGGCCTACGAAGGAGACCGAGGGCCCAACACTGGTGGAATGGGTACTTATTCTGATGCGAATCATGGTTTGCCTTTTTTGAATGATAATGAAATCGCGGAAGCCAAAGCTATCAATTTTGCAACCGCCAAAGCTTTAAAGGCTAAGTTTAGTGAAGGCTATAAGGGTATTCTCTACGGTGGTTTTATGGCCACTGCTAACGGCGTGAAGCTGATCGAATATAATGCTCGCCTGGGTGACCCGGAAGCGATGAATGTACTTTCCCTATTGGAATCAGATTATATTGATATTTGCATTGCTATTGCAGAAGGCACCTTGGATCAGATCAATGTTCAATTTTCCAACCAGGCTACCGTTTGTAAATATGCCGTTCCAAAAGGGTATCCAGAAAGCCCGATAAAAGGCCAGGAGATCGATGTGTCCAGTGTTGAAAACCGGGATGGTCTTTTTTACGCTTCAGTAGATATTAAAAATGGTCAATTGATAGAAGCTGGTAGCCGCACTGTGGCAGTTGTAGGGATGGCCGATACAATATCTAAAGCAGAAGCAATTGCAGAAAAAGAAATATCCGCAGTAAAAGGTCCCTTGTTTCATCGCAGAGATATAGGCACAGCAAGTGTAGTACAGCAACGCATTGACCATATGAATTCATTACGATGATAAAGCTTGGCATAATAGGCTCAACCAGTGGCACTGACCTACAGTTTATACTGGATGCTATTAGTGCAGGTACATTAAATGCAGAAGTATCTGTAGTCATCTCAAATCGAAAGAACGCTTACATTTTAGAACGAGCCAATAACCACAATATACCTAACATTTTTATCCCTCACCTGGGTAAAGAGAGGAAAGACTTTGACCAGAAAATGACAGTAGTTTTACAGGACCATAATGTGGACCTTGTTTTGCTGATTGGTTTTATGCGCATCCTATCTGAAGAATTTTGTGATATTTGGAAAGACCGTCTGTTGAATGTTCATCCTTCACTTCTGCCAAAATATGCAGGTGGTATGGATACCAACGTGCATCAGGAGGTACTAACCAACGGTGATACTGAAACAGGTTGCACTATCCATTTTGTAACAGATGAATTAGACTCAGGACCTATATTAGTACAGAAAAAATGTGAAGTATCTATCGATGAAACAGTAGAATCGCTAAAAACAAAAGTTCAGTCACTTGAAGGTGAAGCCTTCATTGAAGCAATACAATTAATACAAAATAATTTTTATGTTAGATAATCCGTCTTTAAACAAAAATCCCATAAATATTAATCGAGCACTTATTTCTGTTTTTGATAAAACCGGCATCATTGAACTTGCGCAATCTCTCCATGCTAATAATGTGGAGATACTGTCCACCGGCGGCACAGCTAAAGCATTAAGAGAAGTGGATATCCCTGTAAAGGATATAAGTGACTACACCCAGTTTCCGGAAATCATGGACGGCCGTGTAAAGACAATTAATCCACTAGTGGGGGGCGGTATTCTGGGTCTCCGCGATAAACATAATACCGATGCGGAAAACAATAAAATTCAATGGATTGATCTTGTGATATGTAATCTTTATCCATTTTCAAAAACTATTTCTCAAGAAGGTTGTGAATTAGCAGACGCGCTGGAAAATGTGGATATTGGCGGTCCAACCATGATTCGCTCAGCAGCTAAAAATGTGGGTTGGGTCTGTGCGGTGGTTGACCCGAATGATTACGATACCATTGCAGATGAAATGGCATTGGGAGAAGTTTCCTTTGAAACACGCCGTAGACTATCAGCAAAGGCATTTGGCCATACTGCTCAATATGACACAATTATTCATAATTATGTTAAAGATCAAAATCTATCTGATGAACTTTCCCTGACTTTTAAAAAACATTCCACAATGCGCTATGGAGAAAACCCACACCAGTCCGCATCGTCTTATAAGATCCCTGGAAATACTGAGCCCAATATTTTGAATGCAACTATTCACCAAGGTAAAACACTCTCCTACAATAATATTATGGATGCAGATGCTGCTCTGGCTTGTGTTAGGGAATTTGATGAGCCAGCATGCGTAGTAGTGAAGCATGCCAATCCCTGCGGTGTAGCTACCGGTAATGACCTGTTAGATGTTTACAACCGCGCTTTCAATGCTGACTCTCTTTCTGCGTTTGGAGGAATTATTGCATTTAATCGAACATGTACCAAAGAAGTGGCAGATGCCATTACAAAAGTTTTTGTTGAAATAGTCATCGCACCAGACTTTGATCAAGAAGCACTTGCAATATTCAAAAAGAAGAAAAATTTTAGAATATTAGAACTTGGAAAGTTTAATAAACGAGAGAAAAAAATTGAGATACGCAATGTGGATGGAGGTATTCTTGTTCAAGATACAGATACAAAGATCTTAACAAAAAACAATCTGACCATCGTCACAAAAAAGAAACCATCTGACCAAGATATTAATACTGCTCTTTTCACCTGGAAGGTCTTAAGGCATGCTAAGTCCAATGGAATCCTAATAGCAAAAAATGGTACGACTATCGGTCTTGGCGCAGGTCAGGTAAGTCGAGTTGATGCAGTTCACATGGCATTAAAAAAAGGTGGGGAAGGTGTCAAGGGTGGGGTTTTGGCATCAGATGCATTCTTTCCATTTAGAGATAGTATTGATATAATAAAAGACTCGGGTATTGGTACCGTAATCCAGCCTGGGGGTTCGATACGAGACCAAGAGGTCATTGACGCATGTGATGAACATGGGTTCGCAATGATCTTTACAGGCACTCGATGCTTTAAGCACTAAACATTTTACTAGGGGAGTCTAGGTCATAATAGCATTCTAGCAAAGACCGATAATTATCAATAGGGACCCTTCTCGAAAAACCATTTTAAAACGCCATGCCCTAACACAATCCTAACAATAGGATAATAATATCATTTGTGTCAAAACTGATCATACATAAAAAAGGGGCAGCATGAGCACCGAATCAAAGAATGTTGGACTTAAGGTCTTGGGTATCTTCGGCGCACTTTACCTTTTCTTAGTGGGAATCAAAGGTATGTCGTCGGCCATCAAGCATATGGGGTCAGATGTTGCAGATTCGATATTCACAACAACAAGTGATCCTGTAATTGCTCTTTTTATCGGTGTGTTTGCCACAGTTTTATTTCAAAGCTCGTCAACTACAACATCGTTGATTGTTGGAATGGTAAGCAGTGGTGCACTGGGGCTTGCCGGTGCGGTACCCATGATCATGGGTGCAAATATTGGCACAACCGTAACAAATACGATCGTTTCTATTGGACACCTCAATCGCGGAAGTGAATTTCGAAGAGCATTTGCAGCATCTACTGTTCACGACTTTTTTAACATGATGTCTGTCATGGTTCTTTTTCCATTAGAAATGGCATTCCATGGAATACAGCGATCTGCAGAGTGGATATCCTCTCTGATGTTTGGAAAAATACAAAATGTTGAGATATTAAAAGCGAAAAGCCCCATTAAGGTTGCAATAAAGTCTGGTGCAAAGTTTGTGGAAAAGTTCTCATTTGACAATGATGTCATATACCTCATCCTCAGTATCCTGATCACATTTGCAATGCTTTACGCACTGGTAAAAATCTTGCGAAGTCTTGTATTAAAAAAAGTAGAAGTGTTTTTTGATGAATATATTTTTAAAACAGCCATAAGGGCTATTGGTTTTGGAATAGTACTGACAATCATGGTTCAGAGTTCTTCAATAACAACATCTCTGGTCGTCCCTCTTGCGGGTGCAGGTGTATTGACCTTACGTCAGATATTCCCATTCACCCTTGGTGCCAACATCGGCACGACCGTAACGGCCCTATTGGCCGCGATCACAGGAACCGTAGCGGCGCTTATTGCAGCGATCAGTCATTTACTCTTTAATATTTTTGGAATAATAATCATATATGGCCTACCATTTTTAAGGGTCATTCCTTTAAATTGCGCAGAGTGGATTGCCGATCAAGCCGTTAAGAACAAGTTGATTCCTGTGCTTTATCTGCTCCTGGTTTTCGTGGGAATGCCATTAACCATTATCTTGTTAGGTCGGTAGATAAGAAAGAAAAATAGGATCTATCATGTCGTTATTTAGGGATATTGTAAAACTTTGGAACTCAGATGACCTTTTATCTCAGGCCTGGGATGAGTCTTATGAGATGATGGTCTTATCAAACCAGATATTTAACAAGGCCATAAGATATCTACGAGAAAATGAAGACCTTGATGCAATTAAAGCACTAAAAAAACGCGATGTAGAGATCAATCTATTTCAAAAGGATGTTCGGCGTAAGGTGGTGACACACTATGCCGTCAGTCAGAATGTTGAAGATCTACCAAATGGCCTTGTACTTTTGAACATGGTCGTGGACGTAGAAAGAGTTGGGGACTATACTAAAAATATTTTAGATCTGGCATTGAACTACCCTGATACAATGTTGGCTGAAGAATTTTCTAGTGAACTCGCAGAAATAGAGAGAGAGGTCATCTCACGTTTTGAAAAGACCATTACTGCAATTAACTCTCAAGATGAGGAGGTTGCTCGTTCGCTCATGGCAACCTATAAAGATGTTGTTTCCAGCTCAGATAACATAGTAAATGGATGCATATCTGGTGAGCTGTCTCAAGGAAGTGAGTCAAAATCTGTCACTCTTGCTTTATATGCTAGATACCTCAAAAGGATAGCCGCGCACCTTAAAAACATATCTACGATCCTTGTCAATCCATTTGAGGCAGTTGGCTATAAAAAGTAATGAAAAAACTGATATGGCTTTCCCTATCATCATTTGGCATAATGTTTGCAATTCTTTCTTGGTTTCAAGAAGGGGGTCTTCTACCGTCTAAAATGGGTTGGAATAAAGGCATTCTTGCCTGTGTATTAGGCGCTATCTTGTATGCGTTTCTTCCTAGAAAAATGGACTAGAGCACCATGGGCCAACAATTGATTTAGGCCCCACCTAAAATTTGAATTCAAAGTTCACAACAATTGAGTTGTCTGGGTCTCCATTTTCTGGTTTTGTCATTCTAAATGTTGGTGCCACTATCATACCTTCACCAAGGCCATAATGAAGCCCCAATATGATAGCCTGGATTCCATCTTTATCTACTGAAGTATTTTCATCTACTTGGTCTACTTTTGCCAAAAAAGAAATTTTATCAGATATGGCGTAGGTTCCATATAGGGAAATTATTTGCCCCATGGTTTCACCGTTTTTCTTTGTGTCAAATTCTACACCACCCCTGAAACCAAGCCCTGCATATCCACCAAAGACCCCCACTACATTTATATTCTCAGTTCTCGAATCATCTACATCATACGGCTCCATTGAAAAACTACCGCCACAATTAAAACCATCTTCCTTGTTTAGTTGTGGTTGACCATAGACCATGTGTAGGGATAGTTTTTTGTGTGCATCGGTTTCCGGTCGTTTGTAGCCACCACCGTTTGTAACCATGGCACTGGTTGTGATCGGACCAAGTTCCCGGGCAAGCCCTATGCCTATATCCGCTGATGATGAATAACCATAGGCGCCCATGCTACCCTTTGCTATAAAACGATGTCCCCATGTGTTTTCCATGGTCTTGTACATGTTCATTCCCTGCATACCGATAGAAACAACTCCCAATCTAGTTTCCCACTTTACCATAGCCACTTTTAAAAATGCAGTATATGCGCTTCCAGCATTATTAGACCCAATATCGTAGGTTAGTTTATATGAGACCGTTTCAGTGGCATTATTTACAAATGTTAAGTATCCTCTTTTAATGTTAAAGGAATTGCTACCGTCATCTAGGTTCCTAGTGTAATTGTAGAAGACCTTTCCGCTTGTCTGTGTTCCGGCAAATAGAAAAGCACCAAGACACAAATACACCCACATAAACATCAAACTCTTTTTCATTATATCACTCCTTTTTATTTTTTGTTCAAGATTTATATCCATGGCGAGCAATCTCACCTTCAACCATGTAAATAACATCTTCAGAAATATTTGTTGTATGATCTGCAATTCTTTCAAGATATCTTGATATAGATAAAACATAAAACCATTGCCCCATTTCTTTTGTATTATCAATAGATTTTTCCTGTACATATTCATACATGCTGTTATGAATTTTATCTACATCATCATCCATGTTTAAAACAGTTCGTGCCATGACAGCATTTTTATTTACCAAAGCATCCAAACTAATCTTAAGCATTTCACCCACAGTTACGCTCATGGCATAAACCCGATTAGGAATCACTACTGATGGATGGTCTTTTAAGTTTTCTACGGTACCAGCAATATTAGTTGCTAAATCACCTATTCTTTCTAAGTCATTATTAATTTTAGATACAGCAAAAATATAACGCAAATCCATCGCAACTGGCTGATGCAATGCAAAACATTTTAAACACAATTCTTCTACGTCTACTTCTAATCTATCAATAATACCATCATCGTTTTGTATTTTTTTTGCTTTTTTAAAATCCATGTTTTTAAGCGCATCCATAGAATTTCTTACAGCTTCTTCAACGCGTGTTCCAACTTCTAGAATTAATTGATTTATATCTTGAATTTCTTTTTGTAATTGTTCTGACATATTTTTTATCCAAATCGACCCGTTATATAGTCTTCAGTTTGTTGATGGCTAGGCTTTGTAAAAACTTGTTTAGTATCTCCATACTCTATTAATTCTCCCTCATATAAAAACACAGTAAAATCAGAGACTCGTGCGGCTTGTTGCATGTTATGTGTTACAATAACTATTGTATAATTCTCGCGTAATTCTCCAATGAGGTCTTCAATCCTAGTAGTTGATTTTGGATCGAGTGCAGACGCTGGTTCATCCATAAGAATGACTTCGGGTTTCATTGCGATGGCACGTGCGATACAAAGACGTTGTTGCTGACCGCCAGAAAGTACCATAGCAGAATCATTTAGCCGATCTTTAACTTCATCCCATAACGCTGCCGCTTTAAGACTGGATTCAACTAAGGAATCATCATTGCCATCGAATCCATTAATCTTAGGGCCCCAAATAATATTTTCATATATAGATTTTGGAAATGGGTTTGGCTTTTGGAACACCATGCCAATCCTGCGACGAATATCCACTGGATCTGTATCTTCATCGTAAATATTATTTCCTAAAAAAGTCGCTTGCCCTTCTGCCCTGAAAGAATCAATAAAATCATTCATTCTATTGAATGTACGAAGTAAAGTACTTTTACCACATCCAGATGGCCCAATAATAGCGGTTACTTTATTTTTTTCAAAAGAGACTGTGCAATCTTTTACCGCACATGTATCGCCATAAAAAATTGAAAGGTTTTGTGTTGATAATACAGATTGATTCATAATTTACCATTTATATTTCTTTTGAGCGCGATACCGAATGATGACAGCAGTTGTATTCATCAATAATAAAACTGTTAAAAGAACAATAATACCAGCGGCAGCTACTTCTTGGAATGCACTTTGTGGCCTAGATGACCAATTGAAAATTTGAATAGGGAGAGTCGTAAATGGATCCATCGGTGATGTTGGCAAAAATGCTATATAAGTTAATGCGCCTATCATTATCAGTGGTGCCGTTTCTCCAATAGCGCGACTCATAGCCAAAATGACACCTGTCATGATTCCAGGAAATGCCGGTGGTAATACATGGTGCCAAATTGTTTGTAAATTCGTTGCGCCCAGCGCAAAGGCACCATGGCGAATACTCTGTGGTACAGCCCTCAAAGATTCTCTTGATGATATAATAATAACTGGTAATATCAATAATGACATGGTCATACTTCCTGCCAATAGACTTCTATCTAACCCAAAAAACCGTACAAAAATTGCCAAACCCAGTATACCATAGACCACAGATGGAACTCCAGCAAGATTAGAAATATTTATTTCAATAAACCTTGAAAGCTTTCCTCTTGAATTATACTCTTCAAGATAAATGGCTGATGCAACACCAATAGGGACTGCAATTAAAAAGACTAACCCCATAAGCCAGATACTTCCCCAAAGTGCGGATTTTAATCCTGCCTTATGAGCAAATCTTGAAGGAAAATTGGTTAAAAAATCCAGACTTAAGCGACTAAACCCCTCCAAGCTTACATGCAGCAATAAAACAACTAGAATAACCAGCGACATCCAAGTTAGTGACAAACACATTAATTTAAACCGTCTCTCATTCTTTTTTCTTTTTTCTAAGTTGGTCTTTATCATTCGTATATCTCACGATATTTATTCATGACATGATTCGCAAATATATTCATAGCCAAAGTGACACAAAAAAGTAAAGCACCAACAGCAAAGATTGTTTGATACTCAATCCCGCCTGCTGGTGTATCACCGAGGCTAACTTGTACAATGTAGGCCGTCATAGTTTGGATACTTTCTAGAGGATTTAGTGTCAAATTCGGCGTTGCTCCCGCAGCCAATGTTACCGCCATGGTTTCACCAAATGCCCTGGATAAAGCAAGTACAAACGATGCCATAATACCCGAAAATGCTCCTGGTGCAACAACACTTTTAATTACTTCAAACGTTGTAGCACCTAATGCAAAACCTCCTTGACGCAAACTGGTTGGTACAGATCGAATAGCATCATCACATAAGGATGCAACCATAGGCAATATCATAATTCCCACAACAATTGATGCGCTCCCTGAATTAAAAATTTGTGTTTCTGCTAAAAACATTCTAATTATTGGCGTAATAAAAGTCAGTGCAAAGTATCCATAAACCACTGTAGGGATGCCAGCTAATATTTCAAGAATTGGTTTGATAATACTTCGCGATTTTGGAGATGCATATTCGCTTAAATAAATAGCTGTCATAATGCCCACAGGTAAAGCAATAATACCAGAACCAAGCACAATGGTTAATGTACCCGCCACTAGAGGTAAAATACCGAATGATTTTGGCTCTAGCAGTGGCTCCCAACGAGTTCCGAACAAAAAATCAACGAGAGGGACTTCTTTAAAAAACTCAGCTGACTCTGTGGCCAACACAATAATAATCCCTGCTGTAGTAATAACAGAACCAAATGCCGCAAGAGCCAAAATATAATAAACAATTCTCTCAATTATTTGATTAGATTTTTTCAAGAAACACTTACTCTATCTTAAATTTGATGACCAAAGGTTTTCTATCTTAACACCCACTGTATTCTTGCCACTGAATGTCGAGCCAGTTATTTTTTTATTAAAACGATCCAAGCCCATAGTATAGACTTGATCTGGCAACGCCACATAGCCAACTTCGCCTACAAGGTGCTTTGCTTCTTTCATGTAAAACTCAACAAAAGCACTTACTTCTGGTCGTTCTCCAGATACTGGGTTTACATAAATAAAAATAGGTCGTGAAAGAGGCTGATATGTCCCATTGTTAATAGATTCTTCTGATGGTGCTATGGGGCCATTGCCGCCATCTATAGGCACAATTTTTAATTTATCTTTATTTTCTTTGTAATAAGCAAAACCAAAGAAGCCTAATGAGTGTTTATCCCCCGCAATGCCCTGGACCAATACATTATCATCTTCGCTTTTTGAAAAATCTGAACGACAAACCTGTGATTTCCCATTGATGGCTTCTGTAAAATAATCGAACGTTCCAGAATCTGTACCGGGGCCGTATAGTTTAATTTTTTCTTGAGGCCAGTTGGGGCGTATATCAGACCATTTTGTAATTCTACTATCTGGTTTCCAAATCATATGAAGCTCTTCTTTTGTGAGATTGTTAACCCAGGTGTTTTCTTTACTCACAACAACGGAGAGGCCATCAAAAGCCACGGGCAATTCAATAAATTCAACATTATTTTCAATCGCTTTTTTTATTTCTTTTCCCTTTATTGGTCTAGACGCATCATTAATATCTATTTCACCAATAGTATATTTTTTAAATCCGCCACCTGTTCCTGAAACACCAACCGTAACACGCACCCTAGGGTGTACTTTCCCAAACTCCTCAGCAACCGCTTCGGTAATTGGGAAAACGGTGCTTGACCCATCTACCATTACAGTTCCACTAAGTCCAGTTAGTGTTTTTTTTTCTTTTGCACAACTTATTAAAGTGAGACCGATAGTTGTCAATATTATAATGATCTTGCTATTCATTATTTTCCTTATTTGTTAATCTTTGTGATTAGATAATTCTTAAAAACGAAATACATTATCCACAAATGCCAAAAAATTTTACTACTGGAGCATTAGAATAGCGTTAGCCTTTAGTTAGAATAACAATAGATATTAATGTTACTTCAGACCATATTAATTGAGTGGGCGGGGTAAGGGTTGGACGGGGTTGATATTGTTAGGTTATTACAAAAAACAGACAAAAAACTATTTCATTTTGGCTTGAATAACATAATTAATGGTTTAATCTAAATTGGAATATCTATTGTAAATACAGTACCTATTTCATAATTGCTCTGAACGGAAATATCTCCCCCGTGTACAAATATAATATGTTTTACAATTGCTAATCCAAGACCCGTACCGCCCTGCCGACGACTTCTTGATTTGTCAATGCGATAAAATCTATGGAAGATCCTGTCTTTATACTTCGCGGGAATCGGTTCACCATAATTTTGAAATTGTATAATCAAACTTGATTTCATTTCAACTGTAATTGAAATTCCTTGATCTGGGTCACCGTATTTAATTGCATTGTCTAAGAGATTTATAAACGCCTCTCGGAGTAATTGTTCATCTGCGTTTAAATGAATAGATGAATCGCATTTTATTTCAACAAAAAAATCTTCTTTACCCATGAGGGTTTGAAAATCATTAACCGCACCATGTATAATATCATTAAGGCTCTGATTGGTCAGATCAAAACTGTCATTGTCTTCCATGGATTCAATTTTTGATAACCAAAGGAGGTCATCAATGATCGAATTTAGTCTATTAGAGTTTTTGAGCGCTTTTTTTAGAAATGATTTTCTTTTGTCTTTTGGAAATCCTTTTTGTTGAACAGTTTCCAGAAACCCTACAATTGATGTAATTGGAGTTTTTAGTTCATGACTAACATTTGCAACAAAGTCCTGTCTTATTTTTTCAAGTTGTTTCAATTTGGTAATATCGCTTAACACTACAAGATATCCTGATTGAGGACCCTGGAGAATGGTTCCGTTAACCAGAAAAAATCTATCCATGTTCTTTTTAATTCTGATCTCCTTTTTTTGAGCGGTATTGGATTCAATTAATTCATTAATGTAGGATTGAAAGTTCTCATCCTTTATTGCTTTGTCAATCTTGAGCCCAATTGGATTCTTTGTCATAATATTAAGATATGTGAGTCCTGATTTATTTATCATCAGAATAGTTTTTTGGTTATCTACGACCAATACACCTTCTGTCATGTTTGATAAGACAAAATTTGTATCTTCTTCTGTTTTATTTCTTTTTAGGTGTTTGGCCATCAAGAATTATAAGGAATTAAACCAATAGAAAACCTAGGAATCCCCAGGTTTAAATCGATACCCAACACCACGAATGGTCTGAATGAGAGACCCAGATTCACCCATTTTTTTTCTCAACCCAACTATTTGAAAATCTATGGAACGGTCTGTTACGGGGTAATTATCTCCACGTATCTTATCAATAATTTGATACCTTGTAAAAACCCATCCAGGGTGTGATGATAATAAATGTAAAATTTGAAATTCTGTAAAAGTTAGTTCAATAAATGCATTGCTTATAATCACTTCTCTTGTTCTTGGTTTAATTGTTACATCAAAAATTTTTATTTCTTTATTTAGGTCTTGCTCTTCTAGTTTACCCCTACGGAGAACGGATTTAATTCTTGCTAACAATATTTTAAAACTGAACGGTTTGGTAATATAATCATCAGCTCCCGATTCCAAGCCCTTCACAATATTTTCTTCTTGCCCAAGTGCAGTAAGCATTACTATTGGGATATTTTTTGTGTCTTCATCAGTCTTGATAATTCGACAAACATCTAACCCCTGAATTCCAGGCAGCATTAGATCAAGAAGAATGAGGTCCGGATTTTGTTTTCTAGCCACTTTGAGGCCGGTTTCCCCATTATTAGCGACATATGTATAATATCCACCAGCACCAAGGTTATATTCAAGAAGCTCAGCAATGTCTTTTTCGTCTTCAATAATTAAAATATGTTTTTTTGACATGGTATTAAAATAAAATTATAAATGGTTTGTTAGAAATATATTAGGTTTGGTGAAATAATTCTTTATATAGTATCATAAACTGATTGGGTTTTTAAGAAAAATAATTATTTGAAATCTGATGAAAAATAAAATCATTCTATCTTCTACATCAATATACTGTTTTTTGTATGCAGATAATCAATAGTTGACCTTAACTAAAAAAACAAGAATTAACAATCAGCGGTATGGCAAGGTTTAAAAATGGATATGTTGTAGTTCATGATAATAAGACAGCTAATAAACCTCGTGCCTTTTATGAAAAGCAGATTTTAGATATTAGATGAGGTGGTCGAATTAATAGAATCTCTATAATATATTGTCCCCTTAAAATATTTTATTAAGTATGCTATCCATATGTGGCAATCTTTAAGAATATATTCTAAGTCTTTATAGCTCACCCACTTACATTGTGTAATTCCCTCGTGTTTGTCTGGAATTAATTTTTGAGATAAACTTCCATTATACTCCACTAGATACCAATATGTTTTTTTTATAAAATGGTGTGCATTAATCCTCTTATGGTAATATGTCGGGATTAATTTATTTTTTATTATTAATGATTCTTTTTTTAAACCAGTTTCTTCAGATATTTCATTAATAGCTGTATATCTTTTTTTGTCGCCTTTTTTAATTTTTCCTTTTGGCAAATCCCAAACATCATTTTTTTTTATAAATAAAATTGCATTGTTTTTTATTACAATTCCGCCAGCTGTATTAATTTTATTGTTCATTTGCTTTTATTTGATATAAAAACTCATATTGTTCTTTATTGAGATCTTCAAATAGAACATTGTTAACTGTCATCTGATAAGTCGGGTCTTCTCTGTTCCATTTTTTTATTTTTATCCTTTCTTTTCCTTCATAATCTATTTGTGCAAGGACATATCTCATTGCATTCAAGCGTGCAATCATTTTATTGTCTGAGTTTATTATAACCCATGGAGATATTTCTGTTGATGTGTGTTTAAACATATACTCTTTGAACTTTGTAAGAACTTGCCAGTTTTTATGTGATTTCCAATCGTTTGGTGAAAGTTTCCAATATTTTAACGGGTTAATTTCTCTTAAATGAAACCTTAGTTGTTGGTTCTCTTTTGATATAGATAAGTAGAATTTGATCAGTATTATCCCATTATTTATTAGATGATTCTCCCATTTATTTACATTTTTCATAAAGTATTTATATTGCGTCTCGTTGCAATACCCCATGACAGGCTGTATAATGGCTCTTGAATACCAGCTTCTGTCAAAAAAATATATATTTCCTGGGGGGGGCATCATTTTATTCCAGGTGTCAAACCATCGCTTTCTTTGTTTTTTATTTGGAACTCCTAATTCTATAACGCTGACAGTCTTGGGCATCATGTTTTCTATAAAGCGTTTTATAGTGGACCCCTTACCAGCAGCGTCTCTACCCTCAAAAACAATACCAATTCTTTTATTGTTCTTTATTACCCATTCCTGAAGTTTTAATAATTCTACCTGTAGTCTTTTTTTCTCTTTTTTATATTGCTTTGGTGAAAGAGTTTTATATTCTGTTCTATTATATATTATCATAATTATTGCTATATATTATCTAAGTATACTTATACCTAGATTAAAACTTCTTTCCAATTCCCAGTCACTGATATTGTTAAGCCATTTTGTTGGAGATTGACAAACATACTACCATCAATGGGTGAAAAACAAACACCAGCAAACTCAGCACCGTTATAATTATTCTCAGCAATAAGATATGATTGGCCATTTGGATTTATTCCCCAAAGTCTATTTATATCTGAATTGTCTTCACAGACAATCAAATCACCCCATGGTGCAATCATGATATTATCTGGCATATTAATATTATTTTCTATATCTACTTCATACCATAATTCTATGGTGGATTCATTTTTTGAGGTTGGAGTGATTTTCCAAATTTGCCCTTTTTTGACTGGCCCACCATTTGTACAGGCAATATAGATTGAAACCCCATCTGAAGTAATTCCTTCCCCTCGTGCAAATTTTGTTGCGCCCTTATAGTGCCCTTCGAATCGCACAGAATCCTCGATAGGGTCATGTTCTTCAATTTTGATCCATTCAATATTAAAACGTTTATTTTTTGTTACAAGTGATTTTGACCAATTTCTAAAATCAGTGAATGTATTATCATCGATTCTTAAGGCAAATAACTCACCTTTTTTTAGAGAATTAATTCTTTCTGGAATGAATTTATAAATCAAGCCATCATTTCTATCTTCTGTTAAATAAGCCTGATTAAACTTATCAAACGCAACTGCTTCATGATTAAATCGCCCCATCTTTTTAAGCGGACGAGGTATTTCAAGAGAATCGCCAAGGGGGGAGACCTCAAAAACATATCCGTGAGGTGTTTGGTTATTCTGTTTTTTTTCAATATGCTCTTCACAAGAAAGCCAAGTTCCCCATGGTGTAATTCCTCCTCCGCAATTAGCTATAGTGCCACTAAGACTCAAGTATTCATTAACAACCTTATTGGATGCATTATCATACACCATGGTAGTCGTTCCACCAAATGATTTTACATCGTAATGTTTATTATCTAGAGCTTGAATTTCTTTTTTTGGATTAGAAAAAGCACTTTCTCTCGAATGGGTCCACTTAGTCAATTCGTGATTTCTTATGATCACTGTTTTATTTTTGACTGCAAATGCGCCCATACCATCTGGTAAACCTGGGACAAGGTATCCATCAGACATTTTATTACCCTTTCTGGATAATATGTTATATGATAAATGCGGATTTAAATCCACAATCTTATTTGAATCTTTTTTGATTTTGTGGCCTAGGGCCCTTTCAAAGCTCAAAAAGGGAAAAAGCCCTATAGTGGATAAAAAAGTCCTACGATTCATTTTCATTTATTCAGCCTTAAAATTAATGCGGGATATTACAAAGGAAGAGTAATGGCAAATATTGTATTTGTGCCAGCATCTGCCTTCAGAATTCTACAAACGTCCAAACCATGAATCCCAAGAAACATCAGCTCTAATAAAATAAGATCCAGTTTTAATTCTCGAGCTTTTTTCCCAAGATACACCACTGTTGGATTTAGTTACTTTATATGCATTAGTCTCAAGAGTGTATTCTCCAAGATCTGTTATGTCAGATTCTTTTTCAACTACTAAAATATGTGTCTTTTTGATATTCATGTTGATGTGATGCTAATCACTAGTTATTAGCATTGTATTAGATCTAATATGTTTTAACATTAGGATCAATTTCCAATGCCCACGCATGAATTCCACCTTGAATATTGTATGTGTCAAATCCATATTGATCTAAAAACATACAAACTTGTGCAGAACGACCACCAGTATGACACATTACTGCAATGGGATTTGCTTTATTAAACTCTAGATATTTTATTGGAATTTGCATCATAGGAATATGTAGTGCATCTTCCAATTTAGCGATAGCTAATTCATGGGCTTCCCTCACATCCAGTAGCATAAAATCTTCTTTGGCATCTAATTTAGTTTTTAATTCCTTTACTGTTAATTGTTTCATAATGAAAGATATCCTTTTTTATATGGTACAAGTTTGAAGCGATACTCTAGTTGGGGTTACGGTGAAGAGCATTTGGATTATCGGTTATGACACCTGCAATTTTATTTTGACAGCACCAGTCTATGGCAGCAAGGTTATTTACAGTCCAAATATTCAAAGGCAATTTATGTTCCCTGCTTAGATCCATAATTTTATCATCAACCATATCAGCTCTTGGATGCAAAAAATCCGGATGAATCCAATGTATTAACCATAGTAATTGTTTATCTTGAATTAAAAATCCGATAGGAATTTTTGGATGGAACAACCTAAAGTAAGCCACAACAAATGGATTAAAACAGGAAATAATAAATTTTTGTTTAATTTCATCAAATTGAACAAAACGAATAAAAGCCTTTGCTGTAGATAAATCAAATATCCGGTGTGTTTTAATTTCAATATTTAAAAAGATATGAGGTGGAATTTGGTTTACTGCATCTAAAAATGTAGGCATAGATTGACTGTTATTAGGATGAGAATAAATCCCTGTTTTAATTGGTTCTAATTGTTTTTTATTTATTTTGTGGATCCAGCCAGAACCAGTGGTTTCACGCTCAAGATCAAAATTGTGTGAACAGATAAGCTGCCCATCATGAGTCGAAACAATATCCATCTCAATGGCTTCAAATCCATTATCAACAGCATCTTGATAGGCTGCTAACGAGTTTTCCGGAGAGTTTGTTTTTATACCTCGGTGTGCCATAAATCTAGGCAATTTATTTTGTTTTCTGGCGCGCCAATAAAACCTGTGATTAACCATTAAAATTACAATTCCGCTTAAGATTAAAACTTCAGGCATTAATCAGGCAATAATATAAGGTGTCGGAATTCATCGGCTTTGCGAATAAATGATTCATCAAAATAGGTTGTTCTGTATTGACCTTTATGATACATCTCTGCCTGATCACTATAATGGGGGCTTGATGGAATACCAGATTGTCCAGTCGGAATAATGAATTGTGTTTCATTCATATTGCTAAAATCAACTATGCGCCGCATTGAAGCACCAGCGGTTTGCTTATAGGGTTTATTAAATGAATAACCACCGGCATTCGGAGTTTTATCAGAACCGCCTGAACGATATGGACCAACTTCCAGATCAAAAAACCAATTAAGAAATTTCACATCTGACAACATGTGTTTATGAGTTAATGCGTGGGCATCCCCCCATTTCCAATTAGATACATTCACACCAAATTTATTTTCTATTTCAGCTACAGCATCTGTGATGGATCTTATGATGATTTCTCGTAATGTTTCTTGATGATCTTGTGTACGTATATCATCAATCCAGGATGATTCCCCAGTTGCCAATACTTCACGTAGTTTTCGATGAACTAAATATTTTAAACCTGTATATGCTTCTAGATAATTATCTCCAAGAAGAGATAGTTCATCGCCGTACAAGTTGAGTGTCAGGTTTCTGAGTACTGCATGAAAAAGCAAGGTTGCTTCAGAATCCACATCTTCAACAAAGTCCCACTCTTTCAAAAAATCAAATGCAATTGCAATATTTCCAGTTTCATCTCCAGTTTCTACAGCTAATAAATATGGAACAAATTCTTCAGCAAAAGGCGATGTCTGATCTAACTGAATAGATTTCATATCATCAACTGTCATTTTTTCCAAACTATCTAATCTTCGCACTAGTTGTTCAGCGCGGCTCGGGTCTGCCCAAAGGCCACTGATATAGTAAGGGAAGTCATCAGTTATGGTTTTGTTGTTTGCTGTAGAGATATATCCTTTTGTTGGATTGTATAAATAAGGCATTTCTTCATAAGGGACTTTACCCTGCCAATCATAATCTGGATTATCGCCCGGCCGTGGAATTAAACTAGAACCTTCTTTCCGAATTGGGACATAAACAGCAGGCCGCCAACCTATATTCCCTTGATCATCCGCATAAACAATATTTTGACCGGGCACACCAAATAATTCTACCCCACGTGTAAAATCATCCCAGTTTTTCATTGTATTCAATTTTACCCATGCGTCCATTTCAGTTGTAATCCAATGACCTGTCCAAGCTATAGACATAGCTATGTTTTTATTTTTTAATAAACCATGAACATCACTTATAATCGGGCCATGATGAGTTATTCGAACAGTAATTGTTGTATCTTTGCTATCTTTAATTTTGATTATTTCTTTTTGAAATTCTATTTGGCGCCATTGATCACCCCATAAATATTTCGTTGAGTCATCGGGGTGAGTTTTTTCAATGAAAAAATCTAAATCATCCACCATGCTATTTGTGAACCCCCAAGCAACATGTTGATTTTGTCCGATTACAGGAATCGGAATGCCTGCGATACACACCCCGGATGTATTGAACCTGCCTCCTTTTAAATGAATTTCAAACCATCGCGGCGGTTGGGTATATGCTAAATGAGGGTCATTGGCTAACAGAGGTTTACCTGAAGCTGTTAACTCACCTGATACTACCCAATTATTTGAACCAATATCTGCATTCCGCTCACCAAAAAGATCCCTAATCTGAAATTCATTAGCTAATATTTCATCAAAGGCAGGTTTTAAATA
>CAJWHW010000003.1:0-84144 GCA_913040915.1 uncultured Fidelibacterota bacterium | reverse complement strand
ATGGACTCGCTAATTTTCATTTTCATAAATGGATTATTTTTTAAATCTAACTTAAAGCTTTTTTTAACACTTTTTTGAAATCGAACATGAAAATTGATTCTATCAATAAAATATTCAACAAGAATTTTATCAAAATTAAAATTACTTAAGGAAATGCCTTGCTTCCATAATTCATATTTAACTGACTCATTTTTCTGTTCATCAACTGTCATACCCGATTCTTTCCCAAAATGCATTAGTGCATCCTTTAAAAAGTAGAGTTTGGATAAAACCATATTTATGATTTCGATCTGTTTAAATGACAATGGGCTTTGATATGGAGAAATCATAGAAAAAATGAATAAGTATGAGGGAAAATGTTCTTTATACTGGATGTGATAAGATAACCATCGCTGCCAAAATGAGACCTAAAGCATTTGCAAAAAGATCTTTTTGACTAAAATATCCAGATTTACCTTTACTATCTTGAAACTCTTTTGCAATACCGGCTACAAAACTAAGCCCTAGGGATGTTGGCATTGCAGATTTTTCTTCAAAATCTAATTTATTGACTAATACATATTGAATTCCTAATGCAATGAAGCAACTATATGAAAAATGTTGGGCTTTATCAATAGCAAACCAATTGTCCTGTTGTACTTTTTTTGTATCGACTACTGTATCATTTCCATATAAAAAAACCGGCGAATTGAAAAAGATAGATGAAAAAATTAAAAAACGGCAAGTTTGAAGATAGACCATAAGAATATATTTTAAATCATCTTGTCATACGACTGATAGTAACAATTTTTTAAGAACACCTAGAAAGAAAAATGCGGCAATAGGAGAGAAGTCTACGCCTGCTCCATGTAGGGGTAATGTTTCTCGTATGGGTTTTAAGATAAGGTCTGTGATTTGATATATAAGTTGACTGAGTTGGTTATATGGATCATGTGGTATCCAACTCATTACCACCCGGATTAAAATCAACATCTGGATAAGGTTGAATGCGTTGTTAATAATGGTGTAAAGTAGAAATTTCATCATGAAAATTTATGATGATTAACTAATGTAAAAGTCTTCTAAATCGTGTTCAATGTAAAAAATGAAAAAAGATATTTTTGATTGTTTTATATAGAACCCTTTCCATTCTATTCATTGAGCTCTATAATTATATAATTTATTTGATTATTGTAATATCAAGAGACATGAATATAATTAGAGATGCAACAGTAAAAACCGATAAAAAGCCATGATAACGGGGTGATTTGGTTATTGCACCATAAAGTGAAAGTATAGTGAGTAAGAATGGCATAATTGTGAATGGAGAAATGATGGGCTTCAAAAATAGAAAATGATTTATCAAAATGATAGATGCAAAATTATAGGCAGTAATAATGAAAAATATTCTATGTACTGAAAAATAATGTTTTTCTAGACTAATTTTTCCTGTTTCAGAAGGTTGAGGGAGGACTAAGGTTGTCATAAAATAAATACCGCTCAGATTAACGACAATGAGAAAAAATGATGGATAATCCCAATACTCAAGATTGTTTAATTCCCACATTCCCCACCAGGTAAAAATATCCCAAATAAATACTGTTATAAACCAGATTGTATTTACCCAGTATGTCTTTACTCGAGAGTGAACTTCTATAAGCTCAGATGCTGCACTCAATAAATGAGAGATAGCAAGCCCGACAATAACAGAAAATAATACTGCTACAAATTCAAATGCCGACATTTATATTCTCAAATTTGAATAAATATTTACACATTCATTTTTTATATATTTAATTTAAGAAAGATTATTCTAATTAAACCATCATCCTTTGAATAAAAGGCCCCGGAATGTGAGTTAGGATTATTAATTTCTAAATATATTATTTTCTCAATATAGAAGAATAGAATTACGAATAATTGACACTAATCTTTTAGATTTAGAATAGGGTAATGAAGATTATTTAGTACATAAGATTCAAAATTTAAACTTAATTTTCACATGGAGATAATTATGCAGAAATACTTTACCGGATTCTTTACAGCAGTATGCTTAACATCAAGTATATTTATATTTATGGGTTCTCAAAATAGGAGTCTTGGGCATATTAAAGCAGAAACAATTGTTGTTACAAACGAATTAGGTCAAACATTGATAAATGGTGATGGAATGACATTGGTTAATCAATATGGTAAAATTGTTTTTGCATCAGGTATCGCAACTGATGATTCTGGTTACCTTCAAACTTTTAGTAAGGATGGCCAGGAGATGTGCGCTATTAATGAAGGAGTCTTGAAAACATACAACAAAGATGGTGCAAATACAGGTTACTTTGGGACGAATAAAGATGATGACGGTGTTGCAATTTTATTTAATAAAAATAATGATTTAGGCTGGGCAGTATCAGGCAAAGGCAATAACTAAGTACTTATTAAATTGCAGTTTCTGAGTCTATAGGACTTCTAACTAATCCAAAATCATCAATTAAAAATATTGCGGAGAGAGAGGGATTCGAACCCCCGGTACCCAGAAGGTACACTGCATTTCGAGTGCAGCGCATTCAGCCAGACTCTGCCATCTCTCCATAAAATTCGTTAAATTTGACCGAAAAATTATTATGCCTCTTAACCAAACACAACTCGCAGAACTGGAAGAATATCTGGAAACGATTCTAGAATTATATACTGAAGATGAATATGAAGATTATGTTGAAAGTATCGTTTCTAACTACTGCCACAGAAAATTTGGGATTGATGAACAAGAAGCCGTAAAATTATTTTACGAAATAGTTAATAATCTGAATTGACTAATATTGTGATGTCCTATTTTATATGGTCTTTTCCTGATTTAGATTTCTGCTTCTAATAAGTATATTATTTTGAGAGATATTGGATGTTCTTCAAAATTAACAACATAGGAATATTTTAGATGCTTCATAAAAAGCCATATATTACAGTTCTTATTTTTATCCTGACTTCATTCATATTTGCATCTGATGGTTCAGATATGACATGGTTTGAAAAATTACTCACATTTCTGGTCTCAGGTGCTTTAGTGTTTTCTTTGATCAAGGGTTATTTGACAGTTAATAAGATTTGGAAGCGTAGGAAGAATGAAGAAGTGGCAAATAGTATCTCAATAGTTGCGGCAATGTTAGGATTTGTTGTTGGATTTCCATTTTTATTGAATGCTATGATTATTACGCAAGATTATTTCAATGCTGCAAAAAGTGTAATTGCGCTCTTTCTTGCAACTGTTTTTACATTGATCGGAACTGGATATTTTGTTGATAAAAACCGAGGGGTTGGTTTTTTTACCCTGCTTGGTCAGGCTTTAAAATTAGAGGGTAAGGAGTCAGGTGACCTTTTAGCCGATATGGTACGTCCAAAAGGTGCACGGAAGATTATAGATATTCTAAAAAAATTGGCCGCGATTGATGATGACATCGCACAGGAAGAAATTGATCTCATTAATGAATTTTCTGAAAAATGGGGTATTGACATACCTGAATTAAAACCAGGTAGACCTGAAGAGGTTACAAATCTGGTTGAATTAAAAGCATTGGTTCAATCCTATTTAGATGAAGGACCGGATACAGATGTAGCTGAAGGTCTTGTAGACCTGATCAATCTTATGGCAGAAGCTGATGATGAAGTCACTAATGAAGAAGCAATGGCAGTAGCAGAATTCACTGGAATGATCTCTCACTATGTCAGTGCAGAGAGAGGCGGAGAAATAGAAATGTGGGAAGTGAATATTGTTCCTCAGGGTGATGAGCAGATTAATGCAGTGAGAGAAATATTACCTGATTTAGAGGTTGTAGATGATAGGGGTGGAAAGGTATTTAAGATTGGAAAATACTTTTCAGAAGATTATGCTGAAGCAGTTTGTGAAAAATACATATCTATCGGACTTTATTCAAATTCGACCAAACTGAAAGTAGATTTTAGCAAAGAATCCTAATCTAATATCAATTTGCTCCTTACCGATTTAACTATCAGTTAGGAATTATAAATTATTTATAAATCTTTTAGATCTTTCAAGAGTTGCTGAAGCATATCTTTGGCATCACCAAAAACCATAATTGAGTTATCAAAACCAAACAATTCATTTTGGATACCGGCAAATCCTGTGTTCATTGTCCGCTTGTTAATAATTACAGTTCTTGATTTGTCTACATCCAGAATTGGCATACCGTAAATTGGTGAAGATGTATCATGTCTTGCTGCCGGATTGACCACATCATTTGCACCAAGCACCAGAGCGACATCGCAATCTTCAAATTCAGGGTTAATCTCATCTAAGTCCAGTAATTGTTCATAGGGGATATTTGCTTCAGCCAAGAGGACGTTCATATGGCCAGGCATTCTGCCTGCAACAGGGTGAATGGCGTATAATACTTTTTTATTTTTTTCTTCAAGAAATTCAGCAACTTCTCTCACTGCATGCTGAGCCTGGGCAACTGCCAATCCATAACCCGGAACAACGATGATTTTTTCTGCAGCATCAAAAATCATGGCAGCTTCTTCGGTAGAATAAGATTTGATTGATATTTGTTTCGCAGAACTTCCTTCAGTGGATTGTTGATCTAGTCCAACTGCACCAAAAATAACGTTTGCCAGTGATCGATTCATACCTTTACACATAATATTTGTCAGAATGAGACCTGATGCTCCCACCAAAGCACCAGAGATAATCAAACCGTTATTCATAAGCACAAATCCAGTGGCCGCGGCTGCAATACCAGAATAGGAGTTGAGAAGCGAAATCACAACAGGCATATCTGCACCACCTATTGGAATTGTGAGTGTGATTCCAAGAATTGCGGAAATAGCAATTACACCATAGAATAAATTCATTTCTCCTGGCATTTGTAAAAGATAAAATCCTATAAAAACTAGTGCCAATGCAAGCAGTCCATTGATTAGCTGTTGTCCTGGGAAAACAACTGGTTGTCCACTGACAAAGCCCTGTAGCTTACCGAATGCAATAAAACTTCCAGTGAACGTAAGGGTCCCAATAAAAACAGATAAAACAATGGTGCCAATTGTAAAAGTCGTAATCTCGCCAGATTTTAAGAATTCTGCTGCTGCTACCAGGGCTGAAGCTCCTCCGCCAAAGCCATTGAAAATTGCCACCATTTGGGGCATCTGGGTCATTTCAACCTTAATGGCAAATGTAGCACCAATAATTGAGCCTATAATCATCCCAATCGCAATTAATTGAAAATCAATTTGATCATAAGCAACAAGGGTTGCTAGAATTGCGATTAACATCCCAACCGCAGCGAGCCTGTTCCCGTTCATTGCAGTTTTAGGATGGCTCAGTCTTTTAATACCTAAAATGAATAATACTGCTGCCAGTACATAAAATAGATTAATTGTTTCCACAATCTACTCCTATTTACGTTTAAACATTTTAAGCATACGATCTGTCACCATAAATCCACCTACCACATTAACAGTTGCAAATATAACAGCAATGATACCCAACCAGGTTCCAACACCACCTGATGTCGCAATAATTGCACCGACTATTGCAATTCCTGAAATGGCATTAGAGCCGCTCATCAGCGGGGTATGGAGAGTAGGCGGGACTTTGGTGATAATTTCAATACCAACAAAGATCGCTAATATGAAAACAGTTAAAATATTAATATCCATGATAAACCTTATTTATTCATTATTTGGAGAGTTGGTTCATGCGTTATCTTACCTTTATATGTAAAAAGTGATCCCGAGATAATTTCATCATCCAGATCTATATTTAGTTCGCCATCTTTTACCATGTATGTTAGAAATGCAGAAATATTTTTTGCATATAACTCACTGGCGTGAACCGGCATTGTGCCTGGTATATTAGAAGTCCCATCAATCGTGACCTGGTTGTGTTCAATGACTTTATCTTTTTGCGTTAATTCACAATTACCGCCATTTTCTGCTGCTAGATCCATAATCATAGATCCTGGTTTCATTGAATCAACCATGATCTTTGGAATAAGCAAGGGTGCTGGTTTACCGGGAATAAGTGCTGTAGTAATTACAACATCTGCCTTACTAATGTGTGTATGGATTAATTCTTGCTGCCGTTGTTTATAATCTGCTGATGTTTCTTTTGCATAGCCGCCTTCACCGACACCTTCATCTGATCCTGATTCAACTTCAATAAATTTTGCGCCCAATGACTCAACCTGTTCTTTCACAACAGGTCTAACATCGAATGCTTCTACCTGTGCACCTAACCGTTTGGCTGTTGCTATGGCCTGTAGTCCTGCAACACCAGCTCCAAGAATTAATACTTTAGCTGGACGTATTGTACCTGCTGCTGTCATTAAGAGCGGCATATAAACACCTAAACGGGTCGCTGCCATAAGAACTGATTTATAGCCAGCTATATTTGCCTGTGATGATAATGCATCCATCTTTTGAGCTAAGGTTGTTCTTGGAATGAGATGCATGCTAAAACAAGTGATATTTTGATTCGTCAGTGCTTGTACAAGATGAGTGTCCCTTGTTGTTTGAAAGAATGAAATTAAGTTTGAACCACTTTTAATATTTGATATTTCATCCAAAGTAGGTGGCAAAACTTTTAAAATAATATCAGAGCTGCTTAATAATGTTTCAATGGATTCAACTATTTCTGCACCTGCTTCTTTAAATTGATCATCAGAAATAAATGATTTTTTTCCTGCTTGAGATTCTACTTTTACTGTTAACCCAGATTTTATTAATTCTTTTACAGTAGCGGGCGTTGCAGCAACTCTTGGTTCTAATTCGTGAATTTCTTTAAGTATTGATACTATCATATACGTTTTCTTTACTAGTTCATGTAAAAATCAGCATAAAATTAATACCGGAAGTACCCACATCCATCCTGAAATACTTGAATAAATATCTTAATTTTTGTTTCACATAAAGTTGTTAAAATGAAATTTAAACCCTTTGCTTCTTTTATTGCACTATACTCAATACTAAATGCTGAAATAATATTGGTCCCCAATGATTATTCCACGATTCAGAGTGGGATTAATGCTGCTTCAGATGGTGACTCTGTATTGGTGGCACCTGGTATATATAATGAAGGAATTGATTTTAACGGTAAAGAGATCCTAGTTGCATCTTATTTCGCAGTAGATACTGATTCCATGATGATCGAAGCTACTATAATTGATGCGCAAGAAAGTGGCAGTGTAGTAACATTTGACTCTGATGAAAATAATTATTCTATTTTACAGGGATTTACCCTGAGAAATGGAATTGGCAATCTAGAAGATCCAGATAATAATGGGACATATTATACATACGGTGGAGGTATTTATTGTGAAAATAGCGATCCTATCATAAAGGATTGCATCATAAAGGAAAATGTGGGTGATGAAGGCGGCGGCGGTGGTGCTTTCTGTTATAATGCTTCACCTAAATTTTATAATTGTGTTTTTATTGAAAATGAGACTGATGATGTTGGCGGTGGTTTCTACTCCAGAAGCGGATCCAGTCCAGAATTTTATGATTGTGTTTTTACTGAAAATGTTGCTGATTTTGGTGCAGGATGTTACATACGTGATGATTCACCAATTATGGTAAATGTATCATTTTACGAAAATTCAGCTAATAATTCTGGCGGGGCAGTCGTATTAAAAGACGATGCTAATCTAGTCGCAACCAATCTATATATTTATAACAATACAGCAGACGGACTAGGAGGTGGATTATATATTAATGAATCCAGTCCAATAATAGACACATTATTGGTTGCAGGAAATTCATCTAGCTCTGGTGGAGGGCTTTATATCAGAAACCCATCTCAAACTCAATTATCTCACGCGACAATTGCAAACAATTCTGCAGCGTCTTACGGTGGCGGAATTTATATGAGAGATGAGGCAATTGTATTTTTAAATAACTCAATCGTATGGGGAAACGAAGAAACACAAGTTTATTTTCGTTCCACAGGTGCTGATTTAGAAATCAGTGTAAGTTACTGTTTATTCGAGAATGGTGAAGATGGAATTATTGTAAATGAAAATGGTGAAATAAACTGGGAAGATGGAAATATAGATGGAGATCCTTATTTTTGTAATACAGCATCAGGCAATTATTATTTAAGAGAAAATTCACCATGTCTTACTAGCGGTGAAGATGGTTCATTGATGGGATGCTTTCAATCAGCTTGTGGTCCTGTTAACCTAGGGCCTGTTTGGTATGTTGATATGAATGGGAGTGATGCCAGTGATGGAAGTTTTGAAACTCCGTTTGCAACGATACAGCATGCGATCAATGTTTCATCTGACGGAGATACAATTCGTTTGACTCCGAATATTTATTATGATGATATTGACTTTGATTCGAAAGCAATTATTCTAGAATCTCAGGCATTTGAATTAGATAATTTGGCACTTGTAGAAGAAACAACTTTTGTTCCGGGTCCACTTGGGGGCTCCTGTTTTGTTCTCGAAGGCGATTCAAATAATGATGCCGTAATACGGGGAATTTCATTTCGCGGTGGAACTGTACCTTACGGAGGAGGCATTGTTGTAGAAAATTGTTCACCTACATTTATAGGTATTGTAGTTGAAGATAATACAGCTGAAATTGGAGGTGGAGTATTTCTTTCCGGTTCAAATGCAGAATTTATTCAATGTACAATTCAAAATAATGGATCGAATATTGGCGGTGGAATATATACTACCGATGGTAATCCCATATTTGATCAAATGTTGATCAGAGATAATATTGCATATTGGGGTGCTGGAATGTATTCAGAAAATGCTGATCCGATCATCTTAAACAGTCGTTTAAGAAATAATGAAGCACTTATTGAAGGAGGCGGACTGTATCAATTTGGCGGAACCGGAGAAGTGAAGTGGACATCCTTTGAACAGAATTTGGGCTACGATTTTGGTGCTGGTATTGTAGCACATGAGGCAGCAATTGAATTAAATCAAACAACATTTGAAGGAAATATTTCCGGAACAGGTTCCGTAATGACCTGCCATGGTGCGGCTATTGAAATAGTCAATTCAATATTATGGGATAATTCAGGCGATCAATTTTACTCATCTCAATCCAGTGGGCTTACAGCTCTTGCTATTTCATATTCAGATATTGATGGGGGTGAGACTGCCTTGGAGAATTATGAGAATTTTACATTAAATATTGGTGATGGTATAATAAATGAAAATCCGAGATTTTGCGATGAGTCTGTATTTGATTATGGTCTGGATCAAATATCTGTATGTAGGACTTCTTCTGATACAGGTGGTATTATAGGTGCATTTACGGATGTTTGCAGTTCATCAGTATCTATCAGGGAAGAAATAACCGCAAATAAATTTAATTTAATTCAAAATTTCCCGAATCCTTTTAACCCTGTGACAACTATTCAATTCACTCTGGGAGAAGATGGGTTTTTCTCTTTAAAAATATTTAATTTGAATGGTCAACTGGTGAATATATTATTAGAAGATCGTGGTATTAAAGGGAAAATTTATAGTACTGTCTGGGATGGGAAAAATTCTTCAGGAGAAAAAGTTACAACTGGTATGTATATTTACAGTTTAGAAACAGTTGAAGGTACTTTTAGTCGCAAAATGTTATACCTAAAATAATCATCATCATCAATAATTTGTTTTTAATATATAACTTATGAATTAAGAGTCAAACGCTAGGTTATTTGATAAGCATATTAAAATGTAAGGGTCACCAACAGACCAATTATGAGACAGCTCAAATAATCTTCTTACACTATTCTATTTGTGGTCGGATTGAATGTATATTTTACTTCAATAAATAATGCCCATGAATAGCCTAAGTAAATTAAAATTACTGATAATCGCAGTATCCATTACTGCGGGTGGAAGTCTCTATGCCCAAATTTTAGGAGATTTCATAGGTAATTGGAATGGTGTTGAGAATCTACACAGCCCAATAACATCTTACCAAAATAAGAGTATCTCTATTGAAATTTCAGAAGGCGGTGACCGAGAAGGTTTCTTGATCTATACTGCAACTTCAGACTTTATTTATGACAATACTCTGAATTGGGCCTATCATTATATTGGCTTAAACAAGTTAACAAATGAATTGATATTCTTAAGACGTTGGATAACGCCTATTGGAACAGTGGGTTTTGAAGAAATCATTTATAATCTTGTGCATTTGGATGATGATACTTTTATAGCAGAGTATCACACTCTAGACTCTGAAACCCATCATGAGATTATTGTTTCAAGGACAACCCTGACCGTAGATGAGACCATCCCATCAAAAGTTTCACTTAATAAAAATTATCCAAATCCGTTTAACCCATCCACAACAATTGTGGTAGAATTAAAAAATACTACACAAGGCAGCCTTATTATTTACAATATCAAGGGTGAAGCCGTGAAGACACTTCACCAGGGTATTTTACCAGCAGGAAAGGTCCATTACATCTGGGAAGGCCGAAATGATTTTGGTGACGAATTGAGTGGAGGAACCTATATTTATCGTTTATTGACTGATGACTACTCTAAGTCCTACAAAATGGTGCTTCTGAAGTAAGTATCCATTCTGTCTGTATAATAATTAATTAAATCCATGAAACTTATTGCACGTTATTTAATAACCTTTCTATCATGTCCGTTCATTTTTGCCACATGGTTTGATAATATTCCCAGAACCATTTACCAGCCCAATGGAGTAAAAATTGACTGTTATGTTACAGGAGATCAATTTGGAAGACGGCTTCATGATAAAAATGACTTTACTATATTATTAAATGAGACCGATGGATATTACCACTATGCTCGTAAAGATTTGAATGGAAACCTAGTCTCTTCAGAGCTGATTGTTGGTAATGGGGACCCGGAATCATATGGCTTATCTCCTGGCCTGGCAATTTCTGTTGAAGAATATGAACGAAATAAAAATTTCTATTTTAGTGGCTCATCCAACCACGGTACTAGAGATGCACCCACTTCCGGAGAGATTTCGCAGATCAATGTTTTTATCCGCTTTTCTGATGATCCTGAATTTGCAAATCCAAGATCGTATTATGACGTAGTTTTTCAGACTGATGATGATGAGCCATCCCTAAAACATTATTACTGGGAAGTGTCTTACAATACTTTGTTGGTAAATACATTTCACTTTCCACATACTGTTGGTGATTTTAATGCATCCTATCAAGATCCTTATCCTAGGAGCTATTATGAGCCATATTCTGGGAATAATACCAATGGCTATCAAAATAATACAGAGAGGACACAGAGAGAACACACTTTATTAGCAAATGCTTTGAACTCAATTGCGGGTCAAGTTTCCCCTCTATACGATATAGATGCAAATGATGATGGATATGTGGATGCAATTTCTTTTGTTATTTATGGAGGCCCCGGTGACTGGGCCGATCTTTTATGGCCACACCGCTGGTCCTTATATACCCAAACAGTGATGATAAACGGTGCGCAGGTATCTGATTATTTATTTATGTTATCAGAGTCTTGGTATTTCAATGTTGGGGTACTTTGCCATGAATTTTTCCATGTTTTGGGTGCTCCTGATTTATACCACTATGATGGGGGTGGTGCTCCACAAGCTGTGGGCGGTTGGGATGTAATGGAAGCAAATACTGATCCTCCGCAATATCCAGGTGCTTTCATGAAATGGAAATACGGTGATTGGCTCCCTGATTTACCAGAGATTACTGAAACTGGAACCTACACACTGAATCCCCTTCAGCAGCAGGAGAACGCTATTTATAAAATTGCATCGCCAAATTCGGATACTGAGTATTATGTGCTAGAATATCGTAAAAAGGAAGGGATATACGAAATCAATACTCCCGGAAATCGTAATGGTCTTCTCGTTTACAGAATTAACACACTAGCAGGTAACGGTAACGCGAGTGGACCGCCTGATGAAGTCTATTTATATAGGCCGGGGGGGACACTTGTTTACAATGGTAATTTTGGTGCAGCTCCTTATAGCTCTGATTATGCTCATACAGCACTGAATGATGGGACAGATCCAGCCTGCTACCTCTATAATTACGGTAACGGTGCTGATGGTGGATTAAATTTGTTAAATGTGACCAGTGCAGGAGAAACTATTTCATTTACAGTCTCTTTCGGTGTGCCAATCATTGATCTCAATTCAGAAGAAATAAACTTTAATTTAGCTGTGGGAGATTTTGATAATCAGACGGTAACCCTGACAAATGGAGGTGAAGCTGAATCTCAATTGGAATACATGGTAAATGAATCTGGAAATCTACCTTTTTTAAATCCGAGTGGTGGCCCAGATGGTGGGAATTATTACTGGGCTTCAGCATCTCAAGAGCCGGGAATGGAATACGAATGGGTTGATATTGATGATAATGCTTTACAGGTTAATTTATCTCACAATGATCTTTTTGCTGATGCCCCTATTGAATTGCCATTTGAGTTTGAGTTTTATGGTGAATCCTATAATTATGTTCTCGTAAATGCAAATGGTTGGATAGGATGGGATAATACGAATGAAAATGCATGGCTAAATAGTGAGCTGCCATCGCAAAGTGCACCCCGTCCCGCAATATTTGGATTCTGGGATGATTTAAATCCCAATAATGATGATGGAAATACAAATTCGGCTGGAGATATATTTTATCATGTAGATCAAGATAGAGCAGTTATTTGGTTTAATGATATAGTTCGTTGGAACCAAGATGATTGGGGCCAATTTGATTTTCAGATTGTACTCTATGCCGATGGATCATTCTGCACTAATTATCGTGAAATGAATGGGGTTGTTAATTCAGGTACCATTGGATTTCAAAATAGTGATGGCACCATGGCAACACAAATCGCTGCTAATGAAGCTTTTATCTCTAGTGGATACACCTGGAAGGCAGATGTTTCGGACGAAGATGTTCCGTGGATGATCTTATCTTCAAGCTCTGGCAATTTATCTGGTGTCCTTTTTGGTGGAGAATCAACAGAGATTTATGTTCAGGCAGTTACAAGCGGTTTAGAAGAAGGTCTGTATTCTGCAAAAATCAATGTTTCTGCTTATAATGTTGAACCCGCTTCTATAGATGTGAACTTATATGTTACAGGTGATAATGCAACTCCAACATTACCTAATATTAATATTTCTTCATCTGAAAATGGCATTGTGAACCTTCCAGATGATGTGGATCCATTATTCACAGCTGTTGCTTCCAGGTATACTCACATTGTTGCGCCAAATGGCGACTTAATTCAATTCCTTATCCAGGATGAGTTTACGGATGCTCAAATCCTGCACGCTCGAAAAGTACTAGAATCTTATCTTACTAATATTCCTGGCAGTGATTGGGGGAGTGATAAGTCTAATATTGCTGACGCTATTGCCGTCAGTAATGCGATTATGTTTTTACTCAACGATGAAGATGAATATGAAAACCCAGATCTGTGGGCGTTAATTGATGCAGGGGTAAATGGCCAAGACCTATTGGCTTTTGAGGTTTTTCCTGAAGGGACACCACAATACATGAATAGTTCAGAGCGTGATGCTACTTTTGAAGAAGTTTTACACTTTGTCCATGGCTTTGGCATTCAGCTTGCCCTACCTGCTATGCAAGTCGCTTTAGAATCTGCCATGGAAAATGCAATGAATAATGATATTTACAACCCATTAAATGACCTTCCTGTAGAAGATTATGATGAAGAATATCTAGCAATGGGGCTTGAATGTTATTTTGGTATTTGGTCACATGATCCAAATGGTAATGGCTACTGTGGTGATAACGAATATGCTTTTATAACTAGGGAAGCGATGGAAGCTGGTGATCCATCATTGTATGCAATAATAAACGGGTTTTTTGGTGAGGCTTGGGAATATACAGCGGTTTTACCTGATGGATTTAGTTCAGATTTTTATTTAGAAAAGCAGATTGGTCTGGACTATACATACCGATCCCAGTATCTTAAAAATTTCAAAGTTTCTGGTGAAACATCTATTAACTTTTATGGCAATAGCTTTTCCAATGCAATAGTAGGTAATGATGGTGATAATCAATTTATCGGTTATGATGGTGAAGATATTTTGCATGGAGGTGATGGAAATGATCGTGCAATTTTTCAAGGTGATTACCCCTATTATGCGATTTTACCACCTGAGATAACCGGAGATTCATCTTTCCAAATTATAGATCTAGTTCCTGGAAGAGATGGGACTGATCACCTATACGATTTTGAAGAAATTGAATTCAATGGTGTTGTCTATCAATTAGATAATTTGTTGGATATTAGTTCAAATAACTCTCTCCCCACCAAATACAGGTTAAATAACCCAATACCAAATCCATTTAATCCAATAACATCTATTTCATTTGATATTGCTGAATTTGATTTTGTGAATCTGAAAGTTTATGATTTAAATGGCAGAATGATTCGGATTCTGAAACAGGGATACCTTGACCAGGGGAAATATTCCATAAAATGGGATGCAACTGATGAAAATGGCTTACCTGCTCCAACTGGAATTTATTTTGTAAGGCTTACCACCCACTCTTTCAGTCAAACTAAAAAAGTTCTCTATCTAAAATAATCTGTCTAAAGTGTGAGTGAAATCACACTTTTTTTCGTTTTCATTTTGAGTTAGGGCAATAGGATCCTATATGGGAGGTCTGTCTTTACACCTAATTTTCAAAAAAATAATGATAAAAAGGAGATGGGGAACAATGAACCTTAAAAAGAAAATACAATCAGGCTTCACGATGATTGAGATAATGGTTGTTGTTGTAATTGTTGCTATTCTGGCGGTAATCGCGCTACCAACTTATTTTGATTTAGTAAGTAGTGGTTACGCATCCGAAGCAAGAACAGTGATGTCTAATGTTAGTAATGCTTCCAAAATGTATTATCAAGAAAAGGGCGAATGGCCATCAGAAATTGATCAGCTAGAAAGAGCCGGGAAACTTGACGTAGAACGCTCCACCAAACTAAAATGGTCATTTGATATCGCACTCAGTGATCAAGGAGGTAGGATTACTGCTACAAGTACTGAAGAAATGTCTGGTGGTGCAGGTAAGGTTGTAGTCTACGATGCGGATAATGGTAGATTTAGCGGTTACGGTTCACCAGAAGAAGAATAGATTTTATGGACCTAAATCAATTACTTTCTTATTCTGTAGATAGCGGCGCTTCTGATCTTCACTTAAGTGTCGGTTCTATACCAATGGTTCGGATTAATGGTGTTATGAAACCATTAAACATGGAGCCACTTAAACAAGAAGAAATGGAAGCGATTATTCCTCAGGTTCTGGATGAAGATCAAATTCAAATTTTTGAAGAAAGAAAAGAGATTGATTTTTCAGCTAGTTTAGAAGGTAAGGGAAGGTTCCGTGTCAATTTTTTTAATCAGATCAAAGGTTTGGCAGCAGTTTTCAGAACGATACCTGAAGTTGTTAAAGATTTTGATGATTTAGGCATCCCACCCGTATTAAAAAATTTAGCTCTAATTGACCGCGGATTGGTTCTTCTAACAGGGCCAACCGGATCAGGTAAGAGTACCACTCTAGCGGCGATGGTAGACCACATCAATACTCAACGTAAATGTCATATTATTACTATTGAAGATCCTGTAGAGTACTACCACCATACAAAAGAAAGCCTGATTAATCAACGTGAGCTAGGGGCCAATACACATAGTTTCGCAAATGCAATGCGCTCTGCCCTTCGTGAAGACCCAGATGTAATTTTGGTCGGTGAGATGCGCGATTTAGAGACTATTTCTCTTGCGTTAACTGCCGCAGAAACGGGTCACTTAGTATTGTCAACACTGCATACATCAAGTGCTGTCAAAACGATAGACCGTATCATTGATATTTTTCCAACGGGACAGAAGGGACAGATACGTTCTATGCTCTCAGAGAGTTTAGAAGCAGTCATTGCTCAAAAGCTATTGAAAACAAAAGACGCAAAAGGGAGGGTTCCTGCCTGTGAAGTTATGATCGCAAACACTGCCATTCGAAATTTGATCCGTGAAGATCGAATCTATCAGATACCGTCCATTATTCAATCCGGTGGAACAGATGGTATGCAATCACTAGACCAGGATCTACAGCGTTTAGTTACTCAAGGTCTTATTGAGAGAAAAATGGCCCAGTCTATTGCAGAGAATCCAAAACTGTTTGCTCAAAACGTACTCTAAATGAATTTCAAAAAAACAACATCTGGCGTTGGTTTTATAGAAGTGATGACTGCCACAGTTATTATTTTAATTTCCTGTGTTGGTTTAATGATGGGTGTGGTGCATGCTCGAAGTGAGCTACATGCATTGGAAATAAAAGAACGAGCAACAGAAGAGCTTTTGAACTATATGGAGTATTGGAAAGGTCGTATCGCAGATGGAAATCTATCACCCACGGAACGTGCAGGAGATCCGGATGGAAATGATATATATCTTGTCGGCTCTGCTGGAGACCGCTACACTATTAAAGCAAAAATTTATTACAATATAAGACGGTTAAACAAATTCAATGATTACGGTATTACAGATATGTCAAGGTTTGAGATAGAATGTTGGATTAAATGGAGTGACTACTTTGCAGCACCCCCCAGTCGCTACGCTGGCCGAGTTTCAAAAGAGAGAAGATTATCAACTATCATGACGGTTTTTGAAACATGATTAAGTCATTTTTGAAAAAAACATCTTCAGGTATTACCCTAATGGAAATTGCGGCTACAACAATAGTAGTTGGAATTATTGCATTTGGTATGACTTCAGCAGCGCAAGCAGTTATTCTACACTACCAAACAGATACAGTCCGACAGGACTTAAGGCAATACGGGAACAATATACTAAGAGAGATTTCTCGTGAATTAAACCTGGCAAAAAAGGTTGAAATAGATGGCCAGAATGGTTTTTCTCGAATGAAGCTATATGAAGAATTCACAGATATTTCTCCCCATTTACAGATATCCTGCGATCGTAGAAATGGAATTGAGTTTAACAGTGAGCCGCCGCTTAAAGGTCTTTTGAAGCTCCCTTCTGAAGGTGCATTTCGAGGAAATGGGCAGAGAGAAGTATACATTGTTGATTTTATTGTTCAGACAGATGTTGATACGCGTCCGAGTCTCTCTCTTTTTAAGAGTTCTTATTTGCATGTCACACTCACCTTAGGACTCGAGTCAGATGTAATTGATGAAGGTGTAAGAGAAATCACAGAAGAGCATAGATTTCATAGAACAGTATTCTTAGGTACTAGCTATATCCAGAAGAAGATTACTAATGCCATGACTGAAGAAGAGACAGATGTTTAGAAAGATATCTACAGGAAGTGTGGCGCCGCTTGCGATCCTTTTTACTATGCTATCAATGGCATTTACAGCAGCGTATTTGAAGAACTCATTCAGTATGGATGTGATGGAAAAATATAGATATTCCGAGTGGAAAGCCCTCTACGCTGCTGAAGCTGGACTTAATGAAGTCGGTATTGTTGTTCTGCCCCAGATTACATCTGACACATTGCTACTTGGTAATGGTGTAGAATATGGAGCAGATGAAAACGGAGAGCGATTGGGCACTTATGAAGATATAGCGTGCTCTACAAGGTTACAAATAGGATCAACCAGGAAAGAATACATAGCTTACTCAACAGGAATAGCTGAATATACCACTCCGAGCGGAACAGATGTGCAGATCAAGCGTCGAGTCTATACTACTATGGTACCCGCGGGTTTTGAAGAATTCATGTATTTTACCCATGAGGAAAAGCCTATAGGTCCTGGAAATACCGGAAATGTCAATTTTGGAAGTTCGGATGAGTTAGAGGGTAAGGTACATACAAATGGTGTGATAAATCTTAGTAATAATTGTTTCGGGGGTGGTCCAAAATTTTCAGGTGAAGTAAATATAACCTTTGAGGCAATTGATGAAAATGGTAGTGGAGTTAATTATGGAGGTTGTGATGAGAGTGTATTTGAAGTGGATGACATTAATATACTTGATACCGTTTCACAGATAATCTTTCCACCGGATAATTCAGCAGAGACTGCAAGGCAAAACGCGACTCGAGTATTAGAAGCGGATGATAAATTATTTCGTGGGAATCAGAAGGACACTTTAATTATGACGGAGATTAATTTTGTCCAAGGTGGTTACTGGGCAACACAGTGGTGGTATAATATCCCACCAGTTGGTAGCCCGCCAGCAGAGTATGATTTTTTCTGGGACAGTACCAACTACGTAAATTTAGATCCACCACCAGCTGGATTTAGTCGGTTTGCACTTTCCAATGTATTTAATGATGCAGCCGGTAATTATGATCCTCAAACTAATATGTTGATAGTAAGTGTGATTGATGCTGATGGGAACAATATACAATCTGAATTTCAAGATTTAGTTGAAAATGGTGATGTAATACGTATTGAGAATGAAGCCGGTACCAAGGTAGCAACTTTTATAGCTAATGCTGTATTTCCAGGCGATGGCAATATTAAGATTATTTTTACTCCAGGAAGTTTAACTTATTTCAATGCTGATGGAAAGGGATTTAGTCAGAATGAACGAGTGAAAGTTATTAATACCAGTGCATCAACAGGCCTTGCTGAAGATGTGGAGTGGAATTCATTTTATTATTACCACGACCATGTCGATAACTCATCTGAATTTTGTGAAGCAGGAAGACTACACCACTTTGACTTTGAATATTGGAACTACGGCGGTATTTCTGGAAATAATTGTGATATTTTTAATTGTCCTGATATCATATACAACAGCGAATACGTACATATGAATCGAACATTTTTTTCTAAAGGGAGTTCACCTCAGGTAATTTATGTACGAGGTGGACAAGTCCTTGTTCGAGGTACTGTGGATGGTTTATATACAATTGTAACGGATGACTTTACTGAATACCGACGGCATGATAATATGGATATAATTGATCGTGTTTGGGGTAATATTTGGCTTATAGATGATATTGTCTATCTCGATTCAGATGCAGCTGGGGAAGTAATTCACCCGGAAGATGGTGGCTCAGATCATGTCTTAGGCTTAATTGCAGGTGGAAGCGTTATTATTGCAAATACAAGGCCCAATGGAGCTAGGGGTGGTTGCACTGACAATAGTGATGATGATGAATGCCATATAAGAATTAATGCTTCTCTTCTTGCCATGAATGGTGGATTTCTTTCACATTATTGGCAAAATACCTTAACCGATTTTCATGATATAGATGATAATCTTCCGTATGGCATTATTGCAGATGGTAGGGGTGGACACAGGAACTATTACAGACCTGAAACAAGTAATGGAATATATACTGGGGTAAATGATAAAAGAGGTGATGTAAAACTATATGGATCAATTGTGCAATTTCAGCGTGGTTATATGCTACGGAATTGGCAAGGCCCTTATAATGTCACCCCTGGTGTTGGATACGATAAGGATTATCATTATGATTGGAATTTACGTATGCGTCCGCCACCATATTTTCCAGATCTACAGAGTTCCACTAATCAAGTAATTTTAAAAATGGCTTCTTACGGTGAAGCTAAAAACTAAAGTATAAAGAATAGGAAAATAATGTACCTCGGTCTAGATATTGGCAGACAGTTTATTAAACTGGTCACAGTTGAAAAGGTAAAAGATGGATTTAAAGTCTTGGATGCGGGAACAAGATTAGTTCCTGAACCAAACTCAGCCTATGATCCGGAGAAAATCGATAAAACACACTGGGTCATGGCTGTGAAAGAATTGTTTCGTCAACAAGGGCTGAACCCCAAAAAGGTTAAGGTCCTGACAACCGGAATCAGTGGTTCAAATGCAAGTGTTAAACAAATCACAACCATGGAAATGCCTTCAGATGAGTTAGAGTCTGCTATGACCTTTGAAGCTAGAAAGCATATTCCCATGGATGGTACGGATGCTATCATAGACTATCAAATTATCGGATCAAATGAACTGGAAGTGGATAAAATTGACGTTGGTCTAGTTGCCTGTACCAAAGGCGTTTTAAATGGGCATATGGAGCTCATAAAAGATTGTGGTTTGAAACCAGGTGTAGTTGATGTGAATCCGATTGCCATCAGTAATGCATTTACGCTAGTAAAAGATCTGCCAGAAGACGGTCTAGTAGTACTCTTAGACATTGGCGCAGTTTCATCTAGTTTAGTCGTCTATGGGAAAGGAAAACAGTTTTTTACTAGAGATTTACCTATAGGTGGACACCATTTTGTTAAAGAATTATCTCAATTAAAAGAAATTAGTTATATAGAAGCACAAGATTTACTCTACAAGGGTGGTTTAGCCGCTGTTGGCAGCGTTGAAACCGATGAACCATCTACAGGTGTTGGAATTGCTGAGCGTACTGTTTACGATAATTTAGTTGAAGATTTAAGACGATCACTGAGGTTTTATGCGAAACAAACTGGTCAGAGTTTTTTCTTAAAACTATTTTTATTGGGCGGTGGTGGTGAGACCAAGGGTCTTTCAGATTTTATTACAAGTAAACTGAATATTGAATGCACTTCATTCGATCCATTTGAAAATATTGAAGGGAGCGATTCCATTTCATTAACAAATAAGAGTCAATATGCCACTGCGATGGGCTTGAGTATTCGGGGAGGAATGTCTAATGGATAGGCAGTTCATTCTTATCAACCTGAATAAAGCTGAGAGTGCAGAAACAAGACTTCAGCGAATAAGGGAGCAGTTCAGATGGGGTACATTCGCAGTCTTACTGATTATTCTGTTGGGTGTAAATATTCGAACATGGATGATAGGATTAGGATACAACAAAATAATTGATCAGAAGAAAGAAGAAATTCAAAGATTAAAGGATGAAATTGCCAAGCTTCAGACTGAAGGAAAAAATTTGTCCAAGGATGATATCCTTGCCTTTGCTGATTTAGAGCAGAACAGATATCTCTGGGCTCAAAATTTAGAGATTCTTGGAACAATGACACCGGATGATATGGCAATAACGGGTCTGCGATATAAAAAGCAAAAACTGGTAGTTCGTGGTATTGCACTTACCTTTGAAGATCGCAAAGATTTTGAGATTATCGATGAATATGTTCAAACGCTGCGCAGGAATAAAAATTTCTCCCAAAATTTTGGAAAAATCAAATATGTTGGTCACAGCAAAATAAATGTACGAGGACAGGATATTGTACGCTTTGAGATTGAAGCCACAATTAAGAAGAATCGACGTAAATCTTATTCATAGAGAGATAGATGGCTGAAAAAAGAAATATATTATTATTTGGCGCTCTGGTTTTACTTACCATCACATTCTGGGTCAGTTCTTCCATAATGATCGGGGAAAAACCATTTGATATTAGGCTGTTGGAAGATGAGCAGGCTGAGCTGAATGAGAATTTAATCAGTGCACAAATTTTAGCTAGTCAGTTAGACCGTGTCTTTACATTATTTCAGGAGAATCTGGCCTTGTCACAAGCAGACTCTCTGGCTGACGATGCGAATCTCCCATTTTTAAATAATCTAACCAATATGTTAGAAGCTTTAGATATTGAGCTGCTGGGTATAAAGCCGAAACCACGAAAAAATAAAACCACATACTTCGAAGCACCGTACATCATAACACTTGAGTGCACATTTGAGCAATTTGGGGAATTTCTTTCTGAGATAGAGAGATCACCGAGGTTAATCACAATTGATGAATTTGAAGTGAAAAATGGAATTCAACGGATAAAAGCAAATATTCAGGAAGAAGACTTAATAGATCAAGAATTTGTTGTCAGTCTCTCAACGATAACGCTTGTCAAATCAAAAACGAAGGTATCCTAATGAGTGAAAGATCAGTGACTATATGGAATCTGTTGGTTGGCATAACAATCGTTTCCCTGATTGCTACCAGTTTTAAGCTATTTCCAATGAATAAAAAATATAATCGACTAAAAGAGAGGTCAAATAATCTGCAATTTGGTACAGACAAAGAATTAGAAGATATTATCGCTTATCTAGAAAACCGTTTGGCTGAGAGAAGCGATTTTCGATTTTCATTGAACAATACTCCAATGATGCTGACAAATGTATTAACGATGGCTGACGGTACAGGTAGGCGTTCCAGAAGAAACCGAAATGCAGTACGTGTTGCCCTGGTGTATCAGAGGAATAATCACTTTCAAGCTCAAATAGATTACAGAGGTAAAGCTTATACTGTATCGGTGGGAGATAACATAGAAAATATTGGTAAGGTCGAGTTGATTGATGCGACCCAAGTACTTATCCGAACAAGTGCTGGTCTTAAAGCTTATCCAGCTCCCGGTAATCTGAACACAAGCTTCAATCAAAAGAGTAAGGTCAATCCCATGACAAATCAAAATCTGGTTTGGGTGCACGGAACTGATTACAGCTATTTGAAAAAAAATAATAAAAAGAATTAAATCTTAAAGGGATATGCCACAATGAACTATTTACAAAAGGTAAAACTTCTTGCGCTGATATGGGCAGTTATTTTTCCGCTCTGGGGTCAAGATAGCGAGCCTACTCAGTCTAACGAAGAAAAATTAATCAGTGTACACGCTGAAGATGCTTTTTTACCAAGTATTCTAGCGATCTTAGCATCAGAAAGTGGATATAATATTGTGACTGATCCCAATGTGAACAGGCAAGATAAAATATCTATTCATTTGGATGAAGTTCCAATAGAACAGGCGATTAACTTGGTTGTAAGAGCCGTTGGCTTGAGCTACGAAGTAGTTGGTAATTCTTTTTTAATTGCTGATCCCAAAAAGTTAAAAGAAGAAGTGGGTGTCTCTTCCCATGTCATAGAGCTTAAATATGCATCAGCTGAAGATGTGAAAAACTTACTCCAGGACATTTCAGGTCAGGTTCAGGTTGATATCCCTGGTAATAAACTCTTGGTTAATGCTTCTCCAAAAAAAATCGCTGAAATCATTCAGGTTGTACGAGAAATTGATGTTCCTGCAATCCAGATTATGTTAGAGACTAGGTTGATTGAAGTTGCGGCAGATGTAGAAGAGCAGCTGGGAATTGATTGGTCTAAACTATCAAATTATAAAACTATTTTAGCTGAAAATGGTGTTCCTGAAACAGACGGGGGTGGTTCCGTAGTCCCTGCAGAGCAGACACTTGGTGATCTCCCTGCGACAATGCTGTTCAATAGATTGAGTGATAAAAAAGATGAAACAGCCATTATCCCACGGTACTTTAGCCGACAACTCACTGCTTTTGATATTACACTGGACATGCTTCAAAAAACAAACAAAGCTGAAGTATTGGCAAACTCAAGGCTGACAACAATAAACGGTCGTGAAGCCAATATTAAATTAGTTGATATTGTACCCTACATCCTTAGTTCAGGTGGTGTTGGGGGTCAGGTACAGGTACAGCGTGAAGAAGTAGGGATCAAGCTGAATATACTGCCTACAGTGAATACAGATGGGTATATAACCTGTAAGGTAGAGCCAGAAGTATCTACAATATTCGAGTTTATAGGCCCGGACCAGAATATTCCACGTGTAAAAAGCAGAATTTCATCTACGACGATAAGGGTAAGGGACGGTGAGTCAATTATCATTGGTGGTTTACTAAGTAATGATAAAAAAAGGACTACCTACCAAGTCCCGGTCTTAAGCAAAATTCCATGGTTGGGGAAAAAATTGTTTACATCGAATGGTATCGTCGAACGTAAAACAGATTTAATTATCCAAATAACACCAAAGATTGTTGTAGATGCATATACAGGTATTACAAAGTCTGAAGATATGGTTGAATTTGAAGATTATGTTATCAAAGGGCCAAAAAATGATAAACGTGAAGATGATGATAGTCATAGTCAACAAGATCATGATGAATCTGAAGAAGATTCTGAATAAGGAGTGCAGCATGTTTAAAATTAAATCAAAATCTATTTATCCCATTTTCTACGGCATTATTTTTATGAACCTTGCTTGTGATGAAAGACTGCCTGAAGAGACCACAAACCCGAATGCTACACTGACACTTAATTCCTTACAGGCTGTTACAAATGATGGTACATCAGTTGGTGAAGTTGTATCTGGCTCATCTAATATGCGTATGGTGTTTACACTGAATAATTCAGACGGAACTCCGATAAAAAATGAAAGCATCACATTTTCAGATAATGGTGGCGGTGGTGGAGACTATACTAATGGTAGGTCTGTTAATACTGATGAGAATGGAGAGGTGGTGAACACGTTTAAGCCAAACAGTTCAGAAGAAATGGTTGACAGGACAACAACGCCTGATTATGAAGGTCTAACTGTTACTGCGACATATGCAAATACAACTATCACGGCAAAAGCTCAATTTAATGTTTATCAGGAAAAGGATGATGTGTGGCCATATACACTATTCGTTTCATCGGACGTGGACAATATCAAGTTAGATAATGGCGCTACTACGGCAGAAATAGAAGCGCGACTGTTGAATAAATCAAATATACCTCTTCAAAATGTTATCCTATCATTTGATACGGATCGGGGCTTTATTGATTCTGAAGGTGAAACAGATAGCACAGGAGCAGTTACCTTAACTTTTCAGGATAATGGGGTTCCAGAAGATATTGGACCAGCAAATATTGTATGCACATTTACCCATGAAGGTTTTGATTTGTCCATATCTGATTCAGTCCAAGTTATCATTGGAACCGATAATGGACTCTCAATGGAGATCTTACCAGTCTCATTTGATGAATCGAATAATACAGTCGTGGTTGGTGAAGATATAGCAGGGGATGCATCTCAAACCAGGCTCATTGCAACGGTTACTGATACAGCTGGAAATCCAATATCAGGACAATCTGTAGAATTTGTTGCCACATCAAGCAATGTTGATGTGGGTACAATAAATTATCAGAGCAGTGTATCTAATTCAGATGGGCAGGTCATTGCTCATTTTGATGACGGCGGCAATACCTATAAAGATAATCCTGGAACGCCGAATTTTGAAGGTGTAACTGTAGTTGCAAAATTTGGAGATAAAATTACAGAAGGTGAAAGATTCAATGTCTATTCTGAAGATGATGTGTGGCCCTACAATCTTTTTGTTACTACAGACACAGATGTAATTGCCCTTGATGGAGGGGAGACAGTTGCAAATATTGTAACGCGGCTGCTCAATAAGCTCGGAAATCCCGTTGGGAATGCTCAAATCAATTATGAAGCCACCCTAGGTTTTATTAATGCTATAGGTTTAACAGATACTGTAGGTACAGATACTGCTGTATTTACAGACTTAGGAAATCCGGAAGATGTTGGTGTATCCGATATTTCGGCGACGTTTTCTCACCCAGGGTTTTCATCAACCTTAATCCAAGATTCACTACAGGTCTATATAGAAGATCCATCTTTTCAAACCTGTGCGTTTATGGAGATTCCAGCGTCAATACCAGGCGATATTGTTGTTAGAGATGGTGGTGGGCTTGAGTCGACTTTTATTAAGGCAGAAGTCTATGATGATAATGGAACACTAATAAACACACCAACCCCAGTCGTCTTCACAATTGAACCTTTAGTTGGTGACGCTTACTTAGAGACACCTGGGCAAACATCGGCTACAATTTATACTGTGAATGGTGTGGCTACGGTTTCTATTAATAGTGGGTCCGAACCAGGACCAGTAAGAATTGTTGCTACTTGTGACTGTGACCAGGATGGTAGCAATGATCTAACTGTCATTGATGTACCTGTAACAATTGCTTCTGGACAACCTCATCGTATAGAAGCTGAATATGATCCAAACAGTACTGAAGCTGTAGGTGGAGGTTTTTATCGGACTGAGTGTGCCGCACTTGTTTCAGATATACATGGTAACCCCGTAGAAGATACAACCTACGTTTATTGGGATATTGCTCCTCTGCCTCCTGATACAACTATTGATGCTGTAGTTGAAGGCGTAAGTTTTACAAATAATGAAGGTGTTCAAAGTGGTGAAGCAACTGTTGGTATGGCTAGATCATTTATAATTTATTCCACAGATGCGATTGGTGATATTGGAAAAGTTAGGGCAACAACAGCGACTGGTGACTTGGATGGTGATGGTGAAAGTGATTTTCTATCGTCTTACATTAATGAAGGTGAAGGAGATGCTACCTTGTTTTTCCTGCCAGGAGCGGTGACACTTACATCGAATGCAACCTACCATGATTTTAGCATACCATTTCCTACAGACTCCGTTGACATTACAGTCACGGCGATTGTTATTGACTATTATGGAAACCCAGTAGTAGGTGCTCCAGTGTCATTTGTAGGTACAGGTGTTAGTCGCTGGGTAGAAGTAGGATATGAAGCCTACGAAGATTGGGGACTGGATACTTTAGAAGACTCAGGAGATATATTAGCTGGCGAAAATGATGGCTGTTTTTCATGGAGGGACTATGGAGCTGATGATGACCCTGAGACCGTTGATTGGGGAAATTATAATAATATCCATGATGCAATTGACACAACAGGTGATGGTGAGTGGGATGTATCTGAAGTTTCTGAGAATTTTGATGATTTTGGTTTAGATGGTTTAGAAGGTACAGCTGATCAGGGAGAAGGTGACGGAGAATGGAATGGCTACTCAATGATTGGATGCGAACCAATTGTTTTAACTGATGAAGATGGGTATGCGAGTATATCTGTTCGATATTTGAAAGAACTTTGTAATCTGGCAAATACATCAACTGATGATCCTCCAATCTGCAGTTATGATGATTTTACATCAAGTATCAGCGCTACATTAATGATTCCAACTATTACAACGAGTGATCCATTAGATATTTTATTGGTTCGATCTCCAGTAGAGTGCGATTAATACTGAAAGGAAATATTCTATGAATGATTTTAACCCACAATTTTCAAAATTAGGTGAGATACTTCTTCATAATGAAAAAGTCACAGAAGGCCAATTAAATGAAGGGTTAGCACAACAAAAATCAACTAATGAAAAAATAGGCGTTACTCTTATTGAGATGGGTATCATTGAAGAAGATGATTTTGTAACGGCTTTTGCTCAACAGTTAGGATACCGCAAAGCAGACAACTTTATTTTACTGGAAGCCGATGCCAATATTGCTGCCATGATACCTGAAGATTTTGCCAGAACGAACAGAGTATTGGCAGTAAACAAAAATGATTCAGCAATTACCGTTGCCATGGAAGATCCTGAAGATTTAGTGGCTATTGATTCCATCAAGCGATTAACAAACCTTAATCCTGATATTATTGTCTGTGGTCATGACATGATGGAAAAATCGCTCGATAGAGTTTATGGAGAGATCCAAAAAACTGCAGAAGTGAGTGATGTATTAGACAATATTACAGTTATCTCTGGTGATGAAGGCTCTAAAGAAGAAGTTAATCTATCTCCGGACAAAGCTTCAGAAGAAGATGCTCCTATTGTAAAGTTAGTTAATTTGATTTTACAGGAATCCATTAAAGAGCGTGCGACAGATGTGCATATTGAACCTATGGAAAAACAGCTTTATGTACGAATTCGCATTGACGGTGTACTCCAGACGATTATGACACCACCAGTCACATCCTTAAGTGGTTTAGTAACCCGAATTAAGATTCTGTCAAAATTAAATATTGCAGAGAAAAGATTACCCCAGGATGGTAGATTTTCAATAAAGTCTCCCGGAAAAGAGCTCGACGTTCGTGTCTCAATACTGCCAACCGTTTATGGGGAAAAGATTGTAATGCGTCTTTTAGATAAAACTGGATTTGATTTCAATTTAACTTCATTAGGTTTTCCTAAAAGAAATCTTGGGGTTTTTAAAAAGGTAATTAATCAGCCTTACGGTATGGTTGTGGTATCCGGCCCAACAGGCTCCGGTAAATCGACAAGCCTATACGCTGCTTTAAAAGAGATCAAAAGTGAACGTACTAATATAACTACTGTTGAAGATCCAGTGGAATACCAGTTAGATGGAGTGAACCAGGTACAGGTATTTGAAGATATTGGACTTACATTTGGTTCAACGCTGCGTTCAATCTTGCGTCAAGATCCTGATGTGTTGCTTATTGGCGAAATCCGTGATGGTGAAACAGCGGATATTGCGGTAAAGTTTGCACTGACTGGTCACTTAGTCTTTTCAACGGTTCACGCAAATGATGCTCCGGGAACATTAACACGTTTGCTTGATATTGGAATTGCACCGTTTCTGGTTGGTTCTTGTTTAAATCTGGTTATGGCCCAGCGTTTGGTAAGGCGTATATGTAAATCATGCAAAGAAGAATATAAACCATCAAATGAAGAATTAGCATTGGTTGGCTTAGAATCAAGCCGTATAAAAGGGCCGCTTTACCATGGAAAAGGGTGTACAGAATGCCGTAATACGGGCTACAAGGGACGATTAGCAATTTTTGAAATGATACCAATGGCAAGAGAACTCAGAAAACTTGTTTTTGAAAATGCTAATGAAGATGATATAAGACAGGCTGCCTTAGATAATGGAATGGTAACACTGAGGGAAGCTGGGTTAGAACGTATTTTGGATGGTACAACATCTATAGAAGAAGTTATGAGATCAACAGTTGAAGATTTATAGTGGCTATTTTTTCATATTTAACTAAAAATTCAGAAGGACAGCGTAAGGAAGGGGAAATACGTGCAGACTCTCTGGACTTAGCCATTCAAAAATTATCGGCAAATGGCCAAATGGTCATCACATTGAAGGAAGTGGATGATTCATTTGATTTTTTAGGACCATTTATAGATGAGATACAACTTTCAATTGAAAGAGCTAAGAATAGAATTCCACTTTCAAATATTGTATTTTTCACACGCCAGTTAGCAACAATGTTTGCTGCTGGTTTGACACTTGAAAGAGCTATACATAGTCTTGGAGCTGAAGAAAAACACAAAAAGTTTAAACGAATTCTAACCACTGTCAGTGAAAATATCAGAAAGGGTCTTAATCTTTCCGAATCTTTATCAAGACATCCCGGTGTATTCAATACTTTGTTTGTCGCCATGGTGAAAGCTGGTGAAGTAAGTGGTAACCTAAATGAAATACTAGAACAATTATCATCCTATCTAGAAAGTCTAGATGATACACGACGAAAGGTAAAATCAGCCATGAGCTATCCAATCTTTATGGTTGTTTTTCTTGGCGTAATGCTTCTTGTCATGATGTTACTTATCATTCCTAAATTTTCTGAAGTATATGCAACTCTAGGAGCGTCACTACCTCTGGCCACACGTAAAATGATTGATTTAAGTGCCTGGTTGCAGGCTAATGCTGGATTTATGATCTTTATGGGATTCATTGTTGTTTTTATAATATGGTTGATTTCTAAAACTCAACGTGGTGGATTTGTAATTGACTCATTTAAACTAAAAGTCCCCGTATTTGGAGTATTATTAGAACAATCTATACTAAATAAATTTTGTAAGACTTTTGGAATTTTAATTGGTGCTGGTGTACCTGTTTTAGAATCCACAGCATTATTGAAAAAAGTTGTTGATAACCGTGTCTATGAAAAAGCTGTTGAAGATGCATCTGATTACATACGAGATGGATATAATATTTCAACAGCTCTCCGTCGTACAGAAGTATTCCCATCAATACTGTTACAATTAGCGTCCACTGGTGAAGAGACCGGTGAATTAGATGATTTGCTAGATCGCGCCGCTGATTACTACCAGAAGCAAGTAGATGCGTTGGTAGAGAGAATGACCACCTTAATTGAGCCATTATTAATCCTGATGGTGGGTGCTATTTTAGCGTTGATGGTTGTCCTGACATATTTACCTGTTTTTCACATGGGTGCTGCGCTGCAATCCGGCCTGTAGAAGTGGAATTACTTTTAACAACAATTTGTGGATGCCTATCGGGGTTTGGATTGAAACAAACCATTAATTGGCTAAGTATTGATGGGTATCACATTAAACCAAAAAATATTCTTCTAGAATTAATGTGTAGTTTAATCTGGATATGGGCTTTCCTAAGCCTGCCCCTAAGTGAAGCGATTATTTTTGCATTTATTTCCACATTGCTTGTGGGGATCGGAGTTATAGATTTTTACACATTTCAAATCCCATTGATTTTTATCCTTCTGGGTGTCATCGGTATAATTGTAAATGTTTTACTTAAGTTAACCTATATTACTGCAGCGCTTTGGGGAATTTTCGTTGGTGCAGTTATTCCTCTGATAATAATGTTACTTCTGAAGATGGTTACTAAAAGACAAGGGATGGGATATGGTGATATTCAAATGGGAATTGTACTTGGAGCATGGTTAGGCCCTATGAGAATGGCAATAACGCTATTTTCTGCTTCACTATTGAGTTTATTTACATGGTTAGCCGTTTCATTGGTGAAAGACTTTGACAAAGATCGGGCATTGCCAATGGCACCATTTTTAGCCGTATCAGGTATTGGTGTTTATGTGGGCAGTATTTATTACCCGGGATTTTTTCACTTATTGATCATATATTAGAGGCTCTTATGACAAAAATTCGCATTCAACTTGTAATCATGGTAGCGGTAACCTTTGGCTATGCTGCAGAAAACCCAGCACCAGTGGTCTATGATGGTTTTAATGATATTTCATCATTGCAAGGCAAGAAAATTCGTTATGAGATGCCCGGATATGAATTAAAACAAATTGAGCAAGATGGATCCGTTTTTATAAAACCAGAAATGCTAAATGCAGGATCTATAGCTAATCCAGGGGAACCATATTTGCCTACAGTTTCAACATTTTATGCTGTAGAACCAGGAAAATCTTATTCAGTACAGGTTAATATTGAAGAAACTGAAACATTAAACAATATTGATGTTTGTCCATTTGAGAGTTGGGACCCTAATTTGACAGGAAAGATTACTAAAGGCCGCTCTTATGAAAGAGACAGTATTTATCCGTCATCAATAGCAACGGTATCTGAACCAATAATTTTTCGTGATTTGACCATGGTCCAAGTCTCAGTCACGCCGTTTCAATACAACCCTGTTACAAAAGAGTTGTCAATCATCCATAGTGTAGAAGTTGAACTTGTAGAAAATGGCATGATGACTGAGCCATTTATCCCTCAAAAAAAATCACGTGCATTTGAAGATCTATATAAATCCTTGGTAGTAAATTATTCAACAATAAGTAGAAATGTTGACTACCAGCGTCCAGCAATCCTCTACGTGTTACCTAATAATCTAAGTACTTCAATGATGAATTATGTTGAAGAATTAATGGAATGGAAAAATCGTGTTGGGTATGAAGTGAATTATATAAACACTTCTGCCATTGTAAATAATAGAAATAATTTGAAGGCATATATTCAAGATGCCTATGAAGACTGGGATAACCCACCTGTATTTGTTACCATTGTAGGTGATGCAGAAGGAACCTACGACATTCCTACATGGTCAGATTCATGGTCATATTATAATGGTGATGGGGATCATCCATACTCAACCTTGGAAGGGAATGATCAATTTCCGGAAGTGTTTTTAGGCCGCCTATCATTTGATACAAGTTCTGAACTGGCTACAATAATAAGTAAAACACTTAATTATGAATCTAATCCTTACTTGGGAGACAATTGGTTTCAACGAGCCTGCTTAGTTGGAGATCCAACTACTTCTGGTGTTTCTTGTGTGATCAGCAATGAAATGATCCATGAAATGCTAGATGTAGCAGGTTTTGAAGAAGTTAACACTGTTTACAGCGGGTCTTTTGCCAATCAAATGCAGGCCGGACTATCAGAAGGTGTTTCCTTTTTTAATTATCGTGGCTATTATGGTGTCAGTGGTTTTACTTCTGGAAATGTTAATAATACAAATAACGGATTCATGTTACCAGTGGCAACAGTTATTACCTGTGGAACCGGTTCGTTTGGAAGTGAAGAAGCTCTGATTGAATCTTTCATACGAGCAGGTACATCATCAAATCCAAAAGGATCTGTCGCATGTATTGGAACGGCTACATTGGGGACCCATACAATGTTTAATAACATGGTGGATATGGGCTTTTATTATGGGGCATTGATTGAAGGTATTGAGACAGTAGGTGCAGCCTTAATGTATGGGAAAATGCAACTGTATAAAAATTATCCAACTAATCCAGATAACTATTGTCATATTTTTACACATTGGAATAATCTGATGGGGGAGTCATCATTGCCCATGTGGACTAGTTACCCAGATCAAATAACGGTTGAACATCTATATTCTTTAGCCAAGGGTACGAATTTTATAGATGTTACTGTTACCAAGGGTAATGGCGCTTTAGAAGATGCGTGGGTTACAATACTTAAGGATGGAGAAATTTTTGAATCAGGTTATACTGATGATAATGGATTTATTCGTCTACCAATTACATCATCAGAAACAGGGGAAGTATTAATTACGGTAACCAAGAAAAATCACTATCCTTATCAAAGTTCTTTCCAGATTTATGATCCAGGAGTTGCTGTCAATCTTTTACAAACAACGCTTACTATTGATGATGATAATTATGGTGCATCTAGTGGAAATGGAGATGGTATTGCTAATGGTGGTGAAACACTAGAAATATTTGTGAGCGCCACAAACTTTGGTAGTGATGATGCTGGTAATATTAATGGAGTTATTACAAGTGGATCTAGTAGCGTGATGATAGAATCTGCCACAGTTAATTATGGATCCATTGCAGTAGGTAATACTGTGAATGCGCCAACACCATTTATAATTACATTAGAAGAAGGTTTACAGGAAGGTTCGAACTTAGATCTTTTAATAAATTTTTATGATATCGAAGGAAACACAACTACTGGTGCATTGAATGTAAATGTTTCTGGAAATAATATAAATGCCATTGATATAGATGTGATTGGATCTGCAATTGATATTTTGACACCTAGTGAAACTTCCTTTATTAAAATTGAATTAGGAAATTCTGGAACGACAAATGCAATCGCTGTGACGGGGACAATTACATGTGCATCCCCATTTATAGAAATCTTGGATCCATTCGGCACATGGACAACCGTACCCATTGGTGGCTCTTCACTCAATGGTAATGATTATTTTCAGGTACGAGCTTTAGCACAAACAATACCAGGAGCGATTGTCCATTTTATTGTTAATATAGAAACGGAACAAGGGTATACGTCAAACTCTATTGTTGAAGTGCAGATCGGTGAACCAACAGTATTAGATCCGGTTGGTCCGGATGCCCATGGATATTACATATATGACAGTGGTGATATTGGATATACTATATCTCCTACATATAATTGGATTGAAATTGATGGACGATATGGAGGAAGTGGTACTCATTTATCATCCCTAACGGATGGTGGGAATAACCAAGATGATGTAGAGACAATAAATTTGCCCTTCACATTTAAATTTTATGGTCAGGAATATGATCAGGTAAGTATCTGTTCCAACGGGTGGATTGCTATGGGCGAGTCTACTTTAGAATCTTTTCGCAATTATCAAATTCCTGGTGTTGGTGGTCCCGGTGGAATGATTGCTGTCTTTTGGGATGATTTAAAATTAACCAATAATGGTCGCGTTTATACCTGGTACGATGAGGATCAAAAAAGGTTTTATATCCAATGGTCAAGAGTCAGAACATATCAGAATAATTCGACTGAAACCTTCCAAGCAGTTTTATTCGATCCTGAATACTATTCTACACCAACAGGTGATGGTGATATTCTTATACAATATATGGACTTTAATAATACATCTTATGGTGCTTATAGTTGGGACCAGATTCATGGTAATTATTGTACTGTTGGGATTGAAGATCAAACAATGACTGTTGGATTACAATATACATTCAATGATGAGTATCATCCAGCAGCTATGGAATTAGGTGATGGTAAAGCATTATTAATTACAACTCGTGGGAGTACAATACGTCTTGCTGGAGATTTGAATTATGATGGAAAAGTTAATGTTCAAGATGTGCTCTTATTAGTTGACTACAATCTTGGTAATGAAGGCTTAGTGAATGAATATTTTGGTGATATCAACGGAGATGGTTTAGTGAATGTAATGGACATGGTTGCGTTGATACGGATGGTATTGGGGTACCAGTAAATCCGGAGGGTTTTTCTAATCTTATATGTCCATCACTCCCTTGATTGTACTCGGTGCATTGGCATTAGCTTTATGCATCGCGGGAATTCTTGAATTTCAATATCATATGCGGTCTTTGGCCGCTATCCCATTAAGAATCCATGTTAATGGAACCCGGGGAAAATCGAGTGTAACAAGGTTAATAGCAGCGGGACTTCGTGAAGCAGGTATCCGAACCTTTGCAAAAACTACAGGCACGGCACCTAGAGTTATTGACGCTGAAGGAAAGGACAGAATCATACATCGCTTGCGTCTACCGTCCATAGGTGAACAAACAAGACTATTAAGCTATTTCGCAGATGAAAAACCTGATGCAGTTGTGATGGAATGCATGGCAGTACAGCCTCAATACCAGTGGATAGCTGAGCATCAAATGGTTCAATCACATATAGCTGTAATTACTAATGTACGTCCAGACCATCTAGATGAAATGGGACCGACTGAAGATGATGTAGCATACTCTCTATGCAATACTATTCCAGTAGGCGGAACACTTATAACAGGAGAAGAGCAAAAACCTGAAATACTAAAAAATGTTGCCGCAGCTAATAACACAGAATTTATTCAGTCAGATGAAACACAAATTACGCTAAAAGATCTAGACAATTTCAGCTATATGGAACATCCAGCGAACGTGGCAGTAGCCTTGGATGTCTGTACTAAAGTTGGTGTTGACAGAGATATTGCTTTATCTGGTATGCACAAGGTTAAGCCAGATTTAGGAGCTCTGATAGCATGGTACCTTGATAAGGACGATAAACGAATTCAATTTATTAATGGTATGGCTGCTAATGACCCCGTTTCAACTTTGCAGATATGGAAATTTATTATTGACCGTTATCCCGCTGAAGGAGGCACCTGTGTTTTTTTTAATTCCCGTGACGACCGTCCTATTCGTACGCGCCAAATGATTGAATTGACACTTGAAGAGATAAAACCTGACCATTTCATTATCAGAGGTGATAAGGTGGAAAATACTGTCCAAAGATTATTGCACCATTCCCCAGGTACCAAAGTACAAATAATTGGATTGAATGATAATTTTGATACTGTTGTAGATACATTAATTGATTTGCCTCATGATACATTGATTTATGCAATTGGAAATCAGGTCGGTGCTGGACAAGAACTACTAAATAAAATAGCAGAATATCGATACCATGGCTGAGATCAGCATAGGACTAGGAATTGTATTAAGTTTAGTATTGTCAGAGACTCTAGGAGTCACGGCGGGAGGGATTATTGTTCCTGGTTATATTTCCCTTTATCTTCACCATCCGATCCAGGTTTTAGTCACGTTCGGAGTTGCAATATTAGTCTGGGCAATTATCCAGGTAATGGGGAAATTTATGTTTTTATATGGCAAACGTAGAATTGTATTGGCCTTAATTCTTGGATTCTTTTTTGGTTATATATCTCGAAATTTTATCTTTATGCCTGAAGAATTAGGTTCAGTCGCTGTAATTGGGAATATAATTCCTGGCCTAATTGCAAATTGGATGGACCGGCAAGGAGTTATTCGTACAGTTGCAGTCGTAATTCTGACTGCTGTTTTGGTAAAACTGGCTGTGATGTTATTATTTGGTGGAGTACTGTTTGAATAATTATAAAAAACAACCCTTTATTCCTGCTATTCAAAAGACATCGACTCTGGTGAGTTTATCCATTCTATCCTTGCTTTGTTTTCTAATTGCTTTGAATACAAAAACCATTGATGTATCTCCTTCCTATGAACATAAGGTGAAAGCAGCTCGTCTAATGGAAAAAGCAATGAATTTGCTGAAAGAAAGTAGAATGGAACAGGGCATTTTTATTGATATAGAAAATGATCCAAATGAGACAGGACTGGTGGGGAGTCCATTTAGTTTAATTACAACAGATGAAGGAGATCTGGATGCGAAATTGACAACATTGGATCCTAATTTTTCAGCTGCTATTGTTGATTTAATGTATCAGGTTGATCTAAAAGAAAGTGATACGGTTGCAATTCTAATGACAGGTTCTATGCCAGGAGCGAATATTGCTGTTTTAACGGCATGTAAATCGTTAGGGGTATATCCAATTACCATTACAAGTGTTGGTGCTTCTCAATGGGGTGCCAATCAGGTTGATTTCACCTGGCTAGATATGGAATCAATTCTCTTTAACAATAGTCTTATTCCAGCGAAAAGCGTTGCAGCTTCAATTGGTGGAAGAAATGATATGGGACGTTTGTTATCTCCATCAGGGAGGAAACTAATAACCGAAAATATAGCAAATCATCAACTGCCACTTATCAAAATGGAAAAATTAGCTGATAATATTCAAAATCGTATGATGACATATTCTTCTATATTACCAAAAATGAATTATAAAGCTGTAATCAATGTTGGTGGAGGTGTTGCCAGCTTAGGAACTAGTTTTAATTTAAAATTATTACCACCTGGAGTCGTAAACCGTAAAAATGTGACCGATATTATTCGTCCTGGCGGAATTGAAGGAGTATTTTCCAAAATGATAAAAATGGATATTCCTGGAATTCACATTCTCAATATCAGACCGCTCATAGAACAGTTTAACATGCCCTTTGCACCAATCCCTATTCCGGATATTGGTACGGGAAGCCTTTATGCTGATGAACGCTATAATTTAATTGTTGCAGCAATTTGCTTATTTGTTGTAGGAGGATGTGTGTTTATGGTTGGTCTCCAAAGTAAAACAAAAATTAAAGAGCATTTAATACAACATGAACCTGACAGTCTACTCTAAATCAATTCTATTTATTCTTTTTGTAACCATGGCGGTGCCACTGCAAGCAAAACTTTTGAAGCCCAGTAAAAATGGGGAAAATAAAGAGATTTTAATTATTAATTCCAAAAGAAGACTCTACTATCCCATCAATAATGAAGGACTTATTTATACGATAGAAGGCCCTACACGTTTAGAATTCATTTCACGATATCCTGTGATAAAAAAGAAGAATAAAAGTCATCCCTTTAATTATAAAATAGTATTAAATGGAGTAGATACTATTCAAGTAAATCATAGATACAAAGTTCAAAAATCCATTAAATCTATACAACACCCAAAACATAAATACACACATTCTGGTAACTATTTCATTAACCTAGAAAAAGGAACCCAAACTATAGAATTGATATCGAATGAAAAGTTAAAATACCCAGTTTTAATTCGGGTTCTGGCAAAAAATTTTGAATCAATAGGAAAAAACAAAAAAGTGCTTACTCCAATGGTTCATCAAAATGCTGTCAGTCTAATCTCGAATAAAAAAGAGATTAAATATTTTGAGTGTACATCGGAATTACCTTTGCAAATAGAAGCAAGGGGGAAAAATAATCTAAGAATTTTGAATCGATTAGAGTTTTCTGATTCTATGGGCCAGGAAGAATCATATCGCATTAGAGTGAAGGAAGGTAAAAAAGTCATTGGTACTTATTATTTTAATTCTGAGCGCTCATCTGCATCACAAATTTTAGGAAGGGATGATAAAGTTCCGGGTAAATGGCGATCTTGTGAGATACCTGTACCAAAAGGGAGACACACTTATTCAATTGAAGTTGCAGATAAGGATAAAGTGGTCCTTACTCGTTTTATTTTATATTAATGAATTCTCAAAAATATATATTTTACATTATTTTTATTTCATCATACTTACTGGGTAAAACACCTATTGAGTATACCATCGGGATTACTGGTGGGTATGATAATAATGTTTTACGATTTTCTACATATGAATTTGGTGAAGCAGCACTTGATAATTCTCTCATGGGTGGTGCATCAACTTTTGACAGTTTTGTTTATAAATTACGATTATCAGGAAAAAAGTCTGTTTGGCATTCCAGAAGAAAAGATTTTTCCATAAATGGTTTTTACAGTTGGTCTGATTATCAAAATAACACTGAAAGAAAATATTGGAGTGGTGGACTGGATGCGATTTATAAATGGGGAAGTTATAAAAATATAAAATATTCTGTTAGACACTTAAATAGTTTTTATCTGAGACATTATATTAACCGTGATATTAGCAATGATTTGCTAGCTCCTTGCTATTTTACCGATAGAAATCAAAGTATTACAATCACACAAAAGATATTAAGAGAGTCCTGGATCAACCTAAGTACAGGCTATCTTCAACGATATTATGATAAACCATTTACGGAGTTTGATTTAGATATTCATTATATCAAAGGAAGGGTGAATTATAAGATTAAAAGGATAGCAACTATATCTTTTCAAATCAACCGTGGACATGCAAGAAGTACATCTCATTTATCAACTGAGCGACCAAGTAGTTTTAATCGTTCCTATAACAATATGGAATGGTATATGCCAGTTAAAATACATAGAAATATTCCAATTGTTGATGAAATTGGTTTTTCAATACGTGAAGAATATAGAAAGTATGGAGCTGAAGACCCTGATGACCCGCTCCATGCAGGAAGAGATCACATAGATTCTAAATATGATGTATGGGTGAAAAAAGAGATATTTGAAGCAGTATCAGTTTTGTTTACAGGAAGATATAGAATTCGCACAACTGATTCAGCATATGAATGGGTAAAAGATTTAAAAAGTTTTAATCAAATTCAATTTTGGTGCAAAATAGAATGGGATATGGTATATGATCGATATTAGAAAACATTTTATAGCTGTTATTAGTATATTATTATTTGGGTGTATTGAACCTAATGTAGAAGATTTGTGGTCTGTAACGGAAGTTGAAGTATTAAATACAACAGGCTTTTCAAGAGATGTGGCCATTCACGGCAATACAGCTTTCATTGCTGCAGGACAATCAGGGATACAAATATGGAATCTAAAAGATAAAATAAAACTGAGTGATTTCAGTGGGTATTATGAATTGGGATCCTTTTTAGAGTTTGATGATCTCTCACTTATTGAAATTGATATTACTAATAATCTGATCTTTTCATCTGAAACAAATAAAGATGTGCAAATTTTTAATTATACAGTAGGTGATTCCAACTTAAGCTTTATTAATACAATCATGAGTGCAAGGACTAGAGAATTTGTTTCTTTTCCAATAGATACGGGTCGCTTTGTGATGTATGCAGCAGATAATGATGATGGTCTAAAGTGGAGTATTTATGAACCTTACGAAGTTTTTGGTTATTCTTTTTGGAATCCGGTATATCCAGAGGGGAGTGCCGGTGAACTGTATACACCAGGTAAGCCTCAGGGAATAGACTCTAATGGAGAAAATTATATTGCTCTCGCTGTAGATCAGTTAGGCGTGGAATTATATGAATTAGCTTCACTTGAAGCTGATCCTGAATTCATAGGTCGAGTTGATACAGAAGGGAATGCAGAGAAAGTTGTATTAGCAGATGCTGGGGTTTTTGTCTCATGTGATGATGTTGGAGCTGCTTATATACCTTATAATGTTTTTTCTGCTTCAAGCAATTCACATGTGAGATTTGCACAGGATTTGACTGTAGATCATATTTCTGTAAATGATGGAATTGCTGCATTGTCTCTTGGATCGAAGGGGATTGCACTTTATGATATTACCGATCCAAATAAGCCCATTGAGAAAGGCCTATTTCCTATAGGCTATGTTTACAAAACAGAGTTCTGGGGTGAAAATTTAATTGTTTGTTCCCGCGAAGGATTACAAATACTCTCAATTAATCAATAATAAAATTATTTGTTTATAAAACAACATAAATTTGACGAAGGAATGATGAAAATGAAAAAATTAGTTTTTTCAATTATGTTTGTATCATTAACCTATTCAACAGGTTTTGATTCGAATGATGGTGCACCCATCCGACAGGGTGTACATATTGAATGGTATAGGACTGTTTCTCCTGGTGATCAAGGTGAAGCAATTTTTGTGTGGTCAGATACACGATACGGCATGCGAAACATTTTTGCACATAAAGTTAATCATGATGGGTCCATGCTATGGGGTGAGTCTGGAGCAATCGTTACTAATCTGCCTGGTAGGCAAGAAGACCCTGTTTCAATCGAAGATGGTAACGGGGGTGTGTTTATTGCCTGGGTTGATTATCGATTTGATGCACAGGGAGATATTTTTATTCAGCATTTAGATTCAGATGGAAATCTCTTAATGGATGAAAATGGAATTGCACTGGCTCAAGTTGATGGGAATCAAATAACTATCAATATGTGTACAGATAGCCTTGGTGGTGTCTTTGTTACCTGGCAGGATAAGCGTGGCGGAGTGGATGAAGATATATATGGAACCCATGTTTCTGCAGATAATGAGATAGTTGCACCCGGAGTTGGCGTTGCAATAGCTGTTGAAGGTGGAAATCAAAATGCAAAGACCATTGAATATGCAGGAGACAATCAGGCATTTATTGCTTGGGCTGATTACCGAGAAGGTGAAAATGCAAATATTTATGGTCAACGCCTCAATATGGATATGACAGCGGTTTTTGCAGAAAATGGTATTCCAATAGCAAATACCACTGATCAAGAGACAAAGCCTCGTGCTACATTTGTAAATGGAGAAACTTCATTTGTTACTTGGAAAAGAGGTGACGCGAACTCAAAAGTATATTACCAATTTGTGAATGAAAGCGGCTTGGTATTTACAAATGAAAAAGCAATTTCTGATGATGAAACATTGCAGGCAAAACCACGAGTGAAAAGAAATTCACTAGGCGAAGTATTTGTTAAATGGACAGATTATAGAGATGATGCTGTTGATGGAGATCAATATTTTCAAAAAGTGAACGTAAATGGTGATCGTGAATGGGGTAATGGTGTAAAAATTGATCCCGGGGCATATCGAGATTTTAGTGCAAGGTTCAATTCCAATGAAAATGGTGGGCTTAATGTAGCATGGGAACGTGGCACTTTTCCTGATATTGAGATTATGGTGCGTACAATCAATGCTGATGGTACATTTCCAGCTGAGCCGCTTAATCTTACCAATTCAGACGGGTATCAATTTTCACCCATTTTGATAGGGTCAACTAATGATCAATTCTATATTATTTATGCAGATCAAGGGACAGGAAGCATTGATCTCAAAATTCAAAAAATAGATAATGGTTCTACTGTTTGGGGAAATAGTGGAATTACTGCAATGGTTGGTTTAGATGGGGACATAAAATACACATCACGGTTTCGGAAAGGCGAAAATGATTTTTTTCTTACATGGGAAGATAATCGTTCAGCAAAAAGAATCTATGGAACAAGAATTACTGAAAATTCTGTACTATACCAAGATGGTAAGCAACTCTCTTACAGTGACAATTCTTCAGATGAAATTGCATTACCTATTGTTATTAAAGATGATAATAATTTTTTCGTTGGTACATATGATGCAACTTCTACACCGAAATATCTTCGAATTAATAAGTTAGATGAATCATTTGAAAATTTGTGGGACTCTGTAGGGGTTGCAATATCTTCTGAAGCTGATATGAGAAATGCAAAACTGGTTTCTATAGGAAGCGGTGTTGGATGTTTTTGGTCTGAGAGCAGATTATGGGACAATAATATTTATTTTCAATATTTAGATAACGAAGGAAATGCGATATTAGAAAGTGGTGGAGTGGAACTAGTGGATGCTAGTAATGATGATTTCTTTATAACAGCTATACCTACACCAGATAATAAACTCATGGTATTTTGGATGAATGAGCAATGGAACCCTTCTGGTTCCTATATAGTGATTAAATATTTAAAGATCGATCAAAACGGTAATACTGAAATAGGATGGAATCCTGGTGGGATTAATTTAACGGATAATTTTTCGGCATCTAGTTCTCTGCAGGTCAAAACACTAGATGATGGCACAGGCATAATTTGTTTATGGAATCAGATTGGTAATTTTGCGGATATTTATGCCCAAAAAGTTGATTGGGATGGCAATAAACTATGGGAAACCAACGGACTTATTGTCACTGATGATGAAAATGATCAAACAAACTTTTCCTTTTCAATGAACGATACACAGACAAAAGCATTAATTGTTTGGGAAGATTTCAGAAATGGACAAAACTTTGAAATATTTGGTCAACTATTAAATTTAGAAAATGGCTCACTTTCTAGTGAATTTGTTCAATTTACTTCGGTTGTGAATGATTCTATTGATAATTATATGCCTACGGTTGAAAATGTTACGGGTGATGAATTTATGGTTATATGGGAAGACGGACGGGGATATATCAATGACGATCCATTATTAATTAATGGAGTTGATTTATATGGATCTGGGTTTAAAGTCGGACAGGGTATGACAACTGATATAAATGGAGTCCCTATTTGTATTGCTTATCATAAACAGCAAAATCTCCAAATCACACACTATTCAGGAGAAGAATTCTTTTTGGATTGGGTTGATTACCGAAGCTCAGGAAAGGAGGATCTGGCAAATTATTATGGTCGCATTCTGTCAAAGGCAGAATTATTATCCAATGAACCAAAATGCTTTGATTGTGATATTCCTACTGAATTTTCCTTAAAGCCAGCTTATCCTAACCCCTTCAATGGCAAGGTGGCTTTTGAATTTTTTATGCCGGAAAAGGAAGCTGTTAATTTTCGGATTTATGATATTACCGGAAGAGTAGTAACAGATAAATTAATTCTACCAGATTTTGGTGGCAATTACAGAATTTATTGGGATGGTATGAATATTGCAGGACAATTAGTTACAAGTGGAATATATTTTTATGAATTCAATACAAGTAAAAATATAAATAGAGGTAAGGTAACATACTTAAAGTAATAATTTAGAGTTAGTACTTAAATACTTAGTATACACACTATGAAATTATCCTCAATTTTTAATATAAGTTCTATTCTCATTATATTTCATTTAGGCAATCCTAATTATGGACAGGTATTAGATAGTCGCTATCATACCGTGGATGAAATTTATGCATATTTAGATTCACTGGATCAATTAGAAGAATTGGATGGATGGTACCGAGTAGATACAATTGGTTACTCTACTCATGACCAAATACCTATTTTGGCGGTAAAAATTTCAGATAATGTTGATGTTAGAGAAGATGAGCCCAGTGTTTTATTTGTTGGGCAGGTTCATGCCGAAGAAATATTGGGCAACGAAATAGTATTAGATCTGATAGATGATTTATTGTTTCCTGATAATAGTATATTCACGCATATGAATATCCTTAAGCAATATTTAGAGATTTGGATTATTCCTACTGCTAACCCAGATGGGTTAAATGTCGTGCATGAAGGCTTGGATGTCAGTTATAGAAAAACAAAAAGAGATTTAAGTCCTGAAGGTCCGTATCCGAATGAATTATTCGATTATGATCCTTCGATTGGCAACGATATAGACGGGGTGGATCTGAACCGTAATTTTAACTTTAATTGGGTGTTTGGAGATACATTTTTAGAACCAGACAATTCTGATTACGCATCACATTATGATTATTACAAGGGTGAAGAACCTTTTTCTGAAGGAGAAGCAATCGCTATTAGGGACTTAGCCTTAGAAAACAATTTTGTCTTCTCAATCGTTTGGCACAGCTCACGCTCAGGTAATCTATCAGAAAAAGTATTTACCAGCTGGCGCTGGGAAGAAACGAAAGATTCTCCAGATTTAAACGTAATGAAATCTATAGCAGATCACTTTGCGGGGCTCATAGAGACTGAAGATGGAACAGGTACTTATTTATCTGTATACAGCGGCTCAAGGAATGGAAAACTTCATGATTGGTTTTATCGTGAAACAGGTTGTATACAGTATCTGGTAGAATGCGGAACAGCAAATCTTCAGCCAGGCAGCACTTTAATTGAAGATACAATAGAACGTAACAAGCCGGCAATGGTTTATTTAATGGACCGTGCCCTCGGTTATTATACTGATGCGGCACAGGTCACCGGAATTATTTCGGATGCAACAAGTAACCAGCCTATAGAAAATGCAATTGTAGAAATTTTAGAGCATACAGGCTCTGTTCTAAAACCACGATTGACAAATGAATTTGGAAGATACAGAAGAATTTTAGATGCTGGTACATATACACTTTCTATTCGTGCAAAGGGATATATCCCAAAAGAAGTAACAGTCGTAACCAATAATAGTGGTATAACCAATGAAGATATTTATCTTGAACCTGCCCCCTTACGATCATTAATACTGAACCTTTATCATGAAACAACTGACAATAATACGATAACTGGATTTATTGAAAATGAATTTGGAAAAGATGAGATACAAATTTCAACCGGTCCAAATAATTTTTCTCTTTATGAAGGGAATTACATACTATCCTTTAAGATGGATGGAGAAATGATGCCTTGGCATAATAATATTACAATAACCAGCAATATGGAAATGACAGTACCTTATTGGTATGGTAATCCGCAATCATTGAGCGATTCTTGGATTTGGACTAATTCTGAAGGGCCATGGTGTACAGAGAACCTAATTCTGAAATCTCAAGAAGAATTTTATTATGAGAATGGCGATTCTTCACAAACTCTACAGTGGATGGAGTCCGATTTAATTGATGTAACAGGGACAAACCGTCTTGTTGTTACCATTGATCATCGCTTTGAGACAGAATGGGACTATGATCATGTTTCCTTATCTATTTTAGATGAAGGATCAAATGTTTTAGTAAATAAAAGTTGGACAGGTAATCAATGGGAAGAATTTCGTACAGATTTAATATCCGCTACGTCTCTGAATGAATTTTCTAATATTAAGGTACGGTTATCTTTTTTACCTGATCAAACTGTGAATTATCGTGGTTGGGAAATACAATCTTTAACATTGTTTTCTACTATGGATGATTACTTAGGTATCACAGAAACGAATATTAATAAAGCACCTAAAAATCCGATGAGAATAAGTGGACTTTATCCAAACCCATCAAATGGTTCATTTCAAATAGATTTAACTAATTTCCCTGGTGGGGAAGCAACAGTAAAGGCATATAATCTACTTGGACAGGAAATATATTTCCAAAAATTTCAAAGATTATCACCAGGTAGGAATTTAATTAATTTTAATTTGAGCAGCATGAGCGGGGTTCCCAATAGTTCTGGAATGGTTTTCATCCGTATCGATTCACAGAATAGTCAAGTTGTGAAAAAATGTTTAATATTAAAAAATTAAGATAACCTATCGAATATCAATCAAAAGGAATAGCTGTGAGACTGAATAAAATATTTATCTTTTATTTTCTATTTTCATTATGTTTTGTTTATGGAGAAGGAAAATTATTCCGTGGTAAAACAAAGGAACAAATCATAGGAAATCCAATACCGATGGCTTTTACAAATATGGTTATGAATGAGTATAATATTTTACCATCTCAAATCAATCCCCAGAGAGGTACATTCATGATAATTACACCAGATGGTATTGTGAACTATTTAGGTGACTTTATTGAATTCAAAAATTCCCAAGGATTTGATGTTCAGGTCATTCCGCTGTCAGAAGCAGGAGAGACAGCAGAAGCAATAAAAACTACAATTTCAAATAAGTTGTCTGAAAATCCTATGTTAGAGTATGTTCTTTTGCTTGGTGATGTGGATGGCTTTGCTGCATTTCCATCTTTTTATTACGGTCCGGAGAATGACGTATCAGATCAGAGATACACCTACATTATTGGTAATGATAATATTCCAGATGTCTTTATTGGCAGATTTTCAATTGATTCTTTATCTGATTTAGCGGTCATGATGGCAAAAACAATAAAATACGCTAGGGACCCACTTGCGTATGATGCTAATTGGTTAAGTCGTGGACTCATTGTTGCTGGAAATTATGCCAATACGTATCCAATTCCGATTACACCTAAATGGACATCATATTGGCTGATGGATGAATTATTAGATTTTGGATATAGCCAAGTTGATACGGTTTTTTATCCACCTGTTCAGCAGGGAGCACCGTATATAATTCCTGCAATAAATAGTGGTGTAGGAATAGTGAATTACCGAGGATGGGGTGATGCAAATGGATGGCACTATCCGGAATTTCATGTAGATGATGTAAATGATTTGAATAATGGCTGGCTAACTCCGGTTTTCATGAGTTATGTATGTAACTCAAACGATTTTGCCAATAATGTGGATCCTTGTTTCGCTGAAGCTGTGATGAGAGGTGGAACTCCTTCGGTACCTAAAGGCGGAGTGGCATTTGTCGGACCATCCGATCTTCACACAAGCACAAAATATAATAATGTAATTAATGCATATATGTACGATGCAATATTAAATCATGACATTGTGGAATTAGGTCCTGCTATGCAGGCAGGACAATCAGGTTTAATTAAAGAATTTCCTGCTCAAAATGGACCTGGTGAAGCTCAGGAATTTTATGCACATGTTTATAACATTTTAGGTGACCCTTCACTCCAGGTGTATGTTGATACTCCAGAGCAGTTTAATTTTGAAGTTGGTCCATTCAAATCTCAAGATGGATTATTGAATTTAACAGTAAAAAATAACAATGGAGATGCAGTCAAGGGCGCAGTAATCAGTGTAATGAATGGAAGTGTATTGATTGCTAAGGGAATTTCGGATGCATCAGGAAAATTTATTTCAACTATAGATATGTCCGGAGTCAGTTCATTAAATGTCTATGCTAATAAAGGCGGATTTATACAGGGTCATGAAGTAGTTAATCCAGAGCCAACAAATAACACTTTGTTATTATCAAATATTCATGTTATCGGACAAAACAGCGATGACAAACCTGTGCTTGGGGAATTGGTCAACCTGACTATTACATTGGAAAATAGTTCTGGAAATTCTTCCAACGCTTTTTCTGGGCAGGTTATTTTTTCTGATAGGGTATCACCGAATACATTTACATTGGATGTTCCTGTTATAGCTCCAGGAAATAGTGTGAATCTGCCTAGCATTGAATTTGTAATAAACAATTTAGATGCTGGTCAAGGTGTGATTGGGTTATTGGAAGATGGAAATGGAAATTTGATTTGCGAATTTTTCGTTGATGTTGAACTACCTTTCTTCAATATTTCATTTGAAAGTAGTTCTGTTACACCTAATACAGAGATCTCACCCGAATTATCCATTTCAAATTTTTCCGCAGGTTCATATGAAGATCTATGGATTGGAGTTTCTGCATTGACAGAAGGTGTGACTATTACTCTGAATAGTGCGTCAGATATTTTGTCTTCGTTTAATCCATTTACAACATCATCTCATACAACAAATTATAATTTTTCCATTGAAGAAGTTGCTTATGGCAGTGACTTAACATTTTTAATTGAATTACAAAAAGAAGGGAATACTTTTTTTTCCCAAAAAGTTCAACTTCATATTTCACCACCTACAACGAATAATCCTGTTGCACCGAACAGGTACGGTTATTGGGCCTATGATGATACTGATGTGGGTTATGAACAAACACCTGAATTTAATTGGGTGGAATTGGATCCTGGTTTTGGAGGGAGTGGTGGTACACATTACCAATTAGATGATGATGACCACGTAAATATAGAGCTTCCATTTACATTTAAATATCATGGGATTAATTATAATCAAATAACAGTAAGTTCAAATGGATGGGCATCATTCGTTCCTTGTTATATTGATTATTTTTGGAATATGTCAATTCCAATGTATATGGGGCCCAAAGCGTTGTTAGCTCCTTTCTCCGATGATTTGGAAACCATTGACACAAATAATGATGAAATTATAGATATTTGGATCAATGTATATACTTGGTTCGATGAAGAAATAGGTCGATTTATTATTGAATGGTCGAGAGCATTAAATGGCTATGATGAAGAAACAGAAGAGACGTTTCAAATTATTCTCCATGATCAATCATCTATGCCTACTGCAACAGGGGACGGTGTTATTGATTTTCAATATTTAGAGGTTGAAGATGTGGATGTAACAAAAAATTATTCTACTGTTGGGATAGAATCTCCGACAAAAAGTTACGGTTTACAGTATGTCTTTAATAATGTTTATGCACCTGGTGCAGCCCCATTAGTAAATGAAAGGGTCATTCGTTTCACAACGGAAGCACCAGATAATTATGTTGCTCCATTAGCAGTAGATGATCAAATAAATTCAAACGAATTTGTATTAAATTCGCCTTATCCTAACCCATTTAACCCTGTAACAAGTTTGGATTATACTATTCCGATTACAGGCAGAATAAAAATATTTATTGTTGATATCCTAGGTCGAGAAATAGCTGAGTTACAAAATGGGATATTGGCTTCCGGGCATTATAAAATTATATGGAACGGTACAAACAGGTTAGGAAATTCAGTCTCTTCAGGAACTTATTTTGCTGTTATGAAGTATGGAGAAAAAACTAAAGTACAGAAATTGCTCTTTTTGAAATAAATATGAAAATTAAAATATACTCAACTAGTTGGTGTGGACCCTGTAATTCTGCCAAAAGTTTATTGAATGAATTGAGTCTCCCTTTTCAAACTATAGACATTGAAGAAAAAGAGATTAGTCGTGATGATCTTTTTAAATTGACCGGTGGACGTACTGTTCCCCAAATTGTGATTGATGAAAAACCCATTGGTGGGTTTGATAACCTGGTTCAATATTACAATGAAGGGAATTTGAAAGTTTGAATTTCAGTTTATTTGCATTGACCAGGGTTTTCGCAATAGTGGGAACCCTGTTTTTTTTTGCGGACTGTGCGGGACGAATTAAGCCTTGGAGATTGCATGACGTATATTCCGTAGATGTTCAGATCTTGAATATTCGGCAATGGTCTAAAACCGAAACAAGAAATATGGATGACCTGCAACCAATAATGAAAAAGGAGTTACGGTATTATTTAGATAATGATTTGCGAATATATGAGAGATTGGATCCCAGTTACACAGGAATGAACAATGCTATTTTAGAAGTTGATAGTCTTACAAGGGAATTGGTTAAATTAGTACGTAAGATGAAAAAAACAGATACAATAGATCTCGAAACAATCCCATCAGACACTAACGTTACTTATCAAAAAATGTTACGTTCCCTTAGTATTTCTATTCAGAAATCTCAAAGACAGTATACGAAAGAAAGAGAAAAACTAGAAAAGGGTTTTAAAAAAGTTAAAAAGATGATCATTTATGTGGATGAAGAAGCAATCCCTTTGAAAAAACACCTGTACACCATCCGTTATAAAAGAGAATTGTTGGATCCGCATATTGATTATTTTAATAAGGTTTTAAATGAATCATTATTTCAAGACCCTAAATCATCTTATTCGCTTTATGTGCAAGAACTCTCACTTCAACTCGAGGAATACAGGATTAAATTAGATAAATATGAACAGTTTTTATCTAATATTGATAGAGTAGCAAGAAAAGAAGCTGGTGCTAATGTCATTCTGGTAGGTAGAAAAGATAAACCTATGAAATACATTTCTAGATTTACAGAAGGAAAAGAAAACTATTTAGAAATTCTAAAAGAGATTCGAACAATTACAGAATCAATCTGATTTTTTTAAATAGGTAAACTTCTGTAGTGTTGTTTTTGATTCTCCTTTCATAATACCTAAATAAATACCATTTGCGACCTGTTTGCCAAAATGGTTTGTTCCATGCCAAACAATAGTTATGACTTCGGGTTCATCATAATAGTTAGAGATATGCCAAATTTCCTGACCTAATAAATCAATTATTCGAAAATCAACAGTTTGTTCTGTGATTACTTGAAATTGAAAGTTTATGCTTTGTCCATAAGAAGGGTTAGGGTAAGGTGGGTAAAATGTATAATCCTCTGAATAGCCATCATCTAAGCGTAAAATATAATCCCAATTATCTGCATCTTTTCCAATTGCAGAAACAATTAATGCGATCCAATCAATCCCAATTTTTGGATCTATATTGAGTTCTGATCCACTCTTTACTACCCATTGGTCAGTCCCATAAATTTTCACTACCGATGTAAAGTAAAACTCTCCACTTGTTGCTATTAGTGATAATGATACGGGAGATTCAGTAGTAAGAGAGTAATAATGTGAACTGTAGCGTTGGAGTGAAAAATTTTCAATCTGATCAATGTTCCCTTTTTCAAATATTAGGTAATCTTCTTTTGGTGGATGATTTACCACAGTTAAATAGCCATCAGCTTCATCATACGCATAAATACCAGCTGCTTCATTGGAACTAAGAATTAGGTTCGCTATCCGCATCTGATTTATTGCCGTTTCTAAACTGGAATTGTTATCCTGAAGTGCAGCATCTATTGACATGTAACTTATATTTTTTGTTGGGCTGGCATAATCTCTAGAATAATCCCAGCTTTTGCGGATGGTTTCTCGCCCTCCCAAATGTTCATCAATATACTGGAAAAAGATACAGGTCCCATACATGAAATTACCTTCTGTGCCAATGGGATCATCTGGGTTTGAAAAAAAAGTAGGTATATAACGATAGAAATCATTGATATCATTAAATAATTCATCCTCACTCCAGACTGCAGTTGCTTCCATAAACCAGAATTCTTCATAACAATTATAACTGAATTGAATTGCATGAAAAAATTCATGTACTGCTGTAACCTGGATATTTTCTAATACTGTATTATCATCAAATTGTGAACCAGAATATGAATTTCGCATTTTTATAAATCCATGGCAGGATGCTCCAAAACCTTGCCCATATGTTAGAGCAAAATATTGAGGGGATAAATATTCAATATAGATTTCGTATAGTGAATGATCATTTTCCGGATTTAAAAGAGGTTGTTCGAATCCCAGAGTATCCATAAAAAAGTCCCAGACATTTTCAAACACTTCACCCATAGTGATTACATAACCTTGATTTTCCACAACATGAATAGATGATTCATCGAGAGTATAATAAAACCGAAAATGTTCTGTATCATATATTTGATCTAAATCAGTAGATTTCTTTGAAATAATTTCATTACCCTGAATAAACAGTCCAACTTCATCCATCTTTAATTTTTCAGCTTCTGTTAGTTCGCTGGGGCCTTGGCGAATTATATTGTTTATGTACGGAGTACCACAGACATTACTGCTATCGAGAAAAAGGGTATGGTAAGATTGTCGAACAGATAATTCGCTTGCGCTTATAAGAGAAATGATTGACAGATTTAAAAGAAGTTTATTTATCCAATTCATCAAATCGATCTTTATACTTGAATCGGAGATAAACGCCCATAATGATAAAAACTATTGCCCAGATAATTGCTAGAAATATGACAGATTCTTTCATTTTTTCAATCAAATTTTATCTAGAATAAAGGTAAAAATCAAAATGCCTAACCCAATAGTAGTTTTATGATCTATATTATCATTGAAACTATTTAGGATTCCTATTGCTGTAAGTCCTGTGCTGGTGATATAAAGCCAGTTTTTAAAATTATCGCTAATAATGTTTTTCGGCTGCTCTAACTCCATTTGTTTGATGGTATCTGATTGAGCCAAATATTCAGTGGAATAATGCAGAGATGCCACTAATGTATTTTTTTCATCCTTTAGTGAAAATTCATGATTTTGAATAGGATTATTAAGGCGAATACCTAATTGTATTGATTCATTGGTCCGAATGAATTGAAAGTCCCGGATACTGTTATTTAGAATTTTTGGCATCAGTTTGGAAGAATCACCTTTAAATTGGTAAAGTGTTATATAAAACCACCCTGAGTTTGCCTGCCAACCAGTTATATTCGCTAAATCCGGTAAGGTATCTAATTCCATAAGAATCATAATACCATTTACTTTGGACTCTAAATTAAGTGTTTTTATTTGATTCACTTGTGGAAATAGAACTGTAAACCAAATAATAAAACCGATAATTTGTTTGAAAAAACTAATCTGAATTACTCGATGCAAGATTATTAAAATTAAAAAAAAGTTTGTATTTATCTGAATATGTTTTGATTTATTTTTTCTGAGCGATTATACGATTATAAATAGTCAGAAATGGTTCATTTACACGTTGTTCAGTAAAATGACGTAGGGTAATTTTATCTTCCTAATTCTTACTTAAAATGCGCCTTAAAACAAAAATAATTTTAATATTCTTTTCAGCAAACCTGATTAAGGCGCAGAATGATAAATCTGTACAGGGTGCTTTCGGTGCAGTGACAATCGATGGCAAAATCTGGAACCAATTAGCCCTACGTCCAATCCTGCCTTTTGGAAAATTATCTATAGCGTTAGATCTGGTATTTTATATTGACCAGGATGGAAATATTCATAAGGATGAATGGGACTTTTCTTCTGGAGAGAAAGTAAAAAATACGTTAATTGATAAAATATATTATATAAAATATGGTAATCGCTATGGGGAGAATTATTTTAAAGTAGGTGCATTGGATCATGTAACTATGGGTTACGGAATTCTAATAAGTAATTACACAAATACATTATTATATCCGCAAGTTAGAAAAGTTGGAATGGAATTTGTTGCAAAATCAATGGGCCTAAATATATACGGTTTTACAAATGATTTTAAGGAAGACCTTGGCTTGTCAGGTATAAGAGTAACTGCGCCGATGGCTTACGGATTTAATGGTAGTTTTTCATGGGCAGGTGACCGTAACCAGTATTTAGGACTGCGTGATTCTGACGATGACGGACGTCCAGATCTAGTTGATGATTTTCCTAATGATAAACTATATTGGTTAGATTCGGATGGAGATGGGTGGGCGGATAGTGATCCTAGCGAATTGGATATTGATGGAGACGGTATTACAGATACTTTGGATAGCCGTATCACTGGTTGGAATTTAGACACCATAATTGTTTTAGATACTGATATACAAACAAAACCTGAACCTTTAAATATTGATGAAGAGTCAGAAGGTATTCATTCTTTTGCTTTCGATGTAGGTATACCGCTTTTAAGAGATGGGCCTATTGCAATGGACGCCTATGCACAATATGCTACACTATTGGGTAAAACGATAAATCCTATAAGCGGAGACAAAGAAGATGTTGGTTACGGTATCATTCCGTTAGGATTATCCATGAAATTAGGACCTGCACGTTTTTCATTGGAATTTAGAATGGCACCTAATGGGAAGTTTGAATTTGGGTATTTTAATCGTTCATATGAAATTGAACGAGCGACTTTTCAAGGTATTTCTGGAAATCAGGGGGTGATTCAAACCAAAGCAAATAAATTGGGAATTTATGGAAAACAAAATGGAATCTTTTCAGGTTTAGATCTTGATTTAGGTAATTTATTTGATGTCGGTTTATCTTATCAAAATTTAAAAGGTGAACAGTATAGTGAAACGATCAATAAATTTGAAGAGACTGCAAACCAAAGTTTTATGGCAATTTTAAAACTTAAGAAATCTATCAGCAAAATTGACCGCGCTTCCTGGTTCTATCAGCAAAGGAATGTACCCAACCCATTTGAATTTGAATATTCAGAATCTACCATCATGGGCTATAATGTTGGACTTCGAATGGGAAATGGGATGATATTCACCTATATTTTCCGCCGCACATTCCAAGATTTGAATGGAGACGGTGATGTAATGGACAATGATGAGATGATAAATATGACTAGCATAGAAACAAGTTTTTCCTTTTAATTATGAATTCCACAGATATTAGAAACTCATTTATAAAATATTTTGAAGATATAGATCACAAAGTTGTTCGAAGTTCTTCTGTTGTTCCCCATGATGATCCGACTCTTTTATTTACCAATGCAGGAATGAATCAATTTAAACCAATCTTTTTAGGTCAAGCAAAACCAAAAAGTATTCGTGCAGTAAACAGCCAAAAATGCATAAGAGTGTCAGGTAAACATAATGATTTGGAAGAAGTTGGTGTAGATACATTTCATCATACATTTTTTGAAATGCTTGGGAATTGGTCCTTTGGTGATTATTATAAAAAAGAAGCTATAAAATGGGCCTGGGAGTTATTAACAGAAGTATGGAAATTAGATAAGGAACGTCTTTGGGCTACAGTTTATAAGGACGATGACGAAGCTTACAACCTTTGGATGGATATCACAGATATCCCAGATGAACGAATATTACGCTGTGGTAAAAAAGATAACTTTTGGGAAATGGGCGAGACTGGACCTTGTGGCCCATGCTCAGAAATACATTATTTTGTAGGGGATGATCTAAAAAAACAAGATTCTTCAGGTGTCAATAAATCGGAACAATACTGGGAATTATGGAATCTAGTTTTCATCCAAAATAATCGTAATAAAAATGGTTCTTTGGAAGATCTTCCAGATAAACATGTGGATACTGGTGCTGGACTAGAACGTATAGCAGCAGTTCTTCAAGGTAAAAATAGTAATTATGACACGGATCTGTTTTTACCTATTATCAGAAGGATAGAGACTCTATCAAATACATCATATGAAAAAAACCCAATCCCTTTTCGAGTGATTGCAGATCACATTCGTATGTTGTGCTTTTCCATTGCAGATGGTGCTCTGCCATCTAATGAAGGTCGTGGATACGTTTTAAGGAGAATATTAAGGCGTGGTGCCCGGTTTGGGAGGACACTTGGCCTATACGATCCTTTCTTATATAAACTGGTAGAAACCGTTGGAGGGATTATGGGTAGTATTTTCCCTGAAGTTGTGGAAAAAAAGGCTCATTTAGAAAAAGTTATTGAATCTGAAGAATCATCTTTTAATCATACTTTAGATCGCGGTATCAATCATTTTGAAAAAATAGTTGCCAAATTGGAAGGGTCAGAGATCAGTGGCTCAGATGCATTTAAGCTTTATGACACGTATGGATTTCCATTGGACCTTACGCAGCTAATGGCCCGTGAAAGACATTTAGCTGTGGATGAAAAAGGGTTTATCAGTGCTATGGATGACCAAAAAAAACGGGCTAAGGACTCAGGTAACTTCAAAACTGAGACAGATAAAACAGAGTGGATAATTGTTTCCAAAGGTGATGACTCTGAATTTTTAGGATATGAAACAATAGAATGCGAAGCAGAAATTCGGCAATATTCTATTTTAGAAGACCAAATTTTTGTAGTTTTAAATCAAACACCATTTTATGCGGAATCTGGGGGCCAAATTGGGGATCAAGGATCCATTACAGGAGACGGAATTTCCCTTCATGTATTGGATGTAAAAAAGGATAACGATTCATTCATCCATATCTGTACAGGATCTATGGAAGGAAAAGGCATGGTACAGTGTAGGGTGGATGAGCCACGTCGTCAATCTATTCGTAAGAATCATACTGCAACACATCTAATGCATAAAGCTCTTAAGAAAGTTCTTGGTGAGCATGTGAATCAAGCTGGTTCTTTGGTCCATCCAGATTATCTAAGATTTGATTTAACTCATTTTGAAAAAATATCTACAGACCAAATTATACAAATTGAAACAATAGTTAATAAGCAAATTCTGTTAAATAGTAATTTAGAAGTTTCAGTTAAAAGTTTTGATGAAGCAAAATCCGAAGGTGCAGAGGCTATATTTGGAGAAAAATATGGTGAAAAAGTGAGGGTGGTTAAAGTGGGCGAATTTTCTATGGAATTATGTGGTGGTACGCACGTAGATCGTGCCGGAGATATTGGTTCTTTTAAAATAACTGAAGAATCTTCACTTTCATCAGGTGTTCGGCGTATTGTAGCTATCACTGGAAAAAAATCTGTAGAAAAAATGCAGGAGAATTCGTTTATATTACAAGAGTTACAGGAAATACTAAAAACACCACCAAATGACATTACTGAACGTGTAGAAAATCTTCTCAATGAAAAGAAGGACCTGGAAAAACAACTAAAACATCACTTTTTGCAATCCAATCAAGATTTGGATTTATCAAAGGAAATTGAATCCATTGGAGATTATCAAATACTATTAAAACAAGTAAATACAAATTCAATGGATCAGCTGAAGGGCTTGGGAGATAAATTATTTCAACACTTGAGTAGCGGAGTTGGTATTCTCTTTAGTGAAGTAGAAGGTAAGCCGTCTGCCGTAATTATAGTTTCAAACGACCTTATAGATAAAGGTGTTACGGCCGAAAATTTAGCCAAAATAATCGGCGGATTTATGGGTGGTGGCGGCGGCGGTAAACACCATCTTGCAACCGCTGGTGGCAAAGATATAAAGTCTTTAGAACTAGTGATGGAAAAAACTCATGAATTGATAACAGATGTATTGAAAGGATAAAAGATGCAGTTTCAATGTAAAGGTATAGATTATTTTATATATATTGAAAAAAATGAAAAAGTTATGAGTACTTTAACTCAATTTTGTAAAGATCAAAATATTAAAAATGCAAAAATTTCAGGGATTGGTGCGGTAAAGGAAACTGGAATTGGTGCTTATGATACAGAAAAAAAAGAATATTTTCAAAATCACTTTGATGATGTCTGGGAACTGGTAAGCTATGAAGGGAATGTGACTTTAAAAGATGGAGAACCATTTGTACATGCTCATGTTATATTATCCAATCATGAAATGAAAACCGTTGGTGGTCATTTATTTGAGACAACCGTTGCTGCTGTTGGTGAATTTTTTCTAAGAAAATTTTCCGGAGATGCATATAGAGAGCTTAATGAAGACATAGGACTTCCATGTATATGTCTAGAAAACAAACTTGAATCACTATTATGAAGAAAATCATCCAAACAAATGCTGCACCTGCAGCAATTGGCACCTATAATCAAGCAGTACAGTATAACGGTTTTATTTTTACTTCAGGTCAACTTGGAATTGATCACTATACGCAAAAACTTGTAGAAGGCGGAATTAAATCAGAAGCATTTCGAGCGTTGCAAAATATTGAAGCGATACTAAAAGAATCTGGAGTAGATAAAACTCATATAGTTAAACTGACAGTATTTTTAACTGATTTGGGTGGTTTTAATTATGTAAATGAATCATTTAAAGATTTTTTTGGTGATGTTGACTATCCAGCCAGATCTACCGTCGAAGTTTCAGCTCTTCCTTTAGGGGCAAAGGTTGAAATAGAATGTATCGCTTTTGGTTAGTTAATTCAATGGATCATAAATATTTAATATGCACAATTTTGATTTCTGGAATTATCCTTGCTAATACCAAAGAGAATATTCAAACAAAAAGCCCAAGAAAAGCATTCTATTTTTCTCTCGTACCAGGGTTGGGACAGGTATATAACGGTAAATGGGTCAAATCTTTAATAATCATTAGTTTAGAATATGCTGCTTATGAAGCTTGGTCTCGAAATAAAAACATATATAATAATTATGATTTGAAGAATCGTGAATTATCAAAGTATCGTTATCTTTCCAAACGGAATAAATATGCTTGGTGGATAGGAATTATTTACGTTTACGGTATGATTGATGCTATTGTAGATGCACACTTGGATAAATTCGATCAGGTAATGGAAAGTCCAATAGAAAATGAAGAGAAGGAAGAAAATATAAATGAATAATCGAGAGCAGTGGGGATCAAGAATAGGATTTATTTTAGCAGCATCGGGTTCCGCAGTAGGTTTGGGAAACATTTGGAAATATCCACATATGGCGGGTGAGAATGGTGGGGCAGCATTCACAGTTGTTTATTTACTTTGCATTTTTGTTGTTGGTCTGCCTATCGTAATTGGTGAATTTGTGTTAGGGAGAAAAACGCAATTAAGTCCTGTAGGCGCTTTTGCAACCGTTGCCCCAAATTCCAATTGGAAATGGGTAGGAATGCTTGGTGTGGCATCGGCATTTGTAATTCTATCCTTTTATGGTGTTGTTGGGGGATGGACAATGAAGTATACACTTATTTCTCTGACAGGTGGTTTTCAGGATTTAGCAGGGAAACCTGAAGTCTCAGGTAAGTTATTTTCAGATTTTATTTCAGATACAATTCCTCCTGTTTTTTGGCAAATTATCTTTATGATAATCACTATTTTTGTTATCATACAAGGAGTAAAAGGAGGGATTGAAAAATGGACAAAAATTATGATGCCTGCTATCTTAGTTATTCTGGTAATGCTCATGGTACGAGGTTTAACATTACCAAATGGAGCACAGGCATTGGAATTTTTATTTAAACCTAAATTTGATGATTTAACTGCATCAAGCATCGTATTAGCATTAGGACATTCATTTTTTACTCTAAGTTTAGGAATGGGAACTATGATAACATATGGTAGTTACCTAAAAGAAGATCAAAATTTATTGACGTCTGCTGTTTGGATAATAATGTTGGATACGCTTATTGCTATGATGGCGGGTGTAGCGATATTTGCAACTGTTTTTGCTATGGGGGCTAATCCCAGCGAAGGTGCTGGACTCATTTTTATAGTATTGCCAACTATTTTTCCTAAACTGGCTGGTGGTGCAATATGGGGATCATTATTTTTCTTTCTATTATTTATGGCTGCTTTGACTTCTGCAATTTCTATTTTAGAAGTGATAACAGCATATTTCATCGATGCAAAAGGCTGGGGTCGTGAAAAAGCCACCATAATTTTTGGATCAGTCGTGACTGTGGTAGGTGTATTTTGTTCTCTGTCCATGGGAGCATTCAATATCACTTCGATTTTTGATATGAGTTTCTTTGATGTATTAGATTATTTATCATCAAAATACATGCTGCCTATAGGTGGACTTTTGACTGCAGTATTTGTTCTTTACAAATGGGGAGTATCTGAATTTATTCGTGATTTATCAAAAGGGATGGATAAAGATATTGATGGTGGGCTTGTTAAAATTTTATTCTCAATTTCTGCAATTGTGGTAGGCTTTATTCTTCTAAATGAAATTATTTCGCTTGTTACCGGATCACCTATAGTTGGTTAAAAAATGATTGTTGAACGAATTTTTCCACCAGATTCAAAATTTTACAATAGGAACAGGAATCGTTTTTCGGATTTTGGAAAAAAGCTAGATGCCATAAGCATCACTCAATTATTCTCTATTTGGACTTTAACCGTATCAGGATTTGTACTCGGTTCAGGACAGGAAAACCGATTTGTCTACATGGATTGGACTGGGTGGGAATATGGACTCATAAAGCTTATTGCTGTAACAGTCTTATTTTATTTTATTTTAAAACCAAAATCTTTTTGGATAGCTGGATTAAAGAGATTAAGTGGAAGTGAAATATTTCTCCATACTTTCATAGCCTTACTTTTAATTTTAATTGGATGGATAGATCATCGCGCTTCAATTGCAAATTTTATAGGAATCACCCCATATGTTTTTGCATTTATGGGATGTTTATTTGCTTTTCAAGTTAATCTTGAATACGATGAGACAAAGGGTGAATGGTATAATTTTGACTGGGATCAAAAAGAACAAAATTTTTTATTTTCAACATTATCATTATCAGCAGCAGTTATCTTAGGCTTTTATTTTGATGACCCAATTATTAGTACGGCAGGAATGGTTACCTTACCTTTTCCTCTTATTACGTTGATCTGGCCTAATCGAATCCGTCATTTACAGCGTGTAAGATTTTATCCTCTATTTATTTTTGCTATGTTTTTATGTGTTCGAGCGCCTTGGTTTTTCATTCCAATTGCATTGTTATTTTACATGCTAAGAGTTGTGAATTATTTTCGATATGGAATTGTATATCCATCTTTTGGTGTGGATTTTTCTGATGATTTATAGAAATGTATGATGTTATTATTGTAGGTGCTGGTCCAGCTGGCTCTACAGCCGCATTATATGCACATAGAGCAGGCCTAAAGTGTCTATTAGTTGATAAATCTACCTTTCCAAGAGATAAGATATGTGGTGATGCTCTATCGGGAAAATCAGTTAGAATATTCCGTGAACTTGATTTATTAGAAGAAATTGAAAATCTTGATGGTGCAGTTATCAATAGAATCACCTTTGGCGCTCCAAGTCATAAAAATTTTAATGTTTATCTCAATGGTTCAAAAAAGAATGATTATATCACAAAAGGATTTGTGATAAAACGGGAGATTTTTGATCATTTTCTTTTCCAACAAGCAGAAAAAGTTACCGATACAATTCAGGGTTTTTCTGTAACAGACTTACTTCAAGATAATGGAAGAGTTGTTGGTATTGAAGGTAGGAAAAAAAAAGGAGATAAACAGAAAATTGAAGCATCGATTGTAATGGGGTGTGATGGGTATAATTCGATTGTTGCTAGGAAGTTAGGACTGTATGAAATGGATATGGATAACACTTCAGTTGCAATTCGTTGTTATTATGAAGGTGTAAAAGGTCTTAAGGATCAAATAGAATTGCATTATGTGAAGGAGGTTAATCCAGGATATTTTTGGTTATTTCCAGCTGGAAATGGTATTGCCAATATAGGTTTAGGTCTTAGTAAAAATGATATCAAAAAAGATAGTCGAACGCTTACACAAATTTTGGATGAAATTACAAATTCTGAATATTTCAAAGATCGATTTGAAGGAGCTAAACAATTAGAAAAACCAATTGGTTGGAATTTACCATTAGGAAGGATCCATAGGGAAAATCATGGGAATGGATTTATGCTGTTAGGAGATGCGGCAGGTTTGATTGATCCATTCACAGGTGAAGGGATTGGAAATGCAATGGTATCTGCAAAATATGCAATGCAGATTGCAGCAAAAAGTAAAACATCGGGAAATTATTCTAAAAATGCATTTAGCGAATATGATCAATTATTATGGTACGAAATTGGTAAAGAACTCAGGACAAGCACCAAATTACAAAATCTTGCCAGGTCACGCTTTTTATTAAACTTTGTAATTAATCGAGCTGCCAGAAATGAAGAGGTCCAAGAGATCATCTCAGGAATGTTATCACATGAAATTCCAAAAGATGAACTATCCAATCCTTTATTTTATTTTAAAATCCTTTTTTCCTGATTTGAATAACCATTGAAAATAAAAGAAGTATTACAAAAATTAAATCTTTCTCAATTCACTGCTTTTGATTATGAGACGACAGGCTTAGACCCCTATAATGACCGAATTATTGAAATTGCTGCTATTCGTTTTATCGATGGAGAAATTTCAGATCGATTTGTATCTTTAATTAATCCAGAAAGAGATATCTCCCCAATGATCACAGAGATCACCGGCATTTCAAATAAAATGGTGAGTACAGCACCGACAGAAGAATTGATAGTCGATGATTTTCTTCACTTTTTGGGTGATAATCCACTAGTCGCCCATAATATTCATTTTGATGAAAAGTTTTTAAGTCAGTTATGTACTAGACTGGGTAGAGATGAACCCGATAATTTAAAATATGACACATTGCAGTTAGCTCGATCGTTATATTTTGATTTACCAGTTTTTAATCTGAGTGCATTATCAGAGCATTTTGGATTATCATCAAAAGGAGCCCATAGAGCTGAGAAAGATACTGAAAATACAGGTCTTATTTTTATCAAGTTGGTTGAGCATTTAGCATGTTATCCTCTGGAAGTAATTTCAAAGGTTTTATCCCTTATAAAAGGTTCTGAAATTCCCAATAAACAATTATATGTGGACCTTGGCAATGAATTGACGAAGAGGGGAGACATGAAACAAGGTCTCACTAACTTAAAGTTAACACACGATTACCATGGAAATACATTTAGGTGGCAAGGTAAAAACTCAATTTCTGAAATTTCGGCTAAAGACGTTTTTGGCCCTAATGGCTTATTGACATCTGTCCATCCAAATTTTGAACACCGTTTAAATCAAGTTTCTTATGCTGAAATGGCTGAAACGGTCTTAAATGGTGAAAAGTTTGTTGGAGTTGCTGAAGCAGGTACAGGTTTGGGAAAATCATTAGCCTACTTATTCGGCGCCTTTAAAAAGTCTTTACAATCAGAAGAAGATGGTCCAACTGTAATTGCCTGCAATACCAAACCCTTGCAAGATCAGTTATTTTATAAAGATTTACCCTTATTAGCAGAATCTCTAAATGTGACCATTAAAGCAGTTATGATGAAGGGACGTAACAATTATGTTTGTAAAACTCGTTTTAATTGGTTAATCGGGGATTATAAAACCCTTGATGAAATTGATATAGAAGCATTACTCCCATTACTTTTCTGGCTAGAGTGGACGAAGACTGGAGACCTTTCCGAATGCTCAGGGTTTCTGAATTCAAGGAGAACATGGCTTAAATCTGCTATCTGTAGTGAACCGGGATTTTGTACTGGAGAAGTTTGTAACCGGAACCATGGTTGCTACTATGGCAAACTAAAAATTGAAATTTATAAAGCGAATATACTTGTGATAAATCATTCTTTATTGATGACCGAAGCTGAATCTCCTGGTTTTTTACCTCAATTTAATGCTGTAGTTGTAGATGAGAGTCATAATCTCATTAAATCAGCTTATGATCAGTTTAAAACTGATTGGAGTGAAAAGAGAACAGCACATTTACTTCAATCAATAGATCCATCATTTCCCAGATCTGCTAGATGGAATAATATGCTCAATCAAATAGGGGAACTAGAGCCCGGTATTACTAAAATGCGAAATGAATTGAAGGATGCCATAAAGGAAGCCCAAAATATTTTAAAAGATTTTATGATTAATCTAGCCGAAGATAATCAACACAGGTTTACGCCTACTAAAGCTTATCAAGATAAACCTATACTTAATAATATTGAGCAAACCTATAATTTTGTTCAGACAGAAATATTTACCTTAAAACAGGGATTAGAAATAATCTTCAAAATTCTTGATCAACTTAAAAAAGCAATTTTAGAACTAGACCCAAAAAGATCAGAATACCCAGTACTACATTCTGTTCTGGATAGAAGCTCAGATACAATAATGGGACTCATGACAAACCTAATTCGATTGACGGAGAATCAAGATTTAGATTGGGTTTATTGGATGGAAGGTGATTATTTTAAACGAAATACTTCTAATGAAAAATTAATCATCTCTCTTCATGCATCTATAGTAGATGTTGCTGAAACACTCAATGCAAAGCTTTTTAGTCGATTTGATCACACATTCCTAACATCCGCAACATTAAAGGTTAATAATAAATTTGATTATTTTTTGAAAAGATCAGGACTTTTTGAACAAGAAAATATCATAACAAAAGAATTTTCAAGCCCTTTTATATATGAAGAGCAGGTAAACTACTATCAATATGGTGGGTTAAGTGAAATTTCAAATAATCCAGAAAAAATTTCAGATTTAGTTTATCATTTACATAATACCTATGGAAAACGGATGATGGTATTATTCACATCAAGAAAGTTACTTTCCGATACAGCAAATTTTCTAAGAGAAAAACCAGGTGGTAGGGATTTACCGTTATTTGCCCAAATCAGAGGTGCATCAAGGCCTGCAATTATTAAAGGAATGCATCAACAACCTGATGGTATTTTATTTGGTACAAACAGTTTTTGGGAAGGTGTCGACCTACCTGGCGATCTATTAGAAATACTAGTATTAGTTAAATTGCCCTTTGATGTGCCAACCGAACCTTTAGTTAAATCTTATGGTGATTATATTAATAAGTATGGTGGAAATAGTTTCATGGAGTATGCATTGCCAGAATGCGCTATCCGATTTCGGCAAGGATTTGGTCGATTGATAAGAACGACCTATGACAATGGTAAATTTATTTGCTTAGATAATAGAATTGTGACAAAACGATATGGCGAAATATTTGCTAATTCCATTCCTGTAAAAATGAGTGTTTTCTCTCATTTGGAATCAATTCAATCTTAAACTATTTCCTAATCGTAATAGATTCATTATGTTGCCTAACAATATTTTGAATGAAAGGTTACAAAATCCTAAATTAGTCGATGGAAAACCTAAGTATTTCACCCCGTTCTTTTTCTTATAAGGATTTTGCCCCACTTTTTAAGGGACCTGTAAAGGTTTCTATCACCAAAGAATCAGTCAAAAATTTAAAAAGATCACGTCAGCTTCTCCTTAGTCAAATAGAAGCTGGAAAAATAATTTATGGCGTAAATACTGGTTTTGGAAAACTCAGTCAGCATTCCATTAAGCCACGAGACCAAAAACAACTACAATTGAATTTAGTTCGCAGTCATGCTTCTGGCTTTGGGGATCCTTTAGAACCAGGAGTTGTACGATCTATATTTATCTTAAAATTATTAACATATGTAAAAGGTTATAGCGGTGTTCGTCCTCAAGTTGCAAATAAAATAATTCAATTTTTAAATAAAGATGTTTTACCAATAATCCCAGAAAAAGGTTCTGTAGGGGCGAGTGGAGATTTAGCGCCATTGGGACACCTGGCACTTGCTATGGTTGGTGAAGGTTCAGTATTATATCAAGGCAGAACAATGTCAGCGAGTACAGCAATAAAGAAGGCTGGTATCAAACCCTTAGTACTGCATCCAAAAGAAGGATTGAGCTTAATTAATGGTACTCAAGTATCAACAGCATTAGGTATAAAAGCATTATTGGATGGTGAGATGCTACTAAAAACTGCGGATATAGCTGGTGCTTTATCTGTTGAAAATAGTTTTTCTAGTAGAAATGTATTTAACAAAGAAATTCAATATCTTAAAAAGCACCCTGGGCAACGAACTGTAGCAAATAATATACTCAAGTTACTTCATGGAAGTAAAATTGTCCAATCACACAAAAATTGTGATATAGTGCAGGATCCCTACAGTTTTCGATGTATTCCACATATCCATGGCGCCAGTAGAGACAGTTTTTTTATGGCTGCAGATATAATTAATAATGAAATAAATAGTGTAAGTGATAACCCTTTGGTTTTAACAAATGGTAAAATTGCTAATTCAGGCCATTTTCATGCTGAGCATGTAGCCCAGTCTTTAGATATACTAGCAATCGCAATGTCTGAATTAGGTGCTATTTCGGAAAGAAGATCTCATTATTTTATGAAAGGAATTGATCATAAGATCATGCCTTTTGTCGCAAATAATCCTGGACTAGAATCGGGTTATATGATTCCGCATGTAGTAGCATCAGCACTTGTTTCTGAAAATAAAACATTGGCACATCCTGCAAGTATTGATTCTATACCGACTTCTGGTGGGCATGAAGATTTTGTAAGTATGGCTCCCTGGTCTGGTTTGAAACTATTCCAAATTCAAAAAAATATAGCCAATATTTTAGCAATTGAGCTTTTTATTGCAGGAGCTGCCAATTACCAGGCATCAAATGGTATAAAACCTGGCAGGGGGACTGGATCAGTACTAAAATTTTTAAATTCATTTTGTAGATATAGTACGGGTGATAGGTTCTACAAGAAAGAAATTGATCTTATATTAGGCTCCATAATAACAGGCGAATTGATAAATAATATTTTAAACAAAACTAACTTGGAGTAATAGTGAATAATCGTCCACCATTTCAACAGGCATTGACCTTTGATGATGTATTACTTGTTCCGCAGGAGTCATCAGTTTTACCGCGTGATGTGGAGTTAATTACTCGTTTAACTAAAGAAATTACTCTAAATATTCCCATTTTAAGTGCTGCAATGGATACGGTAACAGAAAGTGAAATGGCTATTGCTATGGCAAGAACAGGAGGTATGGGTATTATTCACAAAAATTTGTCTATAGAAGACCAGGCTCAAATGGTTGATCGAGTCAAACGGTCAGAAAGTGGAATGATCATCAATCCTGTAACGATAACCTTTGATTCAACAATATCAGAAGCTAAAAACATCATGGCGAAATATAAGATTAGTGGTTTACCTGTAATTCGAGATGAACATCTAGTTGGAATCCTTACAAATCGTGATATACGTTTTGAGACTGATAATTCTTTAAAAGTATCTGAAAGAATGACTTCAGAAAACTTGGTAACAGTACCAATTGGAACGTCATTAGAAAAATCCAAAGACATTCTTCAGAAACATCGGATAGAAAAATTGTTAGTGGTAGATAATAATGGAAATTTAACTGGACTTATTACAGTTAAAGATATTCAGAAAAAAGAAGATAATCCTAACGCTTGTAAGGATAAGAACGGACGCCTTAGAGTTGCAGCAGCTGTTGGTGTATCAGATGACTCTATTGATAGAGCAGGTGCCCTAGCTGATGCAGAAGTAGATGCCATTGTAATAGATACTGCACATGGTCATTCTAAGGGTGTTTTATCAACAATTGAAGCCATAAAGAATACCTTTCCTAAAATTGCTGTTATAGCTGGTAATGTTGCAACGGGCAATGGTACTCAAGCCTTAATTGATGCGGGTGTAGATTGCGTGAAAGTAGGGATTGGTGCCGGTGCAAGCTGTACCACGAGAGTAATTGCAGGAGTAGGAGTGCCACAATTGACTGCAATCATGGATGCTGTAGATGTGGCTAGAGATAGTAAAGTTCCTGTGATTGCTGATGGTGGGCTTCGTTATAGCGGAGATATTGCAAAAGCTCTAGCTGCAGGTGCAGATTCTGTGATGTTGGGCAGTTTGCTTGCTGGGATGGATGAAAGTCCCGGAGAAACGATTTTATATGAAGGTCGCCAGTATAAATCTTATCGTGGAATGGGTTCTATGGAAGCAATGCAAGAGGGAAGTGGCGATAGATATTTCCAAGAAGGTGCTGATTCTACAAAATTAGTTCCTGAAGGTATTGAAGGAATGGTACCTTATAGGGGGCAAGTTAGAAATACGATCCATCAATTAATAGGTGGTATTCGTTCATCTATGGGATACTGCGGTTGCAAAACGATTTCTCAATTCGGACAGAGTACAAAATTTATTCAGATAACAGCTGCTGGTATTAAAGAAAATCACCCTCATGAAGTCCGAATTATAAAAGAAGCCCCAAATTATCAGATATCTGAAGCTTAATTATAAAAAAGATTAACCTTTAATCAGCTAAGGGAATTCAGATGGTGTGTTATTTGAGCTTTTCGTCTCGCGCCGGTATTTTTATGAATCAAGTTTTTATTTACAGCCTTATCAATTACACTTACTGCTTCTGAATAAACTTTTTCTGCGTCAGCTTTTTTCTTAGTTGATAAAACTTTCTTGATATGTGTTCTAAGTTTAGACATATTTTCTACATTTCTAGCTCTTCTTTTTATATCCTGCCGTTCCCTTTTAATCTGCTGTGGATGTCTATCCATTTAATATTCTCCCTTTAGTTTAAAGCTGGCAATATTACAAAATCTTGAAAAACATAGTCAACCAACTGTTAAGGTATATTTTAGGCAAATTGTTGTTAGTCATACAAGTTAACTTGCTCAATAAAAACTACATTATTCTGATATATAAAATTTGAAAATACCTGATGTCTTGGTATCTTTTAATATGGACAAAATTCAACTTTTACAATCTGTATCATTATTTTGGGATTTACCTGAAAAAGAATTGGGCTATATATCGGAAAAAATGGTGTCACGTGAATATGAAGCAGGACATATAATCCTATTGGAAGAGACCGAAGCTGAACAGTGTTTTTTTGTCACAAAGGGCAGTGTTAAGATTACACGACTTAGTAAAGAAGGGAGGGAAGTAATTTTAGCAATATTGAATGATGGAGAATTTTTTGGTGAAATGTCCCTTCTAGATGGTGAATCTAGATCAGCAAATGTTATTGCACTTGATGATACAGAGGTTTTGACTTTGAACCGAAGTGACTTTTTAATTGTCTTAAAAGGTTACCCACAAATTGCAATTCAACTTTTAAAGGAGATGGCTTTAAGGTTAAGGAAAAGCGATAGACAAATTGCGAGTCTTTCTTTAAGTGCTGCAGAAAAACGTATTGCTTTATGTATATTAAGAATTGCAGATGAAAGTGGTGTGATTAAAAAAGGAAGTGTCAATATCTCAAAAGCTCCTATTCAGCAGGATATAGCAAATATGTCTGGTACATCAAGAGAAACAGTCTCTCGTGCATTAAAATTACTGGAAAAAGAAGGATATATTTCAAGAAAAGGAAGAGAGCTAACCATCAATAATTATAACATCTTTATACAGGAATTTGATTCATAGATGCCTGAATCTCTAATCTCTGGTATATTAAAAAATGATGCCGGTTCTATTTCAAAAGCAATTACACAAATCGAGAATAACCAAACTATTCCTTATTCCTTTTTTGAAGAACTATTTGAAAACTCTTCCCAATCATATCGCATAGGTATTACCGGCCCCCCCGGTGCAGGAAAAAGTACTCTAACCAATACATTGATAGATATATTCCTATCCAATAATCACAGAGTTGGAGTAATTGCCATTGATCCCACTAGTCCATTTTCTGGAGGCGCTCTTCTTGGCGATCGTGTACGCATGAATAAATATCTATGGGATGAGCGTGTATTTATCCGAAGTATGGGTAGCCATGGTGAATTAGGTGGTTTAGCAAGAAAATCCCAGGAAGTTGCAGACATCCTTTCTGCCAGTGGGAAAGATATAATCTTATTTGAAACTGTTGGTGTTGGCCAAGGTGAACATGATATAGCAAAAGCCGCAGATTTGACCATTGTATTGTTAGTCCCAGAGTCTGGTGATGAGATTCAATTAATGAAAGCTGGCCTAATTGAAATTGCAGATATATTTGTAATTAATAAAGCTGATAGAGATGGAGCAAATCGTTTAGCATCTTTACTAAAGAATATTATTCATAATTTTTCAACTAATAAAAAAATAGAACCACCGGTATTCAATACAATTGCTAACCAGGATAATGGTATAGTGGAATTATTTTTAGGTATTCAGAATCATTTAAAAATGATGGAAAAAATTGGTTTAGTGGATGATAGGAGATTAAATAGGTATAGAACACGAGTTTCTGATTTAATCCGAGAAAGTTTAGAAAATGTATTTTGGACAAAAGAGAAAATATCAATTCTTAATAAAACTACACGATCTTTGCAATCAATTCAATCATCTCCGGTAATGATGGCTCAACAATTATTAGATAAACAGAAAAATGCATGATGAATCACCTAATGAAATGGGTTTTTTAGAACACCTTGAAGAATTAAGATGGCGATTAGTAAAATCTTTATTAGCTATTGTTATTGGCTCTGCTCTTTCATTTGGATATATTGATGAAATTTTAAAGTTCTTACTTTTACCAACAAAAAATACTTCTAGTGCAATTTACCTTCAGGTTTTATCAGTACAGGGAATGTTTATAATTAAATGGTTTATTTCATTTATATCAGGATTCATCATCGCTTTACCGGTTTTGATTTATCAATTTTGGAAATTTGTTGCCCCAGGACTTAAGGTAAATGAGAAAAAATATGCAATTCCTGTAGTTTTTTTTGCATTTTCTTCATTTATTATCGGAGTCAGTTTTGGCTATTTTATCTTAATACCATTTTCATTAGAATTTTTTAGTGGTATAAGTGGAGGCCATGTGGAAAATAATTTTTCTATCCAATATTATTTTAGTTTCTTAACCTGGTTATTACTAGGCTCGGGTGTCATTTTTCAATTACCGGTGGTCTCGCTATTGTTATCTGTTATTGGACTCCTGACGCCGCCATTCATGCGCCATTATCGACGACACGCTATAATTGTGATTCTCATTTTATCATCTTTTATTACACCTCCAGACCCTGTTTCAATGATAATAATGGCATTTCCTTTAATTTTTTTATATGAAATAAGTATAGGTGTATCGTGGATGGTCAACAGGTAGATAACTGTTTGAACACCTTTGGTTCGCTTCGGTAATTTCTGTTTAGTTATGCATAAAGATTTAGTCACATTAAAACAAATTACTGCCCCCATTATTGATGACATTAAAGTTTTTCAAGAAGAATTTGAAAATGCGTTAAAATCTGAGGTTCGTCTTATCAATTCTATTTCAAAGTATATGATAAAGAATCGAGGCAAAAATATCCGCCCAATTTTAACAATTTTATCTGCTAGACTATGTGGTGAACCGACACTAAACAGTTATAAAGCAGCTGCAATGATGGAACTTTTGCATATTGCCACTCTAATTCACGATGATGTGGTAGATGATGCAACAATCAGAAGAGGAAAGCCCTCAATTAATCAAATTTGGAAAAATAAAATTTCGATTCTTATGGGAGATTTTATTTTAAGTAAAGCACTTATAAATATGATTCAAATCAAAGATTTTGATGCTCTAGAAAGAATTTCGAATACTGCTGAAATGTTAAGCGCTGGTGAAATTCTACAAATTGAAAAAAGTATTACTAAATCCATGACAGAGAAAATTTATTTTGATATGATTAATCAAAAAACAGCTTCTTTAATTGCCACAAGTTGTGAGCTGGGAGCAATTACGACTACGAAGACGGACAAAGATAGAAAAGCGACTTTTGATTATGGGGAAAATTTAGGCATGGCATTCCAAATTAAGGATGACCTATTTGACTTATTAGGAAGTGAAAGTGACACCGGAAAAAATGGAGGTGGGGATGTAAAGAAAAATATGATGACCTTGCCCCTAATATTTTCGTATTCCAATATGACGAAATCAGAAAACCGTCGTTTAAAAAAACTGCTTCGTGCTAAAACTAAAACAAAGAAAGTATTATCAGAGATTCGATGGATGGTAGAAGAGTCTGGCGGCTTTAAATATGCACGCCAGAAACTGGATGATTTTTCCAATAATGCAATAGATGCTATTCAATTTTATCCTGAATCAGCTGTAAAACAATCCTTGACTGATCTTGTGGTTTTTAACACACTACGGGTAAAATAAAATTATGTCATTTGATCAGAAAATTCTGATCATCCGATTTAGTTCTATCGGAGATATTATTCTGGCTACGTCTCCATTGAAAACTATAAGACTAAATTACCCAAAGGCCAGAATAACATTTCTCACATTAAATCAATTTGTCCCTTTATTAGAATTTCATCATGACATTGATGAAGTAATAGGAATCCAAAGAAACAAATCCATTCAAGATCTATGGAATTTTTCAACATTTATCAAAGATAAGCAATATGATATAACTTATGATTTACATAATTCATTACGTTCAAAATTGCTGACAATGCAAATCTCAAACCCTATATATCAATTACAAAAGCCGCGATGGAATAGGTTTATGCTTTTCCAATTTCATAAAAATCAGTTCTCTGAAAATTTTTCTACTAGAAAAATGTATCACCAACATTTAGGTAATATTTGGAAAAATGGCGATGAAGTTCCAGGTACATCTTTATTTGTATCAAAAGCAGAAAAATCTTTTGCTATAAAATTATTGAAATCAAATTCCATAGAAGGTCCATATCTATCGATAGTACCAGGTTCTGCTTGGAGACAGAAGCAATGGTCTATAAAAAAATATATCAGCCTAATTAAAAAAATAGAAAAAGATGTGGTCATTATTGGTTCAAGCAAGGACAAAATTTGTTTTCAAATTGCTGAAAAACTACCAGATGCTTTGAATCTTGCAGGAAAAACGACATTACGGCAGTCACTAGCTATTTTATCTCAATCTGATTATGTTGTAGGCAGTGATACAGGGTTACTTCATGCAGCGGAAGCCTTGGATGTCGCAGTTACCATGATTTTAGGGCCAACATCCAGACAGACAGGTGCCGGTGCTTATTTAGATAGTTCTACAATAATTGAGGATGATGTCTGGTGTAGGCCATGTTCGCAGAATGGTAGCATACCGTGTTATAGAAAAACTCAGGTATGTATGGATAGTATTTCAGTAAAAGATATTTTTAATTCAATTCCTAATTGATTAAGATGAAAGTCTTTTGGTCAGTGATTTATAACTTAATTTTGTATCCTTTATTATTTACTGGGGCATGTATAGCATCTTTTTTTCATCTAAAATTAAGACAAAGTATTAAAGGTAAGTTTAATTCAATATCGCAATTAAAGTTATACTTTAAAAATATAGATTCATCACACATAATATATTGGTTTCACTCAGCAAGTCTTGGTGAGTATCATCAAGTCCTACCTGTATTGAAAGGATTAAAAGAAGTGGAGCCGGAAGTGATTTGTATCGTCAGTTTTTCATCACCTTCTGGATATGAAAATGCAACGAGTGATGATATTGATTTTAGATTTTATATTCCTTTTGATTTTATTTGGACTGTAAGGCAGGCACTGAAGATTATTCGGCCCAAGAAGGTGATTTTTGCATCCTATGATATTTGGCCTAACCTAATTTGGAGCTTGGAAAGAATGGCAATTCATTCAAATATTTTTGCAGCAATAGTCAAAGATGGATCCTTAAAATCCAAATTTGGATTTCGAAGTTTTTATAAAGCTATTTATTGTTCTATTACAACAATATATACCGTCGCAAAAAAAGATTACGATCGTATTAGGAATATCGTGGGAAACAGGAAAAGTCCTATTTTACGTTCTCTTGGTAATCCACGTTATGATATGGTCAAGCAATCTTCAGATGAATTCACTAATGAACACCAAAAATCGGTTCTAAATAGGGATAAAAGAATTATTATTGGTAGTGCACATACGGAAGATGACCGATTTCTTATTCCTGTTTTATTCTCCTTTCTTCAATCCAATCCTGACTGGAAAGTATTATATGCACCACACGAACCAAATGAATCTGAAATTAACAGGATTAAGGTTCTATTTTCAGATTTAGGGATTGAGCCTTCCATTATACGTAAGGATACTCTCCAATTGCCTGATGACAGAGTTGTTATTCTGGGTGTTGTTGGTGTTCTATCTAAACTCTATTGGCAGGGAATGATCGCCTATGTCGGTGGCGGATTTTCAACAGGAATTCACAATGTGATGGAACCTGCAATTGCTCGTTTACCAGTAATATTTGGTCCAAAATATCACCATGCGCATGAGGGTGAAGAACTTCTGAAATATGGTGGTGGTTTTTGTATTCAGCATGGAGATGAGTTCATAACCAAACTAAGACATCTTGCTTTTGATGAATCCTATTTTATAAAGGCGAGTTTTGCTGCCACAGATGTTATTCATAATAATTTAGGCTCTGCTACTCGAATCATTAGGAGTTTGATCCGTGATTGATTATATAATCAATATTCATTTCAAAAAATTTATATCTTATCAGCAGGAGATTAAATTTTCTAAAGGAATTAATATTATCTATGGTGAAAGTGGAGTGGGAAAAAGTGTATTTTTATCTTGCCTTGAAAATCCCGTCTATAGACATGATCAAAATTTTGAAATTGATGTTATTGTAGAGGATCCTAGTATTTACCGTATTGTTCAAAATCCTGACCAACAGATATTGACACCTACTGTTCAAAATGAAATAACATTCACTTCAGAATGTTCTGGGCTTAAACCAATTGAAGTGAAAAAGATTTTAACAGCAATTTTGAAGAAATTACCATCAACTATTGACCCTTATATGAATCCAGGCTTTTTATCAGGTGGGGAAAAAGAATTGTTAAATCTGACTACATCGTTAAATACAAAACCTGATATTTTACTAATAGATGATGGATTGTCATTTTTATCAGACGTAAATAAAAATTTAGCAATAAGCTGGTTGCGGGAATGGATAGATAATTCAAACGGCATTGTCATCTGGGTTTCATCCGAACAAAATGATTTAAAATACGGAGATAAAACTTGGGAATTGAGTTTGAACTCATTTTCTTCATTGAAAAAACAAAACAATGTTTCGTACAATGAGATTTTAATACCACCTGGTTATCTTAATTTGAGTTTTCTAAACTTGTGTTTTCATTACGAACAATCCAGAAATATTTATTCAAATCTCACTTTGTCCATAAAAAATTGTCGTTCTTTTGGCTTAATAGGTGAGAATGGTTCAGGTAAAACCACTCTTGCTGGAATGTGTTTTGGATATTTAAAGCCCCAAATAGGTCAAATAAAAATATCTGTTAATGGGAATGATAAACCCTTGATCGGATATGCGGATCAATTTCCGGAATATTTATTGCAATTAAAGACACCGGAAGAATTTATAAAACAGTTAACTGAAAATGGTATTTTTAATGTAGAATTGGATAAGACCTTTAATAATCGTTTAAGGCGATTCAATATTTATTGGGATCGCATTAAAAATATACAGGGAATTCATCTACCCTGGGCTGTGCTTAGAATATTTATTATTGTGGCGCTAGCTCATTCAAAATTTGATATTCTTATTTTAGATGAACCCACTTTTGGATTAGGTTGGAATCAACGAAAAAAACTGCGGTTATTTTTAAGAGAATGTATGACAAATATTCATTTTATTATTGTTTCTCATGATCAACTATTTATTCAATCCATCTGTGATCAAATTTTAGATTTGGATAATATAGATACATCGGAATTTCAAGGTGAACAAAGACAAAAAGCTAAAACTTAAAGACCGAATTATTGGTGACCCAACAAGGGTACTGACTCTTGCCAACTTTATCAGTATGTTACGTGCGCTTTCTGCAATACCAATCATTTACAGTATGGCATTTCCAGGTTTTGAATGGTTGACGGCAACCTTAATTATGTTGGCTGTTTTATCTGATGCTTTAGATGGCTATTTTGCTCGTCGTGCACATGAAGTTACACATTTTGGAAAATGGTTAGATCCAATTGCTGATTTTGTTGTCATAATTGCAATTGTGCTGTACCTGGTGTTGAATGGTGAATTTCCTTTTTGGTTTTTTGCATTTTATTTAGCAAGACATACTATTATCGCTGGTTTATCATTGTATTGTATGAATTATGGTTACATGATTCTTCAATCGAACTGGTGGGGGAAATGGGCGACCGGTATTACAGTTTTGGGTGTATTTCTCCATATCTTTGATTTTCAAGCTTTACCATGGTTAAAGATGCTTTCTATTTATATTGCCACTGGGCTATTAGCAATCAGCAGTATTCAATATTTAAACCAATTTTATATAGCTATTCGGAGAAATCATGTTAAGTAAACTATATAAAGCACTTACAAATTCCCGATCAAATATTGCTAATGCATTTAATTCTTTAATCCAAAAGAAAATTACGAGAGAATCACTAGAAGAATTAGAAGAACAATTGTTAAGTGCTGACTTAGGTTATAAAACTGTTGAATCAATTTTGACTGTTGTGGAAAATCATTCAACATCAGATTTTATTGGAAAAGTAAAAGACCATTTGATTTCTTTGCTTCCTCACGAATATCAAGCAAGGCCATTTCAAAAGCCTACAATTTTAATAATTATCGGTGTTAATGGAACTGGTAAGACAACTACGTCAGCCAAGTTGGCTCAATTATATAAAAATTTAGGACAAAAAGTTACGATGGTAGCAGCTGACACATATAGAGCAGCAGCGGTTGAACAGTTAAAGATTTGGAGTAACAGGGTAGGATGTAATTTAGTATGTAATGAGCATACAACAGAACCTACTGCAGTTTTATTTGATGGTATCACATCTGCTAAAGCAGTAAATAGTGATTTAGTCATAGTAGATACTGCTGGGCGCCTACATACTTATGCAAATCTGATGTCTGAATTAGAGAAAATATATCGTGTTATTACCAATAGATTTTCTGAATTTGATTCAATGTCTCTTATTACCATGGATGCGAGTTTAGGGCAAAATTCTTTGATCCAAGCGAAGGAATTTGGAAAACATGTTCAATTGAATGGGGCAATAATGACAAAACTTGACGGAACTGCACGGGGTGGAATTATATTTCCACTTTTTCAGGAATTAGGAATCCCAGTCCATTTTATTGGCACAGGTGAAGATTTAACTGACTTAGAATTGTTTAATCCAGAAGCCTACATTGATGGATTGTTTGGTTTAAATGAAAGTAAAGATTAATCAAATTCTACCTGTAATTTTTGATATAACTTATGAATGAAAAGAAACTTTTAAATCTTATTAGCCTAGGTTGTGCCAAAAATTTAGTTGATTCTGAAATACTTTTAGGTGGTTTGCAAAAAACAAATGTTGAATTAATTGACCAACCAGAAAAAGCAGATACAATTGTGGTTAATACATGTGGTTTTCTTGATATAGCAAGAGAAGAATCTGTGGATTCTATTCTTCAAGCAGCTGAACTCAAAAAATCTGGTAATTTAAAAGAATTGGTTGTCATGGGATGTTTGTCTGAACGATATCCTGAAGATTTGAAAAAAGAAATTCCAGAAGTTGATCGAATTTTTGGAAGTAATGATCACAGGCAAATTGTGTCTTTTTTGACTGGTAAGGACTATGCAAAGGATGATCCACTATTTTTTAGATCCTTAATGACACCAAGTCATTATGCCTATTTGAAAATTGCAGAAGGATGTGACAACGGCTGTTCATTTTGTAGTATACCATTAATGCGAGGACTTCAAAAAAGTCGAACAATCCCTGCAATTATGGAAGAAGCAGAGCGCTTAGTTTCCAATGGTACAAAAGAATTATTAGTCATTGCTCAGGATTCTACATCTTATGGTTGGGATTTAGAAAAAAAAGTATATTTAAGTGATTTACTCGAAGAATTGAATACTATAAAAGCTTTAGAGTGGATTCGTGTACACTATGCACATCCGGCTCATTTATCCCAACGAATTATTAATGCGATTGCAAATTGTGACAAAGTGTGTAATTATTTGGATATGCCAATTCAACATGCTGCGGATTCTATGCTTAAATCCATGCGTCGAGGATTAAACCAGGATGGTATTAGAAATCGAATTGAGAGACTAAGGAATGCTATTCCAAATATTGCTTTACGTACAACTTTAATTGTTGGATATCCTGATGAAACAGAAGATGATTTTAATTCACTTAGACAATTTATTGAAGAAATTCGATTTGACCGTTTAGGAATTTTTACATATTCAGAAGAAGAAGGGACCCTGGCTGCTGATCTGAATGATAATGTACCTAGGCAGTTGAAAGACGATCGTAAAAATATAATCCAAGAAATTCAACATGATATTAGTCTTGAACGAAATGAATCTTTTATTGGGAAAAGATTACAAGTTATTGTTGACGAAGAAGGTGAACATATAAGTGTTGGGAGAACGGAATATGATTCACCTGAAATAGATAATATAGTCCATATAAAAGGGAATTCACTTCCAGGGAATTTCATTAATGTGAAAATTGAAAGTGCGAATGAATATGAATTGATTGGCTCAATAGAAAAAGACTAGTGTAACCTTAATCCGTTCCAATTACTTGTAATATTTCTTTTGTATACTTATTCTGTATGAAGGCGACAACTGCAAGATTTGCAACATCCCACTCAACTTTCCACCAACTAGTTTCATAATTATTTTGGGGCCAATTCCCGGGCATTTCCCAAGTGTAATTCCGTACTACTTCTTCATTTTTTAAGGATAATGATTCACCACTTAATCCATCATTAATCCAACCCAGGAATACATCTTGATGATGAGGTTCACCATTATATCCCTCATAATCTACATCATCGATTTTCGCAGCGATAAATAAACGTAGGGAATCACTATTAGAAAGATCTTTACTGCTATTAAGATACAACTCTATCGTGATTGTTAGACTGTCAAATGTAGTACCTTCTAGACTCATCTGGATCGGTGTGCTCTCGGACATATAAGGTATGGCCATCTCTGCGGAAATTGAACTATAAAAACCATTTGTAAAGGTGATGGGGACACCGGAAATAGTGTACCAACCTCCTTCTTCAAACCGAACATAACAGAAATCATCATCTCCTGTTTCTGATTCTCCACGGAGAAATTCATACATTGGGTCACCTCTAGAAGGAGAATAGGTATGATAATTGATTAAAAACCAATTACTGGCAATGTTTGAACCAACATAGTTTTCATGGACTGTGTTAAAATAGCTTAATAAAAGACTATCGGATGCAGGACAATAAGGACACTTTGTGGAGCCGACGAATTCAGTAAGAACATTCTTTGTTACATTTGTACTAAGGCCATCACCAATAACAGTCCATTCTGAATAATAGGTATCATCCTCCTTAACATCTTCTTTATCTGTACATGAAAAGAGGGTCAAAAGCATAATAAGTATTGATTTACTTCTAATATTATTTGGATCCATGATATTTTACCATTAAAACTTTCTTTGGATTAAATTTTGCACACTCCAAACTAACACAATCAATTGAATCCTATGAAGAAAAATATTATTTTCATTCTTCTCATCCTATATTTTTTAACATCTTGTTCTAAAGACAAAGCTAATCCAATAACTAATATTCCTGAGATTAATATTCCAAATTACTTTGGAACCTATCTTTATGATGATGATGATTGCAGTGGTGCTGATATTCAATACGCAACAATAGACCAAAATGGTATAACTTTTTTTGATTTTCTGGGAGATGGCTGCGATGATACTGTAAGTTGTTATGCTCAAGAAACATATGAATTAACTGAAGTTTCAACTGATACATTTTTTTTAGAATCAAAAGACGGAAGTAATATTTCAAATGGCGAGATATTTATAAGTGCAGATAGTTCTATAAAATTATCTTATACTGGGAACAATGGTATTGTAGAATACTATTGGAATAAAATTAAAGATGAGATTTACCCTTTCGACCCAATATGTGATAAAGAATATGAAGCTACCAAGGATGTGGCAGATATGTTGGTGTATGCTGTTAACACTGATGGTGACTTATTATGGAAGAATTATATACATGGTGGTATTTGGGATCTGGGCTCATCAGTAACACCTCTTAATGATGGGGGTTATATGATATTGGGTGTTTTTGAAGGAATAGAGTGGGGGGGGTGTTGCTACACACTCAATGGTGATCAAAGGGATATCATTAAATTAGATGCTGAAGGAAAAATTGTATGGAAAAAAGAAATTGAATTTTCAAATAATGGTGAAGCAAGTTGGTATAAAAAAATTGGAAAATCCTTAATACAAACTTCCTACGGAGATTTGGTCTTTTTAACACCAGGTGGCTCAGGAGGCGTTAATGTGATTATGATGGATGCAGATGGAGTATTAAAATGGAGTACTAATTATCTTTCATATTCATCTTGGAATTATAATATGGAAATCATTGAGACAGAAGATGGTGATCTAGCATTGGTAACAGGAGGTACTGCTAGATTCTCTTTATTGGATTATGATTCTGGTGAGATTTTGGAAGAAGTAGAATATGAAGGATTAAACTATCCGAGAGCAATTGTCAATGTAGATGGAGATTTTGCCATGATTGGAAGAGCTGATGAAGAAAATGAGCCTATATTTCTGTTGAAAATTTCAGATGATGGAGAAGAGATGTGGCGAAAAATTTGGTCTGATGATACAACCAAACCCAGAAAAGCTTTAGATTTAATTCACACAGCAGATGATGGATATTTACTTTTTTGTTATTCAGACCCTCACCCTTATGCAACCCTAATTAAAACAGATGAAGAAGGAAATGAAGAATGGCGAAAGAAATATGCAGATTATATTGGAGGGAGCCAGGGATGGATCCATAAAACAGATGATGGAGGTTACTTTATGGCTTCAGGATATGCAGTTACAAAATTAAATATTAATGGAGATGTTGAATGGAATGCAGCTGCACCAACAGGATTTGATAAATTTTTCAATAATGACATGGTTTCAGGTATAAACTATGATATGAAAAAGATCGATGGTGGAGCAGTTATGTGTGGCTATGGATCGGCAAGTTGGGAATGAAATAGTTATTTATATTTCATAAATCTATTTATTTGAAAATAAATTATTTAAATACCTAGAAGCAATATACTAGACATATGAAGAAAATATTTTACTTAGTTTTATCTTTTCTTATCTTTTTCACCACTTGTTCAGATGATGTTGCAGATCCGCAATCAGATTTACCAATAATTGATGTCCCAAACTACTATGGGACCTATCTTTACAATGATGAGGACTGTAGCAGATCTGATATCCAATATGCAATAATGGATGAAATTGGTATAACATTTTTTGATTTTCTTGGTGATAATTGTGATGATACAGTTAAGTGCTACTCAAAGGACACCTATGCACTAACAGAAGTTACATCAGATACATTTTTGATCATCACTGATGAGGAAAGTAATATTACCAATGGTGAATTATTTATCACAGGAGATACCGTAATTACAGTGTCCTTTGATGGAATCACAGGATATGAAACATATACCTGGGATAAAATAAAAGATGCTATTTATTCATTCACACCGCTATGTGACAAAGAATATGAATACACTAAGGATGCGGCAGACATGATGGTATATGCAGTAAGTGATGATGGTGATTTAATATGGAAAAATTATATTCATGGTGGGATTTGGGATTTAGCATCATCTGTTACTCCTATGCATAGTGGGGGATACATGGTTCTGGGAAAATTTCATAGTGATGAGTCCAGTGGATGTTGCTATACGGATGACCATAATCATAGAGATATTATTAAACTTGATAATAATGGAACTATTGAGTGGCATAAAGAAATAGATATTTCCAATTCTGGTTATTCAGATCATCTCCTTGGTATTGGTACGTCACTAATCGAGACATCTAACAGAGATTTGGTGTTTTTGACGGTTGGGGCACCTGGGAATAATAAACTAATGATTGTTATGATGGATTCTGAAGGTGAAATAATCTGGACAAGAACATATTTTACTGAAGACTTAAACTATAGCTCTGGTCAGGTAGAAATATTAGAAACAGATGATGGAGATTTGGCTTTAGCCGCTTACAGTTGGCCATCTGGCCTTATTGCTATTCTTGCATATGACTCAGGTGAAATTTTGGAAGAGAATGATTTACCCTGCAAATATTGTAGAAAGATTATTAAAAGCGACGATGGTTTTGCTGTGCTTGGAACGGGTGGTTCCGATGACTATGCTACTCTTGTAAAAGTTGATGAAAATGGTGATTCCCTTTGGTCGCAAGTGTACGATGATCCCAGTCTGTGGGAGCCACTTGATTTAATTCAAACAGAAGATAATGGTTTTTTATTATTTGGATATTCTCAACCACCCCCCTATGCAACATTAGTTAAAACAGATGCTCAAGGTAGTGAATTATGGAGAAAAAAATATAATGATTATGTTGGTGGAGGAAAGGGATGGATCCATAAGACAGAAGATGGTGGCTATTTCATGGTTTCTGGATATGCAGTGACCAAATTAGACTCTGAATTTGACGTTGAATGGAATGCAGCTGGTCCAAATGGTTTTGAAAAGTATTTCAATAATGGAATGGTTTCCGGAATTAACCATGATATGAAGCAGATCGAAGGTGGAGCTATTATGGTTGGCTATGGATCTGCAAGTTGGGAATAAACCCACGATGCAGTGCCTATTTTTGATATTAGGATTATCAATTCTTTCCGCAGATGGAAATCGTGATCCATCCTTCGAATTTAATTTTAGCAGTTCAGAAATATATGTTGGGGAAGATTCAGTTGGATCCTTTTATGGAACAATTTATAATCTATCATCTAGCCCTATTAGTCTAGCCGTAGTTCGGAGGATCAATTCATTACCAAATAACTGGACATCTTCAATTTGTCTTGGTACTATTTGTTATTTTGAATCTATAGATAGCGTAAGTATTGATATGAGTGCTGAAGATTCAATTGCTTGCGGTCTTTTAGCATGGATTAATGGTGCTGGACAGGGAACTGTACAATTAGATATTTTTGATTTAGAATCCAATGTACACCAAATTGTAGATGTAAACTTTTATGTTGGAAATGTTGGCTTGTCTGAAGAAGTTCATTTGATTAACAGAATTTCACTATTACCATCTTATCCAAATCCATTTAATCCAATCACCAGCATTCGTTTTAATATCCCGTTTTCAGTTACAGCCAAATTACTGTCTTTAAAGATATATGATATTACCGGTCATTCGGTTGACATATTAGTAGATGGACTAGTGGAAGCAGGTTTCCATGAACTCCAATGGAATGCATCTAATCATACCAGTGGAGTATATTTCGTAGAATTACTTTCCGGAAAAAATCGATATGTTCAGAAATTGGTTTTAGTGAAATAATATATTTTAAGAAGAAATCAATTCTTCAATTATTTTTAACATATTATTATATTCTTTCTCTTCAAATAATCTAGTTAGAAAAACGATTTTACCTTTCTGATCAATAACAATATTTCTGGTCACACCGCTATTTTTATCTGCAAACATTCCAAAAATATCTGCATTTGGATCTAGCGCAAGGGGATAAGTAACTTTCATTTCCTTTTTGAAGTTGATGACTGTTTCAAGTGGCTCATCACGATCAATACCAATTAAAACCACATTCTCACCTTTATATTTTTGCTGGATATCCTTTTCAAGGTGGGGCATCTCCTGGCGGCAAACAGAACACCAGCTTGCTGTGAATTGAAGAATAACTAAGTTTCCTTTCAAGTCTGATAGTCTAACTTTTTTTCCGTTAGTATATTCCATTTCAAAATCAGGTGCTTGCTCACCGATATTGACAATAAAACCTCTCTCATCTGAGCCACGTTTTTTTACCATTTCAATAAATGGTTTACTACCTGCTCGAAGTTGACGCTCTTGGGTTTCAAAATCCACTTCATATAACCCAAATTTCATATCATATCCTTCAGCCCATTCGAAATTATCCATTAAACTCCAATAAAAGTATCCTCTGATATCTAACCTATCTTTTAATGCAAGATTCATTGCATACAGATATCTTTTGATAAAGATGGGGCGAATATTATCATTTCTATCTGCTAATCCATTTTCTGTAACATAAATAGGAACTTTCAAGCTGCTGATGGTATGTAATGCACTATAAAATCCCTCAGGGTACAATGCATAATCCATATCCGTTTGAATATCTTTTGGTCTTCTTTCAAATATAAACGGTTCATTCGGATTTAATTGGCCCTTAACGTGAAACCTTGAATAATAGTTTAATCCGATAAAATCAAATGATCCAATTGCATCAGGATTCTTGAGTTCATTTTTTACCATTCCCGGCATATAAAATATTGATTGTCCAGTTTGAAAAAACTGTAAGGTTGAGTTTGTGAAAACATCATTTAAAACAAAACTAAATACCCAATCTAGGATGTGCCATCTTCTCAAAGGTTCGAATTGAAATATATTTTTTACCAATCCAATTTCTACTTTAGTTCCACCAGGCAAACTTTTAAGCTTATTATAAATTTGAATGTGAGCATTCAGCATATTCTCAAGAACAATTCCTGCAAGTGCAGGGTCTTTTTTCCCAGGTGGAAATACTCCATTAAAATAACCCTGTGAGACATACACAGATGGTTCATTGATTGTGCACCATATGGGTACTAGGGAGTGTAATTCATTAAATATTAGTTCGGAGAATTCCAGGATATGTTTGATATTTTCTTTTTTCTCAAATGCGCCCAACTTTTCAAACCAGATAGGGTGTGTAAAATGATGTAGAGTAATAACTGGTGTTATTTCAGATTTTATCAGTGCATTACAAAGATTTTTATAATGCTGTATTACATTATAATCAATTTTTCCTTTTTTAGGTTCGATTTTGGACCATGAAATAGAGAATCGGTAATGATTAACTCCTAATTCTTTCATGAGGCCAATATCAGTATTGTATTGATTCCAATGATCAGCTGCTATCCCTGATTTATCTCCATTATGTATTCTGCTATTGTTGTTTTCATCAAAGGAATTCTCCCATATGTACCAATTATTATTATCGTTATACCCTTCCACTTGATGTGCAGCAGTCGCTGTACCCCAGGCAAATGTACTGGGAAAATGAATATCTTCAGTATCTATTGTATCCCAGTCCCACTCTACTTCAGGATTGGATATAGATAAATATGTTACAGAAAAAACCCAACCAAAAAGTATCAGAGTAGATAGTGCGATTAATAATCTTTTAATGCTCATATTCAGAATGAAAACCCTTGTTCTCTCATCCAATCATCATTTGGAAATTTAGTCATATAATTCCGGATGCCATCCGGTAGCAATACAAGACAATTCTGTCCCTGTTTTAGTTGTGTTGCAGTTTTCAGTGCTGCAATCATGGCAGTACCAGATGACCCACCACATAACAATCCTTCTTCTTTGATGAGTCGTCTTGCCATTAGAAAGGATTCTTCATCTTTGGTTTTCACATATTCATCAACGAGCGAATTATCTAAGACATCCGGGAAAAAATCATAGCCAATACCTTCTACCAAATAAGGAGATATTTCAGTACCGCCTCCAAGAATGGAACCCACAGGGTCTGCGCCGATAACTTTGATTCCAGGGATTTCTTCCTTAAGTCGTTTAGCTACACCTGTTATTGTACCGCCAGTACCTACACCAATTACAATCATATTTAAATCAGTTCCAAAATCATCCAATATTTCCTGGGCTGTTCCTTCATAATGTGCATTAGGATTCGATGGATTTGAATATTGATCTAAAATATGTGAATTTGGTATTTCTTGATTGAGTCTTTTTGCTACACCAATA
>CAJWHW010000002.1:0-107226 GCA_913040915.1 uncultured Fidelibacterota bacterium | reverse complement strand
GAATTTGATTAGACCGAAGAGGAAAGTTCTGGCAGGTTTTTCCTCTTCTATTTGTGCCAATAATCCGGTGAAGATTAACAAAAGTAAAGCATGGTGTATATTTTTCATAATAGAAACGGGTAATAAAAATTCCGTGATTCCAATGAGTTTTACAAGTAGAGACTAATAAAAAACAAGCTAACTTTTCCAGTATCTTTTGGGGAACAAATAAATAGATTCTTACATTCAGTTTTCATGGGGAAAATAATCATCATTCTTTTATCTTCAATGGCAATGACTTTTACTCAATCATTTTCCATTGCACGAATCCACTATAGTGGTGGGGGCGATTGGTACAGCGACCCCAGCAGTTTACCTAATTTATTGGATTATCTGAATAAGAATACTCCCATGTCTGCACACCCTGATGAATTTCAATTGAAACTGACTGATGATGAGATTTATCATTTTCCTTATCTTTATATGACTGGCCATGGGAATATTAGACTCAATAATGACGAGGTCATTACTCTTAGATCCATCTTAATGAACGGAGGATTTCTTCATGCGGATGATAATTATGGAATGGATGAATCATTTCGCAGAGAAATAAAAAGGGTCTTTCCTAACAAGGATTTTGTACTACTCCCCAAAACACATCCAATTTTTTCTTCATTTTATAAACTGCCAAATGGATTGCCTAAGGTCCATGAGCATAATAATAAAACACCGCAAGCACTAGCTCTATATGAAAATGAACGTATGATAATTTTATACACTTATGAATCTGATTTAGGCGATGGCTGGGAAGATGCTAGTGTACATCAAGATCCCTGGCCAGTAAGGGAAGCTGCTTTGAAAATGGGCGTTAATATTATTTATTTTGCCCTTACACAATAATGCAAATTAAAAATCATATTTTAACTGCCAGGTCTATCCTTTTCTGGCAAGATTTTCTTGCCAGTTTGATTTGTTTGACGATCTGGTCCTCAATTATATTTTTATTATTTATAGAACTTGAAACTATTTATTATTTTTTACCATTTATTAAACTCAGAGTTCTTTTTACCATTCTTGGTTTATTCGGATTATATTTTCTTTTTTGGATTTACCGCTATTTTAGATCACAAAGAAATTTATTAAAGCGATATAAAATTGAAATATTATCTCTGCGTTTAGGTCAGGCTGCATTCCCAGATAAACATGACACAATTATTAATGCTTATCAATTGGAATCAGCTGCAGAGAAAAATGAATCAAAAGAGCTAGTAGATTCCTATGTAAACAAGGTTTCTGAAAAACTAATGAAACTGGATTACTTCTTTCTTTTACAGGATCCAAAAATTAACAAATTAAAAATGGGTCTTCTGGGAACTTGGGTTTTTTTAGTTCTTATTTTTTCTCTTCAATACAATAATGCTGCAAATGCATTTTATAGATGGGCTCATCCGAAACAAGAATTTCATGCACCAAAACCATTTTCTCTCCAGAGTTTGACAGGTAGTATTCATATATTAGGAGGAGAAAAAGCAGAGATTAAAATACAATCGTACGATGCTGAACCAGATTCTGTCTCTCTACACTTAAACCCAATCCAGACTGCAATGAATGAACGGGACTTGTTAACCCTAGTATTTTCATCTGCACGGGATTCAAACGGATTTTATAAGTTTACTCTTCCTGAATTATTCCAGGATTATGCTTACGAGGCTATAGTTAAAGCTAATCATTTTTGGGAAGGATGGGGAAAAGTCACATCCAATTCAGATACAATTTTTGTAACAGATCGTCCTATATTTGAATCTTTTCTCATTAGTGTTATCCCTCCAACTTACAGCAAATTAGAAACGGAAACCCAAGAAGGTAATATTGCAGTGATTCAGGGATTAAAGGGGTCTAAGGTGCAAATTTACCTTTCATCTAACAGAATCTTGGAATCCGCTTATCTAGATATCAACGGGGAAAAATCTACTCTCACATCAACCAATCGTTCGGCATCTGGATATTTTTCATTAATGAAAGAAGGGAGTTTTTCAATTAATATAGTTGACCAGCGTGGTATTACAAACCGTGACCCTGTACCTTATTCGCTGGAGATCATTCCCGATCTTGATCCCAGTCTTTTAGTTATCCAGCCATCACCTGTTATAGAGCTGGGTAGTAATCAATCAATTCCGATTCATTTGGAAATTGAGGATGATTACGGGTTTACGGAGTTGCAGGTTGCTTATGAAATTCGGCGCCCATCCTACTTACAGGCTGACCCCTATGTGTCAATGTTTCCAATCTACGAATTAAATTCTGATACGACAGTGCAATCACTTCAGACATTATGGGAATTGAATGATATGGTACTTATGCCTGAAGATGAAGTACACTTCCATTTCGAACTTATGGATAATGATGAGGTTTCCGGTCCCAAAAAGACTATATCATCTACCTTCATTGCTCGTGTGCCTTCATTGGCAGATCTATATGAAACAGCTGAAAATAACGAATTAGATTTCATTGAAGAAGTATCATCCAGCATGGATGAATTTCAAGAATTAAAGAACCAGTTTGATGCTCTTGAGTTGGAAGCATTAAAAACAAAAGAAATGGATTGGAATCAACAACAATCTGTAAAAAACTCTCTTGAAAATGCAAAGGATGAATTAGCTAATCTAGAAAAAATGGCCGCAGCAATAGACCTTGTTACAGAACAGGCCCAAAAACATAAACTTTTTTCATCCGATTTATTGGATAAATTCAAAGAATTATCAGAATTAATTCGAGATATAATTCCTAATGAAATGCTTAATAATATGAATGACCTTAAGCAAGCCTTAGAAGAAATGGACATGAAAAAACTTCAGGAATCTCTCAATAGTCTTGCAGAAAATTTAGATCAGATTGAGCAGGGTTTGGATCGTTATCTTGACATTTTTAAACGATTACAAGCGGAACAAAAAATGGATGAGCTTCAGAATCGAATGCAGCAATTGTATAACCAGCAAATAGCACTAGATGAGAAGATAAATCAAACAGATAATTTTATAGACAAATCGACATTAGCAAGATTAGAGCAGGAGGAAAAAAGAAATTTAGAAGAATTTACAAATGTAAAATCATTGATGCGAGAAGCATCTGAACTTGTAGAACCTTATAGCCAAAATACAGCACAGAATTTAGCAGAAATAGCTCATGCAGATCTAACGGAACACACAGAAAAGGCAATAATGAAAACAATGCAAAATCTATCAAATCAAAAAATGCAAATGGCAAAAGAATCCAGTCAGAAAGCGCTTCAAAATATGGAAGTAATGATAGAACAATTGATGCAAATAAAACAACAGTTTCAACAAGAAACTGTATCAAAAATGACGGTGGAATTTCAATTGATTATGCAGGATATACTTTACATCTCATCTGAGGAAGAACAATTACGTTCAGATGTAAAGTTAGCTTCTAGAAATTCACCTAGATTACGAGAATTTGCAGCGCGTCAACAATTGTTACAGGATCAATTACAGTCTATTACAAATCAAATGATGGAATTATCCAAACAAACTTTTGCAATTACACCGGAAATCGGGCGAGGTATTGGAAAAGCCAATGCAAGAATGCAAGAAGCTAAAAATAAATTAACGGATCGAAATATCAGCCAAGCCCGACAAAACCAGAAAGCTGCCATGGAGGGACTCAATGAAACTGCATTAGGCTTATTTAACAGTATACAAAGTATGCAACAGGCAGGATCTGCCAGTGGGTACGAACAGTTTTTACAAATGATGCAACAAATGGCAGGTCAGCAGCAGAGCTTGAACCAACAGGGTATGCAACTAAGTTTAGGTCAAATGGCAGCAGCAGCACAACAACAAATGTTACAGCAAATGCTTCAAAAACAACAAGGCTTGCGTAAATCACTAGAGAAAATGATGAATGAAATGCGGCACTCAGGACAGAAGGGGATGGGTGATTTGAGCGGAATTGGTAAAGAAATGGATGAGGTAATCAAAGATTTGCAAAAGAATATATTCAATCGAAAAACTAAAGAAAGGCAACAGCGAATTTTAACTAGAATGCTGGATAGTCAGACTTCTATGACTCAGAGAGGATTTGATGATGAGAGAAAATCAACAGTTGCAGATGGATCTGTTTTTTATGAAGGGCCTGGAGGTTTACCAGCTGATTTAGGTCAAAGACAAAATCTAGCGCTTCAGGCTTTAAATAAAGCTATTAATGCAGGATATTCCCGGGAGAACCAGACTATGATTAAACGATACTTCAATTCACTAAGTCAGATCAAAACCGTACAGAAATCATTAGATAACTATAATGAAGAATAATTTATTGAAACTTCTAGTTTTTGGTAGCTTTACCTTCTTATTAGGCCAGAATACCCCTTCAATAAATGGTTCGTTAAAAACGGCAAAAATGTTGGAGCGAAAAGGTGATATTGACGGTGCTATCGCTATCTATGCAGATATTATTCAAAAAATTCCGAACCATCAAAGAGCTGTTAAAGATTTAAAATCTTTATATAAAAATAATAAGCGGTATAATGAGGGTATACAATTTCTAAAAGAGCAACTTGTTCTTTTTCCCAATGATATCCAGACTTACTCACAATTGGGAGAATTTTATTATTTAAATGATAAGTTGAGTCATGCGAAATCGATTTGGAAAACTTCCACAGAAATATTTCAAGATAATCGATCTTATTATCGAATCATGATTTCACTTTTTAATCGCTACAGTTTAGATCAGGAATTACTTTCATTAATGGAAACAGGCCGAAATAAATTTGGGAAATCATTTATGGCATATGAAGCTGGAGTTTATTATCAGTCTCGAAGAGTCTATGATAAATCATTAGATCAATTCATCCTCCATCTGACAAATAAGCCAAGACAAAATGTTATAATTCATCGCCGTATACTTCAAATGAGTGATGAAGAAGATGCAATCGATATCATTGAAAAAAAGCTAATTGCTGCATCAAAAGAAAATCCAAAGTTGATTCTCAATCTATTGAGTGAATTTTATTTTAAGCAACAGTATTATGAGAAAGCTTACCAGGTTAAAGCAGAATTGTCAAAACTGGGTAATATTGATTCTAATGATTGGCTCAAATTTGCTAATGATTTAAGAAGTGAGATGCAATACGATTTATCAATAAAATCCTATAATTTTATTATGAGCCAGAATTTAAATTCGAAATATATAGGGAAAGCATTGCTGGGACTAGCACAAACCTTTGAAGATCAAATTGTACCTATCAATGAATCATATTTAATTCCTTATTTTTTTGATAATAATATATTCTTTGAGGATCCCTTTCAGGTTTATTCCAAAATCTCACCAAATCATTTAGAATCATGTTTAGCGCTTTATGATTCACTCTTAGTCTCTTTACCTACATCACCATTATTGGCAGAAGCTTATTTTCGATTGGGTGAAATTCAGTTTAAAATTCTTCAGGATTTTGACCAAGCTTATAAATTGCTAAATAAAGCAATACAGTCCAAACCTGATAAAAAATTGAAACTGAAAATATTACTTCGAACAGCAGACATTCATTTGGCTAAAGGCGAATCCCAGAAAGCACTGGATTTTCTCCAAAGACAATTAGAACAGAATCCACTGCCGGCCATTGAACAGAAAAAAATATTGATACATTTTTTAGCGGATGAACCGGATTCAACGCTAAAAATAGTACAAAAATCCTTTTTTGCTATGAGCCCGGTTGACCCTTCATTTAATGACTTAATGGAATTAAAAAATATTATAACTCAGTACATTGAGAATGATCCGACTAGTATATTATCATTTAAACATTTTTTAAGAGCAGAATGGTACCTTCGTCAGCGTAAAATCGGAGATGCGATAAAAGAGTTAGAATTTTTGGTTACGAATGATTCAACGGCCACTATTGTTCCTATAGCAATTCTTCGACAAAGTCTTTTACATTATCGTCTGAAAGAATACGACCAAGCCATTTCATTAGCTTTGTCCTTAAATGATACTCATATGGCAGATCGCGGGATAATACTAGCAGGTCAGATTTATGAAACTAAATTTTTAGATTCAGATAAAGCTATGGCACACTATATGAGAATCCTTGATGAATTTCCTAACTCTATTTTTGTTGAACCAATTCGTTTTCACATTCGATCCATGCAAAAAACTGAAAGTTAAATGACACAAATATTCTTAATTCTTTTTCTTTCTACTTCCTTTGGACAAAAACTTTTGATTCCCATGGATCAAGTTCAAAATGATCATTTAAAAGCATATGGTATTGCATATTTTACATTGACAAAAAACACAAATGTAGAATGGCTATTGAATTACAGGGGCGGATCATTTTTAATCAATGCAGATCAATTTGTTCAAACAGAATGTAGAATACGTGGTGTCACTTTTGAAATGGTGGATGCTGCAAGCTTAGTAAACATTTATTCTGATATTGATCAGGGTAACATGGATATAGTTCTCTTAGAAAAAAAACCAAAAATTGCAATTTATACACCACCCAACAAACAGCCTTGGGATGATGCTGTAACTCTTGCACTGACTTATGCAGAAGTGGATTATGAAACTTTATGGGATGAAGAAGTATATTTAGGGAAACTAGAAGAGTATGACTGGCTTCATCTACATCATGAGGACTTTACAGGACAATATGGAAAATTTTATCGCAGTCACCATAATGCCCAGTGGTATAGAGATCAGAAAAAGCAATTTGAAGCAATGGCCTCAAAATTGGGCTTTTCCAGTGTTCATAAACAGAAAAAATTTATTGCCCGTAAAATTAAAGACTATGTAGGTAAGGGTGGTTTTTTATTTGCTATGTGCTCTGCAACCGATTCATACGATTTAGCATTATCAATGGAAAATGTAGATGGGGTTCATACAGTATTTGATGGTTCACCGGTAGACCCTACTCTCAATTCAAAACTCGATTTTAAACAATCATTTGCTTTTACAGGATTTAAACTTATGCCAGATCCTATGGTATATGAATTTTCTGACATTGATTTTCCTCCCAGCCATAACCCGGTAACACGTGGTGCAGAAGCAGATTATTTTTCCTTATTTGAATTCTCTGCGAAATATGATCCTGTTCCCACTATGCTAACCCAAAACCATGTATCTGTGATAAAAGGATTTATGGGACAAACAACAGGATTTCATAAGGATCGTATTAAAAAGCATGTTGTCCTAATGGGTGAAGATCCAGCATCAGATCAAGTGAAATATTTACATGGAAATTTTGGTAAAGGGACATTTACTTTTTATGGAGGTCATGATCCAGAAGATTACCAACATTTTGTTGGTGACCCACCAACTGACCTTTCTTTACATCGAAATTCTCCAGGGTATCGATTGATTTTGAATAATATCCTTTTCCCAGCAGCCAGAAAAAAAGAAAGGAAAACATGATAAACATTAGTGAAAATACCTACTAAGAATGTGTCAAACTTTCCAAGCAAATATCTGAAGTGGGTTTCCGGTATGGATTATCCGAATATGAAAAAAACATTCAATAAATCAGCTAATAACCATTGCTGAAAAAAATCATATTCCAATAGGCTTTAAAGCTGACTATGATCGCTTTGGTGATAAACCTTTTTATAGATGGATAGGTGGTGTTTTTCCGGAATTTAGATGAAAAAGTATTAAAATAACTTGGATAAAGAAAAAGCTATAATATGTGGATACAAAAAAGTATAACCATCTCTCCTCGTTCACGCGGGTTCCATATTATTACTAACAATGTGGTAGAGCAATTCCCCGAAATCAAAAATATTTCTATCGGTATTCTTCACGTTTTTATACAACATACATCTGCGTCTCTAACCATTAATGAAAATGCTGACCCAACAGTCCGTGCAGATTTTGAATCTCATTTTAATATGTTAGCTCCTGAAAATCAATCTTATTACGAGCACACCTATGAAGGTCCAGATGATATGCCTGCCCATTTAAAAGCATCTATTTTGGGGTCTTCAGTATCAATTCCCATTACAAAAGGACAATTAAATCTGGGAACCTGGCAAAGCATATATTTATGTGAACACAGGAACCATGGTTCTGCTCGAAAATTGTTAGTAACAGTTCAAGGAAATAATTTATAAAAAAGTGTAATTCAAACCCTGCAATCATATAATACGATGCTAACTAAGCCTTTGCCAAAGGGCCGTGAGATGAATATTTAACTGAAGTAATAGCTATTTTTAAAATGGATAAGGATAGATTTATGATTATTTTAAAAATATGTTTCATCTAACTTTCTTCTTTAGCCATATCCCAAATTTCATCCATTTCTTTTAGGGTAGAGTCTTCTAGCTTTTTACCTTTCTTTTCCAGCACTTCTTCAATTTTCTGAAACCTAGATATAAATTTTTTATTGGTTGCCCGCAACATATCTTCAGCAGGGATATCCATGTATCTTGCTAAATTCACCACTGAGAAAAGTACATCTCCAATTTCCTCCTTTACATTATCCATATTACCATTTTTATGAGCTGATTTGAGCTCTTCAATCTCTTCATCCAATTTTGACCAAATATCATCTACCTGCTCCCAATCGAAGCCAGCATAAGCAGCTTTTTGTTGTAGCCGTTGAGCACGAGTTAAGGCTGGGAGTGCAGGTGGAACGCCATCCAAACGGGACTTCCGATTCTTTTCTTTATGTTTTGATAATTCCCAATTTTGTTTGGCTTCAATTGCGGCATCTATTTTTTTATCACCAAAAACATGTGGATGCCTACGAATCAGTTTTTCATTAACAGTTTTTAGAATATCAGACATATTAAATTTTTTGTCTTCCATTGCAATTTGAGATTGAAGTATTACATGTAGTATAATATCACCTAACTCTTCCACAAATGTATTCCAGTCTTCCTCCTCCACACTCTCTATCACTTCATAAGCTTCTTCTAAAAAATAGGGTAGTAGGGAAGCATGAGTTTGCTCTTTGTCCCAGGGGCAGCCATCTGGCCCACGAAGTTTTTCTACAATTTCTAGAAGTTCAATAAATTTTTCTGCTGTGTTTTGTTTATTCATTTAATTATCAAAGAGTACTCGCCAATTAACCTGATCTAAAAACTCATTTTCTATTTGAGTCATTTTAGCTCTATCTTTTTTCGTTTTATCAGTATGACCCAAAAGATGTAGACTGCCATGTATAATTAGACGTGCCACTTCCTTTTCATATTGCTCACAAAAAAATTTAGCATTTTCTGCTGCTCTTGGTAAACTGATGTAAATTTCCCCCTCTACTAAATTTTCTTCATAATCATTTAAACGAAAAGCAATTACATCTGTTAATTGGTCTTTTTTGAAGTATTCTTTTTTTAATTGTGATAATAATTCATCTGTACCAAAAATTAGAGTTAAATCTCCATCTATAATATTGTAGTTGTTAAAAACTAATGTTAAAATATTAATAATATAGTCTTGATTTGGTGAATCCAATTTAGGATCACAATCTACTGAGATTTGAATCATGTGGCTGGCGTTTCCATTGGATCATCCGGATATTCAATTCGAATATGGTAAATACCGCGTAGAACAGGTAACATTCCCGAATTTCCATCTATAGTGCCTTTAATTTTATTTAATTCATCAAGAGTTATAGGACATTCATTAAGCTGACCATCATCAATACGTCCTTTGATAATCTTATCAATCATGGCTTCAATTTTAAATATATCTGGTTCTTTAATGGAACGTACCGCAGCTTCTACAGCTTCACAAATCATAAGTATTCCGGTTTCTTTTGTATTTGGTTTTGGTCCTGGGTATCGAAAAGCACCTTCATCTATTTTATCACCATTTTCATTAGAATGTTTTAAGGCCATTCTATAAAAATATTCGACTCGGGTTGTTCCATGGTGCATTGGAATAAAATCTGAAACAATTTTTGGTAAACCGTATTCCTTTGCAAGTCGCAAGCCTTCTTTCACATGAGCACGGATAATTTTAGCACTCATTGTAGGTGTTAATGTATCATGTTTATTATCACCACTATATTGGTTTTCAATAAAATATTCAGACTTCACCATTTTACCAATATCATGATAATAGGCACCAACTCGGCATAAAAGAGAATGTGCCCCAATGGCATTTGCACAAGCTTCTGCAAGATTACCAACAACTATACTATGATTGAATGTGCCATTTGTCTCTTGTTGTGCGCGTTTTAAAAGTGGATGATCATAATCCAGTAATTCAATTAAAGTAAGATCTGTAGTTACCTCAAAAAAGATTTCAAACAATCCTATAAGCCCGTAAGTAATGATTGGTGCTAAAATACTGTTTATCGCTAATAGCTGAATATCCATCAGCATCTTTGTCCAGTTATGCTCTTTAAAAAGCCCAAGCCCTATGACTACAAAAACACTTGCAGCAATTAATGCAAATATGGTGATAAACAACTGACTTCTTTTTCTTAATTCACGAATATTATAAACTGCAATAGTTGTTGTGAATAGTGATACAATCACTAAGTCAATATTTTGGCCCATCATTAAACCCAAAAGAATTGCCATAGAGGTTGTTGCCATAAATCCAATACGAGCATCAAATAAAATTGTTAATGTCATAGCCCCAACTGTTACAGGAATTAAATACTCTGACCATTCCAATCGAATAACAAAAATATGCGCTAATCCTAATTGAAATAAAAAAACAATTGAAATCAAAAGAACCTTCTTCCAATCACGAAAAATAGTAATACGATATACAACTAAAAATGCAAAGAAGAGCGATACAACTACAGATAATAAAATGATCCTGCCTATATAGTTCACTATAATTTTAGTCCATCCAGATCCTTTTTCTTGTTTTGTAACAGCAACAGAAAGGGAATTCAATTTCTGAAGGACATCATCTGTAATTCGAATATTGGCATCTACAATCAATTCATTTTCTAAAACGACACCCTGACTGCGAGGCACTTTATTTAAGCTTTCAGTTTGACGACGTTCGGTAATCTCTCGTTCAAATAATAGATTGGGTTTCATGAATTCTACAATTAAGTCATATCCTAAGTCACGGAATACATCTCCTTCTGGGAATAGTAATAACAATTCTTTTCTTGCTTTGGTCCACGCGGCTTGTAGATCATTGAATGATTCCGGAGTTGCTAAATCTGGCACATCACTTTGATTTACAGTGACTTGAGAACTTGCTATATCTTTTAGATTAATATCATAGATACCTTCTGTCCAACGGTTTCGGCAGATTTGCATTACATGATTTTTATTTTTGTCAAGATCTTTCATATTCTTCGGATCCTGCTCAGGGGTAATATATTTGGACCAATTAGGTTTATCTAAAGTAAAGGAGTAAAGTCGATAAAATTCATTTGTTAGAATAGCCAGATTTGCACTATCAGAAAAAAATACTGATCGTGCTTTTTCATATTGTCTATGATAGCGACGTTCGTAAACTAATCTCCTAGACTCATCTAACCGCCAACTTGCAAATCGTAGTTCATTTACCATAGCAAAGAATTCATTTATTTCTGCAGACTGGTTGCTTACTACTTTTCCAACACGATTAAATATAAATGGTACAGATTTTTTTTGATCTTCTAAATCTTTTTGAAGCTTTTGTTCAGATTTTAGAATTGGAAACGTAAATGGTGCAATAATTGGTTCTTGCGTGATATCGTTCAATTGATATGAGTATTTCAAAGATTTACCTAAGGGGAACAATATTGAAATCAAAAAAATCAGTCCGATAATAATTAGATATTGAGGCCAAAATTTGTTCAATAAAAAGTATTGAATAAATGGGTTTTTATTGTTTGTTTCAGTCACTATATCTGAATGCCCTTTAGTAATTCTCTCGAAATTATTAGGCGTTGAATTTCAGACGTTCCTTCGCCTATCTCTAAAATTTTGGCATCACGAAAAAACCGTTCCACATCATATTCCTTTACGTACCCATACCCTCCATGGATTTGAATTGCTTCAGTGGTCACTTCCATGGCTGTTTCACTGGCAAACAGTTTCGCCATTGCAGCTTCCTTCGTGATATAATGTCCTTGGTCTTTAAGCCATGCTGCATGATAAACTAACAATTTAGATGCCTCAATCTTTGTAGCCATATCTGCTAATTTAAACCCAATAGATTGAAACCTGTTAATTGGTTTACCAAATGCATTGCGTTGATTGGAATAATTTAGAGCTCGTTCATATGCACCAACGGCTGTCCCGACAGATAATGCACCAATTGAGACTCGCCCTGATGTAAGGGTTTTTAGAAATGTTTTAAATCCTTGAGTTGGTGAGCCCAGCATTGATGATGTAGGGATTCGCATATCTTTAAAAAAGAGTTGCCGTGTATCACTAGCCCTCCAACCCATTTTTTTTTCTTTTGGACCAATTTCAAGACCTAGTGTGGTAGTTGGAATAATAAATGAAGCGATGCCAAGATTTTCTCCATTTTCTTCAACTTGTGATGTGAAAGATAATATTCCAGCCTCACCAGCATTTGTAATAAAAATCTTACCACCGTTCACAATATATTCATCACCATCTTTTACAGCTTTTGTTTTAGTTGCACCGGCATCACTACCGGCATCTGGCTCTGTTAAGCCAAAGGCACCTAATGTTTCCCCAGAAGCAAGTTTAGGTAAATATGTATTCTTTTGTTCATCATTTCCATATAATAGAACAGGCAATGTGCCCAAAGAAGTATGAGCAGCCATTGTAATTGCAACAGACGCATCAGCACGACCCAATTCAATAATTGCAGTTACAAATGCAACCATATCCTGTCCTGCTCCACCATACTCTTCAGGAATAATGATTCCCATTAATCCAAGTTCGGCCATTTTCTCTACAAGATCTGATGGAAACTTTTCCTTTTCATCTAATTTTGGCGCAACTGGCATAATCTCTGATTCAGCGAAATCTCGCACCATATCACGAATCATTAAATGGTCATCGTTAAAAAATAAACTATCCATTAAAATTATAGTCTTGTTTTGAAGGAAAGAGCCTGAATTTACAACAGCAGTCAGACACTTTCAGATAATCTAATATCTATAGCATTCAATTGTATAGTTTCTTTTCCTTTCCAAACATTGGTTTCAATAACACACGCAATGTCAATAGGCTCACCAAGGATTAACATTTCATAATTTTTGGCAAGACCAAACCCTATAACTTCAATAACAGAATGGTCCTGTTTAATTTGAAATCGAACATGATCTCCATTACTAATTACCTTAGGGTTACCTACAACATTTGCGTTAATAATAGCAAATTTAGGCGGCATATTTCCGGGGCCATAAGGTCCTAACCTTTTCATGAATTTTATTAGGCGTTGATTGATATGAATTAGTCCTAATTTTGCATCCAAAAAGATGGGTGGTTCTAAATCATCCTGATTCAATTTTGAATTGACATATTCTAAAAACTTTTTTTTGAAGTTAGTAAAATTGGATCTATCTATTTTGAGCCCTGCTGCCATTGCATGGCCACCGTAGTTTTCAAGATAATTACTTGTTTCACTTAATGCTTCATGCAAATCTAATCCTTTCAAACTCCTTGCAGATCCTATTCCTTTTCCTTCCTCATCAAAAGAGATAACTATGGCTGGTCGATTGAATTTTTCCTTCAACTTGGATGCCACAATCCCAACTACACCATAATGCCATCCTTTTTCTCCAAGTATAATTGCCTTATCATTTTCTAAGTCTATTTTTCTCTTTACCATTCGAATTGCTTCATCAAAAATATTTTGTTGAATAATTTGACGCTTTTTATTTTCTTTATCCAAATCAATTACTAATTCTCTAGCTTTATGTGAATTAGTTGTTGTAAATAATTCCACAGCTCTGTTTGCATTCCCCAGTCGCCCAGCAGCATTGATTTTAGGTGCTACATGAAAAATAATTTTTGTGACAGAAAGGTCTCTCTCTAAATCTATTTTAGCTGACTTTAATAATTCTCTTAATCCCGGACGTTGAGTGGTTTTAAGTGTTTTTAATCCATAATGGACTATTATCCTATTTTCATCTTTTAATTGTACTAGATCTGCAGCAGTTCCCAATGCAGCTAGATCCATAAGACCTATTAACCAATCAGATGATTTTTTCATTTTCTTAACAATAGCTGTTAAAAATTTAAGAGCAACACCCACTCCAGAGAGCTCTTTGAAAGGGTATTCACACTCAGATTGTTTTGGATTTAAAATAGCAAAGGCATTAGGCAAAATATTCCCTGGAATATGATGATCAGTGATGACGATATCGATTCCTTTTTCATTGGCATAATTAACACAGTTTATAGCATTGATTCCGCAGTCACAAGTAATTAATAAATCAGCACCAATTGTTGATGCTTTGTCTATACCAAATTGGGATAAGTCATAGCCTTCACTTTGTCGGTTTGGAATATAGGTTGTGACATTCCCACCTAGTTTGGTTAAACCGATATAAAGAAGAGATACTCCTGTTGTTCCATCAACATCGTAATCCCCAAAAACAAAAATTGGTTTTTTTTCAAAAATATTTTTAATAACACGATCAACTGCCTTTTCCATCCCTTTCATCAAGAATGGATTATGTAGCTGCAAAATGTCCGGAGTAAAAAAAGGTGATATTTTATCTGACTCTTTAAAGCCTCTTGATACCATTATTTCCGCAAATACTTTTGGGACATTGTACTGTTCAATAATTTGCTGAACTAATAACTTATCTTTTTGGGGAAATTTCCACTTCATATAAAAAAATTGAGCCGGTCTATAAGCCGAGTTTTGTCCATCAGGTTGACGTATCAAACCTGATTGGATGGTCATTCATCTAGTCTAATTGTCGCCAATAAGATCTAGCAATCTACCCGCTCTTAAATCGATGCGAACAACATCTTAGAGCCTATATGATCTTGCACTGGATGGGGTTTACAAGCATTCTGAGTTTCCTCAAAATCTGGTGGTCTCTTACACCACCTTTTCACCCTTATCCGCCAGTTGGCAGACGGTTTACTTTCTGTTGCACTTTCCATAATGTACATCAGCACACCTCTTCTCATTAAGAAGCATCCTGTCCTGCAGTGCCCGGACTTTCCTCTCCCAGATTACTAATGTAAGCCAGGAGTAACCATCCAACCGACTCAATTTAAAATAAGTGACTTAATTTACAGAATTATTTTCACTAAAGAGAAATCTTCCGCAAACATCACATCGGTGTATTGCAGAATTTGCCCGAACTTCTGTTACTTTTTGCATTGGAACATGAGCTCCACAGCCACCACAAGCATTACCTGATAAATTCACCACAGCAAGACCATCACGTGCTTCCGAAACACGTTTATAAATCGAAATTATATTTACATCAATTTTATCAATTTGTTGAGACCTTTTTTGTTCCAAAACTAATTTTTCATCTGCCGATTCAGAAATGGCGGATTCTAATTTTTCTCTACGAATAACTAAATTTTCCGATAAAGATCCTAGTTCTGATTCCATTGATTCAGTGGCTTCATTCAATGAATCTTTTTCTTCCATGAAAGATAGAGCTTCTGATTCATAAGATGTGCGTTTTTCTTTTACATGATCAATCTCATGCATAATAGCATCGTATTGTTTATTACTAGTTACCAGGAATAGTTGGTCCTTTAATTTATTGACTTTATTATTGATTTCTGCAATTAAGACATCCCTTTTATTAGATTCAACTTCTAACTCTTTTAGGCGTTCTTTCTTTTCAACCAATGTAGTTTTCATTAATTTTTCTTGATTATTTAATTCATTTACTTTTGAAGGTAGGTCGCCCAATAGATCATTAAGATCTTTCAATTTGGTATCAATACCTTGTAAAGTAATAAGTTTTTCCATAGACATATTCACCTCATTGTAAAAAAAAATGCACCACCAAGGTGCATTTTATATCTTATTATATTTTAATCCGGTTTCCCTTTTAGAGTAATTACAAATCTTTGAAGGAAATGACCCCATGTATTCTATTTTAACTATTCTATTCATTTTCAGAACTTCAATTTATTTATTTTATTTAATAAAAATAATTAATAAATCTTAGATTTTCCGATAAAAGTTTGGTTTAAAAAAGGAATATTGCAACCATTGCTTCTAAAAAACAGATTAGACTCTGATCAGGTTTCTTTTTAATCTCGTGGTATTATTTTAAACAAAAATTTATCTTTTTAATGTTTAGTTCTTTCGTTACTCGTCACATAGGCTCCAAAACATCTCACATAAAGGAGATGTTAAGAGAATTAGGGTTTTCTTCTCTTAGCGAATTATCCGAAGCTGTAGTCCCTAAGAATATTTTAATACAGTCTGAATTGGATTTACCCCAAAAAATATCTGAAGCTGATACAATAAAATATCTTCAGAAATTAGCAAAGTCAAATTCGGTATTTCGATCTTTTATTGGGATGGGATACTATGGTACTTTTGTTCCGAGTGTTATTAAACGCAATATTTTGGAAAATCCGGGTTGGTATACGCAATATACACCTTACCAACCTGAGATTAGTCAAGGGCGACTTGAGGCATTATTAAATTTTCAAACTATGGTCTCAGATTTAACCGGGCTTTCGCTTGCAAACGCTTCACTTTTAGATGAAGGCACCGCAGCTGCGGAAGCAATGATTATGTTCTATAATATAACTCGAGATCCAAATAAAAATACATTTATTGTATCTGAAAGTTGTCATCCCCAAACAATTGACATTTTAAAAACACGATCCGGCCCTTTAGGAATTAAACTTGATATCAAAAACCATGACCAATTTGATTTTCATGAAAAAGTCTTTGGTGGCTTAGTTCAATATCCAGATACCGAAGGTCATATAAGGGATTTTTCAAGTTTGTGTGGATTAGCTCACTCAAACCAATCTTTTATTTGCGTAGCAACTGATTTGCTAGCATTGACCTTACTCAAAACACCAGGTGAAATGGGTGCTGATGCAGCGGTTGGCAATTCCCAGCGGTTCGGCGTACCAATGGGCTATGGTGGACCACATGCTGCTTTTTTTGCAACTACAGATGAATTCAAACGAAAAATTCCCGGCAGAATAATTGGTTTATCTAAAGATGCACAAGGCAATCCGGCGCTTCGTATGGCGCTCCAAACCCGAGAACAACATATAAGACGGGAAAAAGCTACATCTAACATATGTACAGCACAGGTTTTGCTGGCAATAATGTCTGGAATGTATGCGGTATATCATGGGCATGATGGACTGAAATTGATTGCTAAACGGGTGAACCATTTGACAGGAAAACTTGCAAGTTCGATGGCGCAAGCTGGTATTGAATGTATTCATGACAATTTTTTTGATACGGTAAAGTTAAAAGTGGAGAAGGGCTGGTTAGAGAAAGCGAAATTATTAAAATTTAATTTAAGAGATTATGGAGATGGGCATGTTGGTATCTCCATTGATGAAACCACAACAGAAACTAACTTAGATCAATTGCTATCTATATTTAACGCCCAAAAAAAAGAAATATTTACTCCCACTATACCAAAAGAATTATTAAGGTCTTCATCCTTTTTGACCCATCCAGTTTTCCAGGCATATCAATCTGAAACAAAGATGATGCGTTATATCCATCGCTTGGAATTAAAAGATTTATCACTAAATACAAGTATGATTCCGTTGGGGTCCTGTACCATGAAACTTAATGCCAGTACTGAAATGGAAGCAGTGAGTTGGCCTGAATTTGGGAACATTCATCCCTTTGCACCAAGAGAACAAACTAAAGGCTACGAAGAAATCGTATCTAAGTTGGGGGACTGGTTAATCAAATTAACAGGGTTTGACGGCATTTCAATGCAACCAAATTCAGGAGCACAGGGCGAATATTCAGGATTATTAGTTATTCGCGCCTTTCACCAGGCGAATAGTGATCACCACCGGAATATTTGTTTAATCCCTGCGTCTGCCCATGGGACTAATCCTGCATCAGCTGTACTAGCTGGAATGAAAGTGATTGTAGTCGCTTGTGATAAACACGGCAATATTGCCAAAGATGATTTGGAAAGCAAAGCTCAGAAGCATAGTGAAAATTTGGCGGCAGTTATGATAACCTATCCTTCTACTCATGGTGTTTTTGAACATACAATCCACGAAATATGTGATATTATTCATTCTCATGGTGGGCAAGTGTATTTGGATGGTGCTAATTTGAATGCGATGGTGGGTTTGTGTAAACCCGGTAAATTTGGCGGAGATGTGATGCATATTAATCTCCATAAAACTTTTTGCATTCCTCATGGTGGTGGTGGACCTGGGATGGGTCCAATCGTTTGTAAAAATCACTTAACTCCATTTTTACCGGGACATTCCCAAATTAAAACGGGAGGGGAGAAAGCTATTCATGCAGTATCAGCAGCTCCATTTGGCAGCACTAGCATCCTACCTATTTCTTGGTCATATATAAGAATGATGGGGCCAGATGGCCTAAAACAGGCAACACAAGTAGCTATTTTAAACGCAAATTATATGGCAATGAAATTAGAAAATCATTTTCCTATTCTTTATAAGGGGATTAGTGGTTACAATGCCCATGAGTTCATAATTGACTTGAGAGATATTCGGAAAAAATCCGGTATTTCTGATGAAGATATAGCAAAACGTCTTATGGATTATGGGTTTCATGCACCAACCATGTCCTTTCCTGTTCCTGGAACTCTCATGATTGAGCCAACTGAAAGTGAAGCTAGAGAAGAATTAGACCGATTTTGTGATGCTATGATTTCTATTAAAAATGAAATCCAAAATGTAATCGATTGTAAATATGATAAAATTGATAATCCTCTAAAGAATGCACCCCACACTGCAGAAAGAATTATTACAGAAAAATGGGATCATAATTACTCACGTGAAGAAGCAGCTTATCCTATACCTTGGCTAAAAAAACATAAATATTGGCCAACTGTTGGTCGTGTGGATAATGCATATGGTGATCGTAATTTGATCTGTACTTGTCCGCAGATCGAAAATTTTGAAGATTAATTTTATCTATTTCTTGTGTTTTGGTTTCTAAAAAATGATATTCTAAATATTTTAGATGAAACTCAAAAAGAGCGCGATCAACTTCAAAACCATCTCATTTACAGCAAAATAAAAACATTAGATGAGCTCCATGTATTTATGGAAAACCATGTATTTGCTGTATGGGATTTCATGTCTATTTTAAAATCACTACAATCTCAGCTAACCTGTATTAACGTACCTTGGATACCAGCTGGAAAAGGGACTCCATCTCGTCTAGTAAATGAAATAGTCACGGAAGAAGAATCAGACTTAGATCGCTACGGACAGTATATTAGCCATTTTGAAATGTATTGTCATGCGATGCAGCAAGCCGGAGCGAATACAGATATAATCAATATATTTATCTCTAATTTAGAGCATTACTCTGTTACTAAAGCATTGGATATGGCCCAGAGTCCTGAACCGGCAAAGGAATTTGTAATTTCAACGTTTAATATTCTGGACAAGGCTCCTGCCCACGTGGTAGCTGCCATTTTTACTTTTGGAAGAGAAGAAGTTATCCCTGATATGTTCAGATCAATAGTGAACAAAATAGATAAAGATTTAAAAGGTAGACTAAAATCATTTATTTATTATCTAGATCGACATATTGGACTGGATGAAGATGAGCATACACCAGCAGCTCTGAAAATGGTGAAAGAATTATGCGGAGATGATCAACAAAAATGGAATGAAGCAACAGAAGCAGCTCGCACAGCAATGCAGGCTCGGATTAATCTTTGGGATGGGATTCTTCAAAAAATTGTAATAAAATAATTGAAATAATTAAAGTTTTACTTCTACTCTAATAACTTTTCCTGTTCTTCCATTAAATCTAAATACTCCAATTCCAATTTATTCATTTTTTCCAAAGCCTTTTGAAGCAATTCATAATTATCTCCATTTGCAGAATTCCGGGTGATCTCTCGTTGCGATTCTATTTCTAATTCAATAATCTTAAACCTTTTTTCAATCCATGCAAGTCTATTGCGGGTTTTCTTTCGCTCCTGATAATTTTCCTTACCCTTTCTAAATGTTTTCTGTTTTATTAATTTAGATTTGTCTGATGATTCTGAGTCTTTTTTCCATGTATAATAATCATAATTTCCATTAAAAACCCTAATTTTACCGCCCCCTATTTCACAGGTAAGATCAGTCACTTCGTTCAGAAAATGGCGGTCGTGAGAAATACATACAATAGAACCAGTGAATTGCTTCAAGGCTGTTTCTACTATATTACGTGTCATGATATCCAAATGATTGGTTGGCTCATCTAATAACAATAAATGTGATGGCTTTACCAAAATACGTGCCATGGCTATCCTAGCTTTTTCTCCCCCTGATAAAACTTTAACATATTTTTCAATCTCATCTCCTGTGAACATGAAACTGCCCAAATAAGTTCTAATTTCTGTTTCGCTCCAACCGGAACTAACTTTTTGGATAGATTCAAATACCGTATCATCTGGATCTAGTGTTTCCAATTGATGCTGGGCATAATAGGCACGATCCACATGACTACTAATCGTAACTTCACCTGATGTGACTGGTTCTATGCCTGCTAATATTTTGAGTAAAGTGGATTTACCAGCACCATTATATCCAACTAATCCAATTTTTTGATTCCGTTCTATCGCCAAAAACATCTTATTGAATACTTCTATATCACCATAATGCTTGGTCACATTTTGGCAAGATACCAAATTTAACGGAGAACGACTTGGTTGAGGCAACATTAGATTGATGGTTCGATTATATTCGGTAGGCTCCTCAATCTTTTCCATTTTTTCAAGCATCTTTACCCTGCTCTGTACTTGGGTAGCCTTCGTATTTTTATATCGAAAGCGTTCAATGAATCGTTCTGTGGCCTTGATCTGTTTTTGTTGATTTTGGTAGGCATTTAGATGCTGCTCCATCCGTAAAGATTTCTCTTTTTTATACTTTGAATAATTCCCCTGATAAAGAGTGATTTTTTTCAAATCAATTTCAAGGATGTGATTAACCGATCGATCCAAAAAGGCACGGTCGTGACTGATCATAACCATGGCACCCTTCCAATCCGATAAAAAAGATTCCAGCCAAATGGTGGCTTCAAGATCTAAGTGATTGGTCGGCTCATCCAAAAATAAAATGTCCGGTTCTTTTAATAGAATGGATGCTAAAGCTACACGCATCCGCCATCCACCGGAAAAAACATCCATGGGTTCATTGAATTTGTTATCTGAGAATCCTAAACCACTTAGAATTTTTTTTGCTCTTTCTTCAATTTTCCAACCACCTAAAGCTTCAAATCGATTCTGGGTTTCCCCAAGTTGATTTACTAATTCTATATTGTCAGGATCATTTGTTAGTGCATTAGATAATGTCAGCATTTTTACTTCAATCTCCTGCATTTCAGGGAAAGCTCTTAAGACTTCTTCCAAAATAGAGAGATTTGTTCCAGTTACAATATCCTGTGCCAGATAACCGATAGTAATAGATTTATCTTTTTGAACAATTCCAGAGTCAGGGGATTCTTTTTCAAGCATTAATCGAAGTAAAGTAGTCTTACCTGATCCGTTTGGGCCCACAAGACCTGTCCGCATGCCTTTTTTTATAAAAATATTTACATTTGAGAATAAATTACCTTCCGGATAAGATTTAGAAAGACTTTCTAATCGTATCATTATTTATTTAAATACAAACTTATAATAAAATGAAAAAAGATATTATATATTTCCATCAACCATGTTGCCATGATTTGATAATAACTTTACTGGAAGAATAGAGTTAATTAACTTAATGTCACCATTTATCCGGACTTGAATATAATTATCAGTGTAGCCATAAAGTTCTCCATTCTTACTATTCTCAAACAAAACTAGACGTGTTGTATCTATAAATTGATTATTAAAATACCGTTGTTTTTTATCAGATAATATGTGCAACATTTTACTTCTTTGCACCCGTATTTCTTTGGGTACACTTTTACGTATTTTCATAGCATCGGTATTAAGGCGTTCTGAGTAAGTGAATACATGGAGATAAGCAATATCCAATTCATTTAAAAAATTATACGTGTCTAGAAAATCATCATTTGTTTCACCTGGAAAGCCAACGATCACATCTACGCCAATGCACGCATCTGGAATCATTTGTTTGATTTTTTCAACTCTATTTTTATATAATTCTGATTTATAGCGTCGACGCATGGTACTCAAAATTTTATTTGATCCAGATTGGAGCGGAATATGGAAATGATGCATAAACTTCTTTGAACCTGCACAAAACTCAATGATATCATCTGTCAGTAAATTAGGTTCAATAGAAGAAAGGCGTATTCTATCAATGCCCTTTAAATCATCTAATTGTTGAATGAGATCAAAAAATGTCTCATCTGTTCCTTTACCAAAATCGCCGATATTCACACCAGTTAGTACGATCTCTTTGGTTTTGGTGGCTGCAACTTGATTCGCCATCTCCATTGTCTTTTCTATAGTACCACTGCGGCTCTTACCCCGGGCCAAAGGTATAGTACAAAAAGAACAGGTGTAATCACAGCCATCCTGCACTTTAAGAAAAGCACGCGTCCGTTCACCAGAAGAATAAGATGGTTTAAATTTATGGACATAATCAATATTCGATTGAATAATCGTAGCACTATCATTGAATTCAAATTGATCTAAATATTTAATTAAATTAAACTTTTCTTCAGCTCCCAAGATAAGATCTACTCCATCGATATTAGCTATCTCATTGGGATTGAGTTGGGCATAGCAACCAATGACAGCAATAGATGAATTAGGATTTCGTCGCTTTGCCTGACGAATGAGTTTTCGGGCTTCCTTATCTGCATTTTCAGTAACAGAGCAAGTATTCAGAACATATACATCAGCTTGATCTCTATAGTCAACCTGCTCAAATCCATGGCGAGTAAAATCTCTGGAAATAGTTGCAGTTTCAGAAAAATTCAGTTTACATCCCAAAGTATGGAATGCGATACGTTTCGTTGGAGTACTCATTATTGCTAACGTAAATATTGATAAAGAAATTAATAAATATATATGAGAGGGTTTATTATTAGAATACAGCAGAATTACATAAAAAATTCAAATACTATTTTCTTTAATGCCGAAATAAAATTTGATTTTTCTCCCTTATCAAAAATAGATTTTAGGACTGAGTATGGTATTTATTATATTTTAACAATCTTTTTTCAACTCAATTATGTTGTAATAATAGGTTTCATTATAAACAGGTTATATAGATGAATAACTTTTTGCTAAATAAAATTTTTATTAATATTCTATGCAAACCTTATTAACTTGATTCATTTAATAATCCAGATTAAACTAGTTAGTGTAATAATAATATTAATTATAAATGAAAATTGATCGTATTGATCGTCAGATTCTGATAAGCTTACAGGAAGATGGTCGAAAAACAGCTAGCGAAATTGCTAAAGAATTAAATTTAACTGTCCCTACAATCACAGAAAGAATACGCAAACTGCAGGAAGGATCTGTTATTCAAGCCTTTCAGGCAGTAATTGATCCTAGATCAGTAGGGCTGGATGTGACAGCTATGATAACGGTAATTTCATCATCATCAACAAACTATAAAAAAGTTATTGAAAACGCCAAAAAGACCCCCGAAATAATTCAATGTTTCAGTACTACCGGGTTAGGATCACTAATGCTATGGGTGGCAACGGAAAACTCAAAAACACTTGAAGAATTATTACGAAATATACAGAGTTGGCCAAATGTTACACGTACAGAAACCCAAGTCATATTATCAAAATATAACATCCGACAAAAATTGCCTATAAAATCATAATTATTATTTTAAATACTTATTTGATTTAAACACTTTTGTATTAAAAAAATTAAATAATCTAGTTTTCATTTATTGGTAAGATTTATAATAAATATTATCAATATAATTGCGTTTATACATTAATAATAATAAATATTAAATAAATATTAAATAAATATTTATTATTGTTTTATACTAAATATTAATAATATTAAGAAGGGGCAAATTGAATTACTTAATGAAAATAGATAATATAGATCGGAAAATTTTAGAATTACTGCAGGAAGATGGTCGTATTGCTGCAAGTCATATAGCAGATAAATTAAATATTTCAATTCCCACTGTTACAGAACGAATAAAAAAATTGCAGGATTCAGGTATTATTCAGGGTATCCATGCTGTTTTGGATCCTAAAAAGCTAAATTTGGATGTATCCGCCCTTATTACTGTTATATCTGAATCGTCAATTCATTACAAAAAATTCATACAATCTGTCGAAAAAACACCAGAAGTAATTCAGTGCTTCAGTACAACAGGGAATGGATCTCATAGTCTTTTAGTGGTAACTCGGAATTCCCATAGCCTTGAAGAACTATTACGTAATATTCAAAGTTGGCCCGGAGTCATACGTACAGAAACACAGTTAATTCTATCATCATATAAATTGATACAGAATATTCCCGTTTTTAATTAATCAACACCATAGTATAAATAAGGAGAAACAAAATTGAGTAAAGTAAAAGTTGAATATATATGGATGGATGGGCATGAACCAACCCAGAAACTCAGATCCAAAACTAAAATAATTTCTGGGAAAGTAAATTCTCTTTCTGATTTGCCAGACTGGGGTTTTGATGGATCAAGCACCATGCAGGCTGCAGGAGAAGATAGTGACTGTATGCTGAAACCAGTCTACTTTATACAGGATCCAATTCGTGGAGGAGAGAATCTATTGGTCATGTGTGAAGTTATGAATGCAGATGGTTCTATTCATGAATCAAATACGCGAGCTCATTTACGAGTTGTAACTGAAAAATATGCTGAGCATGAGCCTTGGTTTGGTATAGAACAGGAATATACCTTTTTCCAGGGACGTGTACCTCTTGGTTGGCCTGAAGGTGGTTACCCTGCACCACAGGGCCCTTTTTACTGTGGAGTTGGCGCAGATGAAGTATATGGCCGTGATATTGTTGAGGATCACTTAGAGTTATGTATTGATGCTGGGTTAGAAATTTCTGGAATCAATGCAGAAGTCATGCCGGGGCAGTGGGAATATCAAGTAGGACCTTTAGGACCACTTGATGTTGCAGATCAGTTGTGGCTATCCCGCTGGCTATTGTACCGGATTGCTGAAGATTATGGAGTGAGCGCTACATTACACCCCAAGCCGGTTAAAGGAGATTGGAATGGTGCCGGTGCACATACCAATTTCAGTACTAAGTCCATGCGAACAGAAGGAGGTTTAAAGGTAATTGAAGCCGCCTGTGATGCATTAGGTAAAAAGCATGATCAACACATAGCTATTTATGGAGCTCATAATGAAGAACGGCTCACAGGATTACATGAAACTTGCTCTATCAAAGAATTTAGATATGGTGTAAGTGACCGTGGAGCATCTATTCGTATTCCTATGGGTACTGCTAATGATGGTTATGGATATCTTGAAGATCGCAGACCTTCTGCAAATATGGATCCCTATAAAGTATGTGCTGCATTAATTGAAACCACATGTAGTTAGATTAATCTCAAAAAATAAAAAAGGCGTTATTTAACGCCTTTTTTATTAAAAGATAAATTAGCAATTTATTGAACCAAAGACTTCCCTAAAAGATTTACAGCAAGGGATGTATATATCAACTCTATACAGACTTTTTTTATGTTTTATAATTATCTCTAATGACAATATATAATTTTAATGAATTAACCTGTGGTTTGCATTGCTGCTGCAATTGCATTGATTGACATAAAAATTGATTTGTCCAAATCATGATCTGTAAGATCTTTATTTTCCATTTGACGTCTTAACAGGATAACTTGAATGATGTTTAATAGATCAGTAAACGGATTTCGGAATGCAATAGAATTTGAAATAACAGGATTTCTATCTAGTAAATTTTCATAGTCGCTTATATCCTTATAGGCATTCAAACAAAGTTTATATTCACTCATTAAAATAGCATGGAATGCTTTTTCACTTTTAGTCTTCGAATATAATTCTGATATGTGTAATCTGGAACGAGCCATTTCAAAAGACATATTATCCATAAGTTGTTTTAAAAATTTTGATTTTTTATATAACGTTTTTAATTCATTTAATTTTGACGATTTTTCAATCAAATGGGATAATGCTGTTCCTAAACCAAACCAACCGGTAAGATTATATCTTAACTGTGTCCAAGAAAATACCCAGGGGATTGCCCTTAAATCATAAAACCCTGTTGATTCATCTGAAAAAGTTTTTCTTGCTGCAGGTCTTGAAGCAATTGGTAAATTACTAATATGATTAATGGGAGTTGCATTTACAAAATAATTCCAACACTGTTGATTCATTATATTTTTCTTATAGGAATCATAGGCTCTAATTGAAATGTCTAAGTTGAGCGGATTTTCAAATTCTATTTCATCATTTATAATACCAACCAATCCAATCATTTGGGCATGGATAATTTGTTCTAGATGCCTTTTTGCAATTCGAGAAGATCCATACCGATAAGAAATCACTTCACCTTGTTCTGTCATCCGTATTTTCCCATTATGACAATTAGGAGGTAAACTAATTATTGCTTTATTTGATTTTCCTCCACCTCTACTTATTGATCCGCCACGTCCATGGAATAATCTATAATCAATACAATTTTCTTTACAAATTTTAGCCAGTCTTTCTTGACATTTGTACAGAGAATATTGGGCAGTACCCATACCTCCATCCTTGTTGCTATCTGAATAACCGAGCATAATTTCTTGAAATAAACCCTGACTTTGTATATAGTTTTTATAAATGTTATCATCTAATAACTCAGCAAATTGCTTAGGTGCTGATTTAAGATCATTAATAGTTTCATATAGGGGCACAATATGGAGTCCACAGTTCATTTTACCATCTTGATAATGCAGAACCCCTGTAAGTTTGGCTAAAAAAAGCACTTCAAGAATATCACTTTTTGCATGAGTCATACTTACGATATATGATGATATTGAATCTGGGTCAATCAATAACTCATTTTTGATAACTAGAAAAGTATGGAGAGTCTCTTTGGATTTTTCAGATAAGTTATTTATAAATGTTTGGTTCAACTCCTGTTGAAATTTGATACTTTCAATCAAAATTTCATTTTTATTGGATTCATCCAAAGCTTTATAATTCACTTTACAATTTATTTTTTTTAATATTTCATGGATCACTTCTTCGTGTACATCTGAATGTTCACGTATATCCAAGCTCATCATGTTAAAACCAAATATTTCTGCTTGAATTATTAAATCGCTGATAGGTCCAATATCAATTTTATTTTTAGTTGATAATAATTTGAGAGATGATTGGATAATCTTCAGTTCAGATATGAATTCTTTAGATATATAATCTGGGTTTTTGTAATGGATGGTTAATTTTTCTTTATGACGCTCTAATTTTTGTTTCAGACACAATATCTTTAGTCGGAATGGTTCTAGTTTGAGCTGTTTTTGAATTTTTTCATCTATATCCAAATTGATTATATCAGCTTCAATAGAATTCTGTAACTTTATAAGCTTTGTTTGGTCTTTTACTGTTATGCTTAGGTCATCGTATAGCATATTCAACGCATCGATATATTTCCCCGCTATATGTATTTTTTGAGTTTGGATTGCATATTCAGTAATATCATGAGTTACTTCAGGATTGCCGTCTCTATCCCCCCCTACCCAATTATGGAATCTAATGAAATTAGGAATAGTGATTTTTTTGTTATAATAGATTTCAAATGCTGATGCAATATCATGTGAAAGTCTGGGTACCGCATTCCAAAGCGCATCTAAGGTATTATTTATTGTATTATTTATTTCATCTCTTATGGATATTCTGTGCGAACGGATATCATCTGTCATCATAAGCAATGTACATAGTCGCTTTACCTCATTCATAAGGTTTTCTTTTTCTTTTTCGCCAATTGGATCAAATAAAATTTGATTAATCTTTTTAATAATATATTTTTGTTTATCTATGGAGGATTGCCTTCTAGATTCCGTAGGATGGGCTGTAAATGTAGGGTGTATCTTAATACTTTTAAGAATTGACATTGCTTCATCAAAATTTATGTTTTTCTGTTTTAACATTTTAATGCTAGCAAAAATAGAATCAGCTTTGGGAATATCGAATGTAGCATTATTTGATCGATTTCTATTTATTGATATAATTTCACTTAGCTCTGCTTGGTTAAGTAAGTGAAAGTAGGTTCCCATAAATTTCAATACTTGATATAGATCTTCATTTGACCATGTTTCCAGAGTTGATAATATGGAATTATTCAAAGAAGTATGATCTCCTATAGATAGAAGAGAATTTAATATAGTCTTAAATTCAAGTTCTTTAGAGTTATCTAACCTATAAAAAACTGTTTCCAGTAATTCAAATATCAATACTGATCTAGATTGCATTTGATCCGATATACCGCATTGCTGTGCAAAAGTAAATAATTTATCCTTTACTAACATCTTAGTTATATAATTATTATTCCAGTATTATAAGTATTTGAACAAGTCATTTTAAAAGATTGATGAAAAAACTATACCACAGAATTGACTGTAATTGTTGATAATGATATAGGAGAATTCTAGCCTTAATAAATATGGTCTGATACAAAACCATAGAACGAGCAGGCAATAAATTTATTTGTTAAAAACATATACCTACAATGCTAAAAAATGCCAGTAAGCTATATTGCTGTTTGCTTGAATTAGATCAATTTTCCTAGCAATCCTATAAGATCCACTACTCTGCTGGCATATCCCCATTCATTATCATACCAATTCAGTGTTTTTACAAAATTTCCCTTAATTACCCTTGTAAATGGTGCATCAAAAATGGAAGAATACTTATTCCCAATAATGTCTGTTGATACAACTGGTAAATTAGAATATTGTAATACTTTTGAAATGGGACCATCATCTGCAGCCGATCGTACAGCATCATTAATTGTTTCAACTGTGACTTCATGTTGTAAACGTACATTGAAATCTACGACCGAGCCATCTGGAACCGGTACTCGCATAGCTATTCCATCTAGTTTACCATTAAGCTCCGGTAATACTTTACCCACAGCACGTGCAGCACCCGTTGTTGTAGGAATTACATTTTCAGCCGCAGCACGACTCCTTCTCCAGTCTGAATGAGGAACATCAGCCAAACGCTGGTCATTGGTATATGCATGAATCGTATTGATTATACCTAACTCAATTCCAAATGCTTCATGGAGTACTTTCGCCATAGGTGCTAAACAATTTGTAGTGCAACTGGCATTGGATACGATACGATGATTTTTTGTTAAACCATTATCATTTACACCCAATACAACAGTATAATCAATTTCATCTTTCGCAGGAACAGTTAAAATTACCCTTTTTGCTCCAGCAGAAATGTGATCCTCCAATTGGGATCTTTGCCGGAATATTCCTGTAGATTCTATAACAATATCTACTCCTAATTCATGCCAGGGTAATTGCCTAGGAATTCGTTCTGCCAATAATTTTACCCTTTGATTAGCTGTAATCAACAGATCCCCATTTAAGGAGACATCTCCAGGGAACCGACCCATGACGGTATCATATTTCAGTAAATATACGAGGGAACCTTTATCGAAAATATCGTTGATGGCTACGATTTCAATTTCTTTATTATTATTAAGAACTCTGAATACAGACCTTCCAATTCTTCCAAATCCATTTATTGCAATTTTCATTAGCGAATATTTTCCTTGGCATAAAGTTCGATCGTATCCAAAATTCTTTTTGAGAATCCCCAACCATTATCATACCAGCAAATTGTTTTCAATAAGGATTTTGAGTTAATCATGGTAGCCTGAGCATCAAAAACCATAGTCTCATCACGGCCAATTACATCGCAGGAAACAATAGGATCATCTGTGTAGCCCATAATACCTTTATATGTATTTTCTGATTCTTCTTTCAATGTCTGGTTTATTTCATCTACAGTAGGCATCAATTCCAGTTCTGTAGTCAAGTCAACACAAGATCCATTTGGAACTGGAACATTGAATGCTATTCCATCAATTTTCCCAGTGAATTCTGGCATCAATTTCTCAACTATCTCCGGAGCAGAAGTAGTATTGGGAATAATATTTTTAACTGCTGATCGGCATCTACGTAAATCCAGTCCTATTGCGTCCACCAAAGGCTGATCCGATGTAAACGCATGTACGGTAGTCATCATTGCTCGCTTTACAGAATAGTGCTGATTGAGAATTTTCAACATAAGAGCTAATACCTGGGTTGTAGAGGATGTAGCAGAAATAATTTTATCTGATTTTGATATGGTATCCTCATTTACACCATGAATAATAATTCGATCAATTTCATCTTCGGGCATACGGGAAACAATAACACGTTTTGCTCCGGCTTTAATGTGTTTATTTAATTCATCACGTTTTAAATATTTACCTGTAGCATCAACAACGACATCCACGCCCAACGTAATCCAAGGAACTTCTCCTGGTTTTTTCCCTGGCAGAATACGTATTTTTTTCCCATGAACAATGAAGGAGTCTCCATCTAACTGGATATCATTATCATCTAGTGCGCCATGCACGGAATCACGAACCAACAGGTAGTGCAATGCTTCCACATGACTGTGTTCGCTAATAGCAACTATGTTAAAACGGGGATCTTTACTTGCTAATCGGAATAGATTTCTTCCAATACGACCAAATCCAAAAAGTGCTATATTTATAGGAATATTAATTTTCTATTCTTTATTTAAATTATTAAAATAATATTGTTAATTATATAGTAATATTAAGTATTTGTTCAATATAATAATATATATTTAGTAATTTAATATAGTTACCAGTGTTTATTTACAAGAATTAAATCACAATTTATATTAAATATTATTAAAGTTTGGGAACCGCGATCAAATCTGATTAGTAAATTGACAAATCTCTGGGTGAAGAAATAAATTTTTGATGAGATTTACTTGCCAACTCTGGTTTACGAAAAATAATATAGATTATCCATAATTAATTTTCACCCAATTGCTTCCTTACCTTTTTCACCAGTTCGTATACGGATACACTCTTCAATAGCAAGAATAAATATCTTACCTCGGCCTTTATCCTTATCCTTTTTGGCTACTGTAGTAATAGCTTCTATAGCAGCTTCTACAAAATCATCATTGACTGCAATCTCAAGCCTAACTTTTTTTAATAGACTAATTTCATGAGATATGCCTCGATAGACCTCCTTTACCGGAATTTCTTTTCCCTGACCTCTAACATTGGAAATGGTAAACTTGTAAATTTTCCTTTTGAGAAGTTCTTCTTTAATTGCCGGTAATTCTTCCGGCTGAATAATTGCAATAATTAGTTTCATTAATAAATTCTCCTATTCTACAGTGAAAATTTCAAAGCCAGCATATGACTCCATATCATGTTCTCCAATATCAAGTCCTATAATTTCTTCATCTTCTGAGACTCTTAGGCCAATGGTATGTTTCAATGCTAAAAAGATCAGAATTGAACCAATAAGACTGATAAATCCATATGCTAAAATACCCAACGCTTGAACATATAAACTGTGTAGGGGACTAAAAATACCGACAGCAAGAGTTCCCCAGATACCGCAAACAAGGTGGACAGATATAGCGCCAACAGGATCATCAATTTTTAATTTATCTAATTGTATTACAAATAAAACCACAATGATACCCGAAATAAAACCAACTAATACAGAGTTCATTGGACTGATAACGTCTGCACCAGCTGTGATACCAACCAACCCAGATAATGAACCATTTAATATCATTGATAAATCTGGTTTTTGACTTATAAACCAAGACGTAGCCATTGCTCCAATCACACCCGCTGCTGCTGCTAAAGTGGTAGTAACAAACACTAAAGATACAGCACCAGGATCTGCAGAAAGTACTGACCCTCCATTAAATCCATACCAACCAAACCATAAAAGAAAAACACCAATAGTTGCAAGTGGCATATTATGGCCTAAAATTGGTTTCATTTTTCCATTTTTCCCATATTTACCAATTCTAGGTCCTAGTATAATTGCGCCTACAAGTGCAGCCCAACCTCCAACACCATGTACCAAAGTAGATCCTGCAAAATCATAAAAACCAAGTTGATCTAACCAGCCTCCACCCCACTTCCAAGAACCTGCTATGGGATATATTATTGCTACATATACAGCTGAGAATATCAGGAATGATGATAGCTTTATTCTTTCTGCCACAGCTCCAGAAACAATAGTTGCAGCTGTTGCAGCGAACATAGCTTGAAATATAAAATCTGTGAAATAAGTATAAGCTCCACCAGCATAATCAATCAACCCTGCCGAACCTACTGGATTATTTATACCAAAACCGGCAAATCCAAAGTAGCTATTGAAATCACCTGGATACATTAAGTTAAATCCACAAATAGCATAACTCAAAATACCAATGGCAATGATAGAAACATTTTTAAAAAGAATGTTTACTGTATTTTTTGATCGAGTAAGTCCTGCCTCTAAACTTGCAAATCCTAAATGCATTATAAATACTAAAATTGTTGCAACGAGCATCCAGGTATTATTAACAGTAAATATGGCATCTGAAGTTGTTGGATCACTATTAGCAAGTAATAATGAAAAATTCGTGCAAAATAAACAAATAAATAAAATTCTAATTTTTTTCATTTTTTTGATTCCTATATTATTTTATAGACTCATACCGATAATAAGAAAGGCCAAACCAGAATCAGGATTTAAAATCCATGAGCATTTAAATTTATCATTGCTCGCGGATACCCCTAATTCAATCGCCGTAAACCCACCATCAGATGTATAGCCTCCATTTCCTAAACCAATCATGAAAGAGCCATAAGAAAGATTAATGTATTTTGACATTGGAGCTTTTTCATCTTCGAATGCACCATAAAAACCTGGCTCAATAATAAACATTGCTGCTGTTAACCCTACCCCACTAAAGGAACCGCCAAGAGATATTTCTATATTGTGAGCTCCTGTATCTGGTGCAAATACGGTGAAATCACCACTAGAAGAGGGTCCTGGGAAATAATAATCTGTAAAGGTTAATGAATAATCGCCGATTGTGTAAGTCACATATAAGTCATTCTCATTTCCACTTCCGCTATATTGCCATGCACTCCACGCACCCAAAGTTAAGGGACCTGTAGTATATGAAATACCGGGCTGAATCGATGGGCTATTTCCAAAATCAGTACCTCTCCACACATATCGACTATATATATCACATGAAACTCCCCATTCTCCATAAATAGTTGTGAACCCTGAAATAATTACTAAGAAGTGTAAGATTATTTTTTTTGACATAGCCTCATCCCTTATAATATTAAATATATTTATATAATATCATTATAATATTATTATATTAATGATATTAACATATAATATTAATTTTAATAAGAATAATAATCAAGAATATTATAAAATTATAAAGTAATATGTATAAATATATTATTATTATATAATTAATAACTTTATAATAATTAATATATAATGTATTTTAACTATATATTATAAATATATGAAATAATGGCATTATTGATCCTTAAATAACTACTCATTTAAAACCACATTGATTCGATCCGCCACATGTAAATTATAAATATTGTCCAAATCCACAATATCCATGGCAGTTGGTATTAATTTCTTAAAAAATATTATTTCATTATCCCAGTTATTTATAATCTTTTTACCTATAGATGAATCAGTGTGAAAATTGTGGTTCCTTAGTAGCCTTAAAACCAAGCTTTGATCCTTTTTATCCAAATTAACTTCATTAATAAAATCTTTATTTATATAGTTTTCTAGCTTTTTTTTCTTGGAATAAACATAAGCAACACCGCCTGTCATGCCTGCGCCGAAATTTTTCCCTATTTGCCCAAGAATAATGATTGTTCCCTGTGTCATGTATTCACATCCATGGTTACCTATCCCTTCAATAACACCAGATGCGCCGCTATTCCTAACGGCAAATCTTTCACCTCCTCTACCTGCAACAAATATTTGACCTCCCGTCGCTCCATAGAGGGCCACATTTCCAATAACGGTATGGTCTTTATCCTGTCTACGAATTTTTTCGGGCATACGAATAGTAATCAAACCTGATGACATGCCTTTGCCGACATAATCATTGGCAATCCCTTTTAAACGTAATTCTATGCCTTTACTTAAAAATGCGCCAAAACTTTGTCCGGCTGTACCAAATAAACGGCACTGAATACTCCCTTTAAAATTATTTCTTCCATAAAGAAAAGAAATTTCACCTGATATACGCGCACCAATTGCTCTATCAGTGTTTTTTATATTTTTATAAATAACAGCATGACCATGAGTTAACATTTCCGATCGTATTTCATTGATAATTTCTTCATCAATGGTTTTTTTCTGCCTTACATCGGTATATTGTACTTTCATATCAGATTGTAATGGCAATCCATTTTTTGCACCTTTATTTAACAGGATATCAAAATTGAGTCCGCGACTTTTCATATATCCATTATACTTTCTATTGATACTTAATAAATCTGTACGCCCTATAATCGACTGCAAATGCATATACCCCATTTCAGATAATTCTAATCTTATTTCCTGGGTAATATTTTCTAAATAATAACTAATATTCTCAGCTTTGCCCTTAAATTTTTTCATATATTTTTCATCATTTGTAGCAATGCCTGCAGGACAAGTATTTAAATGACATTGTCTAGCCATAATGCACCCTAAAGAAACTAAAGCAGCAGTACCAAAATCGTATTCCTCCGCACCAAGAATAGCCGCAATGATAATGTCTCTTGCCCATTTAATTCCACCATCTACCCTAAGTATAACTCTGTCACGAAGCCCATTTGCATGAAGAACCTGGTGAGATTCTGCTAACCCATATTCCCAAGGGAAACCTGCATGTTTTAAAGAACCTAATGGACTTGCTCCTGTCCCTCCATCTGCACCAGAAATCAAAATAATATCGGCGCCTGCCTTTACAACTCCAGATGCAATTGTACCAATACCTGGTTGAGCCACTAGCTTTACAGATACTTTTGCACGCGGGTTTACTACTTTTAAATCATAAATTAATTGTTTGATGTCTTCAATACTATATATATCATGGTGAGGTGGTGGACTAATTAATGGCATGCCAGGTGTTGATGATCTGGCTGAAGCAATTAGATTTGAAACTTTGAACCCAGGAAGTTGCCCTCCTTCACCTGGTTTCGCACCCTGTGCCATTTTTATTTGTATTTCGCGTGCTGCCGTAAGGTACTCAACATTGACTCCAAATCTTCCACTCGCAATCTGTTTTACATAAGAATTCACATTTTTATCAGGATTAGATACACTGTAACGGTCTTCCAACTCACCTCCTTCTCCTGTATTACTTCTTGCGCCAACTAAAGTAAAGCCTCTAGCAAGTTCCCGATGAGATTTTTCAGAAATTGCTCCAAAGGAGATTCCACCTGACCCAATTCGCTTAAGAATTGATTCTGATGACTCTACCATATCAATATTAATAGAAATTCTTTTACTTACTATCTTGAAAAAATCTCTAATATAAACAATATCAATTTCAGCAGAGGATTTGGTAACCTTATTATTTTCGGATACAGATTGTATTTTTTTAAAATTTACAGGGCTAAACCCATGAGCCTCGCCCTTTTTTCTATACCTGTATAATCCTTTTTCTACCATTCCATTCTTTTTTACATCAAAAGCAATCTCATGACGTTTCAATAAAGAATTATGAATATTTTCAATCTCAACCCCACCTAAATAGCTTGGAATAGTAGGGAAATGAGATTTGGAAATTTTTGGACCCAGTCCTATAGAATGTAGCAACATACTACCATGATAGCTACTTATAGTAGATATTCCCATTTTGGACATAATCTTGAGTAACCCTTTTTCAAGTGCATAACGATAGTTACTCATTTTTTCAGCCCAATCATCATCATTAAAATATTCTCTGATTAGTTCATAAGCCATATAGGGATATACCGCGCTAGCGCCTAAAGCTATTAAAACTGCAATGTGATGGTCTTCAACAACATCACCCGCAATGCAAATAATTGAAACATTACTTCTTAACTTTTTCTTAACTAAATAATTATGTACGGATGAAACAACCAGGGGCATTGGTATAGGCAAGGCGCCACATTTTAATCCCTCATCACTTAAAAAAATAATCTTTGCCCCATTTTCTACAGATTTTGCAGAATTATAATTAATTCGTTGCAGTTTTAAACCTAGGTTCGCAGATTTTTTATAGTGACAAATAAATTTTTTATGCATAAACCAATCTTTATAGCCATGGAGTTTTAAAATTTCATTTGGTGATAATACTGGGCTCGTTATTCTTATAGCTCCATTAAATGTCGGTCGAGTATTTAATAAATTATCCTCACTACCGAGGTATTTATATAAGCTCATGACAGATCGTTCTCTTATCGAATCAATTGGTGGATTTGTAACCTGTGCAAACCACTGTTTAAAATAATCATAAAACCTGCGGTCAATTTGTGAAATTGCAGCCAAAGGAGTATCATCCCCCATTGATCCCAATGGTTCTCTTCTATTTGTAGCCATTGGAATTAAAAATTTAGTGAGATCTTCCTTTGACCATCCAAGCGCAACTCTTAAACGCTGATCAAACCCATCTGGAGGTATTCCAAATATTCCAAATTCATCGGAAGTGTTTTGTCTATTTAAAACGTGCAAATTATTTTTTAAGAGCTGACCATAGGGTTTTTTTGATGCCTCCCTAATTTTCAATTCTTTATTTTTTATAATTGCGCCATCAGATAGAGATACGCCAAATATTTCTTCCGATTTCATATGGTGGTGAAGAATTAGGTTATCATCATCCACTTCAAGAATACCCGCTTCTGATGCCATTATGACAAGATTATCCTTTGTAATAGTATATCTTAGAGGACGTAAACCATTACGATCCATTTTAGCACCTATAAAGTCACCATCGGTGTAAACAACTGCAGCAGGGCCATCCCATGGTTCTATAAAGTTTTCATGATATACAAAATAATCACGCATTTTTCTATTCATATTTCTGTTACTGTAGTATTTCTTTTTTTGAGAATATGTATCCGGAATCATAATCATAATACTATCAAAAATATTCCGCCCACTTCTTACTAGAAACTCCAATACATTATCAAAACTTTTTGAATCGCTTCCGGTAGGTTCTATTATTGGTTTTAAGTTATCTAAATCTGATCCCCAAAATTTTGATGAAATTTCTTTTTCACGAGCTTTCATCCATAACCTGTTTCCTTTTATGGTATTGAATTCACCATTGTGAGCAACCATTTGAAACGGCTGGGCCATGGCCCAAGCAGATCCTGTATTAGTAGAAAAGCGTTCGTGAAATAAAACCATTTTTACAACAAAATCCTTATCGCGAAGATCAAGGTAAAACTGATCGAGCTGTGCTGATGCCATCAGCCCCTTATACACAATTATTTTTGATGAAAAAGAACAGATGTATGATTTTTTTCTTTCATTTAATATCTTTTTCTCAATTATTTTTCTTAGAAGATACAAACTAGTCTCAAAATTCTTTTTCCTGATTTTTTTTCCAGAAACAATGAACTGTAATATTATAGGTTTAGTTTTAAAGGCAAGCTCACCTAAAGATTTATTTTCTGTAGGAACACACCTGACTGCATGTAAGCGAAATCCCGATTCCTTTAATTGTATTGCAAATAGTTTTTCAAGCCACTTCCGCTCATATGCAGTTGTGAAAACCATAGCTACTGCTAAAATTTCTCTTCCGGGAATAGACTTATTAAACTCATTACGAAGAACAGTTCTAAAAAATGTTTTCGGTAAGTCTATAAGGATACCTGAACCATCACCAGATTTCCGATCATAAGACTTTGCTCCACGGTGAGATAGTCGTTTTAATGATTTTATAGCTAAAGGAAGTATTCTTTTCTCTGGTTTTCCAGATCTTGTTACAATGAATCCAATACCACAGGCATCGTGAAAGACCTGTGGGTTATATAAAGAATAAATTTTCTTTTCCTTATACATTTTTAATAATTAAAAATTAAAACCTGGTAGTTATATGGAGTGTTTCACCATTAAGCCATATTTTTCCCAATGATTAGGCATGTGTTTTTTCTTTTTTATTTATATTTATTTTCTGATTTACTTCTGTCTTTAATAAACGATAATTAAAACTATCCCTCAGTGCCTGCCATGTGGCTTCAATAATATTTTCTGAAACACCAATGGTTGTCCAACTAGCTATGCCATCCGAACTTTCAATCAAGACACGAACTTTGGCACTAGTGCCGTCCTCTTCATTTAATACACGAACTTTATAATCAGTAAGTTTTAATTCATTCAATTGAGGATAAAATCGAATTAATGCTTTTTTTAATGCATTATTTAAAGCATCAACTGGGCCTACACCATCTGCAGCTGTTTGCTCAACTTCACCATCTACAACAACTTTCAACATGGCATCTGCTTTATTATGTCCAGAATGATCATAGTTCACATTAACTCTGGAACTCATTACATCAAAAAACGGTGTAAAAGCACCCTTTCTTTCAAGAAGCATAAGTTCGAAAGAAGCCTCAGCTCCTTCAAATTGGTAACCTTCGTGTTCCAAGGATTTAATATGAAGGACTATATCCTTTGTTAATTTATTATCTCCATTTAATGCCACATTAAGTTCATCTGCCTTGAATCGAATATTACTTTGTCCAGCTAGGTCTGATATGAGTACCCTTTGGTGGTTTCCAATAACCTTAGGGTCAATATGTTCATACATTCTACTATCTTTCATTACCGCACTAACATGAATACCCCCCTTGTGTGCGAAGGCTGATTTTCCAACATAAGGGGCTTGATCATCGGGATGACGATTCATGCTGCCATACACAAAATGGGTTAAATGTGTCAAATTTTCTAAATTGATTTTTGATTGAGTCTCATAATCCATTTTCAAAATTAGATTAGGTATGATTATACCCAGATTCGCATTCCCACATCGTTCACCAACACCATTAATCGTCCCCTGGACATGCGTGACTCCTGCCTCAACAGCAGCTAATGTATTTGCTGTAGCGAGACCTCCATCATTATGAACATGAATTCCAACACGAGTATTATATTTCCTAGCTACTTTATCGGTAGCATTTTTAATAAACCCTGGTAAGGAGCCGCCATTTGTATCACATAATACTAGAGTATCTGCTCCACCTCTTTGTGCTGCTTCTAACATCGATAATGCAAATGATGGAGAAGCCTTATATCCATCAAAAAAGTGCTCAGCATCAAAAATGACTCGTTTTCCCTCTTTTACTAAAAAAGAGATTGATTTTTCAATAAGCTGGGCATTCTCATATTCATTTAATCCCAGGCCTTTTTCAGAATGAAGCTCCCAAGTTTTTCCAAAAAGTGTAATCACTGGTGTTTCAGCATCTAACAGTGCATTTAGATTAGGATCAGATTCAATTTTATCTGGCCAACGTGCTGTTGAACCAAAAGCACATATTTGTGCTTGTTGCAAATTTAATTCGCTTGAACGCTGAAAAAATTCCTGATCCTTTGGGTTACTCCCAGGCCAGCCACCCTCAATAATATTAATGCCAAATTCATCTAGCTTAGCAGCAATCCGTAATTTATCATCCACGGAAAGATTAACTCCTTCTCCTTGAGTCCCATCTCTGAGTGTCGTATCAAATAATTCGATTTTTTTTAATTTTTTATTCATCTGTTTGTAAACAGCCACGGCTGCCCTTTTTTATGGTGTAATTCAAATTTTTGTATCTCTTCCTTATAAGTTAGCGTTGATCCAATCTCATCAAGCCCTTTCAATAGTATGCTCTTTCTGAAAGCTTCTAATTGAAAGCCTAAAGATTCACCTTTGGGATCTGTTAATAACTGCTTTTCTAGATCTACTATTAGAAAAAACCCTTTTTCGGCTTCAGTTTTTTTAAAAAGACTCTGGATGAGATTTTTCCCCAAGGTAATAGGAAGGATTCCATTTTTAAAACAGTTATTGTAAAAAATATCTGCAAAACTTTCTGCAATAACTGTTTTAATACCATAATCCAACAAGGCCCAGGGTGCATGTTCTCGACTGGATCCACATCCAAAATTTTCACCTGTTAATAAAATTGAAGCATCTATAAATCGTTTTTTATTTAGAACAAAATCCTTATTCAGTGGCCGGTTACTACAATCTTGGCCCGGTTCGCCAGTATCTAAATATCGCCATTCATCAAATAGGTTTGGACCAAAGCCAGTTCGTTTAATAGATTTTAAAAATTGTTTTGGAATAATGGCATCCGTATCAATATTAGCACGATCTAGAGGAGCAACTATTCCAGTAAAAGTTTGAAATTTTTCCATTTTATTTATTCCAATCTCTAGCTACATTGACAAAGTGACCATTTATAGCAGCTGCAGCTGCCATGGCTGGACTTACTAAATGGGTCCGACCACCTCTCCCCTGACGCCCTTCAAAGTTTCGGTTAGATGTTGATGCACAACGCTCACCCGGATTTAAACGGTCAGAATTCATAGCCAAACACATAGAACAGCCTGGCTCACGCCATTCAAATCCTGCATCTAAAAATATCTTGTCTAACCCCTCCTTCTCTGCTTGATATTTGACTGGTCCCGAACCGGGGACAACCATAGCTAATTTTATTGAGTTCGCTACTTTTTTACCAATTACAATCCTAGCTGCTTCACGAAGATCTTCAATTCGTGAATTTGTGCAGGAACCAATAAAAACTTTATCCAATGTGATATCTTTTATGGCTGTACCTTCCTTAAGACCCATATAAGACAAGGCCTGTGGCATCGAGCCCCTCGCAGAAACAGGAATGACCCCATCCACATCTGTTACCATTTCTGGAGATGTGCCCCAAGTAACCATGGGCTTGATTTTATTAGCATCCATTTCTACTATTTTATCAAAAATAGCATCTGAGTCACTTTGAAGAGTCTGCCAATAATTAACTGCCTTTAACCACATATTCCCTTTTGGGGCGTAAGGTTTCCCTTCCACATAATTAAGAGTTTTTTCATCGACAGCTATCAATCCAGCACGTGCACCCGCTTCAATTGCCATGTTGCATATTGTCATGCGTCCTTCCATTGATAAAGAACGGATTGTCTCACCGGAAAATTCAATGGTATGTCCTGTCCCGCCTGATGTGCCAATATTCCCAATAATAGCTAGAATCAAATCTTTTGCTGTTACACCTGATTGCAATTGTCCATCTACTTTAACCAGCATATTTTTTGATTTTTTCTGGATAAGACATTGAGTAGCTAACACATGCTCCACTTCTGATGTACCAATCCCAAAAGCTAGAGCACCAAGGGCACCATGGGTAGATGTATGGGAATCCCCACAAACAATAGTCATCCCAGGTAATGTTAATCCTTGTTCAGGTCCTATAACATGTACTATCCCTTGGTTTGGATTTGACATTTTAAATTCCATAATATTGAATGTATCACAATTTTTATCCAAAGTATCTACCTGCAACTTGGATACAGGATCAGTAATTCCTTCATCCCTGTTTTGGGTAGGAATATTGTGGTCTGGAACAGCCACATTAGCAGTAGATCGCCAAAGATTACGACCAGTTAGCTTTAATCCTTCAAAGGCTTGTGGTGATGTTACTTCATGGATTAGCTGGCGATCAATATAAAGAAGACTTGTTCCATCTTCATTGTTACGTACTGTATGGATATCCCAAAGTTTATCATATAAGGTACTACCAGCCATAATTAGATAGTTTCAGTAATTTTTTCAAAAAGATTATCCATATCTTTCATGGACTCAAAATGATTTAGAGCATGCAGGTAAGATTTTGCACTGGCACGGATCGTGTCTGTGGATACTCCCTTTCCTGTATATGCGGTGCCAAGGATATTTAGACGAGTGGTAACTTCACCAAGAGCACCTTTCCCAGCTGTAATAGAGCGTACCTGGTAATGCTCCAGTTTTACCTGCTCTTGGAAATTAATCGCTCGGCTGATCGCACGAAAACAAGCATCTACAGGGCCATCACCTGTTGCTGATTCTTCACAGATTTTGTTTTTAGATTTAATCCTGACTGTAGCAGTAGCAATCGTTGTAGTCCCTAGGTTAACATGGAGATAATCAAGATGATAAAATCCATTATCACTTTCAGCTTTATCTCCCATAAGTACCCGGAGATCTTCATCATAAATTTCTTTCTTTTTATCAGCCAACTCTAAAAATCTCTCATAAAGATTATCCATGTTTTCATCTGATATCTCATAACCAAGTGCTTCCATACGTGCTGAAAGTCCATGGCGGCCTGAGTGACGTCCCAAAATAATTTTATTTTTAACAATGCCTACCGATTCTGGGGTCATAATCTCATAGGTATGCCTATTCTTTAACATACCATCCTGGTGTATCCCCGATTCATGAGCAAATGCATTTTCTCCTACGATAGCTTTATTAGGCTGAACCAACATTCCTGTAAACCCAGAAACCATACGGCTGGTATTATATATTTCTTCGGTGTTGATATTTGTATGAAAATCCCAAAAATTGGAACGAACATTAAGTGCCATCACAATTTCTTCCATACTGGCATTTCCTGCTCGTTCACCTATGCCATTAATAGTGCATTCTACTTGCCGCGCACCATTAGATATGGCACTTAATGAATTTGCTACTGCAAGCCCAAGGTCATTGTGGCAATGGACGCTTATCACAGCTTTATTAATATTACTCACTCTACTTTTTATTTCTGCAATCTTGGCACCGAATTCTTCCGGCATAGTGTAGCCGGTTGTGTCAGGGATATTCACAGTGGTCGCTCCGGCAGAAATAACAGTTTCTATCACTTCTGATAAATAGCCAATATCTGTTCTTCCTGCATCTTCAGGAGAAAATTCGACATCATCTGTAAATGTTTTTGCATATCGAACCGCATTATGAGCCATTTTCATTATGGTCTTTCTTTTCTCTTTTAGTGATTTCCCATAACGAGCTGCTCCAAATTTTCCCTGTAGATGGATATCAGATGTGCCAATAAATGTATGAATACGAGAGAGATCAGCACCTTGCAACGCCTTCCTACAAGCATCTATATCAGCTTCAATTGTCCGAGCTAAACCAGCGATGGTTGCATCAACAGAATCAGCAATCCGCTGGACAGCTTCAAACTGTGCTTGCGATGAGACTGGGAATCCTGCTTCAATAACATCCACATTAAGTCGCTCCATTTGTTTTGCAATTTCCAACTTTTCATATACGTTGAGGGATGCACCTGGCGCTTGTTCACCATCCCGCAATGTTGTATCAAATACTATAATTTTTTCACTCATCTTTTTTCCTTTACAAATTCTTGAGAAGACATATTAGTAACTTGAACTACATTTTTTTCAAAGGTTTGGATTATTTGATCCCTCATATCAGTTGTTGAAATAATGATCGAACCTTCAGATGCAATATCCAAAGTCCTATATCCTTCATTTAATACGGATTCAATCGCTTGATTTAACTCCAATGCTGCCTGAGGCAGATTTAGAGTGATTTCCAACATCATGGCTACGGAACTAATCATGGCAATCGGATTAGCTTTATTTTGTCCGGCAATATCTGGTGCTGTCCCATGGACAGGCTCATATAAGGCATGGGTATCACCAATACTGGCCGATGGAAGCATACCTAAACTGCCGGTAAGTATAGCGGTAATATCACTTAATATATCCCCGAATAAATTTTGAGTGACTACGACATCAAACTGCTTAGGATCACGTACTAATTGCATAGCAGCATTATCAACAAGCATGTCTGTTAAAGGAACATCTTTAAAATCCTTATGAACTTCATGAACAATATTCCGCCAAAACTGCGAACTATCTAATACATTGGACTTATCTACTGATGTAACATGGCCATTACGTTTTTGCGCTAGCTTAAAGGCTGATTTGGCAATCCTCTCTACCTCATTTCTTTTATAATAAAGTGTATTATAACCTTCATCTCGATTAAGGCCCCTAGGCTCACCAAAATAAATTCCACTTGTTAATTCACGGACCACCATTATATCCGAGCCTACAATTACATCCCTTTTAAGTGTTGATGCATCTGCCAATGGGGTATAAATCTTCGCAGGGCGAAGATTGCAAAACAATCCTAACTCTTCCCTAAGGCGTAACAACCCTTTTTCAGGTTTTTTTTCTGGAGGTAAGTCATCCCACTTAAGTCCTCCCACAGCACCTAAAAGTACAGCATCAGATGCCTTGCATTTTTCCAAAACATCTACAGTAATAGGCTCGCCACATCGATCAATTGATGCCCCGCCCATTAATTCTGACTGAAATTCAAAATTCAGGTTATAGTGAGCACCTATAACATCCAAGATACCCAGGGCGGCATCCATTACTTCTGGGCCTATACCATCACCTGGAAGAATTGTTAATTTTAATGATTTCATAATATGATTAGAGATTCTCTGGGCGCAATTGCCGTAATTCCTTTCCAGCAACCCACATTTCCTGATCATTAATTGCAGCTAATTCTTTTTCCAGTGTCTCCCTGTAATCTAATTTTGAGTTGGATTCAATTGCACGTTTGGCTTCTTCGCCGCTCAATACTTTTTGATAACATTCTTCAATAACTGGTTTTAAGGTATCTCTGAATTTGGGTGCCCAATCCAAAGCTCCACGCTGAGCTGTTGTAGAGCAATTTGCATACATCCAATCCATACCATTTTCTGCTACCAGCGGATAAAGACTTTGTAATGCTTCTTCGATCGTTTCATTATAAGCCTCAGATGGAGAATGTCCATTTTCACGTAAGACTTCATATTGTGCTAAAAAGGCTCCTTGAAGAAGTCCCATTAATACACATCTTTCACCAGTCAAATCACTATGGACTTCCTTTTCAAAAGTCGTTTCGAATAAATGCCCTGAGCCTATTGCAAATGCTGTTGCAATACAACGGTCTCTAGCCTTACCTGTAAAATCCTGATGGATTGCAAATGAAGCATTAATTCCGCGTCCCGATTTAAAATGCGTTCGCACTGTTAAACCGCTACCTTTGGGAGCTACGAGCATTACATCTATATTATCTGGTGTAACAATATTAGTGTGATCATTAAAGACAACACCGAAACCGTGTGAAAAATAAAGAGCATCACCTTCGTTCAAGTGCTCTTTAACTGTAGGCCATGCTTGAATTTGTCCAGCATCAGAAAGTAGAAATTGAATTATAGTCCCTCGCTTTGCGGCATCAGAAATTTCAAAAAGATTTTCACCTTCCAGCCATCCATCACTTAAAGCCTTATCCCAACTAAGTCCGCGGCGTAGCCCCAAGATGACATTATACCCCTGATCACGCATATTCATTCCTTGACCATAACCTTGTGGGCCATATCCAAGGATGGCTGTAACTTCATCTTTTAATATAGCTTTACATTTTTCTTGTGGAAAATCTGACCGTTCAATAATGGTTTCAGAATATCCATTAATATTTAATTCTTTCATTTTGTCTCCAAAGATTTAATTCAAAGCTTTTGTTAAAAGGATTCCAGAATTCTACGGGTTGACCAATTTGGTTCTGTCTTGTTTAACTCAGGCTGATTTTCCGCGTAATTACCGGAAGCCATGGCTACTTTCCCTGAACGAACAATTTCTAATACGTTATATCGCTCAAGTTGCGAAATTGCTAATTCTACTTCTTCTTCATAACCCGTCAATTCAAAGATGGTAGCATCATCACTACTTTCAATAATATTACCATGAATACTTTTAACTACTTTTTCCACATCTGCCAAATCATTTTTCTTTATGGCAACTTTAACCAATGCATATTCTCGTATATGGCTTTCAATTTTGGTCGCATCAATTACATCATATACATCAATAAGTTGTTTTAAACTATTGACTACAATCCGTTGTTTGGTTTGGTCAGGTTCATTTAACACAACGGTCATTCTGGTAATACCTTTCTTTTCGGTCCGGCCTGCCACCAGACTTTCAATATTAAAGTTTCGCCGTCGGATATGACTGGAGATCCTATTTAATACGCCAGGCTCATCCTGAACAAATACGATTAAGGTTTGCTTCATTACTTATTAATTCCTTTATTCTTCTATTTCTTGAAATTGCTTATTTTTCGGCCTGTTGATCATAGCATTCAAATCAGCGCCAGCTGGCACCATAGGATAAACCATATCATGTTGCTCCACTACAAACTCTATAAGGACGGGGCCTTCATTTTTTTTTGCCATATTAATTACATTAGGAATCTCAGCACGGGTTTGTACCCTATGGCCTGGCAGACCATACGCCTCTGAAATCTTTAAATAATCGGGGCTACTAATGGGTGTTTCAGCATAACGGGCATCATAAAATAGCTGCTGCCACTGACGAACCATGCCCAAGTAACCATTATTAATTATGGCAATTTTTATATTAGCATTCTCTTGTACTGCAGTAGCCAATTCAGTAATTGTCATCTGGATACTACCATCTCCGACAATAACCCAAATATCTTTATTTCTATTTGTGAAACTAGCACCTATTGCCGCCGGTAAACTGAAACCCATCGTCCCCAAACCACCAGAGGTTAATAATGTGTTGGGCTCTTCATGAGCATAATACTGTGCTTCAAGCATTTGGTGCTGGCCTACATCTGTTACAATAAGCGCATCACCCCTGGTCTCTTTCCAGATATCACGAATCACTTGGGCCCCGTAGAGGGTATCTGTTTGGACATTGATGATATCTCTTTCCATAGATTCAGATTGCCAAGAAGAAATTATTTTAAGCCAGTCTTCATTTTTCCGTTGTTTTACCAACGGAAGAAGTTGAAGTAAAATAGTTCGTAGATCTCCGGCAATACCTACATCGGCAGGGACATTCTTATTGATTTCTGATGGATCAATTTCAATGTGAATTTTTTTTGAATTGGGTGAATAGGTTTTTACATTACCTGTAACACGATCATCAAAACGCATTCCACAGGCAATTAATAGATCCGCATCTTGGATCGCATTATTCACTGCAAATTCGCCATGCATGCCCATCATACCCATATTCAGTGGGTGGCTGGCAGGGACACTTCCTGAACCCAATAAAGTCCAGCCAATGGGAATTGATGCAGTTTCTGCCAATTTTATCACTTCTCGAGAAGCGCCAGATAGAAGAATACCATGTCCTGCAAGAATAACTGGTTTTTTTGCATTATTTATTAAGTTGATTGCATCGTTAATTTGTTTTTCAGTGGAGATTTGTAGTTTATTATTTCCCGGCAATCTCACAGGCTCACTGGGATAAATAAATTCTATTGTTTCAGTTTGGATATCTTTAGGGATATCAATCAGAACCGGACCAGGCCTACCGGAACGTGCCACTGCAAATGCTTCCTTAATAGTTGGGGCCAAGTCTTTTATATCCATAACTAAATAACTATGTTTTGTCACCGGAAAAACTGTACCATAAATATCTACTTCTTGAAACGCATCTGATCCAATGGCAGTCCGGGGAACTTGACCTGTAATACATACAATGGGGACAGAATCTAATTTTGCAGTAGCCAAACCTGTGACCATATTGGTTGCTCCTGGTCCTGATGTCGCTATAGCTACCCCCACATTTCCACTAGCACGTGCATACCCATCAGCCATATGTGTCGCGCCCTGTTCATGGCGCACTAACACATGGTGAATTTTATCCCGATAATTATTCAAAGCATCATATGCCGGTAGGATTGCACCTCCTGGATATCCAAAAACCACACCCACATCTTCTTTAGTCACACATTCCCAAATAATTTCTGCTCCTGTTAGAGTTCGTTTTTCCATTTTCATGTCTCCACTACTTTAATACTGTGCTCGCAGCCCGCAAAGGGCTTCTGTGGGACGCATGTTCAAATCCTACTTTATTTGATCTAAACTCATCAAGTCCCTTTTTCAACGCAACAATAAATACTACGCAAACTATTTTACCAGTTCGAATTGCCAGATTAGATACTTCAGGGATGGACTAATTAATCGGGGAGAGTTTTTTCACCGTTTGAATCACCTGAATGTATTTGTTTTAACTAGGCGATCAAAACGGCGAAGGTAATAATAAGTACCAAAATTGATATACTTAGGTACCGAATAATGGATTGCAATATAGTAACCATTTGGCATAGAATTTCGCGGTCACAAAGCCCAATTGGCTTCATCCCCGTAATGCTAATTTTATTTATTGCAGTATCGTACATTATTTTAATTATTTCCTGTCTATAATATTATTCATTTAATTTAATTTAACAAATAATAAATATATTTTATTTTATTATTAATATAATTAAATAATTTATTCTTTGTACCCACTTAATTCTCTAGCTGAAGGGTCTATCGTATTGGACCACTTAGGCATCCAGAAATGAGGAATTAAATTCTCATGATTCTCAAAGAAGCTATTGAATACTTTACGATAGTAATAACTCTCTTTTAATTGAGGAGTGCAATGTGTGATCTTAGTGCTTTCTCGCTGAAATTCTTCATCACTAATTTTTTGGTCTACAAATGATTGGATAATATGATGCCAGGAATTATTCTGCGAACTTACACCATCTGAAAAAGCACATTTCCGACGCCATAAAACTTTATCTGGTAAAAGTCCCTGATCATCAAAAGCTTTTCTTAATAAATATTTTTCTAATCTTTGTGCCCCATCAAATAACTTTAATTCCGCAGGAATTGATAAATAATACTTCACAAATGTTTTATCCAAAAAAGGCGTCCGTGCTTCCAAACCATTAGAACTAATACTGCGGTCTGAGCGCAGCACATCAAAATAATGAATCTCTTCAACCAGCCTTTCATTTTCTTTTTGCAAATCAACTGGTGATGGTGCATTCCTTAAATATACATATCCACAACATACCTCATCACTGCCATCACCGTTAAAAATCACCTTGCAATCAGAATTATCTGAAATATATTTTGAAACGAGGTAATTGCCTACACTGGCTCTGACTGTAGTAGTATCATAAGATTCAATATTATAAATCACAGTTTCAATTGCATCTAAAAACTCATTTTGAGATACTTCTATCTGGTGGTGTTTTGATTTCAAATGAGAGGACACATCTTGTGCATATTCAAGGTCAATGCTCCCTACAAGTCCAATAGAAAATGTATTTAGTTTTGGTCCTTCATAATACTTATTCACAAGAGCACAAATTAAACTCGAATCCAAACCACCAGATAATAAACACCCAATATCACGTTCTGTCATAAGCCGTTTCTTAACTGCAGCTGTTAATAATAACTGGATTTTATTACAAATATCTTCTTCGGTGTTTTCTTGAATTTTGATTTTATTATAAAGAAAATAAGGATTGAATATATCTGAAAGGTTCGAACACCACCAATGCCCTGGGGGAAATGGAATAATACTTGAAGAATGATTCACCATGGATTTTGCTTCTGATGCAATCATAATCTCATCTCCATTTCGACCGATAAACCCCGGACGAACACCCATGGGATCCCGGCCAGCAAAAAGTAGACCAGTATTTGCTTCATATAATACGAACATGAAAACGCCATCTAATTCCTTTACAGTTCTTTGAATACCAAATTGTTTAAACATGAATAAAATAATTTCACAATCAGAGCCTGTCTTCAAATTAAAGCTATATTTTTTAGCTAAATTTTTATAATTATAAATTTCACCATTACAGATCAGAGTGAGCGAAGCATCATTGGGATGTTTCATCGGTTGATCGCCCATTTCACTTGTGCCCATGATAGCTAATCGATGGAAAGCTAATAATATATCATTGCCAATCATTTCATGGTGTGTATTATCTGGGCCGCGATAACCAATCCGTTTAATATCAGGTTCCAATGAATTCCAATCTTGTTTTCTACCTTTATATAAAAATATGCCACACATAATTTTTTCCTTTTATTTGATATAAAAAAAAACCCCCATGAATTAAAATCCCTGGAGGTTTTTATTAAAGCTTAACCTTATGGTTACAAAGCTTCGCCCCCACTCATATTATTATTGTTATTAATCAAAGTGTTAAGATGATGGTTATGGCGTCGTCGTATGTTCATAATTGGCTAAAAGTTTATAACAAATTCTTATAAAGGGCAACATTCAAATATAAATCATATTCCTTTTATTTATAAAAAAATTATAGAAAATGATGGAGTATAGTTAAATATATTAATGTTATCTTGCATTATTTTATTTTCATATTTAACATTTAAAAGAAGTTTTTTATGCTTTTTGACAGATCAGTACCGGATTTTATCCAGAAAGGTGGAGGGATCAGGCCCTAAGATACCTTAGCAACCATCTCCGTACAATGCGGTTCAAGGTGCTAATTCCTGCTTCGAGTTTTTTAGAAGACTGATAAGACAGATACTGCTGTAATGTCTCTTGCCCTCTAACATATTATCCCAACAAGCTATCAATTACGTTTTGTATTTATTATGAATAACTAATTCATAAATATTAGTAACAAACCAATAAATAACACAAAATAAGGAAAAATATCTATGTGCAATAATAATCATTTTGATAAATTACAGTTCCATACCAGGCAGGAACCGATGGCAGGCACAAACGCTAGAGCAGTCCGAATTTTTTCTTCAACATCATATATATTCAACAATGCGGATCATGCTGTGAACCTATTCTCATTAAAGGAATTTGGTAATATTTTGATTTCCAATTAGCACTTTTTAGCATGTAAAACTTTTATTAACCGTAATATTTCGACTAACGATAAACCTATTTAATTAGTATTAAAATGAAAATTCTCAAATTTGGCGGATCATCCGTAAAAACGTCCCAACGAATTGAGCAAGTGGTGCAGCTTATTTCATCTGAACATCCATGTGGTGTAGTTGTATCTGCGTTTGGTGGCATTACGGATCAACTCATTCAATTAATCTCATGTGCAGAACGGGACGCTGATTATAATAATGATTTACAATTGTTTTTTGATAGGCATCGGAAAACTATTCATGATCTTCATCTTGAAAAAGAACTATTGTTTAATACTATCCAAGAAATAGAAAATGAATTATGTCTTATATTAAGTACAATTGCCAAAAAGAAAAAATGTACACTGCAATTAAAAGATGCAGCACTAAGTATTGGTGAGCAATTATCTGCAATAATTATTACGGAAGTATGTATCGAAAAAGGAATAAATGCAACATATTTGGATGCGCGAAAGGTTATTTTAACAGATGATCATTTCGGAAATGCATTTGTTCATTATCAAAAATCTTACAATAATATTCGTAATGAATGGAAAGATGAATCAAAAACAAGGATAATTACTGGATTCATTGGTGCCACTGAATTAGGAGAAACAACAACTTTTGGAAGGAGCGGTTCAGACTATACCGCATCCATTTTTGGCGCTGCTTTAGATGTAAATGAAATAGAAATCTGGACTGATGTAAACGGTATTTTGTCTGCCGATCCCAATGTGGTTTTTGATGCAAAAACCATTTCTCATATTACTTATGAAGAAGCCATGGAATTGGCTCATGCCGGGGCAAAAGTTATTTTCCCACCCACTATGATTCCTGCTTTATATAAATCTATTCCGATCCGTATTAAAAATACATTTGAACCGGATAATCCAGGAACGGCTATTACACAGGACCGTGCAAGGGATGACCATTTTGCCGTGGGTATCTCATCTTTGTATAATGTTTCCTTAATCCGATTCCAAGGAGCCGGTATGGTGGGACGTTTTGGAGTTATTGGACGTGTATTTGATGCACTAGCCAAAAAGAAAATAAATATTATTCTTGTATCTCAAGTGTTTAGCGAGCATTCCATTTGTTTTGCTATCCAACCTAAAGAAGTTGATCTAGCTGAATCACTTTTGAAGAAAGAATTTTTGTTTGAACTGAAAAACCATTTTATAGATACTATTAATATTGAAAATGATCTTTCTCTCATTGCTGTTGTAGGCGAGGGGATGCGCCATACACCTGGAATTTCCGGGAAACTATTTTCCGTTCTTGGAGAAAAAAATGTGAATGTGGTTGCTATTGCTCAAGGATCTTCGGAAAGAAATATATCCTTTATTATTAAAAATGATGAAGTCAAATCAGCCATTCGATCTTTGCATCAATATATTTTTTCAAACAATGCTATTATAAATGTATTTATTGCTGGGGTTGGGTTGGTTGGCTCAGATTTAATAAAGTTAATTCAGGATAATAATTCCATAAATATATGCGGTATAATAAATAGTCAAAAAATGATTATTAATCCAAATGGATTAGATTCCCAAAATTATGTAGAAGAATTAGCAAGTGGTGATACAGTCGATTTAGAATCATTTATTTCTTATGCAGCTCAGTCTCTTAACCCCGTATTTGTGGATGTAACATCATCACCTATAATCGCAAAAAAAATAGCAAACATTTTAAAAAAAGGAATTTCTGTTGTATCTGCTAGCAAACTGGCCAATTCCATGAATCAGAATTATTATGATTTAATTCGTGAAAATTCAAATGCTGCCGGTTCTCAATTTAAATATGAAACAAATGTTGGCGCAGGTCTCCCTATTGTTGAAACATTACAAACTTTATTGGCAACAGGTGATACAGTTGAAAAAATTGAAGGAATTATGTCTGGGACGCTAAGCTATTTATTCAGTCGATTTGATGGTTCAATTGCATTTAGTAAGTTGGTAAAATATGCACAGGAAAACGGGTACACAGAACCAGACCCAAGAGATGACTTGAATGGTGTGGATGTGGGAAGAAAAATTCTCATTTTGGCCCGAGAGACTGGTGCACAATTAGAGTTTGATGATGTATCTATTCAAAGCTTAATTCCAGAAAATATGGATCCGGCATTTTCCATTGATGAGTTTTTAGAGCAATTATCCAAATATGATGACCAATTTTTAAACATGTATATTTCAGCTTCTAGAGAGGATAAGGCGTTACGATATATTGCCACCTGGGATGGGCAAAATGTAACAGTGAAATTGAAAGCAGTGGGAATTAAAAACCCTTTTTATCATCAAAATGGACGTGAAAACTTTATTATGTTTACGACTAAAAGATATAAAGATACCCCCATGGTTATAAAAGGACATGGTGCCGGAGCTGAAGTCACTGCTGCTGGTGTATTAGGAGATATTTTAAAATGTTACTAAAAAAAAATATTAAAGTAAGTGTTTTAGGTGCTACTGGAATGGTCGGTCAAAACTTCTTAAAATTATTGGAAAACCACCCATGGTTTGACGTTATAGACGTTGCTGCATCCAAGCATTCTTCCGGAAAAACTTACAGGGAAGCAACTAGTGAGAAATGGGCTATAGATACACAGATTCCTGATTCAATTGCTAACTTGATTGTTCGGGATGTGAATGATTTTGAATCAATACCTGAGGATGTAGTCTGTGTATTTTCTGCGTTAGACTTACAAAAAAAACAGGATACACGTGATTTTGAATTTGGGTATGCAAAAAAAGGATACGCTGTTATTTCCACTAGTTCTGCTAATCGTCAAACCCGTGATGTACCTATGATCATTCCTGAAATAAATCCTCATCATGCAGAGGTGATTCCTATCCAACAGATGATTCGAAATTTACCAAACTCTGGTTTTGTAGCAGTTAAACCTAATTGTTCAATTCAATCATATATTATTGTTTTAGAAGCATTAAAACAAGCAGGGTTTCCGGTGGATCGCGTACAAGTGACCACCCTTCAAGCATTGTCAGGTGCTGGCTATAAAGCATTAACCAATCCAGATTTAAAAGATAATGTTGTACCCTATATTGGTGGAGAAGAAGAAAAGACAGAAAAAGAACCATTAAAAATATTTGGTGAAGTAACGGAAAGCGGTATTGAGCAATTCAAGGGATTAGCTATAAATGCAGTATGTACACGTGTACCAGTAATAGATGGACATACTGCTGTAGTACATATTGGATTTGTTGATATTGCCCCTACTATAGATGAGTTCAAATTAATTTTATCTTCATTTATAGGAGAACCACAAGCTATGCATTTCCCATCAGCCCCAAAAATTCCTATTATTGTTTTGGATGAAATAGATCGTCCCCAACCTAAATTAGATCGAGATTTGGGAAATGGCATGACTGTAACAGTTGGGCGAATAACAGAGGATATGTTTTTTAATATTCGATTTATTGGATTGTCGCACAATACAGTTCGAGGTGCCGCTGGTGGTGCCATTCTTATGGCAGAACTACTTGTTCAAAAAGGATATATCCATGTTCAATAATTCAATTCGAGTCCAAGCAACGGCTTCAGTCGCTAACGTATCTTGCGGTTTTGATTGTATTGGTTACGCCATTACAAAACCGGGAGATATTGTTACAATTAAAAAACATGAAAAATCGGTAATAGAAATTTCAATTTCGGGTATAAAATATGAATCAATCCCTGTTAATCCTGAAAATAATACTGCAGGTAAAGCTATATTATCTTTTCTTGATACTTTGGGTAGTAATCAAGGATTTAAGGTTCATATTGAAAAAGGTATTCCACCAGGAAGCGGGTTGGGTTCTAGTTCTGCCAGTGCAGCTGCAGCTGTTGTGGGTTTAAATGAATTATTGAATAATCCATTCAAAAATAGTGAATTGTTAGCTCATGGTATGGCAGGAGAAGCAGTTGCATCGGGTGGATTACATGCAGATAATATTGCACCTGCTCTTTTCGGCGGAATCATCCTGATTCGCAGTTATGAACCTTTAGATGTTCTGAATTTACCAGTTCCAAAAAATTTATTCAGTACAGCAGTATTACCTGATTTTAGCGTGAATACTCTTGACGCACGGCGTATGCTACCTAAACGAGTTTCTTTAAAATCTGCAGTTGAGCAGGCCGGAAACTTGGCAGGTTTTACTTTAGGCCTTCATAAATCTGATTTTGATCTTTTGAGCCGTTCAATGGTGGATCTTTTTGCTGAACCTGTTCGAGCAGAACTTATACCCGGTTACAAATCTGTTCGACAATCCGCAATAGATGCCGGGGCAATCGGCTGCGGTATTTCTGGCTCTGGGCCTGCTATTTTCGCTTTATCAGATTCAATAGAGACTGCGGAGAAAATAGGACTAATAATGGTGAATACATTTAAAAACGCTGGACTTGAAAGTACTGCTTATAGTACACCAATTCATACAAAACCACCGGAAATTTTGGACTGATACTTGCGCTTTTACAGTACAAATAATAAGGCTATTTCAGTCGGATTCAAGGAAGCATTGTTCCATGGATTAGCGCCGGATGGTGGACTTTATATGCCTGCAACTATTCCTCAATTAGGGATAGACTTTTTTAAATCTGATTTTAGTTACCCCGAATTAGCTGTTGGTATGATTTATCCATTCACAGAAGGTGATTTAACACATGCTCAATTAACTGATATTTGTGAATTGGCATTTAATTTTCCCATGCAAATTAAAGAATTAAATAAAACCGATTCTATATTGGAGTTATTTCACGGGCCGACACTCGCCTTCAAGGATTTTGCTGCACGGTTTATGGCTCAAACGATGTCTTATTTTCTTGAAAATAATGGTGATAGGTTAAAGATATTAGTAGCTACATCTGGTGATACTGGAAGTGCCGTTGCAAACGGTTTTTTTAATGTAGATGGCATTGATGTTATTATTCTTTATCCTTCCAATCGAGTAAGTGCCATTCAGGAAAAACAAATTACAACTTTGGGTGGCAATATTACTGCTTTAGAAATAGATGGCTCCTTTGATGATTGCCAACGATTAGTTAAAGCTTCTTTTCAAGATATCGATTTGCGTAGTAGTTTATCATTAAGTTCTGCTAATTCAATTAATATAGCTAGACTATTGCCTCAATCGGTTTATTATGCCTGGGCTTGGAAACACTGCAGTAAATACAAGCCAATAATATTTAGCATTCCTAGTGGAAACTTTGGGAATTTAACCGGGGGGCTTTTCGCAAACCGTATGGGAGTTCCAGTTGAGAAATTTATAGCTTCCACAAATGCAAATGATACTTTCCCACACTTTTTAAGCAGTGGAATAATTCAACATCAAGATGCTGTACAAACAATATCTAATGCAATGGATGTTGGTGTGCCCAGTAATTTGGATCGAATAATAGACTTATTTCACGATAATATAAGGCAAGTAAAAATGGATATTGCCAGTTGGAGCTTCCCTGATGAAGAGACAAAAGAATCTATTAAAAGTATTCAAGATGAATTTGGCTATTTGATTGATCCACACACTTCAGTTGGTGTCTTGGGATTAAAAAAATATAGAGAGAAAACAAATTCAATATCAACGGGAGTTGTTTTATCCACAGCCCACCCGGGGAAATTTGCAGATGTGATTGAACCCATTACTGGATTTAAAACATCCCTGCCAGATTCATTGCAGATTACTATAAAAAAAGAAAAAAAATCCATAAAAATGTCCAAAAAATTTTCTGACCTAAAGGAATATTTACTGGCAAAATAATGAATTAGAACACAGGATCTTTTATGAAATTTGATACAAAAGTTGTCCAGGCAGGTACAGAACCTGATCCTACTACTGGGTCTATCCTACCGCCTGTCTACCAAACAGCCACTTACGTTTTGGAAGAAGTTGGCCAAGATAAAGGATTTGACTATACCCGTTCATCCAACCCCACAAGACAGGTTATGGAAGAAATTTTAGCCGAGCTTGATGGAGGACAATTTGGAATTGCCTTTGCTAGTGGTATGTCCGCTGTGGATGGTGTTTTAAAATTGTTGAAAGCAGGCGACCATATCATTTGTTCCGATGATGTTTACGGTGGCGTGTCCCGGTATTTTAACCAGATCTTAGTGAATTATGATTTACATTTCACGTATGTAGATTCTTCCATTCCTACAAATGTTGAAAATGCAATTCAACCCAAAACAAAATTAATTTGGATAGAAACACCCACAAACCCATTATTAAAGATCACAGATCTTGAAGCTGTTGGTGAAATTGCTAAAAAACATAATATCTTATTTGGAGTGGATTCTACCTTTGCTACACCTGTTTTCCTCCGACCAATGGAATTCGGTGCAGATTTGGTGATGCACAGTACTACCAAATATTTAAGCGGCCATAACCAATTGATTGGGGGCGTAGTAATTACCAATAGGGAAGACTTGTTTGAAAAACTGAAATTCATCCAAAAAACCATTGGCGCCGTTCCCGGGCCCTTTGATTGCTGGCTCACCATTCTCGGTGTTAAAACATTGGATATACGAATGAAAAAGCATTTTTCAAATGCCCAAGCAGTAGCGGAATATTTAGAGGCTCATCCTAAAGTATTCCGGGTAGCATATCCTGGACTCCCTTCTCATCCTTGCCACGCTATTGCCAAAAAACAAATGTCCGGATATAGTGGTATGATTTCTTTTGAATTAATTGGCGGCATCCCCGCAGCAAAAATTGTGATGAATTCTGTTCAATTGGCAAAGTTAGCAGAAAGTTTGGGTTCTGTGGAAACCATGATCACTCACCCTGCTACCATGACCCATGCGGATGTCCCGAAAAAAGAACGAGATGCCCGAGGCCTCACAGATGGTTTAGTGCGAATTTCCGTGGGGATAGAAAACCACAAAGATATTATTGCTGACCTCAAACAGGCATTGGAACAAACTTAATTAAATATTTTGATTATTTCACTTTCTAACCAATTTATGATTTGTGTAGTTTAATTCATGAACCCAAAAGAGAAAATTGATTCACTGCGAGACAAAATTGATTATTTAGATAATCAAATATTAGATTTTCTTTTAAAGCGTTTTTCTATTTCAAAACAGATTGGTGAAATCAAAGCATCCAATAATATTAAAATCCATGATCCAAATCGAGAAAAAGAAATTATAGAGCATCTTGCCAATAAATTGGATGGAAAGCTAAATAAAGAAGATATTGCTTCAATTTTTGATCCTGTTTATAAAATTTCAAAAAAATTTCAAAAAAATAAATAATGTTGGATACAGTTCTCACTTTTCCTTAATATTTGATGCTATGAATTACAAAAACATAGAAAATTATTACAACTGGTATTGGTTTTTTAGCCTTAAAGGGGTTACGTAGTCCCAGGGATACCTGTATATATTGACTGCACTTTAACCCCGGCAATGATCGGGGTTTTTTTTTGCGCAAAATGGATAAAACTCAACTGACCTACAAAGAATTTCAAGATTTGGTTTCCCAAGGGAACCGAACTATACCTGTATATAAACGTATCCTGGCAGATCTTCTTACGCCCGTGGCAGCATGGATACATTTATCTCAAAAGGCTAAATATGCTTTCATACTAGAATCTGTAGAAAAAGGGAATCAATATACCAGATATTCTTATGTAGGAATTAATCCAAAACAAATATTGACACACAAAAATGGACAAACAATTATCTATAAAAATGGTAACAAAAATAAAGTGGAAACACCATTTTTAGATTTACTTCGCGATATTCAATCTCAATATAAAATGATGAAGTTTCCCGGGATTCCATCTTTTACCGGTGGACTAGTTGGTTACCTTGGCTATGAGACTATCACCTGGTTCGAAGATATTCCAATTCACACAGATTCAGCATTAAATATACCTGATTCAGTCTTTATGTTATTTGAAAACATAATTGCTTTCGATCACTTAAAAGGGTCTGCATTAGTAATCTCAAATGTTAATATTGATGATTCAGCAGATTTGGAATTCCAATTTAATAAAGCACATTCAAAGATAGATATAATTGGCGAATCACTACATACTAATGTGGATTATCAGACGCCAATACAAGTAAAAAAAAGTAAAGTAATTTCAAATTTTGATCAAAATAAATTTGAGAAAGCAGTGGCTAAAGCTAAAGAGTATATTGTCAACGGTGATATTTTTCAACTGGTTCTCAGTCAGCGGTTCGAAAGGGCCACCGATGTAGAGGCTACAACCCTTTACCGAGCTTTGAGAAACATTAATCCATCACCATATATGTTCCATTTAAAGATTAATGATTTTGATATTATTGGTGCATCACCTGAACTCTTAGTAAAAGTAGAAGATGGCAATGTGGAAATCCGCCCTATTGCAGGCACGCGTAAACGTGGGGACTCAGTTGATGAAGATAAAAAATTAGCGCACGAACTATTAAATGATGAAAAGGAAAGAGCAGAACACCTTATGCTTTTAGATCTGGGCAGAAATGACGTGGGCCGTGTCTCAGAATTTGGGTCAATTACCATTCCCGAGAATATGGTAATCGAAAATTATTCCCACGTTATGCATATTGTTTCTGATGTAAAAGGAAAGCTTGCCGAACATAAAGATCCATTTGATGCGCTTATGAGTGGTTTCCCTGCTGGTACGGTTACAGGTGCTCCCAAAATTCGAGCTATGGAAATAATCAAAGATCTAGAACCTGAACGACGAAATATTTATTCAGGTGCTGTCGGGTTTTTTGATTTTACCGGCAATGTAAATACTTGTATAGCTATAAGGACTATGATTATGAAAAATGGATCCGTCCATTTTCAGTCCGGTGCAGGCATTGTCTATGATTCAGACCCCACCAAAGAATTTGAGGAAACGGTAAGTAAGGCCAAGGCTATCATGTCAGCAATTGACTTCGCAGAGGATGGATTAGCAGCATGATCTTAGTTATTGATAATTACGACTCTTTCACATTTAATCTGGTACAATACATCGGTGTTCTTAATCCAGATGTGAAAGTGATACGAAATAATCAATTCGAATTGGATGATATTGTTCATTGGGATCCAACTCATATTGTCATCTCTCCTGGACCCGGGAGGCCTGAAAATGCGGGTCATTCTGTAAATATTATTAAAAAATATGGGAAAGAAATTCCTATACTTGGAGTCTGTCTTGGCCATCAAGCAATTACAATTGCTTATGGTGGCACAGTAGTTCATTCATCGGAGATTGTTCATGGTAAGACTGCAAAGATTCAACATAATGGATCTGCTCTATTCAAAGGATTTTCAGGATCTTTTATGGCCACTCGCTATCATTCATTAGTAGCTGACAAAAAATTACTCCCTAAAGAATTAATAATAACAGCAGAATTAAACAATGGCCTAATTATGGCCATAGAACACAAAAATGATCCAGTCTATGGATTACAATTTCATCCTGAATCCATAGCAACTGAGAATGGTTTACAAATAATAAAAAACTTCTTAACAATAAAATGTTGATCTTGTTAAAACAAAAATATAACTACAGTTATAACTAGAGTCTTTGAGCTTACAATGAAACAAATATTAGAACAATTATTAGATAAACAAAATCTTTCTAAAGATGAAGCTTTTAGAGTAATGCTATCCATTATGTCAGGGGAATATAATGATGCACAAATTTCTGGATTTTTAGTAGCGCTTCGGGCTAAAGGTGAAACAGTGGATGAAATCACAGGCTTTGCAAAGGCCATGAGAGAAAAAATGGTTACAGTTCCACTAAGTACACCAGCCATTGATATGTGTGGTACTGGCGGTGATGCATCGGGTACATTCAATATCTCCACTGCAGCAACATTTGTTGTAGCTGGGACAGGTGTGCGTGTTGCAAAACATGGGAACCGTTCCATGACATCTAAATCAGGATCGGCCGATGTTCTTCAAGAATTAGGAATTATTATTGACAAATCTGTAGATAAATTTTTAGAGGATATAGAAAATTATAGATTGGGTTTTATGTTCGCACCGGCATACCACCCAGCTATGAAACATGCTATTGGAGCAAGAACTGCTTTAGCCACACGAACAGTTTTCAACATTCTTGGTCCCCTGTGTAATCCTGCAAATGTTAAAGCTCAAGCTATGGGCATCTTTCATCCTGATTTGACTGAGGTTCAAACAAACGTATTAAAAGCATTAGGTTCTACAGATGTAATGGTTTTTCACGGCCGTGATGGTTTAGATGAAATCTCTACAACAACTACCACAAAAATCAGCCAAATGCAAAATGGTGGGCATGTTTCAACAATCGAATTTGATTCTAGAAAGCTAGGTTTAAATCAAGCTTCTTTAGATGATCTGATGGGTTACAACCCAAAAGAAAATGCGAAGATTATTAAAAACATTTTAAATGGTGAAATGGGGCCCAAACGTGATATTGTTTTAATTAATGCAGCTGCTGGGATCGTTGTAGGTAATAAGGCAAAAACCCTAAAAGAAGGATTATTAAAAGCATCTGAGTCTATTGATTCAGGTGCGGCACTAAATGTGTTATCACAAATGACAAAATGAATATCCTTGAACAAATTTTAGATATCAAGCAGAAAGAGATAGAGCACATGCCGCCTTTTGCTAATGGGGTTGAACCATTTCATACATTAAGCCTGAAAGATGCTCTTACAAATCAAAGGTTATCGATTATAGCTGAAATTAAAATGAAATCTCCCAGTGAAGGCTTAATCCTGCCAAATGCTGACCCAATTCAGATTGCTAAGGATTATGAGTCAGCAGGTGCTTCAGCAATTTCAGTATTAACAGATCAACAGTTTTTCGGCGGACATATTGACGTTTTAGAATCAATAAAGAATGAAGTATCTATTCCTATTCTTCGTAAGGATTTTATTATTGATCCATGTCAAATAATTCAATCAGGTTTCGCCAAAGCGGATGCTTTTTTACTTATTGCAGAAGCTTTAGATGATAGGAAAATTGCTGAATTAATAGCTATTGGGAATAAAATGAATCTAGATGTATTGGTAGAATTCCACAGTGATGAAAATGCAAAAATTATTGGAGAGATTAAACCAGAAATTGTGGGTGTTAACTGTCGAGATTTAAAAACAATGAATACTGATATATCCTATTTTTCAAAGATAGTAAATTATTTACCAAGATCTTCTCTAAAAGTAGCAGAAAGCGGAATAAAGTCTCCCGATGATCTTAAATATGTTTATGATTTAGGGTATGATGCGGTTTTAGTTGGAACTTCACTCATGAAAACTGGAAATCCTGGCAAAGCTTTAGACGATTTAGTGGGAGAATTAGTATGATGGCAACAAAGGTATGTGGGATTACAAATATTGCAGATGCTCAATGCGCATTAGAATTTGGTGCAGCAGCAATTGGATTTATTTTTTATGATAAGAGTCCCCGTGCTATCACTATCAAAAAAGCAAAATTTATTTCAGATCATTTACCTGATAAAACAATAAAACTGGGGGTTTTTGTTGATCAGTCTATGCCATTCATTTTAGAAGCAGTCCAAAATGTGCCCTTGAACATAATTCAATTACACGGAGATGAATCACCGGAATTCTGTGAACAGTTTCAATTACCTGTAATAAAAGCACTTCATATTAGAAATTCAGGTAGCTTTTCAATTATGAATGATTATAATGTAGATGCATTTTTATTTGATACTTTTTCAAAGGATAAATATGGAGGCACAGGAGAAACTTTTGACTGGTCACTTTTTATAAATCCAACAGATAAACCGATTATCCTTTCTGGCGGACTTAATTCAGAAAATGTTTTGAAGGCAATTAAATTAATGAAACCTGATGCCATTGACTTAAATAGTGGTTTAGAAAAATCACCAGGCATAAAAGATCACCTAAAAATTAAATTATTTTTTAAAAATATCAGAGATACTGTCACAAATTTTAATGTATTCTCTGGTTTACTTAAATCATGATAAAAAAATGAGAAAATTTGATAATTATAACCTTCCAGATGAACGAGGACATTTTGATAAGTTTGGTGGAAAGTATGTACCCGAGACACTTATTCCAGCTCTAGAAGAATTAGAGAAACAATATCTTAGGGCAACAAATGATCGCTTTTTTCAAGATGAGTTAAATAATTTACTTAATCATTATTCAGGACGTGAGACAGCTCTCTACTTCGCAGAACGTATTTCAAAAGAATTGGAATTTAATATATGGCTAAAGAGAGAAGATCTAAATCATACCGGAGCTCATAAAATCAACAATGCTTTGGGGCAGATCTTATTGGCTAAGCAAATGGGGAAAAAACGAATTATTGCTGAAACTGGTGCTGGGCAGCATGGCGTTGCCACCGCTACGGTTGCTGCACGATTTGGGTTAGAATGTATTATTTATATGGGCGAAGAAGACATACGAAGACAAAAATTAAATGTATTTCGGATGAAATTACTTAATGCTGAAGTCAGACCAGTGTCTTCAGGTAGCATGACTTTAAAGGATGCCACCAATGAAGCTATCCGTGATTGGGTAACTAATGTTGAATCCACCTATTATTTAATTGGCTCAACCGTTGGCCCCCATCCTTATCCAATGCTTGTAAGAGACTTTCAATCAATAATTGGGAAGGAGACAAAAAAACAATTTTCTCAACAATCTGATAAAATTTTACCAGATCGTTTAGTTGCCTGTGTGGGAGGCGGATCAAATGCAATGGGATTATTTTATTCATTTCTGAAAGATGATGTAAAGATTATTGGAGTTGAAGCAGCTGGTAAAGGGCTTGAATCTGGAGAACATGCTGCCACTATGAATAAAGGAGAATTTGGAGTATTGCATGGCGCTGCTTCTACTTTACTTCAAAATAATGATGGGCAGGTTATTCTACCCCATTCCATTTCCGCTGGCCTAGATTATCCTGGCATCGGCCCAGAACATAGTTATTTAAACGAAGTAGGTAGAATAGAATACCGCTCTGCCACAGACCAGGAAGCATTAGACGCATTTCAATGGTTATCAAAAAAAGAAGGTATACTACCAGCACTTGAGACTGCTCATGCTATAGCTTATTTACGTCAATCAAATAATGGAATTAAACCAAATGAAGATGTCTTGGTCTGCCTTTCTGGTCGTGGTGATAAAGACGTTAATACCGTTGCTGAAACCTTAGGAGAAAAACTATGAACGGTATTCAAGCTTTATTTAAAGAACCTCGAAAAAAACTCATTCCTTTCATAACAGCAGGATATCCAAATTTAGACAGTACTGTAGAGTTAGTCTGTGCTGCCACTGATGCAGGGGCAGATATGATTGAGATTGGAATTCCATTTTCTGACCCACAAGCAGATGGACCTATAATTCAAGCATCTAGCCAGCAGGCCTTAGATAATGGTATAACATTAAATTTGATTTTTGAGCAAGCAACGCAGATACGTAATAAAGTTTCCATCCCTTTAGCCCTGATGGGATATTATAATCCGATCTTAAAAATGGGGCACGAGATTTTTCTAGATCGTTGTGTTGCTTCAGGTGTGGATGGTTTGATTCTTCCTGATTTACCATTAGATGAGGCCGAGTCATTTTGTGAGTTAGCCAAAGAAAAAGGCATCTCCCCTATCTTGTTGGTAGCACCAAATACAACTAATGAACGAATTAAAAACATTTCAATATTAGCAGGAGATCTCATTTATGCAGTAAGCATATTAGGTATTACTGGAGATAATCTTATATCAAGGGATGCTTTAAAAAATTATTTAACAAGAGTTCGTGAAAATAGTACGACTCCATTTATAGTAGGGTTTGGTATTAGTAATAAAGATGATGTTGTTTGGTTTAATAATTATTCGGATGGTGCAGTTGTAGGATCAGCAATTATTAATAATATGGATAACTGTGATGATCCTATTACAAAAACAAACCAATTTATTAAAGAACTGAAAGGAATTTTATGAGTACTATTGGTATACAAGGCGGAAAAGGAAGTTTTTCAGAAGAAGCTGCATCTGAATTTGCAAAAAACCACGGAATTTTAGATGCAAAAGTTATTTATCAAATTTCATCAAAATCTGTGCTGCATGGTGTTGAAAATGGTGTTACAGAGTATGGTGTTTTTGCTATGGAAAATGCCCAAGGCGGAGTCGTGATCGAAAGTGTAGAAGCTTTAGCAAAATATCGCTGTGAAATTGTAGAAATGTTTCACATCACTGTTAATCAAAATCTTTTAGGATTAACCGGTACTAATATTGGAGATGTGACTGAAATCCATTCTCACCAACAAGCTCTGCGGCAGTGTAAAGATTACCTGAGTGAACATTTTTGGACACGTCCACTTATCGAGGAAGATGATACAGCAGAAGCAGCAAGAAGGTTATCAGAAGGAAAACTACCACCAACTGCAGGTGTTATTGCCAATAAAGCTTGCGCAGACCTTTATGGACTTGAGATCCTCCAAGAAAGTATTCATGACCTAAAGCATAATTTGACCTTATTTCTTGGGGTTAAACACCTTGGAGAATAAATGAAAAGTGTAGGATTAATAGGTTTTGGCAGATTTGGAAAAGTTCTAGCCAATATTTTACAAAAAGGGTTCGCTATTAAAACATACGACCTGACCCCTCCTCATACATTCACCGGAGTGGAAATTGCTGACTTAACCACTGTTTTAAAGGAAGAGGTAATTTTCATTGCAGTTCCGATAAGGCACTTTGAATCCGTGATCCAGAATATTGCTTCAAAGCTTTCTGAACAAGCCTTAGTAATTGATGTATGTTCAGTGAAAAAATATCCTACTGAAGTCATGAAAAAGATACTTCCGGAACAGGTAAGTATCATTGCTACCCACCCCATGTTTGGACCCGATTCATATTTTTCGAATAATCGCCTAAAAATGATGATGGACAATACTCGAGATCACCATAACCAATTTTCTTTCTGGAAACAATTTTTCACTGATCAAGGAATCCAAGTTATGGAAATGTCTCCAGATCAACATGATAAACTGGCCGCTAAAACTCAGGGAGTAACACATTTTCTTGGTAGAATGCTAAAGGAATATGGTATCAGTAAAACTGTTATTGACACTCAAGGGTTTCGCGACCTACTGGACTTAGTAGATCAAACCTGTAACGATACGTGGGAATTATATACAGATCTGCAACTTTATAACCCCTATACAAAAGACATGATAAAAAATGTCAAACTGGCAATGGAATCTTTAGATAATCGTATGGAGAAATTAAAAAATGTGGCAACCTGATAGTTGGCGGAATTTTACAGCAAAACATATTCCAAATTATTCAAATCAAGATCATTTAAGTGAAGTTGAAAATATATTGAAAGGATTTCCGCCTTTAGTTTTTGCGGGTGAAGTTCGTTCTTTAAAGCGATCACTGGCAGAAGTGGCAGAAGGCAATGGCTTTCTCTTACAAGGTGGAGATTGCGCAGAAAGTTTTACAGAATTTAATGCTGACAATATTCGGGATACATTTAGGGTCATTTTACAGATGGCAGTAATCCTAACATCTGGAGCCAATCTCCCTGTCGTTAAAGTTGGCAGAATGGCAGGACAATTTGCCAAACCTCGTTCAAGTCCTACTGAAACTAAAAATGGGATAGAACTCCCAAGCTACACTGGTGATATAATTAATGATATCCATTTTGAAGCAAATAAACGACAACCAGACCCAGACCGAATGCTAAAGGCCTATTCTCAAGCCGCATCTACTTTAAACTTACTACGAGCTTTTGCCGATGGAGGCTACGCTGATCTTCGCCATGTTAACTCCTGGAATATGGGTTTTGTGAAAAGCGGTCCGCAGGGTGAAAGGTACCGACATTTAGCTCATCAGATTCAAGAAAGCTTGAACTTTATGGATGCACTAGGAATTAATTCTAGCAATACACCTCAACTCCGGCAAGTGCATTATTATACAAGTCACGAAGCATTATTACTTCCATATGAAGAGGCAATGACTCGAATCGATTCAACATCTGGTGATATTTATAACACATCAGCCCATTTTGTCTGGATCGGAGATCGGACGCGATTTGAAGAAAGTGCTCATATAGAATTTTGCCGAGGAATCAATAATCCAATTGGCATTAAGTGTGGTCCTTCTTTAGATGCTGACGAATTAATTAAGCTTCTCGATATTCTTAATCCCAATGATCAGGCTGGTAGGATTACATTAATTACAAGGTTTGGTCATAAAAAAGTTGAATTCTACTTACCCAAGCTAGTCGAAAAAGTACAGTCTGAAGGCAGAACTGTTATTTGGTCCTGCGACCCAATGCATGGTAATACAATTAAGAGTTCTGGTGGAATTAAAACACGACCATTTGATCATATTTTAGAAGAAGTAAAACAAAATATTAAAATACACAAAAATAATGATTCACATTTAGGAGGTATTCATTTAGAAATGACTGGACAAAATGTGACAGAATGTACTGGCGGATTAGATGATATATCTGAATCTGATTTATCAAACCGTTACCATACTCACTGTGATCCACGCCTTAATGCAAATCAGGCTATAGAATTAGCTTTTTTGATTGCAGATGAATTAAAGTCTAATGGCCATTCAGGGTAAAATCTCATTGCCGGGAGATAAGTCAATCTCTCATCGCGCTCTTATGTTTGCAGCTATTTCTGATGGAGAGTCTCGGATTTCTAATTTATCCACTGGTGCCGATTTACAAACTACTATATCCTGTCTAAAAAGCTGTGGTATTCAATTTGAAAATAATGGAGATGTTTTGATCGTGATTGGGGGAAAATTTTTAGACCCAACAAAACCATTAGACTGTGGAAATTCGGGAACTACAGCACGATTGCTTTTAGGACTTTTACACATGAAGGGCATTAATGCAACTTTAATTGGAGATGATTCTCTCTCTTCACGTCCTATGGATCGTATTTTAGATCCATTATCACAAATGGGATTGGAATCAAAAAGTAATCATGGGAAATTGCCTATAACCATTTACAAGAGTAATCTGAATAATATTCATTATAATTCACCAATAGCAAGTGCCCAAGTAAAATCAGCTGTACTTCTGGCAGGCTTAGGCTCAAAAAATGAAACATCAATAACTGAACCGATTCTTTCTAGGGATCATACTGAACGAATGCTAAAGAGTATGGGCGCTAACATCTTAACTAATAAACTAAAGACAATTATTTCCAAAACTAATCGTCCCCTAGCTCCTATACAACTTACGGTCCCAGGTGATCCATCCACAGCTGCATTTTTTGCTGCAGCTGCAGCAATGGTTCCAAACTCGGATTTGACTCTGAATAGTATTTTAAGGAATCCCACTCGAATTGGTTTTTATAGTATACTCCAAAAAATGGGTGCTAGGATAACCTGCATCAAACAATGGACCAATTCAGGAGAACCAATAGGTAATATACGGGTAGTTTATCAACAGTTAAGGGGCACATCAATTTCCAAAAAAGATGTACCTGGGATAATTGATGAATTACCTATACTTGCAATTTTGGCTACCCAGGCAATTGGAAAAACTGTGGTCAGAGGCGCAGAAGAACTCCGTGTAAAAGAGTGTGATAGAATTCATGCCATCTGTAGCAATTTGAAAAATATGGGTGGTAGAATCGAAGAATTTAAAGATGGGTTTATTATTCATGGACCAACACAATTAAAGGGTGCAAAAATTGAAACATTTCGGGATCACAGGATAGCAATGGCCTTTACTGTTGCAGGAATTATTAGTGATGGTGAATTGCTTTTAGACTATCCGGACTGTGCTTCTATTTCTTATCCAGAGTTCTATGATGGATTAGCAAGGTTGCGTCGATGAAACGATTTGCAGTTATTGGTGACCCTATCGCTCATAGTTTGAGTACAACGTTACATCACGAAATATATAAACAATTAAATATTAAAGCTGAATATGAAAAAATTCAGGTAGAAGATAATTCAATGGACTTATTTATAAATTCAAACCAATTAAATGGTTTCAATGTCACCCTGCCACACAAGGAATCCATTATTCCTTTCTTGGATAGATTGGATGATGCCGCCCAAATCATTGGTGCTGTCAATTGCGTAGATAACTCTACGGGCTATAATACTGATTGGATTGGATTTTCCAGAGCCATGGAAATCAATGGTATTGATTTAAATGAACAAAATTGTGTGCTCCTTGGTGCTGGGGGTGCAGCACGGGCAGTAGCTTATGCCCTGATTATGGAAAAAGTAAAATCAATAACAATTGTTAACCGTACTATTGAAAGAGCAAAGAACCTTGTCAAATGGATAAAAAAAATATCTACTATACATACAACACAAGTTCAACAATTAAACAAGCCGCATCATTACCAAATAATCATAAACTGCACTCCAATTGGTATGTGGCCAGATATTAAATCAATTCCGAGTGTTAATTTTTGCAAAAAAAATATACTGGTTGAAACTATTTACAACCCTCTTCAAACAAAATGGCTTAAAAAAGGTATTGAGGTTAAAGTTAAAACCGTAATTGGTTTAGATATGTTCATTGCCCAGGGTTTGGCATCTTGTGATATATGGTTTAAACAAAATATTTCTAAACAAGTTGACTTAGGAAAAATTAAAAAGGTATTAAAATTAAAATTATGTTAAGACAAATTAAATTTTTAACAGCTGGGGAATCTCATGGAAAAGGTTTGCTAGGTATCTTAGATGGCATACCTGCAGGATTAGAAATTTCTGAAAAATATATAGGTAGACATCTTCAGCGACGCCAAATGGGATATGGCCGTGGAGGAAGAATGAAAATTGAAAGTGATTATGCTGAAATTTGGTCTGGTATTCGCCATGGTAAAACTATAGGTGCACCTGTCGGACTTATTATTAAAAATAAGGATTGGAAAAACTGGACTAAGAAAATGTCCATAAATCCAGTAGAAGGTGATATTCGGAAAGTAACTCTCCCACGACCCGGGCATGCAGATCTGGCTGGCGTTCAAAAATATGGATTCGATGATATTCGTAATGTTTTGGAACGTTCCAGTGCACGAGAAACCGCCATGCGTGTAGCACTTGGGTCCATTTGTCGAAAATTATTGGAAGATGTGGATATAGAAGTTGGAAGCCGAGTGATCGAGATTCATGATATAAGGGATGATCATCCTTTGCCCAAGAATCTTACACCAAATCAATTGAGTGAAAAAGCAGATGAATCGGATGTTCGCTGTCTAGATAATGATGCTGAAATAAAAATGATAAACAAAATCAAAAGTGCCAAAGAAAGAGGTGATTCAGTAGGAGGGATTTTTGAAGTGATTGCAACAGGGGTTCCCTATGGACTTGGTGCACATACTCAATGGGATAGAAAACTACAAACGCGCTTATCAGCAATGATGATGAGTGTGAATGCATTTAAAGCAATAGAAATTGGCAGTGGTTTTGTAGGCGCAAAAATATTTGGTAGTGAAGTTCATGATGAAATTGGTTATGATGGGAAAAAATTTACCCGATACTCAAATAATGCGGGCGGAATTGAAGGTGGGATGAGTAATGCCCAGCCTATAGTTCTAAAAATTGCAATGAAACCAATCCCAACTCTTATCAAACCATTACGATCTATTGATATTAATACTAAAGAAAAGAAAAACGCACATAAAGAGAGAACAGATTCATGTGCTGTACCTGCAGCTTCAATCATTGCAGAAAGTATGTTATGTTTTGTACTTGTTGATGCATTATTGGAAAAGTTTGGAGGCGATTCCATGGAGCAACTCAAAGCTCATTTAAATGCTACTGCAAAATATTGATGAACATTTTCATAATTGGAATGATGGGTACAGGTAAATCAACCATAGGTATCTTGTTAGCAAATAAGGTGAAAAAGCCATTTATTGACCTAGATGAAGAGATTGAAAAAAGTACAAAAAGGACTATTTCTGATATATTTAGGATAGATGGAGAAAATATTTTCAGAAAAATAGAAACAGAACATCTTAAAAAAGTTTCAGATTCAGTTATATCTTGTGGTGGTGGAATTATACTGAAAGAAGAAAACCGTAACCTGATTAGAAGAAATGGTACTACTATCTTATTAACAGCTTCCATTAGAGAATTAACAAATAGATTAAAGTATTCAAATAAAAGGCCTCTATTGGCTCAAAATTCCCCAGAAGATTCACTTAGTGAATTGTGGTCAAAACGAAAAGATCATTATTCATCTACGGCAGATATAACTATAGAAACTGATGGAAAAACTCCTGAAATAATCACAAATGAAATTTTAATTAATCTAAAATCATGAAAAATATCCAAGTTAAGCTAGGCACTCGCTCTTACCCAATTCAGGTAAAATCGGGGCTACTTCAGAGCGCCCCTGCACTTTTGTCTGAACATAATCACGGTCAAAAGTGGATAATTATATCTCAACATAAGCTCATGGAATTATTTGGATTTCAACTAATGAATGAACTGAAAAATGCTGACTTTGATATAGATTATTTAACACTTCCCATAGGAGAGACTGCTAAAAGCTTAAATGAATTCAGCAAATTAATTAACCAGATGATTGAATACAAATGTGACAGATCTTCAGTTGTATTGGCATTGGGTGGTGGTGTGGTCGGTGATGTAGGTGGGTTTGTTTCATCATCTTTCATGCGTGGTATTGATTATTATCAAATTCCCACAACGCTTTTGGCTATGGTGGATTCTGCAATTGGAGGGAAAACAGGAATTAATATTGCTGAAGGGAAAAACCTTATTGGATCTATTTATCAACCAAAAGGAGTTTTGGTGGATCCTAAAATATTGAACTCTTTGCCCAAAGAAGAGACTATCGCTGGTTTGGGTGAAATTATAAAATATGGTGCTATATGGGATCGTAATTTCTTTAACGACATATCATTTTGGCTTGATGATTTAAATAATTTTCCTTTTGAAAAAGCGATATTCAGATCTTGTGAGATTAAAGCTGAAATTGTTTCTAAAGATGAACGGGAAGATGGATTGAGAAAACTATTAAATTTTGGTCACACCATTGGTCATGCTTTGGAAGCGTATTCTGGATATGGACGAATACGACATGGTGAAGCTGTAGCTCTAGGAATGAAATGTGCAGCGTGGATATCCAAAAAAATCGGACGGCTCAACGCAGATGATGAAATTCACTTATTTAATACAATTAATAAACTTAAACTGCCTAATGTTAAAAAATTAGACCCAAATACGATTTTATCTTTTGTTAAAAAGGATAAAAAAGTTAGAAATGGAATCCTTCATTTTGTGGTTTTAGATAAGCTTGGCAAAGGAAATACGTCTCAAGAAGTTTCTGAGCAATTAATCAAAGAATCTCTTCGAGTAATTCAATGAAGTTTTTAGTCTTAAATGGTCCTAATCTCAATCTATTAGGGTTAAGAGAACCTGATATTTATGGAACCGATTCATTAAATGATATTGAATCTTGGCTTGACTCTCAAATAGAATCAGCTGAGCATGAAATAATTTGGTTCCAATCTAACCACGAGGGAGATCTTATTGATCAAATTCACAATTCTGTACACAAATTTGATGGAATAATTATTAACCCAGGTGCATTAACACATTATTCATATGCACTTCGAGATGCAATTTCTTCTATAAAGACTCCAGTAGTTGAAGTCCACATCAGTGACATAAATCAAAGAGAGGAATTCAGAAGAATATCAGTAATAAAGGAAAAGTGCATAGATCAAATTTCAGGTTTAGGGAAACCTGGATACTTAGAGGCGTTAAAAACATTAATCAATTATATATAAAAAATAATTGTCTTTTTATTAATGCCTCCGCTCCTGACCAGATCTTCTGTTAGATTGACGCTGATAGTCTTTTCTTTGATCGACTTTTGTTCTTCGTTCAACATCTACATCTGAATTTCTTTTTCTTCTGTGCTCATTTCTCCTATGATTATCTCTACGATCACTATTGCGCCTTGATGCACCTTTTTCTCTTTGTTCATCCATGTTTTAATACTCCTTCAACTAAACGACAACCCCGACATTTAAAGTCGGGGTTATCATGAAGTTATGTTGGATATTATTTAACCTGTGTAATCGACAAAAAGTGTTGATTCTGTTTTAACAAGGTTAACTTTATCAGTCATCTCTAAAACACTTACAGCCTGTTCCACCATTGCCATTTCATTTTCATGAATAAAATCATCGGCTCTAGCGATATAAGCCAGGTTTTTAACTACCTTAAAACGGTCTTCATCGGATGAAAATAATCCTTTGAGTGCCGTTAAAGATTCACCATATTGATTTGTACGTGATGCTTCATCACCTAAATCAATAAACTTATCAATGACCTCAGCTTCCATTGCGTTATATGCATCATCAGATACATCCGGCAACATCACTTTGACATTGCCACGCATGGCTTCTTTTTCAGATTCATCGACTTGACCATCTGCTAAAAATGATACACAGACGAAAGCATAGACTAAATCGTGATGTTGACTCCAGTTTGCCATAAAATCCCCTTATATTCTTTGTTTTGGGTAATGGTTAATATTCAGTGTCCAGCCTTTAAGCACAAACATATGTTTATGAAGGATTAGACATCATGAAAAATTATAATTTGTAGCCGGCAAGGTCAAGATTTCTCAAAAATAACATTGTCTTTATTTTTTAGATGGATTATTGTTTCAATTATATCTTCATTGTAGTTTTTCTTTTCTATTCTAACCCTAGAATCGAGTCCCATGATGGATATTCTAAAAATATGTTATCCAACTTGGGTAAGGCGAAAAAATAATATAGTAATGAAAAAAATATATTCAACACTTATCAGGCTCAACAGTGTCCAGTTCAAATATCGGACTATCATCTCTTTTATTATTGTACTCTTAGGGATGATAGTTTCAGATGTTTTATTCCATATATATTTTCCATCAATAACAGAATATTTTCACACCACATTTAACATTGACCTGTCTGATCCTGAAACAATTGCCTTGGACTTTGCCCCAGAAATATGGGGGGGGGTACTTGCAATGGTGCTTGGAACACTTATCATTGTAATTGCAATTGCAGCAGAATCATCACCCAAATTGATGGACCTTTTTGTTAAAGATTGGCTAAGCCTAATATATGTTTGGTTTTTAATTATTGCATCACTTCATGCAGTTTTGATCATGTTTTATGTTGAACCCCTCGGTCGTGTTTCAAGTTCAGTATTGAACACATATATATATCTATTCATAGGGTCTATTTTCACATTACCATACATATTCTATATTCTATTGTATTCCAAAACAAGTAATGTGGTATCAACCATTTCATCGATTATTCAAGGCTTTGTACTAAAGATGGAAAAACAAATGATTTATTCTGCAATGGATGACAGTATAGAAGTAGTAGAAGAATATCAAAAAGAAATTATGGGCTCTCTAGATCAATTGGATGATCTTCTGGCCTTTACTGAATTTAAAGAAACCCAGACTGATATCATTCGTGAGATCAGTGAGGTGATTCAACTATATATAAAACATAAATCTAACTTTAACGAAAAATTCTTTAACCTAACTGACATCATTAGGTCAAATGCAACATTTCGTACCTATACAGACATTCAATACCAAGAAATGTCTGATTCAAAAACCTTTTACGAGGTAAAAACTTTTAGACTTCTGGGAAGTTCATACATTAAAATGATCACCAATGATCGATTTGATATTGCATCACTAATTCCTGCAGAAATGGTGGACATTGGAGTGACTTGTCTAAAAAACAACGATGATATAATCCTTGGGCATGTAAACATACGTTTTAACACCCTTTTTAGGTTCGCAATTAAACATGCATATAAGAATAACGAGCCCCGGAATCTATACAATCTCTCATTTCATTATTCCAATATGATACAAGAATACATCAAGGCAGATAGAGTTGACATGGCAAAATATTGCTATGATAAATTTAAATTTTATGCAAATGACATCTATAAGAATGCAGAAGCAAATCCTGGGCTATATTTTGTTGTAGATACTCTTACTTTCGAGTTGAGAAAATGCCAAGTATTAATACATGAAAAGGGATGGAGCGATGAAGATCAGATGGACCTACTAAAAATGATCTTGCAACTTGATAAACCCCCAGGCTATTCAAAGGATGAGGTTGATAAGGGAATCCTTGGTGGCAATAATGGTACAAGGAGAATTCAAATTGGCCTAGCCTTATTTTATCTTTCTGTTAAGAAATCGGAGTTTGCCACAGCCATAGCAGAAGATTATTTGGACGATCTTGCATATTTTGATGAAAAAACATTTAAGGCAAACGTAAATACACAATGTTTTCTTTTATCAATTTTTGGTCCACAATTCTGGGAAGACACTGATAGGGGAACACTTAACATCTATTTTGCACCTGAGAAAGATCAAATTGATCCATTCAAAGAATTATTATTTAGCCTGATGGACCAGAGACTTGAAGCACTTGAGCGAGATGTGAAATTTTTGTCACTGGAAGTTGACAAGCTGATGCAGAAAAGACAACGTCAAGATGGCTATCTGAATGACGCCGATAAAGAACGAATGGAAGAATTGCAAAGAAAGATTGCCGCACGAGAGACAACAGATGAAGATACTACTATAGATTGGAAGATTGACCATGACATACTTTACTCACTATTATGCATTTCATTCTTTGCTGATCAAGAAATAGATGAATCAGAGAAAGATGCAATCTTTGACAGTTACAAAATCTTTTCTGATGGTGTAGACAATGAAAGTTTTAATAGAGACTTTGGACTAACAACAGAAAGATTCATTGCGCTAAAAACTGAAGAGGCAAGACAAAAGCAATTTGATGATTCGCTAGAAATCATTTATGCAGATGATAGATTTCAAAATGAAGAATTATTAAAATTAATCGATTGCTATGTTGGTATAGCGAACGCAGATGATTTCATTCATGAAAATGAGGTTACTCTGATTCAGCATGCTATCAAGGCATGGTCTTTGGATGTTTCAATAGAGAAACCGAAGTCTGGTGAAAAACTAAAAATTCAAAAATAACATTATTTATCGGGTCAAGGCAAAAAAGAAGGCCTGAGTCAAGTTTGAAATATCAGCACTAGCCGTAGCCAAGTTTTGTACTGCTGATTTAGCAACCTCAAAATAAACAGACCCACCTATTTCAGGATTATCTTTCACAATATTAGAAAAATCATTTAGGGTCAATATCCCATATTTTACAGGTGTCGTAGCATGAACATGTGCGGTACGTATTGCATCATCTAATACCAATGAAAATTCACCAATTCCAAAAGCGGGGGCTTCTACAACAAATACTGTTGGTTCAGTTATAGGATCAGATGCAGGTGGTGGATCAGTTGTCTCCAAGCGGATAATAGGTTTTCTTGATGTTGCGATTCCGCTTGCAGTTTTAACCATCATATCTTTCGAGACTTCCACTTGACCCTGAAAAACAAGAATCATTGTATCTCCAGTTTCACCTTCTGTGAGCAAAGAGTCCTTTGGTTTACATTCATGCAATTCCACTACTGAAGCAATTTTTTTACACATTTCATCAGGTACTTTACTGAAATGATTTATTTTTTGAATTTGTTCTGCTGTTGGATTCATAATTTACCTCAAAACCAATGCACTATGTTTATCATCGATAGTATAATCATCCGAAGGGTTGATTTCAACAATTACATGTTCATCACTTGAGAGATTAACACCGGCACCTTCTAATTGTTCTTTGATCATATTTCGTATAAGTGGACTCCCGCTTTCCCCCATTTGTTCATCCAAACTAAATCCAGCTTTTCGAATAGCATAACCGACTAAAAGCCAGTTATATTTGAATTTAAAAAAAGCAGAAATTTTATTATGACTTTGCCCATTTAAACTCTTGGGTATTCTTACTTCCTGTAGACCTTTATCTTTTTCTTCCTTCAATATTAAATCATCGAAAAACTGAGGAACACCTGGGTCAGTAACATGCTTAGCCAAAAGATGAGGTACATGCTCATCTGGGATAACTATTTCATTGGCATTCGCTCTTTGGAGATGTGAAACATTTTCAGGATTTATAACATGTGCAACAACATTACAAGATTCAGCGATGGATTTAGCTGTTAAACATGTAAGAACTGTCTTGTCTTCATCTGGCTCTTCATGAGGTAACAATCCAGAACTGTCTGGCAAAATCATGAATGTACTAGCTTTTTCTAAAAATGCTTTGCGCAGTACTGCATCTTGAGTAAAATTTTCAGGGATGTGAGTAATATCAAGACGTTCATAATTTGTAATAGTCCTTTGAATAATATCCTCATCTGTTTCATTCACTAGGATTACCACATCTGCAGCATCTTTATTTGCATCAATAAGTTTCAGAACTGATGGTACGGTTGAATTCCATCCTGCAATAACTAGGTGGCCGTCATATTTATTTTCGTCCAAAGTATCATCTCCTTTTAAACGTTGGGCTACTAAAACAGAAGCAACTGCCCCGCCTAACAATGTAACGATTCCAAAGTTTAATAACATTATAATAATGGTTAGAAATTTCCCAATATGGGTTACAGGACTGACATCACCATATCCCACCGTTGTAAATGTGACAATTGCCCACCAGAAAGTATGGAAAAATGTATCTAGCCAGTTTGCTTCCTTACCGCCAAAGAAAAAAGAGTCACCTACATGGTCTGTCACACTTGCTTTGAACATATCATATTCGAGATATGTTAGCATAGATGTAGAAAATAGAATAAGAATTAAGGCCCAGGTAGCATATCGAACAAGTTCATTATCTGCATATAAAGATTGCAATTTGGGGATGAAAGCCAGAACAGGTTGACGCTCTTCTTTTTTTTCTGTTTGTTTTTCATCATCATCATCTAAAGCTTGTAAGGCTTCAATCTCAGGAAGTTGGTTTAATTTATCATAGAGATCTTTATTTGCATCAATTAAATTGTCCAATTCAGATGATGAAATATCTTGTTCTTGGATTTGATCTTTTGAATTTTCTTTAATCATTTAGTTTTACTACTTCTTGCCTGATTATAAAACAAACAGATTTTGATAAAAATTCTATTGAATTATTTTAGAATAAGCAATTAGAAGTTTAAGTATGGTAATCCTGAAGGGGATTGACTTCTATTTGCCAATTATGTGATCTAATTGCTCTTACAGCTGCTTCTGCTCCAGACAATGTAGTAATGGCCATAATCCCTTTTTGAATACAAGCTCGACCAATGGATTCTTCATCATAGCGGGCCTGGGCACCCATGGGTGTATTGATCACAAGATTGATTTCCCCATTCTTGATACCATCCACAACATTGGGTCGCCCCTCACCCACTTTAAAGACTGTTTCTGAATGGATACCATTTCTACGAAGTTCTTTCGCTGTTCCAAAAGTTGCCACTAGATCAAAACCAATTTCCTTTAAGTCCCGTGCGATGGGTATGACATCTAGTTTATCGGAATCATTCACTGATAAAAAAACAATTCCTGTGTTAGGTATGATATTCCCGGCACTTATAGATGCTCGCTTAAATGCATCCCCTAATGTATTGGAAATACCCATTACTTCTCCTGTGGATTTCATTTCGGGGCTCAAAAAAATGGATTCTTCCGGAAATTTATTGAATGGTAGCACTGCTTCCTTTACCGCTATATGGGAATTGCCATCCCAAGGTTTTAATTCAAATTCGGATAGTTTTGCACCTACTGCCAATTGGGCAGCGATCCGCGCCAAAGGAACATCGGTTGTTTTACTAACAAAGGGAACTGTTCGACTAGCCCTTGGATTTACTTCCAAAACAAAGATTTGTCCATCCTTATACGCAAATTGAAGATTAATCAAACCAATTACTTTTAATTCTAGAGCCAGATCCTGAGTAATCCGGATAATTTCATCCATAGCTTCTGTAGTAATGCGATATGGTGGCAACACGCAGGCAGAATCGCCAGAATGAATTCCTGCCTCTTCAATATGCTGCATTACAGCACCGATGTGAACTATCTCACCATCACAAAGCGCATCTACATCAAATTCAAAAGCATCCTCTAAAAATTGGTCAATCAATATAGGATGCCCTTCCGTCACATCAGCATTTCGAGATATATAATCAATTAACTGTTTCTTTGAGTAAACGATTTCCATAGCTCGGCCTCCCAAAACATAACTGGGGCGAGCTAAAATAGGAAATCCAATTGTCTCTGCAACTGTTACTACTTCATCTAATGTTCGGCCAGTACCATATTTAGGACATAATATATTCAGCTTTTTTAATATTGACCCAAATTTTTCTCGATCTTCCGCTAGGTCAATATTTTCAGGAGATGTACCAATTACGGGTACACCGGCATCTGCTAGAGCATTTGCAATTTTTAGAGGTGTTTGGCCCCCAAACTGGACTAATACACCATCTGGCTTTTCAAACTCAACAATATTGAGTACATCTTCATACGTCACCGGTTCAAAATAAAGTCGGTCTACTAAATCAAAATCAGTACTAACTGTTTCCGGATTACAATTCACCATAATGGTTTTATAACTCTGATCTTTTAATCCAAAAACTGCCTGTACACAGCAATAATCAAACTCAATCCCCTGTCCAATGCGATTAGGTCCGCCTCCTAAAATTATGACTTTTTTCCCATCTAAGGGTTGGATCTCATTTTCTTCATCATAGGTGGAATAACAATAGGGGGTTTGGGCTACGAATTCAGCAGCACAGGTATCAACAACTTTAAAAGATGGCAAAACATTTTCAGCTTTGCGCTGTGCCCGAATCTCCTTTTCAGTTTTATTCAAAATTCGACTGATTTGCATATCTGAAAATCCATTCTCTTTTAATTCAATTAGGGATTTATTTTTTATTTGATTGGTCAACATAGAAATTTGGTTCAAGAACCAGTGATCGATCTTTGTTACATTGAAAACATCTTCTATTGATTGCCCTTCTTTAAAGGCTTGCCAGATTTTGAGCAATCGAAAAGCTGTTCCATGCCGTAAGGTAGACATGTCTAATGAGCGAGCTCGGTTCACATCTGGATCTCCTTTGGCTACAGGTTTGGGTTCGAGCCCATCCAATCCAACCTCCAATGAACGATAGGCTTTTTGAATCGATTCTCTAAATGTGCGCCCAATGGACATTACTTCTCCAACACTTTGCATCTGAACACCTAGATGTCCTGACGCTGATGGAAATTTTTCAAAATCAAATCGAGGTACTTTTATTATGATATAATCAATGGTGGGCTCAAAAGCAGCAAGAGTCTTACCGGTGATATCGTTGGGTAGTTCATCCAAGGTAAACCCCACAGCCAGTTTTGCCGCCACTTTAGCAATTGGGAATCCTGTTGCTTTGGATGCTAGGGCAGATGAACGGCTGACCCTTGGGTTCATTTCAATTATTATCATACGTCCATTATCCGGATTAACAGCAAACTGTACATTAGAACCACCAGTCTCAACACCAATAGTTCGCAAACATAAAATCGCCCAATTACGCATCTGCTGGTATTCCTTATCAGTCAACGTCATAGCCGGAGCAACGGTGACCGAATCACCGGTATGGACTCCCATGGGATCTATATTTTCTATGGAACAAATGATGATTGCATTGTCTGAACTATCCCGAATGACTTCAAGCTCAAATTCTTTCCATCCAAGTAAGGATTCCTCAACTAATACTTCTGTTATGGGGCTAGCATGTAGTCCATTTTCAATCAAATCCTGAAATTCCTCATTATTATAGGCTACAGAACCACCGGTTCCACCCATGGTGAATGAAGGTCGGATTATAATTGGGAATTCCATTTCATCTAGCAGAGCTTCCGCCTCATCCCATGTATGGATGAATCCGCCCTGAGCCGTATCAATACCGACCTCATCCATGGCTTTTTTAAATTGTTCACGATCTTCTGCTTTATCTATGGCTTCAACCTGAGCTCCAATCAATTTTACCCCGTATTTTTCCAAGATTCCTTTTTTGTGAAGCGCCATTGAAATATTGAGACCAGTCTGCCCACCTACAGTTGGAAGAATAGCATCCGGTTTTTCTTTTTGAATGATAGCTTCCACATACTCCGGGGTAATGGGTTCGATGAAAGTCGCATCTGCAAGATTCGGATCAGTCATGATCGTAGCAGGGTTAGAATTTACCAGAATTACACGATACCCTTCCTCCTTCAACGCCCGTGTGGCCTGGGTCCCGGAATAGTCAAACTCACAAGCTTGACCAATTACAATGGGACCGGCACCAATAATCAATATGGATTCTATATCAGTTCTTTTTGGCACGATTCATCATTTCAATGAATTGTTGAAATAGATAGCGACTGTCATGTGGCCCTGGACTGGATTCAGGATGATACTGCACTGAAAATGCATTCAATGCATCACAGCGAATCCCCTCTGATGTATTATCATTTAAATTAACATGGGTGGAGATTAACTGTTCAGGTAATGAATCCAGGTCCACTGCAAATCCATGATTTTGACTAGTGATCTCTACTGTTCCTGTTTCAAGATTCTTAACAGGATGGTTGATACCACGGTGGCCAAATTTCAACTTGAATGTTTTTGCACCCAGAGCCAGTGCCAAGATCTGATGTCCTAGACAAATTCCAAAGATTGGCTTTATTCCTAACAAAGATTTTACTGTTTCAATACCATACTTAACAGCGGAAGGATCGCCCGGACCATTGGATAGAAACACGCCATGCGGATCAAAATCCAAAATGTCCTGCGCAGATATATTGGCAGGGAATACAGTTAATTCACAACCATAGGATTCTAATAATCGTAGAATATTGGTCTTTATTCCAAAATCTATGGCCGCAACTTTGTACTTCGTATTTGATTTTGATGACCACTTAATGGGTTTTGATATGGTTACTTCTTTTGCTAAATCCAGCCCAGTCATTTCTGGAGAATTGCCTAATTTTTTTTTTAGACTATTGAGATTAGAATCAGTCGTAGAAATAATGCCATTCATGGCACCATTATCCCGGATATGCCGAGTGATTGCCCGAGTGTCTACTCCCTGAATTCCTACAATTTGGTTTATCTTTAAATATTCCCCGATGGATTGTGTAGATCGCCAGTTTGATGGAATTTCTGTCTCTTCCTTGATAACAAATCCCGCCACTTGAATTTTATCTGATTCTATATCTTCAGGGTTCACTCCATAGTTACCAATATGGGGAGTTGTCATCGTAACAATTTGACGGCAATAAGATGGATCAGTCAAAATTTCCTGATAGCCGGACATGCCTGTATTAAAACACACCTCCCCAATAGTCTCCCCCTCATCGCCAAATGTTCTTCCTGAAAAAAAACGGCCATCTTGTAATAAAAGAACAGCCGTTTTATATTTTTCCATGCCTGAATTTTATAAGGATATTTTGAAATCCAAACCCTGATCAGGCAAAATTACAAATTTATTTAAGGAGGACAAGAACCTTACAGTTTGTGAGAAGTCCGAATTTTTTTTCAGCATCTCTAATCCTTTCCGCATCTAAATTAGAAACAGTCAAATTTATATCATCATCATTTGCAACTGCTTCCACTAGTAGCGGATTATTCCCTACACGACGGCTAACGTTCCCATCTTCCATGGAATGGGCATATCCCATAGGGCCTCGATTAACGGAGCGAGAACGAGTATAATGCCGTGGCCCATAAACTAATCTTTCATCTTCATTATATACTTTTGGAACCATAGCCGGAATATGATAAATATTTCTAGCATCTATTACAATTCCAGTTGCTCGATTGGTTTTAGGAGTAACTGCTCGCATCATTAGATATGTTGATTGGGCAATATCTTCATTCAAGTACCCATCAGCATCTATTAAAATTTCCGCCAGCCCCGACATTTTAATTGCTAAAGCTATGGCCACTTCATTTCGTTCAAGATACTCAATCTCTCCTTGTTGAAAAGCACTTCCCACCAAAGTTCCTACACGGCTGCCAACTAAAGGATCACCTAACATGATTTCACCAACTGTTCGACTATCAAAGTTTACTAATTTGATTAAGTCTAATAAATTTTCACGTGCCCTGGCCCGGGCTTCCCCTTTGGAAAATTTCAGATTTTTTTCAATGGTTTTTAAATCACCTTCAGATGTCTCTCGTTTTATAATATTTGCCGTGCCGCGGGAAACGATAACCCGATTTGCATAATCAATGAATCCATAATCAGTCCGAACTACAGAAGACCTTGGGGACTCAAAAGCACTGAGACTGCTGATAAGTATTAAGTATGTGGCTAGAATTTTGACCATAGAACCTCATCTTGGTATGATTGAAAGTAACAATTTTGTATATCTTAGTGCAACTCTCCAAAAAAACAATTTCCTTCACTAACTTTCCATCTATGGCACACCAGTTTAATATTCTTTATTTACCAATAATCTTGGTTTTATTCTCATGTGTCGAAAATAAAATTTTTATTCAACTCTACCCCGATGGGCAAACTTATTTTAAATTTGAAAGCTTGGGAGATTCTTCTGATATTTTCGATAAAGACTTTCTCCATCCTCATAATTTTCTTGGATGGAAAAAATCATTAAGCGTCATAAAAGAGGAAGATCAAAAAAATTGGATTTTAACTTCTGAAGGACTTAGTTCAGATACTGCAATTTTATTTTATGGAGAAAAATTAATTCCCCTAGGTTACTCTTTTTATCGGAATACAAGAAAATCATACTTTAGTATAGAATATTCCATTACATTGATCTTTTATGGTCGTCATATTGAAACAGAGTATCCGAAACTTTATGAAGCAATTTTATCAGAGAAACCTGATTCTCTTTATTGGCTTTCAGAAGCGCTAACAGTATTGATGCATAAAGGGTTAAATGATATTGCCGGTGATTCATTAACTCCCCAAAAAGTTATCTGGAACCAACGACTTGTAAATCATTTGCAAAATTCATTTTCAAGAATAAAGTCTATAAATGATTTTGAGAATATTCAAAAAAATCGCACAGCGTTTTTCACTGATTTGCTGAAACCATTCAAAATGGATCATGAATTTGCCAGTAATTTGGTTGAGGCTATGGAAATCCATGAAAACATACTTGAATCAACTTTAGACTTAAAGGATGACTCTTTCGAAATAAAAGCTATTCTCCCTGGGCACACTATTAATACGAATGCAGATGAAATTAAAGAAGATACTTTAATATGGAAGTTTGGATTAGATTCTCTTCTTAGGGATACTTATGTGATGGATGCAAAATCAATTATCTATACTACAGATCGGTTTAGAAAAACCTTAATTTCAGTTGGAGTTTTATTTCTGCTTTTGATGGTAATTATAATAAAGAAATACTTCAGGTCATGAAAAAAAAACTGATATTGATAACTTCACTTTTTTCATTCGTATTCAGTGACACTCCCAAGTTTGGAGATGAGCAATTAGCCATAATGATTAAGGAATATTTTCAATCATCCCTAGAAGCGCCAGATTTAATGGGTTACCAATTTTATTTGAGTAAGTACGAGCAGGTAATTCAAATAGAGATTGATACAAAGCCAGAGGATGTAAACAATGCTCTATTATTTAGTTTCAAAGTAATGAGCCAAATTGCTAATGTGGCAAAAACCCAATTTACTCAATCTGTCTTGGTAATGCATTTTGGTGGTCACGGATTACCTATCGTGGCTAGTTCCTTACTAGACTGTTCTGGGCAATTCTTTTTAGATGGAAAAATAAAAGAAGATGCGTGGCGAAAACATTGTTTAATCATCGGAGCAGAATAATTGAAACAATTATTTGATAAATTACACCATTATATGGGTACTAAACTAAATCAACAGACTTAGAAATTACTTGATAAAGAAGACAAAAATATCAAAGATGAAAACCGAATGTTAGCTTTTGCAAAAGCATCTTTATATCATTGGTATGAATGCACTAAACCGAGGGATAATTAAATGCAGGATTTAATCCGTAACCTACACAAATTTGCTGAAAAGAATTTTCCTGTTCCAGAAGTTTCATCCTATTTGAAAACTTATAAATTAAATGACAAAGATCGAGAAAAATTTACTTTTTTTCATGATTCATTTTATACAAGGAATTTGGTATACAAAGATGAGCATTTTGAAATATTAATTTTATGTTGGGGAGCTAATCAAATGGCACCAATACATGGTCACGAAGGTGAAAAGTGCTGGGCTCGGGTTGAAACAGGAAAATTACAATTTTGTAATTACATTATTAAATCTTCATTACCGTTAAGAATAAAAATGGATGGCCAAGTTGTTGGAAAGCCAGGATATTTGGATGGCCCCGCAGAAATTCATTCTGTAGAGAACATATTTAAAAAGCCGGCTTTAAGCTTACATGTATATACAAAACCATTTGATGCCTGTGATATATATAATATTAAAAATAAAACAGTGAAGCGACTTACTTTGGATTACCATAGCAAATATGGAGAATTGTGTTAAAATATATAATTATTATTCCAAGCCTACTCATTGGACAAATTGAAAAACAAATAAGGAATGATGACCCATCTTTATATAAAAATCAACGAGTTTATCATGCGCCACCAAAACCTTTATATAAAGCCCGTACTCATGATTTAGATTTTTTAACTGATATTCCTACTGATTCTGTGAAATCCGCCATTCTCTTTTTTAAAACAGACTCTATGAAATATTATCAAGAATTTTCATTGGAAGGCAATCATGGTTTATATCGTTTCCGATATGATCCCAAACTATATCCAGGTACTAGATTAAAATATTATTTTGTCATTCAAACGGAGATGGACATTCACGCTACTCCAGTTGATCAAGATGGTAGTCTTTCTCCCATGGATAAACTTTTAATAGATCCAGTTCAATATTTTAAACAACAAGCCCGTCTGAATAAATGATTCCGAAAAAACGTATTTCTGAACTCAGGAATATTCTTCAAAATCACAATCATAGATATTATGTTTTGGATGATCCATCTATTTCCGATGGTGAATATGATCAATTATTTCGTGAGTTGGAAGAACTGGAAAATGAGTATCCTGCTTTAATTACCTCTGATTCGCCCACCCAGCGCATTGGTTCAAAACCAATAGAAGAATTTGGAACTATTGAACATCGTAAGCCCATGCTCTCTTTGGCTAATGCCATGAGCGAACAGGAATTGATAGCTTTTGATGAACGAATGCAGAAAGCATTAAAAACAGATTCTGTAAACTATATTGCTGAACCAAAACTTGATGGGTTGGGTGTAGAATTGGTTTATAAAGATGGTATCTTTAATTACGGCACCACTCGAGGTGATGGATTTACAGGAGAAGATATAACTCATAATCTAAAAACAATTAGAAGTGTTCCATTAACTTTACGAACAGATTGCATTTCAGCGCCTGTTCTTTTGGAAATACGAGGGGAAGTCTTCATAAAGAAAGATGATTTTAAAAGACTAAATGAAAAACAGGAAAAAGATAATAGACCTGTCTTCGCAAATCCACGAAATGCCGCAGCTGGTAGCCTAAGGCAATTGGACCCTGCAATCACCGCAAGTCGACCTCTCTCTATTTATTTTTATGAAGCTGGCGAAATTTCTGGGACAACTTTTCCCGATCATGGTTCATTCTTGACTGCATTAAAATATTGGGGATTGCCCGTAAACCCATTATTCCAATCGGCAACCGCTTCAATTGAGCTAATAAAATATCATAAAGATTTGGAAGAAAGGCGAAATAATCTTCCCTATGAAATTGACGGGAGTGTCTTTAAAGTAAATAATTATAGCGAACGAGAAATTTTAGGAATGCGAAGTCGTTCACCGCGTTGGGCAATTGCTGGTAAATTCAAAGCACAACAAGCTACAACAATAATTTTAGATATTGATATTCAAGTAGGTAGAACCGGTGCACTAACGCCTGTTGCAAAACTGAAACCTGTTTATCTCTCTGGGGTCACTGTAACCAATGCAACTCTTCATAATCAAGATGAAATAGATAGAAAAGATATTCGGATTGGTGATACAGTTTTAGTTGAGCGGTCTGGAGATGTGATTCCAAAAGTAGTGAAAGTCATCATGGAAAACCGTATTGAAAATTCAAAACCATTTCAGATGCCCAATGAATGTCCAGTTTGCAGACTTAAGACATTCCGCCCACAGGAAGAAGCTATTCAACGATGCGGAAATATATCTTGTCCAAAACAAATTACAGGAAGAATCCAGCATTTTGCGTCTAAGTTGGCCTTAAATATTGATGGACTGGGAACAAGAATTGTTGATCAATTAGTAGAAGAAGAACTTGTTGGCTCTATAGATGATATATTTGCTTTGGAATTGGATTCAATAATAAACTTGGATCGTTTTGGAAAAAAATCTGCTGAAAATCTGATTGCAGCTATCCATAGTTCTAAAAAGACTACGTTTTCACGATTTGTATATGCATTAGGGATAAGGAATGTGGGCGAGCATATTGCAAAGGTCCTAGAAAAACATTATTCTGGAGACTTGAATCAATTTATAAATACATCTAAAGAAGAATTAGAATCTATCGATGAAATTGGCCCTATTTCAGCAGAAGCAATCGTTGAATTTTGGAATGATATATCCAATAGAACCATCGTACAAAATTGTTTAAATCGAGGAGTTACAATTTCAAAAGTTGCTAGATTAGAAAATTCGGTTTTTGATGGTAAAACTTTTGTCTTTACAGGATCATTGGAAAAATTGACTCGTAATGATGCCAAAATTATGGTGGAAAATTTGGGCGGTAGAATTTCCGGATCTGTAAGTAAAAAAACTGATTATCTTGTTGCTGGAGCCAGAGCTGGATCAAAACTAAAAAAGGCGGAAGAATTAGGTGTAAATATATTAAGCGAAGAAGAATTACTAGATAGTATGAAATAATTATTTAAAAATGCTTAAAAATATAAAAAAAATCAGCTGGCCAATTTTCTATTCTGGACACAGAATATTATTAACCGTTACTTGTATCATCACTCTTTCTTTTTCCCAAACTTTTACGATTCTCAAAATAGCGGATGTACCTGAAAAAGCTCTATATATAACACAAGCTAAAGGTGATGACTCTAGGTTATTTGTAGTTAATCAAAATGGACAAATACATATCATTAAAGATAGGATAATACTCAAAAAACCTTTCTTAGACATTTCTGAACGCGTACAAAGTTCTATTATACCAGGTAGCGAAGAAGGATTATTGGGGTTAGCATTTCATCCTGATTATTTTAGCAATGGATTTTTCTATGTCAATTATATCAGTATTAATGGGACTTCGGTCGTCTCTCGATTTAGTGTTACTTCTGATCCGGAAAAGGGAGATGAAAATTCAGAAATGATTATTTTAGAATTAAAACAACCTTTCGGAAATCATAACGGTGGGCATCTTACATTTGGGCCCAAAGATGGGATGCTATATATCGGCTTCGGTGATGGCGGCAAATGGGGTGACCCTTATAGTAATGCCCAGAATACAAATAATCTTCTCGGAGGAATCCTTCGGATAGATGTTAATGGAGGTGACCCCTATACGATTCCACCAGATAATCCGTTTGTGGGCCAGAAAAATAAAAAACAAGAAATTTGGTGTTATGGTCTGCGAAACCCCTGGAGATTTTCATTTGATCTGAAAAATGGTGATCTAATAGTGGGAGATGTAGGGCAGAATAAATGGGAGGAAATTAATTGGAATAAATGGGAGGAATCTAAAGGCGCCAATTATGGTTGGCGGATTATGGAAGCGAATCATTGCTTTAACCCAGAAGAATTTTGTGATACCACTGGACTTATAAAACCGGTTCATGAATATCCAAACAATGCTGCTTATTTAAAAATACTCATCGGTATGGATGAAGCTGAAGCTACAGGCTGCTCTGTTACAGGTGGCTATGTTTATCGCGGATCTACCATTCCAGAGTTAAAAGACACATATATTTTTGGTGACTATTGCACTGGGAGAATTTGGTCCTTCAAATTAATAAATGGTAAACGTTCTAAATTTAGAAATATCAGAAAGCAGTTAAAAAAGACAAGTAAAAATATTCCATTATTTATATCATCGTTTGGAGAAGACAATTCAGGAGAACTCTATGTGGTGGATTATTCAGGAGCTATCTATAAATTCGTACCTTATTAATAACTGAGAAATATTATGATGAAAATAGAAGAAGTAGTGGGTGACTTAATTCTTGTGGTCCTGGATAATCATGAACCTTTAGCTAAAATTGGGATTGATCAAGATAAGATTTTTGTTTATGTAAATGGATATGATGAAAATGGTATGTGGATTCATCATCCTAATTTCCAAATACCAAATTTAGCTAACCAGGATAAAACCAAAACAAAAAGTGTAGAAGCATCTATTCTTATCCCTTGGGCTTTTATTGTTTCCATCGCTCATTTCCCTGGTGAAGAAGGATTTGATAATCCCAGCCCGTTCGATTTAAAAGTCGGTTTCGAATAGACTAAATGGATATATCTGCAATCCATATTTCAGGGTTAACTAAATCCTATGGAACTGTACATGCTTTGAAAGGTGTGAACATGACAATTAAGAAAGGTGAGTTTTTTGGATTGCTTGGTCCTAATGGTGCTGGGAAAACCACGACAATTAATATAATAACAGGTCTAGTTTTTCGTGATAAAGGAGAGACTGAAGTATTCGGGAAAGACACTGTCCAAGATTTTAGATTTACAAGGTCTAAAATTGGAATTGCAGCTCAAGAACTTTCTGTGGATTGGTTTTTCCCTATTGAAAAATTGCTCTATTTCCAGGCAGGTTATTATGGGTTGTCTGCTAAAATAGCTAAACCAAGAATTGATGATTTATTGGAAAGGTTAGGTTTAACCAAAAAAAAAGATTCTCGATTAAGACAATTATCTGGTGGTATGAAACGCCGCTTTCAATTAGCAAAAGCGCTGGTTCATGATCCTGAAATTCTTATTTTGGATGAACCAACTGCAGGTGTAGATGTAGAACTAAGGCGTGATCTTTGGCAATATCTTAGAGACCTACATGAGCTAGGAAAGACTATACTTCTTACAACCCATTATATCGAAGAAGCAGAACTTTTATGTGAAAATGTCGCAATTATAGACAATGGAAAGATACTAAAGGAAGGTTCTCCAAAAGAGCTGACCAGAGAGTTAGGGACAGCGGGGATTACTATTCATTTGGGCAATATAGAAAATGGTCTTGAAACACAGCTTTCAGAATTCACATTTACACGCGAAGAAAATAGATTGCACTTCTCTGTAAAAGATCCGGATTCAGCCATGCCAAAAATCATACAAAAATTGTCTAAATTAGATGTTCATATACAAAGTGTCGAATCAAAAGTATCTTCTTTAGAAGACGTGTTTTTAAATCTTACCGGGAAGAGTATCAACGAATGAACTGGGTTGGTCTCAACACCTTGATCAAACGGGAAGTCGGGCGGTTTTTTTCTGTTTATCGTCAAACTGTGTTGCCAGGGCTAATTAGTTCTGCTTTATATATTGCCATTTTCGGCTTTACCTTGGAACAAAGGATATCGGAAATTCAGGGAATACCCTATACTTTATTTATACTACCCGGGCTTATCATGATGAATACACTGACCAACGCTACATCGAACACATCATCATCCATGCTGCAAATGAAGCTACTACAACAACTACCCGATTTATTGGTTGCACCTCTTTCAGGTTTAGAGATCTCATTAGCATATATTATTGGAGGGGCTGTTCGGGGGATGGTGAATGGTGTATTAGTTTTGCTTCTTGGAATTTTATTAATTGATATGCCGGTGATTGATCCTTTAGGAACAATAGGATTCATTTTTCTGGTATCCTGGGCCTTTGCAAGTATGGGACTCCTGTTAGGACAATTAGCTGAGAGCTGGGATCAACTGGCTATGATGCAGAATTTCTTTCTAACGCCTTTGAGCTTTTTAGGCGGAATTTTTTATTCTATTCACATGCTACCCGATTGGGCTCAAAGCCTAAGTTTTGCTAATCCTATTTATTATATGATTAATGGAATTCGATATACGATTTTGGGCGTAAGTGATTCTCCTGTAATAATCAGCTATACTATGGCAATTACCTTAACAGCAATATTCACCTTTGCAGCAATTTTTCTCATGCAAAGCGGTAAAAAAATTAAACAATGATACGCTATTGCATTCCTGCCGTATTTCTACTTCAGCTTTTTGCCCATCAACCAAATTTCAATCACCCAAACTGGAAACAATATTACCGATTAGGTGTTGTTAATGTTGGGGTAAAAAATTTTGGACTTGCTTCCTATGGCAGGTTAAGACGAACAACTGATTATACCTTTAATGATATCCGCTTCTACGGACACTTTTACGAAACGGATGAAGAAATTCGTTTTCGAAAAAAAACTAGTCGTCGTTTTTTATCCTTTGAGAAATTTTATTCTTTCAATACCCTTTTATATGAAAAAAATACTTTTATTGATGTGAACTTACGTTACCATCTGAATCAAGGAATGGGCTGGTTAATTCAACAAACAGAAAATGGAAATTTGACGTGGGAGTTAGGAATTGCTTTTGATAATTCCGATTATCTTAATAATACACGGAAAACATATTATGCCCGAACAGGATTTACTGCTGATCATGCCTTAAAATATTTGGAAACAAAGTTTGAGTTAGATTATTTTCATCAATTAAGTGAAGAAGAAATAGGGACAGACTTAAGTCGATTTCAATTAGTCGGTGAATTACAGTACGAATTAAAACAAGGTTTATCTCTACTCTGTGGGTTTACTCAGGATTTTCCTTTGGAAAACTCCTTTGATCTTAATAAAGCTTCTATATTTGCAACATTAGCAATAAATCGCAGTTTAACCTGGTCATTTTAATGAAAAATAAATTCCTTATAATCGGAATTTTAGTTACTTCGGGCTTTTCTCAAGAACTGGATGAAAATTTAACACTGGAAAAGAAATCACTTATGGTGTTGCCATCATCCCAAGATAACTTTCAAGAAGTTGCAGAAAAAGTCATTTCTATAATTTCAGAAGCAGCAACTACAGTTGGGAGATTTGAAGTTATTGATCGTAGTATTCTAGAAGATATTGTGGAGGAACAGGCATTTCAAATGTCTGGTATGGTTTCGGATGATCAGGTGGTAGAATTAGGTGAATTTTCGACTGCACAGGAAGCTCTTATTGTAGATATTATACATTTTGGACAGAAGGGTGTTCCTAAAGAAAAGAAAGAAAAAGATGATGGTGATGATGAAGATGATAATGAAACTCTATTTTCATGGGTGGTTAAAAATACTGTTAAAGCTGCAATTGAGAATACAGAAAGTATAAAAGAAAAAAGACGCCTTGAACTGGAAAACAATATCCTCACAGTTATAAATGCCAATGTGAGATTAGTAAATGTAGAGACAGGAGTATCTAAAAATTCTTTTAAACTGGATGCTAAACATGTGGGAGGGAATAGAGATGCTTCTTTAAAGGCAGCATTATCTACCATAGCTTTTCAAGCCAACAATAAATTAAAAGAATTATATGTAATCACTAGCGAGGTTATCGATGTTGATGGAAAAATTATTTCTATATTATCTGGTGAAAACTTAGGGTTGGTAAAGGGTGGATATTTTGAGATTGCATCCAGAGATAAACAGAAAACATATAAAGAGAAAACAGTCACTTTACCTGGGAAAACACGTGGTTTAGCTCAAATTATAGAAGTGGGCCCCGATGCTAGTAAAGCTAAGATAGTTCGAAAATGGCGAAGAATCAAAGATGGACATAGAGCCTATGAAATGCTAAAGCAGCCTATGGCGGCAGATTTCAGTATCTTATATAGTCGGACGCCGCATTATAATTTAACAGGAAAATTATTAATCAATCCTTTCAACATATTTAGTGGCAGTTTAAATGGATATTTGGGTTTTATTAATGATTCAAGAAATGATTTGGATTTCTATGGTGGAATTGGTTTGGGAATATCCATAAAACTATTATCTGGTTTCGGGACAACTCTTTCTTCATCCCTTGATTTTCCATTTTTATTTGCTACTAGAAGAGATGATAAAAATCATTTTGTCAGCGCTGGTCTATTTATGCCAGGCGGTGGGTTAGATCTTAGAATACAGATGGGACAATATCAGGATCTGATTTTCTCAGTTAGAAATATTTTTAATAACACTAAGCCAAACTGGACCTATTCTAAAAAAACTGGAGAGAAAGATGAAGATGGAAAAAATGAAACTCGTCGAGTTGATGCAGAATGGGATGATGATAAAATAGTACCAACAATTGATGCAACTGGTTGGGTTTTATCTATTTCATTGCGGCGCTTCTGGTTTTAGGAATATAGATATAAATCTATATTTAACTATGAGAATACTAAAAGGGATTAATAAGTGTCATTTGGAAGTATGGCTTTGGACCAATTTTTAATACTTCTCCCTCTTCAAGGCTAAAAACTTCATCAAAATCTTTACCCCATTTTTCCGTAGTTTGTGCCCACCCGTAACTAAAAATGAATAGAGGCGATTTCGCTAGCGATAGAGCAATTCGGAATTCTGCTCCTGTAGTCACAATGAGTTCTTTTTCTGGACTGTTATTATACCATGCATTGCCAATATCTGATATAAATGCAAATGTTGGGTTACCTATTTGAATTATTTTTAACATTTCAAGAATCTGAAATGGAGCAACTGGCGCACGGAATTCTAATGTCCCCATAAATGCCTGCTCGCCAAATCGCACATCTGATAATCCTCTAGGACTCATATATTCTCTGCCAGGAACAAAAGCACCAGATATGTAATAATTTGGTATATTGAAAATCCCTAATTGATCCTGATTTAAATATCCTCCTGATATCTGCTGGTAACGAAATCTGCTGTATAATGAAAATGGACCTATTTTTTGATTATGGAAAGCATCCAAAGAAGCTCGGTTATAAGTAAGGTCACCATAGATTTTCGGAGAAATAAAATCATATTTTAGTTGTAATCCATACCCTTGGTTCGGTGCAAAAAGATTCCGCCTATGATTGCGTTGGTTCTTAAATGTATATAGTATGGAGAATTTCCCTTCCTCCCCGCTTTCAGGTGTTTGTAACCCATTAGCATCTAATAAAGAATCAGCAATATCAAAGGCTTGACGATCCATAAAATCCACTGAAAAACCAAGAGAATGATTTGCTGTTCGGAAATTCCCAAAATTATAAGGGAATGTCCACCATATTGATATTCCGTTAAATACCTCAACAAATGGGTACTGATCTCGATTATAAAATTGAAAAGTAAAAAACAAATCTTTATAAAAGTTTAATCCCCAAGACCCTTTAAACGGGAATCCTGTATAGTTATTATATTGAATCATAGTGGCAAACAATGAATCATAATCAGTAACAAAAACCCCGCCTAATAGATGGCGTCCCATTCCATCAGTAAAAGCTGAATTGGCAAACAGGCCTTCGATATCTGGAAGAAGAACCGAGCCAACATGCGATAAGTGCTTATAAAACTTATAAGGCGATTCCTTGTGAATGGATACATCATTATTATAATTTATTTTTTCTAAAGGATAATCTGGCGATTTTGTACGCCAACTTGCATATGCAGAATTCATTTTTATGGGAGTCATTTTAGCAATACGCGATGGATCAATATCGACAACCCGAGAAAAACCAACAGTATTTAGAGTCATTGCTGTAATCGTATTAATTTGATGGTTCCATTGTTTTCCCATGACAGCATCGCCCACATCTGTATTTCGAATTGTACCACCAATTTTTAGATCATGAGTATATAAGTTGGGAGTATAATCATACAAGCCAGTAAATGAGATAGAATGTCCATCAGGGTGCCATATAGGTAAGTAGTCACCATCTGGGGTATCAGTTATCTGTTTAATTATGCCCGATTCTAAATCAATTATATGAATATCCATTTGCCCATCTGGATCTGATTGGGCATAGGCAATTGCTTTTCCATCTGGGCTCCAAACAGGAGTAATGATCTGAGTATCACCTGAATTATCAGTGATTACCTTCAAACCACTACCATCTAAATTCATAGTGTATAATTGGGTTGTCGAATTTTCATGGCCTGTAAAAACAATCTTTGATCCATCTGGTGAAAACTGGGGATAGTTTGCCCGAATGTTAGATGTTAGCAACCTTTTCTTTTTTGACTCCAGATCTAAAAGCCAGACACCAAACATTAAAGATTGGTTTGCCCCAAAACGATATTTAGGATAAGCGATTAATTTCCCATCTGGAGAAACATCCAAGTTTTGAATCAATTCTCCAAAAACACCGTGATCATATTCTTTAAATTTCCACTTATAATTACGGATCGAATTCATTCCTAATTTTTCAGAAAAATTATTGGTTTTTTCTCTCCAAGTCTTTTTATTGTTATTTGTATCCCGTGTAGCAACCACTAATGACAGATCTCTTTGGCCTCTTGACATAAGGCCTATCATGGCCACTCGCATTGTATCTGGAAAATAATCAAAAGCAGCAACTTTTCTTAAAGGAAGGTTGCTAATAAAACCAATATCATCAAGTCTCTCCTTTTGTGCTCTTTGGCCATAAAAGAATGTATTCATATGTTGACGCCAATCTTCATTAAAACGTTTGAGCTTAATACCAGTATGTTTTTTAAATGCATCTTTAAAGTTTAAAAGACCTAGTTCATCACGATGATTCAAAATCTTAATGATAGTGGAATCTCCAAATCTATCTGCTAAATAAAGGCTTTTTGAAAAGCCATCATTATGAGGATCAGGTATTTTATTTAAAGTATTATTAATAACGTGTCCTTTATGCGAGATATCATATCGAAAAGGACGCCATTTTTCTGTATAATATTCTGCCAACCCTTCTACTACCCAGCCCGGCACACCTGCATAAATAGAATTCATTGGCTCTGGAAGCCAAGTCTTTACAGTATTAAAATAAACTAAATGTTGAAGTTCATGGGCTAATACAGTTCTTAACCATTTTTCATTACCAGACCAAAGCGCTGCATCATTTTGGTCTACCCAAATGACTGTATGATTGCTCTGCATTGCAAATCCATTTAATACCTCATCTTCAGATGTGAAAACAATATCTAATCTGCGTATGTTATCTAGCCCCATTTGTTTAAGTAAAACTGGGCGAATCTGCTCAGCAATCGATGCTCCTTTCACAGCAATATCTCGAATTTCTTCATGGTAGTGAATATCAAAATGGTCTGTTTCAATGGTATGCCATTTTAGCTCCGGATGGGTACGCCCGGTAAACATCCACGCTCCAGTAGCCATCAATATATTTGATGAAAATATCAGTATGTAAAGAAAATGTATCATGCAATAATCTATTTTTATTTTAATAGGCCTATTTGGATTAAATCATATTCCAATTTTTGAGTTGATTCAAAATGTATACCATGCATCCCGATAGCCTTTGCGCTTAAAATATTTTCTTCCAAATCATCGATAAACAGGGATTGATCGGGTTGAGTTTTTGCCATTCGTAACGCATATTGATAAATCTCTTTATCGGGCTTTCTAAATCCCGCATCAAAAGAATATATAGCTCCATCTACAAGTTGAGGAAATAAATAACGATTTTCTATTTCATCCCGAATATGCTGTGTATTTGTATTTGATAATAGCCAGATGGAATGGCTCCCATTTAATCGTTCAATTAATTTGACAGTAGATTTTTCTTTACCCAATAATTTTCTCCACCCAGTGTAAAAATCAGACTCTTTTAAACAAGAAGGCTGCGGTAATTTTTCTTTTACAGCTAAAAACCATTCATTGTCGTTTAGATTTCCTTTTTCGTATTCATTATGCGCATCAATTGGAAATCTGTCACGAATTATTTTTGGCTGAACATCAGTACAATCACTTAAATATTGAATTGTTCTTTCAGGGTGAATGTTGATTAAAACACCACCAATGTCAAAAAATATCGTTTTGATCATACTACCATTCAAAAGGCCCATCAACTATTTTCCATAAAAATAAGGATACTACAGTTCTATGAGGCTTCCAGATTTGGGAACGTTTTTCTAATTCATTGGGTTTAGGAAGTACCTTTAATTTAAAATATTTCTGAAAACCTTTTTGTATACCCAAATCACCAGTTGGGAAAATATCCGGACGTGCCAAAGTAAACATTAGAAACATTTGTGCTGTCCATGGCCCTACTCCTTTAATCGATACCAATTGATTTATTACTTCATCATCTGGCAGATTATGAAGGTTATCTGCTTGAATCGCATTATATAAAAACGCTTGTGCAATATTTTTAATATAATTTGCTTTTGCATTAGATAAACCTACTGATCTTAATACTTTATGATCTGTATTTACCACATCCTGTGGTAAAGGATAATCTTCAACTTCATATAATCTGACAAAACGGTCTAAAATTGTTTTAGCTGCTTTGCCGCTAAGCTGCTGATAGATAACAAAACGAGTAAGCGATTTAAAATAGTTTTTTTCAGTAAATATATCTCTTGGACTAAATTTATTCAGCAATTTGACTAATGCTTTATCCTGGTTTTTCAAAGCAGATACTGCATCCTTAACACAAAGTACTTTAAGATTTTGCACAGACATAGATTTGCATTCCACTTTCTTCGTTCATGGTTGTTTCATCATAATCACCCATTTTTTTTGTAATCTTTAGCCCTGATTCGTACAGAAGGATATCCATTTTATGAGGATAAAACATGCGCATTTTATATTCATATTTTTCTTCATCAAGTATGCCGTCACTTTCCAATTGCCAGAATAAATGGTTGATCTGATTTTTTTCATCAAAGATGTTTGATTCCATGATCCGACAACGAGAACCTCTATATTCAAAAGTGGATGTAGCCGGATATAATTCCCCTTTTTTTCTGTAAAGAAATGATGGATCTGGTTTAAAAATAGACACCAAGAAAACACCATCATCAGATAAATGATGACAGACAGACCTAAGACAATTTAATGCATCCTTATCTGTAAGATTATGGAGAAAAGAATTAAACCCAATGAAAATAAATTTAAACTGTTTCCCAAGATCAAACTGGCACATGTCCTGTTGCAAGAATGTGGCCTTCTGTCCATATTTTTTAATGGCAACATCAAGAAACTCTACACTTGTATCAATCCCTGTATAATCAAAACCATGATCTAAAATTAGTTTTGCTAATCGTCCTGTTCCTGCTGCTAACTCTAGCACAGGACCCCCTGTAATTTTGGCTATAGACGAAATTAAACTATGGTCCCAATTATAATTTTTGTGGATAGCATCATATAGTTCTGGATTTGTATAAATATCAGCCATTTATTTATGATTTATATATGTACCATTAGCACAAATGGTACATATATAATATTTTAAATCAAAGTAATATATTACCCATCCGGTTATAGGACTCATGTAGCTTCTTCTATTTTAGATTAGATGTAGGACGAATAGGTGTCTATTTACCCCACAAACAAAAAACCCCACATATATATAGATTATTTATTGAACACAGCCCCCGCATACATCCCCAAGAATTACTAAATATTGGGAACAAAGAAAGGTTGAATATTCCAAAAAACTTAGTGACCTTCATATAAATAAATTATATTAATTCAGAATGACTAATTCTTTGGTAGTTTTATTCAATATCTCACAACCTTTTTCATGGATAATTACATCATCTTCAATCCGAACGCCTCCCCAACCAGCTAAATATATTCCGGGCTCAATCGTCATAACATTATTGGATTTTAAAACGTCTTCACTTTGTGGACTGAATCGGGGTGAAGTATGAATTTCCAACCCTAATCCATGACCGGTTCCATGAGTGTAATAATCACCATAGCCCATTTCTTTGATATAATCTCTTGTAGCAGCGTCTACCGCTTTACAGGGTATTCCGGCTTTAGCAGTATCGCAACCTCTTTGTTGAGCTTCTTTTACGATGTTATATATTTCGTGATGTTTTTCTGTGGCTGCACCGACAACAGGAGTTCTGGTCATATCAGCATGGTAACCCCCATATTTCGCTGCAGCATCAATTACAATAAAGTCACCTTTTTCAAATTCCCGATCCGTAGGGATGGCATGGGGCAATGCACCATTGGGCCCCGTAGCGACAATGGGCGAATAAGCTTCACCTTCAGCATATTCACGATACTTTGAGACAAGTGAATTTGCTACTTGTTTTTCTGTATAGCCGGGACGAAGCATAGGTAAAATTTCCTCGTAAACTTTATCAGTAACTTCCACCGCAGTCCTAAAGCAAGACAGCTCATGGTCATCTTTGACAGCAGCTAAATCTTCCAAAATCATGGATGTATTTTCCCAACTTGTGTTTGGAAAAGTATTAACCATTGTTTCATATAAGCTGTAACTCATATGGTTTCCTTCGAAAGCCAGTTTAAGCCCGTTTGGGTTCAACTTATTGTTTTTGATCTGTGCAAAATGAGAGCTCATATCAATATAGCGTCTAAATCCTTTTACCTGCTCCTTGGATTGCTCAATATACCGGCCATCGGTAATAAAATATTGGCCTTCCGGTGTTATAAGGCACGTAGCAGCAGACCCCGTGAAACCACATATATAGCGGATGTTAGTCAAGTTTGTAATCAATATGCCATCTAGGTTTTTATCAGCAAGGATAATTCGGAGATTTTCTTGTCGCTTAGTATAGATTGTATTACTCATAAAACAGCTTTAATCCTTTATAGATTTTGAAATTAATGTTTGAATGACTTCCCTTTCTAAGGATATAACTTCAAGGTTTTCCCCTTTTTCTTCTAAAGCATCTAATACTTCCAAGGCCTGGTCAAATAGACCCTGATTTTTAAGTACTGCAACTAAGGTAAAAGTTGCTAATCTTGAACTTACTTTCAAAGGTTCACCGGACTGTATATCTAGTACACTAGGAACCCTAGATGGTTCAGGCTGCCTTTTTTTCGGTTTTGATTTTTTTGATACTTGTAGTTTTTGGTCTAAGGATTTCCTTTGGGGTTTTAAAATTTGTTTTGTTGGTCTTTTATCAATACCGGCCTCAACTTTTTTTATGAAATCTTGTGCGGTCTTATTAGAAGGATCTAGTGCTAAAACATGCTTCCATGATTTAACTAATCTACTGGATGCTCGGCCTAATACAGTTTGTATTTCACAAATCATTTTTGCCGCAGCTAAATGATCTTCAGTATACATCAAAACTTTCTCAAGGGCTTTTTCTGCTGCTTTTAAATTTCCTTCTGCTTTTTCAATTTGAGCTAAAATAAACAACCCAGATGCATTATTTTCATGATAACCTAAGCCTATATCACATACTTTTCTTGCCCGTTTTATATCATCCTGCTCTAAATACATATTTGCCAGAACAGGAAATAATATTGTATCAAAATGATCTGCAAAATAGAGTTCTAGTTCAATCTGGTTTTGTAGATTCATTTTATCTCCGATTCGAATGAACCCAATCTGCAATATAATCTATTGTATCATTGACAGGAGTGCCAGGGCCAAATAATTTCCCAACACCTTTATTTTCTAATTCCTGCACATCATTTTTGGGAATAATGCCACCACCAACTAATAGCACATCATTTAATCCTTTTACTTTCATCAAGTCCAGCACATTTCGAAAAATAGTGTTATGAGCATTATTTAAACTGGAAAGAGCAATAACATCTGCATCTTCCTGCAAGGCAGCTGAAACAATCATTTCAGGAGTTTGTCTTAACCCGAGATAAATTACTTCCATACCCGCGTCTCTGTATGCTGCGGCCAATACTTTAATGCCACGATCATGGCCATCTAAACCGGGCTTTGCCATAATGATTCTGATTTTTCTTTCCATATATATAAAAATTAATGACCGCAAGACTGACTTCATAACCAAGAATCTTCTTACAGCTACATACATTTTTATTCCTTATTATTTGACGTAAATTTATTGCTGGTTGTAAAATTTTCCATGGAAGAGAAAGAAAAATACTAAGTCAGATTAATGAAGCATATTAAACACCTTAATTTTATCCCTCTATTTTTAGGAATAGCACTATCCCAATTCCCCGAAAAAGAGCTTCCTTTTTTCTGCGGCAATGAAAACAACTCCCAATTTATACCTGATGAAGCAAAAAGCTTTATACATTTAGATAGAAACAGAGAAATGCAGTATGATATTGGTCTCGCTTTTCATATTATTTATGGGGAATATGCTCTTACTGATATTACACTGCATTTGACCATTAATGAGTATTATGAAAATGGAACTCAAATAGCAGGAATATTATTGTATGATATGTTTACGAAACATTGGCTTATGGATGATTGGGTTAGCTTTACAGAAGCAAATCAGACCCTAGAATTAACTTTTCCAGATAAAGCTGGGCCACACTATTTAAGAATTTATTCTCCTCATGAAAATGGTTCTGTTTCAGGATATATAACTGATTCAGAAAACAATGTTTTAGTTTCATGGAATGAAGAAGAATTTTTAGAATTCCAATCTGAATCATCATATAGTAGCGTTTATATCAATTTTGATACTGGAAATGGAGAAACTCCTGTTGGAAAAGTCTCAGAAGATGAAATTCAGAGATCAGTGGATCGATTAAATGATCGTCATTCAAATGGGTCTCCTTTTCATTTTGAAATAGATTCAATTGATTATACCCAAAATAATTCCTGGGCCATAGGCGGAGATTTGTGGAATTCTTGGGAATCAATATATACACTTGGTTATGGCGCAGGTGAAGTTTTGAATATTTACTCTATTATTGGCTTCAATTATAATCTGAGTTTAGGTGGTGTAGGACTTTTTCCTTGGACTATTGATGATGGGGATTCCATTTTTTATCGTGTTTCGATGAAGGGGGTTTACTTAACGGATCTTTCTACCGAGGAAGGTCGGGATCATGTATTTGATCATGAAGTTGGACATGCATTGGGGTTGCTTCACACATTTAATAACGGCTGCGATTTAAATTCGCATGGAGACTGGGTAAATGATACACCTACTCATGCCTATGCCAATTATATTTGTGATTACACTGTAGATTCTTGTCCGGACGATCCAGGAAATGACCCAGTAAATAATGTAATGAATTATGTGTACGGCTCTGAATGTGAAATGGGATATTCCATTGGGCAATATGATCGAATTTATTGGGCTGTTAATAATTGGGTACCGGCATTAATTGATACAAATCCAGATGTGATCAGTGTGCCGGAAGATTATTCCACAATTCAGGAGGCATTGGATTCAGCCGAGGCTGGAAAGAGAATTCACGTCAGTCCCGGTACCTATCTGGAAAACATTGTTTGGCCGAGTACTAGAGATTTAAGATTGATTGGAGCTGGCCCAGATTCAACAATCATTGACGGTAATCAAGATGGACGCGTCATTAAAGTTGGAGATGATGCCTTCCCACCGTTAGAGATTAGTGGTTTTACAATTACCAATGGATTCACAAATGGCCGCGGCGGCGGGATACAAATTAAAATGACGGGTGATCTGATTTTATCGGATCTTGCAATTACGAATAATCAATCAAGTATGGGTGGCGGTGTGATAATCGAAGGTATTGGTGGATCTTGGAATGGAGAAGCGCATGTCACGGTAGAGCATGTTGTATTTTCCGGAAATTATTCAGCCGGAAATGGTGGGGGTTATTTAGCATATGATAATAATGTCTCCACATTATTCAAGCATGTTACCATCGCAAATAATTCTACAGATGGAACCGGTGGCGGAATTTATTCTGGGATGGGACATTATTCAGTTATAGCCAATTCTATTTTTTGGAATAATTCACCCAATGATGTTCAAGGGCAGGTATTCCCGCATTATTCTAATTTAGATGGTGGTATGGGTGGAGAAGGCAATTTTTCTCTCGATCCACTTTTCATAGATAGTACCAACTTTCATCTCCAGAATGGTTCTCCATGCATTGATGCAGGCAGTAATATCATTGTAACCAATTTAGATACGCTTATGTTGCTCGGTGAAATGTGGATGGGTGATACAATTGTCAATATATCACCTGCATATTATGGAGGTAATGCACCTGATATGGGAATTTTTGAGTCACCTTTTATTGGCTCTTATTCCGGCCCTCTGTGGCATGTAGCAATTACGGGATCAGATTTAACAGGTAATGGTTCTGAAGAAAATCCATTTGCCACTATACAATATGGGTTGACATCCGCAAACGAAAACGATACAGTCTTGGTGGATGATGGCATCTATGTTGAAAATATTCTATGGCCTGCTACAGGGGGAATCAAACTTATTGGTAGCGGTGAAGAAACCTGCATCATCGATGGAGATTCAACAGAAAGAGTTATTACTATAATAGATACATCTTCTAATATGATTGATTCTACTACAAAAATACAAGGTTTTACGATTCAAAATGGTGTGAGTAACCTTGATAATACGATAGAAAAACCAGGTGCTGGAATCTATTGCGTCAATGCCAGCCCTAGACTTATTGACTGTACCATTAAAGATAATTATGCTTACGGAGACGGTGGAGGAATTGCTTTGCAGACCAATTCAAATATGTCTATCACTGATGTAAAGATTCATAGGAATATGGCAAAAGGAAGCCGTTACAACGGAATAGGGCACAGATACAAAGGAAAAGGTGGTGGTATTTTCATTGTGAATTCTGATCCGATTATAAACAATATTGAGATTATAGATAATTTTGCGGGTGAATATGGAGGCGGAGCGTCATTGCATCATTCTTCGGCTTCTTTTACAAATTTTACTATTTCAGGAAATACTGGTTCTGGAGGTTTTCAAAAAGGTGGTGGTATATTTTGTGAAAGTACACCTAATGCATCTTTCATTGATGGAGTCATTAGTGAGAATACTTACCCATATATAGGTGCTGGGATTGCGACTAGTGCTGCTATGTATGATACATCATCCTTCCATGTAGAATTGACCAATGTTATTATTCAAAATAATGTTAGCAGAATGTGGGGTGGTGGCATTGCAGGTCAGAATATAAATTTAACGGGATGTACTATTATAAATAATAGTGCAGAATATTTAGGCGGTGGCATTTTTAGTGAGGGCAATATCATTTTTTCACCTACAAATCGCAGCAATATTTATAACAACACAATTGAAGATTCAAATGATGTGGGGCATGATATTGCTATTGAGATTAATTATTATGGTATTCCACAATCTTCACTGGATGTTATTTTGGATACATTTACAGTTCGAGATCCCTTGGATTATTACGCTACACCCATTGATAGTTTTACATTTGATATTACATTTGGGTTAGATCAATTATCTGCAAATGATGAAATTATAACAAATAATTTTGCATTATATCCACCCTATCCAAATCCATTTAATCCAATCACCACAATACGGTTTAACGCACCATTTGTAGGGATAAAAAATAAACTCTCCCTACGGATTTATGACATAACTGGTCGTGTAGTGGACGTGTTAGTAAATGATGCAATAAACTCAGGGAGCCATGTAATTCAATGGAATGCTGCGGATTATGCTAGCGGTATTTATTTCATAGAATTGGTAGTTGGGAAAAAACGGGATATTCAAAAATTAATTTTACTGAAATAAATTTTAACTTCCTTTATTCAATGGAACAAATATTTGAATAAGATATAAATGGTGCATAAATCTTTTACTTAATTCATACATAAAAAATGAATCCATATCATTTTTACCTATCAATTGTGTCTCATGGGCATGATGAGTTTATTATTAATAATTCAGCATTCTCTAGCTTAGCAAAGAAAGAAGGTATTACTATCATTGTAATGGACAATATCCAAAGCTCATTGTTGAAAGATCATTGTATTCAAAATGGGATTGATTATTTATTTAATCAAACACGTGTTGGATTTGGGGAAAATAATAATACTATTTTTGAGCATTGTATAAATAATAAGTCTATGTTGGATACAGACTATTTTATTGTTATAAATCCAGATGTAATTCTGAATGAAAGTGAATTTGAAAATTTAGTTCAATTCACAATGAATCATGAACCTTCCTTATTTACTATAAATTTATTTTTGGATAAAGACTTCAGCAAATTCGACACAAGTGTAAGATACTTCCCCAGTTTAATGGCTTATTTTAAATCTTTTTTCCTAAATATCGGCTACAACTATGACAAATCAACCATTCACAAACCTATGACTGTTGATTGGGCATCAGCGTCTTTTTTGGGATTTAAGGCATCACTTTTTCAAAAATTGAATGGATTTGATGAAGATTTCTTTATGTATTGTGAAGATATTGATATTTGCGCTCGAGCAAAAGCCAGTGGTACAGCATTGACTTTTATACCATCTATCAAAGCAGTCCATATGGTACAACAAAAAAACTGGAATATTTTTTCTAAACATTTTTGGTGGCATTTGAAAAGTATCTTAACATATTTTAGAAAAACTAGGCCGATCATTCGATAGAAATGGATTGCTATTATTATGTGCCAAAATATTATAAAGGTGAAATCAAAACATATACCCAGAATCCATGAATTAAACCAAAGTGCTCTCCCTGCAGTAAGTAGTGTCACAGAAGAAGAATTAACACATTTTCTAAAAATATCAGATTATTTTCGAATAATAATAAAAGAAAAGAAAATAGTGGGGTTTCTAATCGCAATGACACCGGGTAAAAATTATGGCAGTTCAAATTATAAATGGTTTGAAAAACATTATAAACACTTTATGTATATTGACAGGGTTGTAATTGACCCCGCCTTTCGTGGTAGGGGTTTTGGAAAAGAATTCTATAATGATTTAAGTGCATTCTCTCTATTATTTACACACATAATAAGTTGTGAAGTAAACATAAAACCTAAAAATAATGCTTCACTCATATTTCATGCAAAATATGGTTTTAAATCTGTAGGAACCCAAAAAACAGAAAATGGTAAAAAAACAGTTTCCCTGATGATTTGCCAAATCATATAATCAAAAACCAGAAATATGGTTGATCTATTACCAAATTAAATTTAAATAACTTAAACAAAGTATAGAGAATATTATGTCTAATAAACATCATTTGAATACGAAACTGATCCACGCCGGTGAGCCTGAAGAGCGTTACGGAGGTGCTGTGAGTATGCCTATTTTTCAATCATCCACATTTGAATTTGATGGTGAAACTAATTATAATGATTTGAAATACATCAGGCTCAATAATACTCCAAATCATATTGCTCTTCATAAAAAACTAGCTGCATTGGAAAATGCAGAAGACGCTCTTGTTACTTCCAGCGGCATGGCGGCTATTTCAGCATCTTTATTGGCATTTTTAAAATCTGGTGATCATTTCCTGGCACATAAATCTTTATATGGCGGAACTTATAATCTTATAACTAAAGATTTTACGGCACTTGGTATCAATTATGATTTCATTGATGGTAGAAATCCAAAAGATTGGCTGGATAAGCTTAAACCGGAAACAAAGCTTATTTATGTTGAAACTATTACTAACCCACTTCTGGACGTACTGGACCTAAGCGCAGTGGTATCTTTTGCAAATTCAAATAATCTAGTTTCATTAATTGATAATACATTTGCTTCTTCCGTGAATTACCGACCTATTGAAAATGGCTTTGACCTTTCTCTTCACAGTGCCACAAAATATTTGAATGGGCATACGGATATTGTGGCTGGAGCAGTTATCGGTTCAAGAAAATTAGTTAAAGAAATTAGAGGTAAGCTGAATCACCTTGGAGGAGCATTAGACCCCAATACTTGTTTCTTATTACATCGTGGTATAAAAACCCTTGGATTGAGAATGGAAAGACAAAATTATAATTCATTGCAGGTTGCAACATTCTTGAGTCAACACCCTAAAGTAAAGCAAGTTAATCATCCAGGGCTTAAGATAAATCCAAGTCATTCCAGAGCAAAAGATACTTTAGACGGATATGGTGGAATGGTGAGCTTTGAAATCGATGGGAGTGTACAAGATGCGGATAATTTTTTAGCTAATTTAAATTTATTTACTAATACAGCCAGCTTAGGTGGTGTTGAATCGCTGGTTACTCGCCCTGCCCAAACATCACATTCTAGTATGAGCAATGAAGATCGTTTGTCCGCTGGGATTAAAGATGAATTGATAAGAATGTCTATTGGGATTGAGGATGCGGTAGATTTAATTGCAGATTTAGATAAGGCTTTTGATAAAATATAAAATTGTCAATTTCACCTTGGAAATATCTTTTATATTTCTATTTTGATTTAAATTTGTCTACTTTTTATAACTTTAAAATATATTAATTAATTAATTAATATACTTTTAATCTTGGGGGAATAAATGAAAACGCATTGGCTTTTTGCAGTAGTTCTTATTTTATTTATTAATTGTTCTGGCAAAAGTACAAAAAAAGATTCTATTGAAAACCAAAATGTTAAAGTAGATAATATAGCCAAAGAGAAAGCGGAAGCAGAAAGATTAGCCAAAGAGAAAGCGGAAGCAGAAAGATTAGCCAAAGAGAAAGCGGAAGCAGA
>CAJWHW010000001.1:0-134239 GCA_913040915.1 uncultured Fidelibacterota bacterium | reverse complement strand
CAGTGGCCTTTTAAGCCATTGGTCGTGCGTTCGAGTCGCACCCGGATCACTTGAGGAAAATACCAACTACCTCTCACAAAGCCCTCGGTAACTACTGGGGGCTTTTAGTTTCATATCTATTCAAAAGTATTCAAATCATACCCAAATAATGGACACGATAATGATGGACACACCCCTATAGGCGTATGGAATCAAAAGTACATATGTACATCCCTATCCCCCACAGAACGAATCAAAATAAAATGCATTAACTCAACTTACTTTTCTCAAGAAGATTAGGATTATGGGGGGCGTGTATGCTAAAATAAGGTAAACACACATTGTAATATTATTTTTTGTAATATTTTAAGCACTTATCAATTTTATTCATTCTTGGGGGGGTATGTGTGGGGTGTATGTGGTATATAAATAGCCTATATATATATTGGGTTTTTTGTTTCTGGGATGATGGGTAGATTCAATTAGGGAATATAATTGAAATCATATATATTCATTTTTTACACTTTTAACCCTCTCACTATATGGATAAGAGTTACATTAAATCTGAAGAAAGAGCAACAAAGATTGGACTATGGGTATTGTTTTTTAATGTTCTTATAATTTTTATTTGGTTAGTTTATGAGTCATTTGAATTATTCAATAGTGAGCCCAACTATAGGTGGGAATCTTCCTTTAATATTATTGGAATACCCATAGGTATAATATTTGTTGGTTTATTTCTATTTGTTATTACAAGAAGACTTATTAAAGAAATTTTCTCATAAGGATTTTACTCTTATACTTTTATTTTATAATACAATCACTAGCCCCACATTCGTGGGGTTTTTTGTTTTCACAGGCGTATGCCTAAGGTGTTTTAGCTGTAAATCTCCCTTCCGCACAAAGTAGTCAAAAGAAAGTCCGCAGTATCAATAAAAGTGGCAACATTATCTCAATAGGTAATGGAGACATGATTTTATCAGCTGGTAGAAAATTGTATAGATTGGATTCATCTGGAGAAATATAAGGATACTCCCTATAGATGGAGCTTTTTTTAGTTTAATTAATACTTATCATACTTGTTCAAATAAGGTGAAATAGATTATAATAAATTAATTATTGAGATTGAATCTCAATTTGTTTTTCTAGTAATTTGAGGTTGATATCAAACTAAAAAAAACATTAAATCATTTATGATAAGGTCTTTTCTCATTTTAGTAACATTATCAAGTTTAATGATTATGTTGATAGATACTTGAAAATTCTTAAATCGTTTAAAAGAGTTTTATCTTTTTAGCATTTTCACATATTTATAGATTCTTGGTTTATCATTATATAAACTGATTAAGAAGTCCAAATTATATTTGATTGTTACTATATATAGGAAAAATCAAATGTTAATAAAAAAATTAAAACAGAAAATTGCATTTATATACGTTGTATCTTTTCTATTGGCTGATATAAATGTATACACCCATCGACATTATGACTCTGACAAGATTTTATACGAAAAGTTTACGAAACTTACTGGTATAGAAGTCAATATCATCAAAGGTAGTGCAGATCAGCTAATCCAAAGACTTCAAAGTGAAGGAAAAAATTCACCTGCAGATGTTTTATTAACCGTTGATGCTGGTAGATTAGTGAGGGCAAAAAATCTTGGATTATTAGAACCGATCTCGTCTAATAGATTAATCCATAATGTTCCTGAAATTATGAGAGATAATGAGAATTATTGGTTTGGCCTAACTGTCAGAGCACGAGTGATAGTATATGCAAAAGATAGAATACAGAATACTGAATTATCAACATATGAAGATTTAGCAAATCCTAAGTGGAAGGGTAGAATAGTAGTTAGATCATCAAATAATATTTACAATCAATCTCTAATGGCATCTTTGATCAATGTAAATGGGACTGCAAATGCTTTAAAATGGGCAAAATCAGTCAGAAGAAACATGGCTAGAAAACCTCGTGGTAACGATAGAGATCAGGCTAGAGCTGTAGCTTCTGGGGTGGCTGATATAGCATTAATTAATACCTATTATTTGGGTCTTCTGGAAAATTCTCCAGATAAAGCAGATCGTGAAGTCGCAAAAAAGCTAAATGTGTTTTTTCCAAATCAAAATGGGAGAGGAACACACATAAACGTAAGTGGAGGAGCGGTTACTGCAAGTTCCAAAAATAAAAAAGAAGCTATAAAATTCTTGGAGTTTTTAACAGAAAAAGAAAATCAAAAAGTATTTTCTGAAAGTAATTATGAATATCCTCTTGACTATAAAAACACTAGTGCTAAAACTCTTATGAAATGGGGTATTTTCAAAGCAGAAGATATACATCTGTCAATCTTAGGTCAGAATAATGCAGTTGCAGTTAAATTATTCGACCAAGCTGGGTGGGAATAAATAGTCATACTTTGTAATTTTGAAAAGTATCTATAAATATCTTAAAAATGAACTTCTATTTCAGATTAACATTTGGAATTTTTTATCAATTTTAGCTTCTTTTCTTATTTTTTTACCTATCTTTTTAATCATTACTAATTTCAATATTGAAGCAGACAATTGGCTACATATAAAAGAAAATTTACTAATTGGCTATGTTTCATCAACATTATACCTTGTTATCGGAGTTGGTATAGCAAGTACAATTATTGGCGTTGGATGTGCATGGTTTATAACATGTTATGATTTTTATGGGAGAAAATATATTGAGTGGATATTAATTCTTCCCATGACCATTCCTACTTACATAGCTGCATATTCCTACTATGATATACTTGAAGCTTTTAATCCTTTTTTCATTTGGAGTAGAAATAATTATGGATTAAATGAAACAATGTTAATTGAAACTATTTTTATATACTTAATTGTAATAATTCTCTTTTCATTTGTTCTATATCCTTACATTTATTTAAGCACGAAAGCATCGTTGATGATCCAAGGAAGTAGGATAATCGAAGCTGCAAACACACTTGGAATCCCGACTAATAAATTATTAAGAAAAGTAATAATTCCTATAATTAGACCATCAATTATTGCTGGAGTTAGTCTAGTTATAATGGAAACACTTAATGATTATGCAGCTGTTGAATACTTTGGGATATCAACTCTGACAATTGGAATTTTTAGATCGTGGTTTGGTATGCATGATGTAGACAGTGCATTAAAATTATCTTCATTTTTAATTACATTTGTTTTTATAGTTCTAGTGCTAGAAAAAATTTATAGAAAAGGAGCAAAATATGATAATAAAGGGGGAAAAAATTCATTAAGGCGAATTAAAATTGAAAAAAAGAAACAGTGTCTGATAATCATATTTTGTCTAATCCCTTTTCTTTTTGGTTTTTTAATTCCAGTAGGAAGGTTATTTACATGGATGTTACGATCTAATGTTAGTTTGAATGGTTTTAACCTAGTAATGATTACTTTTAATACTGTTACTATATCACTTGTATCTTCCATAATTATTGTTGTGTTGGCATTTTTTATAAACTTCAGTAAAAACTATTTTAATAATGATGCATGTAAAAAGATTAGTCAGTTAGCCATTCTTGGATATTCAATGCCAGGAGCAATAATAGCTATAGGTATTTTGAAATTAAGTAGTTCAATTAATGGATTAATTCCATTAATGTTAATTGGTTCAATTTTTGGCCTGCTTCTTTCATATATAGTTCGTTTTTTCGCTGTTGCTTGGCAACCAATAGATTCTAGCATGGAAAAGCTTGGTGAGAATATAAATCAAGCATCAAGAACACTTAGTGTAAAACCTTTAAAATCATTAGTAAATATCAATTTCCCAATTTTGAAAAAGCCACTACTAGTTGCTAGTTTGATAGTATTTATCGATGTATCGAAGGAACTACCGCTCACTTTGATTCTTCGACCTTTTAATTTTGATACACTTGCTACTTTGACTTATGATTTAATAACTCAATCGCAATTTTTTCAATCATCAATACCATCGCTATTAATAATATTAATTTCAGTGCCTGCCATATTAATAATCAACAATCAGGTAGATAAGGAGAATTAATAAATGCTAAAAACTCATGGATTGAGTAAAACTTATGGTGAACAGAATGTATTAATTAATTTCAATTTAGAAATCGAAAGTGGTGAAATAATTAGTGTGGTAGGTGGTAGCGGTAGTGGAAAAACTACTTTACTAAGAATAATATCAGGACTTGAGTTACCCGATAATGGGCAAATTATTTTAAACAATGATATTATCAATGGGGAAAATATATTTGTCCCTCCTGAAAAAAGAGATTGTTCACTAGTATTTCAAGATTATGCACTATTCCCAAACATATCAATGCATCAGAATATATACTTTGGTAAAAATAGTAACCGTAATAAAGAACGAGTTGAAGAGTTAATACGGGCAACAAAAATCGAAAAAATTTTGAATAAGTTCCCTCATGAATGTTCGGGAGGGGAACAACAAAGGGTCGCCCTTGTCAGATCATTAGCCGTAAATCCATCTTTGATAATGATGGATGAACCTCTAAGCAATTTAGATTACAATTTAAAATCAAATTTAGGATCAATGGTCAGAAGACTTTTAAAGAAATTTAAGACTACTGCAATTATTGTTACTCATGATATAAATGATGCAATGGAAATATCAGATAAAATTGTTGTAATTGATAAGGGTAAAATAATTCAAAAAGGGCCTCCAAATAAAATTTATAATAACCCTAACTCAAAAAAATCAGCCTTAATATTTGGAGAAACAAATTTTATTCCATTAAGAATATATCCCAATACTAAAAACTTTTTTTTTGATGATGAAACAAAAGAATCCTTGATATCTATTAGACCAAACCAATTCATTATTTATGATGATAGTTTAGCATCTGGCAAAAAAGTATTCACTGGAAAAATAGAATCCATAAGGAGAGTAGCATCAGAATATAAATTAGAACTAAAGTGCAATAATTTATGTTTAAAAATTTCATTAAATACTTTAACCAAATTATCTGTGGGGCAAGTATTGAAAGTAATAGCTCCATAAGGATCTGGTATGCTTAATGTGGTTTTTTTAATTTATATTCCACAATAACAATATTATCAAGACACATATTGGTGGGTTTTTTTGTTTATGGGATGATGAGTAGATTTAGGTATGCGTCAGTGTATGTATTTTATATTATTTATTTCTTCGGTTTTTGGACAAACATTTACTTCTATCAGCGGAAAGATCAATAAAGTTATTAATGCTGATTTAATGGATATACGAACATGCCCTAATTACGTGGATTCCTGTATATATGTTTGTAATGATGGGACTAACAATCCATGTCACCCTGAAAATCTGTACTCAATTGCAATCGATACTAGTAATAGTGGAGAAAATACGGAAGGATCTCGCTATAGAATATTTTTCCCCTGGGAATATAATGAAATGACTGCAGATAAATTTACAGTTACTGCTTCATGGCCATGTTTGAGCCCAACAGCAGTATATGCAAGCGGTAATTATGCATATTGGGATATTTACGGAAATGATGAATGCCCCGGGACTGTGCAAGGGTCTATTTGGTATGGTGATAATTGTGAAGATGAAAATGGTACTATAGGATCTGAAAATTGCCAAGAATTAGTAGGTAGGTTTTGTTTTGTTCCGGGTGATACTCTCAACTGGCCTGAAAATTCAGATCAAAATATAAGTACGGATATCTGTGATGCCTGCTGGATGTCAGCACCTGCATGGAGTTATTATGATACGATGCCATACTCCGATAGTCTTTTATCACCTGGGACGTGCGATATGTATGATCACTGCCACCATAGTACCCCTGAGAATATACTATGCGGTGTAGGATATATGGATGAGACAGACACTACTTCCGTTTCCATTAATCAAAATCATTTATTTAAAGATTATTTAATGACAAATTATCCAAACCCATTTAATCCAATGACCATTCTGCGATATGAATTACCAAAAGATTCTTTTGTTAGAATAACCATCTATAATATGATGGGAAAAATTATTAAATATCTTGTTAATAATCGACAAACTGCAGGGTATAGATCAGTCCAGTGGAATGCAACTAACAATGAAGGCCATTTGGTTCCTGCAGGAGTTTATCTTTACAGAATTGAAACAAACGATTTCAGGCAAACCAAAAAAATGGTACTGCTTAAATAGATAAACCTATATTATGGGAAACCCTACATTAGCAATGTTTTTTGTTTATCCAAGGATGATTAGATTTAGATATGGTTAAATATATATCACTTCTATTATTTATTGCTGTGATTCAGGGACAGCCCATAGATGAAATAGAAATTTTACATAGCAAAAATGACAAATTCTTTTTCCAGCCTGAGAGTCTATATAAAAGTGAAGGGTTTTGGTATACCGCTAATAATAAACCTGCTACCTTAAGGCTGCAGATTTATTCTAAAAATAATAATGGACAAAAAATAGTCGAGTGCACCTTAGTGAACGGACTAAAAAATAGCTCTTTTATGCAGTACTACAATACCAGGGAGATGCTGCCTGGAATCATGGGTTTATACGTAAATGATAAAAAAAATGGGAGCTGGATTTGGATAGAGCCTGATAAGATTTATGAAAAACAAAAGTGGGATAATACTGATTTACAAATCATGACAAAAATTGATTATCGTGATGGTTTAAAACATGGGACCATCATTGTCCACAAAGCGAATATGGAACGCTTCGAATATTTACAAAATTATTCCTATCCCAGAAATGATATTATTCTAAGAGGACAGTACAGTAACGGTAAAAAGATTGGAGAATGGTATTATTACGATTATATATATAGTGAATCGGATTGGACTACTGACCCAGCTGACATTAACAGTATGGTAGATTACTGGTCTCGAAAACATATTTATGCAAACAATGAACTGGTTGACAGCAAGTGCAGGGAGCCATGGGGTATAGAAATTGATTGTGAGACCTTTGAACAAAAGTATTATAAAAATATATATTTAATTCCTGATCGGGATGAAGTGAAAAAGGAACCGCCGACTCCAATAAAGCCGAAAGATAAAGTAGTAATTAAAGATAATAACGGAGTTGACGTAGAAATTGATATAAAAGAATTCGTTAAACACATTAATGAGTTTCACCATACAGTTACCAGTATACATCAGGAAAGAGGCCATTATTTTACAGTGAATAAAGGATTCCGGAAAATGCTGAATGGAAAAATTGGGCAATGATGTGAAAGTCTATAACATAAAAAAAACCCACATGTGGGTTTTTTTTTATTGATCTATTAAAATTGATACTGAAATTGTCACAATATTCGAAATATTTACTATTATTTGGGCTCGTTTTTTGGAGTTGTGAAGAGCAAGAAAAACACGGCTGCTTAGATAGTCAAGCTTGCAATTATGACTCAGATGCAACAATTAATAATAATAGTTGCTTATATCTTGATTGTAAGGATGAATGTGGTGGCAGTGCTTTAGTTGATAGTTGTGGCACGTGCGATGATGACCTCTCTAATGATTGTATTGAAGATTGTTCTGGTGTCTTTGGTGGAAGTGCCTACATAGACAACTGTGGTGTCTGTGATAATAACCCATCTAATGATTGTACTGAAGATTGTGCCGGAGAGTGGGGTGGCCAAAATATTTGTGGATGTACAGACATTACAGCAACGAACTATAACAGTGATGCAACATTTGATGACGGGTCTTGTCAATATAACATGAGCGACACAATCACAATTCAATGGGTTAAAACTTATGAAGGTGTGGGTGATGAAAGTTGGCGAGTAAGACAGACATTCGACTCTGGTTTTATTATAGCAGGCGCATCAAACTATTCAGGACTTTTAATCAAGACAAATCAGAATGGTGATTTGGAATGGAGCCAAGTCTATGATAATTCCACTGCATTGTATAGTGTACGGGAAACATCTGATGGCGGATTTTTTGCAGTTGGCTTTTATGAGTGCGATACACTGCCAGGATGCTACCCTGATCTATATCTGTTAAAAACAGATGAGTCTGGAAACATTATCTGGGAGTTGATTGATAGCGGGACTGAAAATAATGATTGGGCAAGGGATTTTATTGAAACAGCAGATGGAGAATATGTAATTACAGGGACATGGAATGATAACGGCAACAATTCTAAGGCAATGCTTAGAAAATACAGCAATACAGGTGAGTTAATATGGCATGAAATTTATAGTAGCTCTGCAGCAAATGAGATTAATGAAATAATTGAGACAGCAGATGGGAATTATGTTTTAGGTGGTTACACAGGTACACAACACGGCGACTATAAAGCTCTCATGATTAAAACAGATATGGATGGACAACAGATATGGAAAAAGAATATACAGTCAACAGGCAGTACTGAAATCTATGCACTAAATGAAACACCGGGTGGGAGTTATATAGGTGCCGGCTATTGCAATAGCTGGAGAAGTTTATATCTGGTAGAGAGGAATACATCGGGCGGTGGTGTTTTTAATGATTGTAATATTGTAGATGTAAATGTAAGCGGATACTATGATATAATACCTTCATCTAGAGGTGGATATTATCTAATTGATGCAGGATCCAACCTCACATGGATTAATGATCAAGGTGAAACTATATTTAGGGAATATGTCGGGTACGCAAATATGTCAATATTTGAACTTGAAAATGGAGATATTATAATAGGAGGTTACGGATTTATCGATGGGAACAGCGGAGGTATAATATCTCTTGTTCGTTTAACTCCACCAATTAATTAGAATTATTAAATAAATCTTCATAATGAAAAATAGATTTCAAATATTATTTTTTTTTGCTTTGGCATTCTATTCATGCGATGATAATCAAGAAGAGCAAGAAAAACTCGGCTGCTTAGATAATCAAGCTTGCAACTATGACTCAGATGCAACAATTAATAATAATAGTTGCTTATATCTTGATTGTAAGGATGAATGTGGTGGCAGTGCTTTAGTTGATAGTTGTGGCACATGCGATGATGACCTCTCTAATGATTGTACTGAAGATTGTGCCGGAGAGTGGGGTGACCAAAATATTTGTGGATGTACAGACATTACAGCAACGAACTATAACAGTGATGCAACATTTGATGATGGGAGCTGTGAATATCAAAATGGCGGTACTATTCCAGGAAGAAACATTTACATTGTTGGTGAATCTTATAATAGTAACGGAGAATGGACATCCTGCTATTGGCTTAATGGAGAACGAATTGAATTGCCTGGTGGTTATACAGCTACAGATATTACGGTAATTGACGGAGTAGTTTATACATCAGGTACTGCTGACGGTGCTTGTTATTGGATTGATCAACAAAGATTTGATTTACCTGGCGACTTCAGTGAAGGCGAAGCTATTGCTGTAAGTGGAGAAAATATATATGTTGCTGGTTGGTTTGATAATGGATCCTGCTATTGGGAAAACGGGGAAAAAATTAATCTAACCGTTAATAGAGATTCACAGGCTTTCTCAATAGGAGTCCGAAATAATGGGAGTGTGTACATCGGTGGGTATTATATGAATAATCATCACTATTATATCCCCTGCTTTTGGAAAGATGGAAATAACAGAACGAATTTATCGATACCAACTGATGGTGACGGTGAGGTATATGATATTGCTTTCATGGATGGTAATATGAGGTACTATGCTGGATACGTTTTAAAAACATCTGGGTTTGCTGGTTATACACCTACTGCTTGCTATTGGCGACATATAACTAGAACGGATATGCCTTTCGGTGGATCAAATATGGATATCTATGGGGCTGGTGCATATGGTATATCAATTAATGGAGATGACGTTTATTTAGCAGGATATACAGACTGGTTCGAAGACACAAATAACCCTTATACTACCGGGGGTTCATTCCCCCAATATTGGGAAAATAATACTATTCATGATCTACAAGGTGGTCCCATTACTGAATTTGGTACTGGCATTGCCTATGATATAGCAATTGCTGATGGAAACGTACTTGTTGTTGGAGAGGCGACTCGAGACACCAGTTATTATGATAGTTATACCAGTGCATGTTTTTGGCTAAACGGTGAATTATTCTACCTTATATCAGAGAGCGATGTTCAATCCAGTCAAGAAGATTGGTATCATAGTGTTGCACGAGGAGTTTTCATTGAATGACTTCAAAGCATTTTTATCAACTTTTATTTTTCGGAGATTTTCGGGATATTCAAAAATATTTAAATATGTTTTCAACATAATATCATGAATAAATACAAGAATTTTCATGTGGTGGACCATCCACTTATTCGCCACAAGCTTACTATTATCCGAGACAAAGATACAGGGCATAAGCTTTTTAAAGAATTAGTCAATGAAGTTGGAATGCTTGTTGCTTTTGAACTTACTCAGGATTTTAAAGTTGAGTCTAAAACCGTGGAAACACCATTGACAAAAACAGAAGGTGAAAAAGTTGAAGGTAAAGATATTGTTATTGTTCCAATTCTTCGTGCTGGGCTAGGTATGGTAGATGGATTGATGAAACTCATTCCCAATGCACGGGTTGGTTATGTAGGTATGGAACGAGATGAAAAAACTCATCAACCAGTTCACTATTATTTCAAAATTCCGAATAAACCAGAAAATAGGAATTTCATTATTATAGATCCTATGCTGGCCACCGGCGGGACCGCTATTGCCGCAGCAAAAAGTTTGAAGGAATTAGGCTCAAAACAGATCAAATTCATGTGTCTGATTGCTGCTCCTGAGGGTGCCAAAGCATTTTGTGAAACTCACCCGGATGTTGATGTGTATACTGCAGCCTTAGATGAAAAACTTAATGATAATAAATATATTGTCCCTGGATTAGGGGACGCTGGTGATCGGTTATTTGGCACCGAATAGATTACAGCAATTTAATTTTTGCCAATCCTTTTATTCCATAAAATATTATAATACTCTTTACATTTTTCATAAATAGGCTCCATAGTTTCATCGAGTTCAACATTTTCTTTAGAATAAGGTAAAAACCCGGTTGATTCTTCAACTCTGTTATACCAATAAGGAGCCCATACACCATCACTGTGCCGTTTTCCTGCAGGCCAGTTAAGCATTTTTTCTGTAAATGAAATCCCAATTTTTTCACAGAGCTTTAATAGCATTTTTTCTGGATTAGCTAAAATGTCTTTTGAGTCTAAAATTGGTGGTGTTTCCCCTGTGATTTTTTCTACACGTTCCAATAAATCTGCTTGCTGAACGAATCCGAGTAATTTTTCATTTTCTATAGGAAATCGTTTCCCGTAACTGGCAATTACATATTTTGGGTCACGGATCAAAAAGCAATTTGTTACATCTTTAATCCAGGATAAGTCACATCCCTCCAAATTATGTTGTGCCATATGCTTTTGATACCAGATTGGTTTCCCTTCAGGGATTTTCCCAGTGCATATATCTACGACTTCATCCCAATGAATACTTTGAGAAGCGAATACATCTTTTTTCCCTGGATGGTCCAAGCCAGTTTTATCTAAATAATAAGCATAAAAAGGTTCATCGATTACAACTGTATCCGGTCGATTTTCAAAAGACCGCATCATGGCAGTAGAAATATTTCGCGGCCCCGACCACATTGCTATTCGAGTTTTATTCAATTTGTATTAACCAGTTTTTCAATATCTTTAGCATACCAGTCCTGCAATTTCTTCGTCAATTCTCCGCGCAAGCCATCCCCGATTGTAAGACCATCAACTCTTGGTACTGGGATGATACCTGCAAAAGTCCCTGTGACAAATACTTCATCAGCTATATGCACATCTTCAATAGAGAAGTTCTTTTCAAATACAGGAACCTTATGTTTTTTGCATAGATTGATGACACTTCCTCGGGTTATACCATTTAAACAATATTTACCGGTGGATGTCCAAACTTCACCGCTACGGACAATAAAAAAGTTTGTCGAATTACATGTAGAAACATAGCCGTGTGGATCTAACATGAGCCCCTCATCTACACCAAGTTTATCTGCCTCAATACAGGCTGCAATGCAATTATGTTTACTGAGAGAGTTTATAGTTGGATCCTGGATTTGGAAATCTCGTATTGTATTAACCGTCCCCAATCTAATACCATTAATTTTTATATAATCACTAGCTTTTTTATATTCTGGAATGATAACTATAGTTGGTTTTCCGATAGTGACTTTAGGATGTTGATAGGGCGTTTTTTTAATTCCCCGGGATACAATTAACCTCAAATGAACATCAGAAATCATATTATTTTTTTGCAATGTTTCATTTACAGCTATCAATATATCTTCTTTGGATTTCCCGATATCCATAGTGATTTTTTCTGCGCCTTTGAATAACCGATCTATGTGTTCAGAAAAATGAATCAAAAGTCCTTTGTGTAAACGAATCCCTTCCCACACACCATCACCCAACAAATAACCACTATCCATAACGGAAACCTTCGCTTCGGAACGATGAAAGAATTCTCCATTAATATAAATTTGGATATCTTCATTCCGTTTATCTATTTCATAATCATGAGTGGATGCCATTAATTATTCTCTCTTATTTGTCTCAACCTTTCAAAAAGGACCGCTGAAACTGCAGCACTTACATTCAATGAACCAGTTATGCCCTGCATTGGAATGGTTGTCTTAAAATCACAAGATGCCAATACCTTTTCTCTAATTCCTCTTCCCTCGCTTCCTATTACAATTAATGTCTTATCATTGTAATCGATATTGTACCAGGGTCTTGCTTTAATACTGTTTTCTAGGCCAACTATCCAGAAGCCGTCATCTTTTAATTCAGAAAATGTATTTTTTAAATTTGTTACTTCGATGAGTGGCACATTGATGAATGCACCCTGACTAACTTGTAATACTGTATTGGAAATGCTTGCTGAAGAATGTCTTGGAAAAAGAATTCCATGCACACCGGCACACTCTGCTGTTCGAATGATTTGACCAAAATTCTGGGGATCTTCAATTTGATCCAACGCCAGTAAACAGGCATTGTTTTCATTTGAAAAATCTGGGAGTTCTTGGGAAACTATATGCCCGGAAAATGTGACGGCGATTCCTTGTGAACGACCTTCAGGATATTTTTGAAAGAAGCCTTTTTTTTCATAAAACCGATGTTTCAAGTTTGATGAAAAAATCATTTCCATAAGAGATTTACTTTTTTCTGCCGGACCACCAATTAGTATATCAATATTAATTGAATGAAATCGTTCCGTTTGCAGGATAGATTTTGCTCCATTGATCCCTAGAATAGTAAATGAATTTTTATTTTTCTTATTCATTGATTAAATCAGTATAGAATTTTCACTGACATTCAAAATAGAACAATATTAAAAGGTTATAATATTTTTTTTGCTTTAAATCGAAAAAACTCAAAGAGATATAAAATAAATCTTAATTTCCGCCCCGCAATTGGGCCTGTAGCTCAACGGTTAGAGCAGTGGACTCATAATCCATTGGTTGGGGGTTCGAATCCCTCCGGGCCCACTTTTTATTTTTTTGAATAATTGTTATCTTTAAAGATGAAGATGATACACAAAGCTGTTTACTTACCGATTCTTATCAGCTTTTTATTCGCTATTGATGGCACAATTATATTTTTTGATGGGACAACCATTGAAGGGAATATCAACTCTGTTGATAAAGCTACCGTTTATATAACCCCCATCGGCTTGGATTTCCCTGAAGAAATCCTTATGGATAATATCGATACCTTAAAACTGGATAATGGTAAAATTCTCGTTGCCGGCAATGAGGTATTGCTTATGTTTGAAAATGGTAACTTTATTAGCCCGGGAGAAAAAAAACAAACGAGATCTAAAAGCAGGGATGATTATGTCGTTGAATACGTAATTGTTCCCAATTATAGTTTAAATTTTTACACTGGTTATCCTATAATTAAAGCAACATCATTCGATATTTATAATAAATCGTCACCTGTTTTCGGCTTATCTGTTGGTACGCCATATGGCTTTTTTATGGGTGATTTTTTCGTTAATGCTATCATAGAAATTGCCAACTATAAATTTATGGATTCAGATGGATCAAGAAAATTTGGCGGCTGGGCATATCAAGTAGGTTTAAGCCCTGGAATATTTATTGGAGATTTGAGCATAAGCTTAACTGCAGCAACCGGTGTTTTTCATGAGGGGACAGGATTTATCGCAGGAGGTAGTGTTGATATTCCAATCGGGAATCTGATTATGGATAAATTTGGACACATGACAATAATTGATGCGATGGAAGAACAAATTGAAAATCTGGAAGTCCGAATAACTGGTCGGTCAAATATTGTACAAAAAGCAAAAAGTGCTTATGATGCGGGTGGAGCTACCGGCTGGGTTGGCGGTGGTATTTCCATTGGCTATGAATTCTAAAGTTTTTATAATCTTCAAGGTGGAAATAAATGAATTATTATTTAAAATGGCCAATTAGTGTAATATCGTTAATATTTAGCTAAGCTTTCATTTTATAAATTTTTCACCTATATTTCATTTCTATTATGAATAACTCATATATAAAAAAACTAGTAATACTGCCCTTATTCGTTGGTATACTGTTCGCTATACACGGGAAAATAACTTTTTTTGATGGGACGTACGTTGTAGGCAAAGTTACAAAAGTGGATGAATCTACAGTTTATATAATTCCCATGGGATTAGATACACCTGAAGGTGTTTTAACTGGCAACATAGATACTCTGAAGATGGAAAATGGCATGTACCCTGTCATTAACAGTATGGTTAAATACTTGTATCAAAAAGGCGAGTTTTTAGCTAATGATGATGATTGGCTGGATGAATATGATGATTTTAAATACGATGAGTATACAACTCAGAAAGAAGAATATAAGTATGAAAAGAGTAAAAAGACTGACTTAGAATATTATTCTCTTACCGTTTATGGTGGGATGCCAGTGGCATTAGCATCTTTAAAAGATTCATTAGGGGCTACAACTATGTCCCCAAATTTTGGATTCGGATTACAGGCACCTTATTATCCAACTGGAGCAGTAGATATTTCTCCAGGTTTTAAACTGATGACGTATGGTTTCAATAGTCCGGATATGGGAGATGTGGGTGCTTTCCAGGCTATCGGGAATCTAAGTATTGACTTTCAACCTGTATTTTTCTTTTTGCCAAAAGCCTTACATCTTTGTCTGGATTTTGGTGTTAGTTATAATATGGCATTTAAAAATGAACCTTCCCCATATGGCTTAAGTCATGAGGACTATGATGGAGAACCAAACTATGGCGGACTTGGAATGAGCATAGGTGGTACAATAGATTATCGTTTTTCTGATCTCCCTGTTGCCTTGAGATTCTTTACAACTTCAAATATTGTACCTCAAGGTGAACCATGGCCTGAATTAAAAACAGGTTTTATGAATTTTGGTGCTTGTTTTATTATAGTTTTAAAACGGAACCGCTAAAATAAATAGGACTCTTTTCCCCAATTTTTCCCTTCAAGTTAGGGAGTCTCCTGTAATCCTTTTATTATTGAATTTTAAATGAAAAAAATTCTACCATTTATTTTTACTATCTGTATTGCTCAAGATTCATATAACGGGTTAATTAATTTTAATTATGCAGGTACTGTAGATGGCATCATCACCTCTCTAGTACAGGATACCGTTCCTACAGGTTTTGCTTTTAATCAATTTGGCCCAGATACATCCTATTTTATAATGGGCTCTATTACAGAGCAGGAAAATAATAGTTTTGATTTATTTATATCAATTCTTCAGGATACGACTTTCCCTGTACAGCCAAGGACTTGGGAAATCCCAGGTCAAGGCAACCAGGAGAATCCTCTAAGCCTGGAATCAATTGTAATACTTATGCCTGGCATGGACTCATTATTTGTTAATGAAATATTCGATTATTTATCAGACTCAACTATTTTTGGAGATTCGGTAAATTTTGATTCATTACTAACAAATGTTTTTGTTGAATTAGCAGATAACCTGTATTTAGGATTAGCTGGAGAAATTGAAATTTTTGATGTTTCCGATTCAAGTTTGAGTGGAAATTTTTCTTCGACTTTAATCAAACCAGCATTTTATTTTCCTCCACATATGATTATGGTAAATAATGGAGTATTTAATTTTAATCAGATTAATGCTTTGGATTTAACCGTAGATGATTTTGGAATAATTCCCGAATCAATAACATTATTCCCTGCATATCCAAATCCATTTAATCCTGTTACAACACTTCGTTTCACCATAGCAGAAAAATCAGTTTCTCATATCAATCTTGATATATATGATTTAAAGGGAAAAATTATTCAATCTTTAGCTAATAGAATAAAACAGCCAGGTAATTATGAAATCCAATGGAATGCAATAGACTTTCCAAGTGGTATTTATATTGCAAAACTTCAATCGGGGAAGATTGCTCAAACAACTAAACTTCTATTGATTAAATAATGAGTGAATTACAACTAAGTCATCATGAGATTTTGAATGACCTTTTACTTCTTCAGTGGAATGATGAATCAGAAAATGCTGTACCATTAAAGGGATTGCGGGATAATTGCCCTTGCGCAACCTGTGCTGGTGAAAAAGATATTTTTGGGAATGTGTATAAAGGTCCACCTCAAAAGGTGAAAAAAGAGAGTTATCTTATTTCCGGAATTCAACCGGTTGGTTACTATGCTATCAGACCTTTTTGGAAAGACGGGCACAGCTCAGGTATCTACTCATTTGAATTCCTAAAAAACCTATGTAAAGTGCTTGAATCTTAATTTGAACCTAATAAGTTAGAAAATGATACTAAACTGTAGGCATTTATTAATAAGTTGGCTAAAAATATTTTAATTATTTTGGCGAATCATGTTCTTACTAAAGCAAATATTCATTTTAAATTTTATCACATTAGCACTTTGCAATGAAATAGCCTATAAGGACATACCGCTCTCTGGGCCCATCCTAAACCCAAAACAGGAGATTTCAGGCCTTGACTGGTATGGTGATCATTTGGTTTTGCTTCCTGAAAATTTGGGTGGTTTTTTATACATGATTCAAAAAAATAAAATTATTTCTACCATAAATCAAAAATCCCCAAAACCAATAACACCTCAACAGCCCAATTTTATTACCCCTGATTGGTCAAAAACAATCGATGGGTTTGAAGGCCTAGAAGCAATTGCGTTTAATGATAATAATGTCTATATCACCCTTGAAGTCAAAAATGATGATACAATGGAGAGCTATTTAGCATGGGGAAGAATCAATCCAAAAACCAAAGATGTGATTATTCCGGAAAAAAATTTATTGCAGATAAATACACCTACACAAATAAAGAACATGACATTTGAAAGTATACTTGTTCACAATAGTAATGTAATAATCTTTTACGAGGCCAATGGTGCAAACCTTTTCCAGTCTCCTTGGCAATATTTAATTTCCTTAAAAGATTTTTCTCAATCGAAAATTTATCAGCCTAACATAGAATATCGAATAACGGATGTTACCCGTCTAAATCATGAAAATAAATTCTGGGCTATTAATTACCATTGGCCTGGAGATACAAAAAGATTAAAACCAACAACAGATTCAATTGTAGTAAAATTTGGGGAAGGTGAAACTCACAAAAAATCAGATGCAGTGGAACGTTTAATTGAATTTGAAATTCGTAATGATCAAATTAAGCTTTCAAATCGTTCTCCCATCCAACTATCATTGGATAAAGAAAACTCTAGAAACTGGGAAGGAATCGTTCGGTTAGACAATAAAGGATTCTTAATTGCTACCGATAAATATCCTAGAATGATTTTAGGATATGTACCTTTTGAATAATTGAAATATCTATCTCTTAATTTCGAATATTCTTGATCAAAATCCTGCCAGCAATATTTATGAAAAATTCAATCATATAAAAAAGATTTTAGCTCGATGAAAATTTTTAGCATAACCCTGATTTTCTCCCTTTTCAGCCAGTCAGTTTACGGCTGGGGTAAAACCGGACACCGTGTAGTGGGAAAAGTTGCCAATACCTATTTAACAAAGAATGCTCAAATGCAAATTAAACGCATTTTAGGTCATAATGATCTATCCAGGGTAAGTACCTGGGCTGATGAAATTAAATCTGATCCAGATTGGAAGCATGCTTGGAATTGGCATTTCTGTACGATTCCTGATGGCGAAGATTATGAAACTGGAAAATATACAGGAGATGCAGTAGAAAAAATAAAAGAATTCAGTGGTGTTTTGAAAAATTTCAAAGCATCAAAAGAAGATAAAAAAGTTGCATTGAAATTCCTTGTCCATCTCATTGGTGATCTCCATCAGCCTCTTCATGTAGGAAAAGGAAATGATAAAGGAGGTAATGATATAAAAGTAAAATGGTTCGGGGAGGAAACCAATTTACATAGTATTTGGGATTACCATTTAATTGAACACCAAAAACTCAGCTACACAGAATATACAGAATATCTTTTGTTAGGAATTGATTATGGTGATGTACGATCCTGGCAAGGAGATACGCTATTAACTTATATTAATGAATCAAAAGAATTGAGGAATCAATGCTATGATTTTTTCGATGAAAATTTAAAATGGGAATATTTTTACAAAAATAAAGCATTGCTGGAAAAACGACTACTTCAAGGTGGCATTCGGTTATCTGGAGAGTTGAACCGGATATTTAAATAGCCCTATTTTGATTTCCCTTGAGCTATTACTTCTGCAGCTCTCTTGTTTATCTCTTCTTGATCTCCTAAATAATAATGATTGATCGGATGTAAATCTTGATTGAGTTCATAGACCATTGGAGCACCTGTTGGGATATTCAACTTTAAAATTTCTTCATCAGAAATTTGATCTAAATATTTTACCAAGGCCCGAAGTGAATTCCCATGAGCAACAATCAAAACACTTTTTCCGGCTTCAATATCAGGCTTAATCTTATTTAGCCAATAAGGTAAGAAGCGATTTACAGTATCTTTCAAACATTCTGATGCTGGCAATTCTTCTTGAGATAAACCTTGATATTTTTCATCAAATCGAGGATGCCTTTCATCATCCAATTTTAATTTGGGAGGTGGAGTTTCATAACTCCGTCGCCATATATGAACCTGTTCATCGCCATACTCAATAGCCATTTCTGCCTTATTTAGCCCTTGAAGTGCACCATAATGTCTTTCATTCAGCCGCCAGTGATAATGGGTTGTAACGTCTTTCAAGCCCATTTCATTTAAACAAATATCCATTGTTCGGTTGGCCCGCTTCAAAACAGAAGTGTGAATAACATTAAATTGAAAACCATTCTGTTTTAATAATTTACCGGACTCAAGAGCTTCTAATTCACCCTGTGGTGTAAGATCAACGTCAGCCCAGCCTGTAAACCGATTCTCTAAATTCCATTGGCTTTGGCCGTGACGAAGTAAAACAAGTTTATGCACTATATTGGTCTCCATATTGAAGGTTTAAGCAAAAAATAATGAGATCAAAATTCTAAATCTCTGTATTCATAGAAAAGGATTTTTTATGTAGATTTTATTATGTGTGGTCGAAAAACATTAACCCGAGATATACAATCTATAATTGAAGAGTTAGCTATCGATATGTGGAATAGCAATGACTTATATCCAAATTACAATATTACACCTTCCCAAATGGCTCCTATTCTAATAGGGGAAAATAATTCAAGAATTGTCAAATTAATGCAATGGGGTTTAATTCCCCAATGGGCGAATGAAGAATCAATCGGTGCCAAAATGTTTAATGCCCGCGCGGAAACAATCCTAGAAAAACCTTCTTTCCAAAATCTAGTCCAGCAAAACAGATGTATAATTATTGCCGATGGATATTATGAATGGAAACGAAGCAGTAATAGTAGCCAGCCTTACTACATTTATCATCCGGAATATAAACTGTTACCTATGGCCGGGTTATGGAATACCTGGAAATCTTCAACAAACCAGATAATTGATTCTTATACTGTAATTACTACCATCCCTCAGAAAAACATCGATCATATCCATCAACGTATGCCTGTTATATTAAATCCTATCTCTATTGATGAATGGATTCATTGCGATACGGTGCATTCAAACCAAGCCATAATGAATCTTGTCCCCTATTCAAGACCCTTATCTTTTCACTCTGTTTCAACACTTGTAAATTCCCCTAAAAATAATTCACCAGACTGCATTCGATCTACTGAAGATACATCAACTTTGGGTCTATTTTAGTGAAAGACTTAAGGTTTTTCTAATACAAATTCTTTTGGAAAACTATAAACTTAGAAACGAAATTCGAGATAATAAAATATACGTTTTATTGTAAATTGATATTCAATTTTAACCAAACAAGGAGAACATAATGAATCGTTCATTAAAAATAGCAGTATATCTACTTCTATTATCACTAACATCATCCTTATTTGCTCAAGGAAATTTATCTGGTATAGTTACTGATAATGAAGGAAATCCTCTAGCTGGAGCCAATGTTTACTTATCTGGTACTGAACTTGGATCAGCAACAGATGAAAATGGTAAGTATACTATAGTAAATGCAAATACCGGAAACTACACGCTAGTTGTTTCCTATCTTGGATATAGTGAATTAAAACTCGATGTTAACGTAACTGCCAACTCAACTATGGATGCCAGCTTAACGCCTGCTGCCTTAGAGATTGAAGCTTTGCAAGTTACAGGAACTATTATCAAAGATAGAAAAACTCCTTTCCCACATTCTTCCTTAACTGCGGGAGATTTAGAACTTAGAACAGCTTCAAGAGATATTACCGCAGTTATGGCTGATGCTCCTGGAGTATACTTTACTGAAGGAAAGGGAGGAGCTGGAGACTCTAGAGTTTACATTAGAGGTTTTGATCAAGAAAACTCAGCTACTCTTATTAACGGTGTCCCCGTTAATGATATGGAAAATGGTAGAATGTACTGGTCTAACTGGGATGGAATGACAGATATCGCATCAGCAATTCAGATCCAAAAAGGACTTGGTGCAACAAACCTTGTCGCAGGCCAATTAGGTGGTACAATAAATATTGTTTCTGGTGCAGCTACAGCCAAACAGGGACTAAGCTACAAACAAGAATTAGGTAGCGATAATTTTTTAAAAACAACTTTTACTGCCAATACTGGTCTACTAGATGGTGGAATTGCTCTTTCAGCATTGGTTGCTAAAAAATCTTGGGATGGATATGTTGATGCTACATGGTCTGATGCTTATTCATATTATTTTGCTGCTCACAAAACATTTGGGAATGGTAAACACACTCTTGATGCAAATGTTTTAGGTGCACCTCAACAACATGGACAAAGGGATGAAGATCAAATTTATACTGAAGATGATTGGAAAAGTTATGCAGATGCTACAGGTGAAGATAAACGTCGTTTAAGCCCACATAGGTATGGTTCTGGTTGGGGTAGTTTAACTGAACAAGAATATGACTTACTTAATGATAATTCTGTAGGTCATAGAGGTAGTACTGATTGGGCACATGATGTGCTCTTCGGTGGAATCATGCATACAAAACAAGTGGGTGATTCATATCTTATCAACACAAGGACAAATTATTATCATAAGCCAGTTTATAGTTTAAACTGGAAGTGGGATATTGATGAAAATAGCAGTTTATCTACGACTTTTTATGGATCTAAAGGTCGCGGTGGTGGAACTGGCCCGATGAATACTCGTGCCACATATATGGGTGATGAAGTAGAAAAAGATTCTTTAGGCAACGATATAGACTCTTACTACAAATATTTCAATCCTGCGGAGATGAATGATGGTTCTAAACAAATTGATTGGACACAAGTTATTGCAAATAATCAGAAATGGTCTGTTAACTCAGAATTTGATACTACATACAGTTCATCCATGCACAGGTCAAAGCGTATCATTCGAGCTTCCGTAAATCATCACGATTGGACAGGCGTGTTATCTACTTATAATCGTTCTTTGAGTGAAAATCTAAATTTCACAACAGGTTTTGATATTAGATCTTATGCTGGAGAACATTACAGGGAAGTAGTGAATTTACTTGGTGGTGATTACTATGTACATCACTATGCAAAGGCTGGAGAAACAGGAACAGAGAGAATGCGTGGTGTTGGAGGATTAATTGACTACCATAATACTGGTTATCATGATTGGTATGGGGGATGGAGTCAATTAGAATATGCTACTGATGTATTTTCAGTAGTCGCAAGTGGTGCCAGATCCGTTTCTAGATATCAAAGACAAGAACAATACAATGAAACAGAAGGCGATGAGTTTTCTAAAGTTCTGATTTTTCCTGGAAGCGCACTAAAACTTGGCCTTAATTATAATGTAAATGATAATTTAAATGTTTTCTTTGCAGGTGGTCAAATGTCTAAAGCACCAAAGTTTTCAAATGCATATCTAGCATATAGTAATACGCCAAACACAGGTGCTAAAAATGAATCAATAACATCAATGGATTTAGGAGTCTCTTACAGAAGCGACCTCCTTGATGTAACAGCTACTTACTACATGAACACTTGGGAAGACAAGTCAATAGTCATTTACGATGCTCCAGATATTTATAATATTACTGGATTAAGTGCTAATCACTCTGGTTTAGAATTAGAAGCAGATGTAAGACCTTTGGACCTGCTCTCAGTAGAAGCCGCACTATCACTTGGTAATTGGAAATGGGGAGAGAATGTAGAAGGAACATTTAGCTCTGATTATGATAGAACAAATACAACTGACGTCATGCTATATACAGATGGTTTAATGGTTGGGTATCAGCCGCAGACACAAATGATGTTAGGACTTAATGTATTTCCAATGTCTGCACTTCGGGTAAATACTTCATTTAGATATAATGATAATTTCTACGCTGGATTTAGCCCAAGTGATTATGATGATGCTAGCATGGCAGGAAAAGATGTAGTAAAACTTCCGTCATATAGTTTATTAGATTTACACGCATCGTACAAAATGGAACTAATGGGTACAGGATTAATAATAGGAGCCCATTTATTAAATGCTCTTGATACCGAATATATTACTTATGGTGAAGATCAAGGCTTCGAAGATGATGGGACAAACAGTCTGCCAAAAGTTTTCTACGGTTCAGGTATGCAAGTTCGTTTGAGTTTCAAGGTAAATATATAAGAAACACTACCCCTCATCATTTTTGAAATATCAACAATGATGAGGGGTATTTTCAGAATAGTTTAAGGTCAAAAAATAGAGGGAAGTTTATCTTCAAAATTAAAACCGAAAACCAAACCTATTGATGACCAGTTAGTGCTTTGAATATCACTGGTGATGTTTGCCACCCAGTTAAATTGAGTGACCATGCCAATGGTTAAGGGTGTAGGCAATAAATTAAATATGGCAGAATAACCTGCTGTAAATCCGTACCCGGGGGATACAAGACCAGCTCCTACCTTTAAGCCCATTTCCATATTTTTAGGGATCCAATACCAGGAAAATTTTGGATCTAATTGAGCAATCAGAAAATAACTTAAGGTTTGAAAGTTTTCTGATGTAGTATCTATTTGAAAATCATAGTAATTCATTTCCAAGCCAAGATTTATATCAATTTGCTTGACCCTAAAAAAATCCCGGCGCCCCAGGCCTACCGTATATCCGGGCTTGGCTATGTGATTTTGCAGAGACTGTTCTATGAAAAAAGGCGTAGAATAAGAAAGGGTAATAAATGATTTATCGCCAAGGTCTAATGAGTCTCGAATTGCTTTTTCCTTAAGCCTCGCCGCTTCTTTTTCTTTCTTCTTGGCTTCCCTTTCTGTCTTTTTGGCTGCTTTAAGTGCTAACTGCGCCTCTTTTTTCCCATAGCGTTCAAAATCTACAGCTTTTTTTAATGTTTCTGCTGCTATTGAAGCTGCTTCTGCCTTCAACCTTGCATTTTTTGCTTCTTTTTCTGCAGTAAGCATTGATTCGATAGCATTTGCTACATCTTCTTCTGCCTTATCCATTGCCAGTTTAAATCGTTTTGTATCTTCAGCTCTTCTTTTTGCTTTCAACAGAATCTTTTCCGCATCACTTGCTCTTTTTTTTGCTTCCTGTAATTTTCTTTTGGATTCTTTTACTTTTTCATTTGCCTCACCAAGGGCAAATTCGGTTTTTTTATAGAATTCCATAGCAATTTCCAATGTTTCAGTATCAGATAAAATAGGTTGAATAATTTCTCTGCCAGTCCATTCTAATTTGTAGGCATATTTGTCGGGTTGCATTAATGGAATTATTTTTCGTTCTAGTTCAGTCCCTGTTGAATCAGATAAAATTCGTGTTGTTTCCTTATCAATTGGATTATGAAGAAATTCTTTTGTTAATATTATTTCATTATCAGTATTAAAATATTGGATCATTTTTAAATGGTCACCATCTTCCCAAAACAGTAAGTGGCGGCCCACAAACCTGCCAGCCGAGTCAAAATATGAAGATTCTACCACCTCTACTAGCATTTTTTCATCTCGATGAGTACTGTAATTGAAGTGATAATAGAAATATGTGAAACCAAGTTTATCTGAAAATGACACTTCAAAAGGTCGTCCGTCCCTTCTGCTTTTTACATCAGCAATCCAACCCGGTCTAATATAACTTAATTGATCAGCATATAGAAATTTATCTAATCGCTGAGCTTTTCCTTCTGTATGAAATTCAACTTTATATTCCGATCTTAACCCAGATTTTGACCATAGAAAATAATATGTTTCCTGCTCCAAACGATCAGGTCCAAAACGGGTTACAGTTTTTATTCGCCCATCTCTATTATATTTTACTTGATAATAGTTCTGGCCGTAAAATGTTTGTGCATCACCTTGTAAATCTAACAATCGTCTATAAGGGTTCCAGTATTTGAAGTAATGAACAGCACCAATATTTTTTTTTAATCGCTCTGATTCAAGTGTTTCTGTTCCATATAACAAGGATATAAAAACCAAGGGAAGCAATAATACAAGGCAATTAGATCGATGAATCAGGCTAGACCCCAACTCATTAAAAAAATCATTAATAAGAAGAGAGAAAAACCTGCTGTAGCACTGGTTTTGAAACGGTTGTTATAATCAATTACGTCTTCATCCAGAGATTGATAATTTAAGACAATTATTTCGTGTTTACCTTCCTCTACAAAAACATCCATTCTACCCATTATTAAAATATCTCGAAGCATTTTTTCTTCGGGTGTACGTGAATTATAGTCACCAGAATAATCCTTTGGAAAATAGCCAACTTTATGCCAGCCAGGTAAAACATCAACGGAATGAACTAAAGGAGAATGACCTACTAATTGATTATCTACATAAATGGGTAAACCATCTGTATCGCACAGTATTTCTAATGTAGTACGCTCTCTTGCATCTTTCCAAGATAGGGGATGTTGGATTTTTTTAGCTTCATTGGGATTTGGAATAACATAAGAAGGATTAATTTCCTTGGATTCAATAAAATCCTTATAAGTCAATGCAATGATAATTCGTTTATCTTCATTATGAAAGACAATATCAGAAGCGCCAATTTTTTGTGCTGTTTGAATGGAGACTTGGAGCGAATTATTAGACCACGCTTGTTGGACATCAAGAATTGGGTATAAAACAACATCATTAAAAATACCTGGGTTCGGTTTAATAATATTGTAAAAATTAATGATAAACCAATTTTCCTGTTCGATCCAACCCGAAACATCTTCCCGCTGCGATGGACTTGAAAGTAAAAATTCAACATTTAGCCCTGCTATTTGCGATTCAGATTTTACAAACAGCATTGCAGGCATTTCCTGGGCTGATAGACCTGGCAGGATCATTAAACTTAGAACGATTCCCCACCAAATATTATTAGGGGAAATAGGTTGCATTCTATTCGGGAGTCTCCTGTTCAGGGATTGCCAAGTTGATTCTAATATTTTGTGTTTTACCTACAGGAATATAGATATCCTGATAATCAGGAATTGCCATGGAAAATTGAGGTGGAGGTGCATTGGGGTCTATAACTTTCACACGATGCCAACCTGGATTAACTGGCAGTTTTTTTGGAATTGGTGTTTGACCAATTAGATTCCCATTAATGAAAACATCAGCTCCATCTAGGTTACAGGTTAATTTTAGAAATGTTTTCCGTTTAGTAAAGTCGGGGGTTAGAGTTTTCATTAATTCTGGATTATCCAGTTTTCTTGTCTCTCTCTTGGTTTGTTTTTTGGATGACGGCTTTTTAAGGATTTCTTTTGCTGTCTCTAAAACAAATAATTCCTGTGATGGTTTATCATCGATATCTTGAATTTTCTGGGTAATTTCTTTGGTCTTCGTAGGTTTAGACCTTTCTATTTTTTCACCTACAGATGGAGAGTCTTCCAAAGCTCGTTCCAATTCTAAATAAGTTATTTCTCCTACTACGCCATCAACCTCTACCCCCACCATGCCGCGATCACGTTGAAACCGTTTTACAGCTTCTTCTGTTGTTGGTCCAAACTCTCCATCAACGCCATTGTTATAAACACCTCCATCACCTAAATCATATCCCAAGACCACAAGAGCTCTTTGAAGAGATTTAACTTCAACAGGACGATTCATCCCAATAGATAACATCCCGCGATCAAGAATTTGTGAAATATCCACATCCTGCCTTACAATCTCCACTTCATGGGACTTCAACGGAGGTGTTTTTTCCTTCAGATTATTTTTAACTACCAACGGTCTCGGTTCGCCTTTATCAATAGTATTATATATTTCTCCATCATCCCCTATTATATCTTCTGTGGAGTACCAGTCATTATACCAGACAAAGTAACGCTCAGGACCATACTTGTCACGCGCATAAATAAATGAATCATAAAATGGAGACCCCTTGGATTCATTTTTTGGCAATGAAAATACACTATTATTATTTTGGTTTTCAGAAGTCCGAACTTCTGTTCTTAAACTGTCATTTAAGGATTCCCAAACTTGAACTAATATGACCCGACTGGCTTCAGAATGAAAAATTTCAAAATCGGCAATGGGTTTATCAAATAAGTATCCTAACTGTACAGATTCATTGTTTTCCGTTGCATCTATATCCATTAAAGGTGGCTCTAGTTTAATATATTCTACCGATGATAAGTCAAGAGTTGCAGCATTCAGAGTCACATAAAACCAATTCTCTTGTCCAACCCATCCGGCAATATTGTCAATATTCATAACTTGGCTTGTGACAATGCGCAATAGAGTCCCATTACTTTTTTTATGAGTAGTAATAAGTTGGACCTTATTTGCAGTCAATGATGTGCAAAAGACCAATAACAGATATAATCTGGCAGCTGTATTTACCTTTTTATAATGCATTTAATTCTTGTCGGAGTTTGACCACTTCTTCCAGTTCTTCCTGTGTATTTTCTCCATTTAACTCTTTTTCACGAATCTGGACGCGAAGTGATTGAATTTTCTCTTTTAAAGGTCTTGATTTTAAGAGTTTAAGGCAATCCAATACAATTTCTTCAGGTGGAAAGTTTTTTGTCTCACTAAACAAGATTTCTGTAACCGAATCCCGTTCATTCTTATCCTGAAAATACTCGATAATTCCGGATGTTTCCACCGTCATTTTATCTGACAGCAAATAACCAGCAATCTTTTTTAAAAAAGGTGTGATAAATAAATCTTGTTGTACTTTTTCTTTTACATATTGACGTACTGATTGATCTTCATGAACAAGTAACTGCAGTAATTCTATCTGCGCTTTATCGATTTGATTGGTAAATAAATAATTTGTATTTACTCTCTCTGACTCATCGAGCCTAGTTGACATATTTATATGCTTACTTTTCATGATTCGAAGTAAATCCTGTTCAGCCACTTTTAATTTTTCTGAGAGAATACGAATCAAATCATTTTGAATAATTCCATTGTTGATATTTTTAATTTCCATCATAAGTCCCACAATATACTTCTGCCGTTCAGCTCCCTCTAAAACCATTCCTCTATGAAATTGTAAATGAAAATCAATGAAAGAAAATGGTGATTCAATTGCAGATAAAATATCTGTTACACTTTTATCTCGTACCCAATCATCTGGGTCTTGATCATCAGGTGGACGAACAATAGAAGGTTCCAGTTCTGACTTTAACAGCATCCATCCTGCTTTTACTGCAGCGTTCCCGCCAGCACTGTCTCCATCATAGAGTAAAACAACTTTAGAAGTTATTCGTCTCAGTGCTGATGCGTGACGTTCTGTAAATGCCGTTCCAGACACGGCTACAACCGGATGAATACCTGCCTGATATAACTGTAAAAAATCCATATAGCCTTCCACCATAATTGCATATCCTGTTTTTCTTATCGCATCTCTAGATGCCTGAATCCCATAAAAAATATCACTTTTTTTGTAAAGCGCTGTCTCAGGAGAGTTCAAGTATTTAGCAGGGTCATCTGCGCCAAATATCCGCCCTCCAAAGGCTATGGCTTTACCGGAAGGATGATAAATAGGAAACATAATCCGAGATCGAAATCGATCGAAGGTCCCTTTTTCACTCTGAGTAAATAAACCTGATTGAGCGATTTGAGAATGTGTAAATCCCTTTCCAGTACATTGGTTAACTAATTGATCCCAGCTATCCATAGCAAAACCCACTTTAAACTGCTTAAGAATATCTTCAGTTAAGCCACGGTCTGTTAGATATTCCAATGCATTTTTTCCTCGCACAGAAAATAAGTTATCCTGATATAATTTGACAGCAATATCGTGGAGTTCATAGAGTGAAGAATATAATTCAGACGTTCCACTACCTTCTTCAAATTGGACAGTAATATTGTAACGGTCTGCCAAAATTTTCACAGCTTCAGGAAAGGTTACTTTCTGGTATTCCATAATAAAAGAAAAGACATTGCCGCCGGTATTACATCCAAAACAATGATAGATTTGCTTTGCTGGCGCTACACTGAAAGATGGTGTTTTTTCACCATGAAAAGGACATAAACCAAAATAGTTTGAACCCCTCTGTTTCAAATCAACAAACTGTGATACTACATCCACAATATCCGATGAATCTCGAACCCGATCAATAATATCCTGAGAAATTTTTGCCATTAAGGTTGGGTTAATTGTTTTAAATAAGATTCACTCATAGCCACAGGGTCCTCCCAATTAAAAAATTCAACTAGCCGCGCCCTATAATCGTTACTTTTTTGTGCTAATATTGAATTTGAATTTATGACTGTGGACCATTTTTGAAGCGGCAAAATTGCTAATAACCATACAAAAACCATTAAAATAAATGTACCTTTCATCCCTCCAAAAATGAAACCAAGAGATAAATTAACCAATCGATTACTTTTAGATAAAAATGCCATTTGAATTAGCCCTGTTAAAACTCTAGTTGCAATTAATGTTGCTGAAAACAGTAACGAAAATGATAAAAATAAACCAACCCATTCATCCATATGTATAATTTCATTCATTTTCTTGAACAAGGTTGCACTATTTGAGAATGAAATCAGGATAGCAATTATAAAGCCAACTAGCCGTCCTAATTCTTCTATAAACCCTCTTTTAAAGCCAGCCATTCCATGAAATAAAATGAAAAACACTGCTAGGCCATCCAAAAGCCAAGACATTTAAGTCAACAATTCCATCAAGATAAGATTCGCTTTTTTCCCATCTATCACTCCGCCACCTCTTTGCATTACCACCGGCATCACTTTTCCAATATCACCTATATCAGATACACCTATTTCGGCTATAACTGATAAAACTAATTCTCGTATTTCTTCATCTGTCATCATTTCAGGTAGATAAGATTCCAATAAAGTTAATTCAGATTTTTCATTTTCAGCTAAATCAGTCCTGCCTGCCTTTTCATACATTTCTATGGATTCTTTTCTCTGTTTTACCAATGTTTTAATTACAGCTAATCCATCCTGTTCTGATAATTCTTTTCTTTGGTTAATTTGTTTATCTTTTAATTTGGCAAGAAGCACTCGCAGGGTAGCAGCTCTTTCTTTTTGGCCAGACTTCATAGCTTCATACATCTCTTTTTTTATTACTCCAATAAAATTCATTTTCAATCCTCATTTATTCTTTTCATAGCTAGTAATAAATAATCTTTATTGGTTTCAAAACCAATAAATCGCCTACCACTTTTTTTAGAAGCCAGACCTACATCGCCAGTGCCCATAAATGGATCTAAAACCCAATTCAACTTGAAACTACTTGCTTCTAAAATTCGGGAATATATTTTCTGTGGATATTTACCATTTTCTTCCGAAATACTTGGGATATCCAACCATAAGTTAGATTGAGAATCTTCAGGGTTATCTGCAGCACGAGCTGATTTGACACCAACAACTTGCTGATTAAATAAAAAATTATCTGTTTTAGTAGCGAACCAGATATCTGAAGTATCATTCACCCAGGTTTGGTTTAGATTATCTAATACTTTTGATTTTCTCCGCCATGTGATTCGGGATTGAATTTTAAATAAATTGCTCAATAATCCATGATACATGCCAGAATATTGCCAGGGAGAAAATAAATAGACTGCACCGGTATTTTTTAGAACTCGATACGTTTCGCTTAGCCAATCATTGTTCCACTGATAATATTCTTGAAGAGTTTTACGCTGACCAATTTCTTCAGTAGAAATCCAAGGATCTTCCGGCGGATCTGCAATAATCAAATCAATTGATTGGTTGGGGATCTGCCTTAAACCATCCAAACATTTTGTTAAAAATAGTCCTTCATCCATCTTCTCAAGTGAAAAAGACATATCCTCAACTGTTCGAATGGCAGGTAAATATTTATTTAGATCTTCAATAGAAAGTCCAGGAAATGTTTCTAGTGGGTTTGTAAAAAGAGATGATTTTATTTTTTGAGAGGAATCAGACATCAGCAAATTTAGGTAATAATTATCTTATATCATTTTGAGAATCTGATTTTCAATACTTGATAATTGATCATCTTCCTTATAAATATTAAAGTGATCTGTTTCTACTGTAATGACAGGATACTGGGTTACAGAGCTGACCCATTTATCATAGGCAATATTTAAAATATGAAGATATTCTGGATCAATAGATTGTTCGTAATCCCTGCCCCTGGATTGAATCCGGCTCAGTAGAGTATCCGTGGAAGCTTTTAAATAAACAACAAGATCAGGTTTCTTTAAAAACGATGTCATTGTAGTAAATAGTCCTAAATAATTATCCCAATCCCGATTAGAAAGGTTGCCCATATCATGGAGATTGCGGGCAAAAATTTCTACATCCTCATAGATTGTACGGTCCTGAATAACACCACCATTAGATCTGGATATCTGTAAATGCGATTCAAATCGCTTATGAAGAAAATAAATTTGCAGATGAAAGCTCCAACGTTTCATATCTCCATAAAAATCATTCAAATAAGGATTATCTGAAACAGATTCATAGAATGGTGTCCAGCCTTGTCTGGCTGACATAAAATTTGTAAAGGTTGTTTTTCCTACACCGATATTACCGGCAAGACCTATAAATGGATAAGCTGTTTTTTGCGAAGCATTCATAACTGAAAATACAAAGAAACAATCCAATAATATATAAATGAAATATTGCTATATGTTAAATTCCTTCCCCATTATAAACTATGAAAAATAAAGTATTATTTGTTTGTACAGGAAATAGCTGCCGGTCACAGATCGCGGAGGGCTTGTTAAGAAATATGGCAGGTGACCGATTTGATATTTACAGCGCCGGAAGTCATCCCAGCCGTGTTCACCCAAATGCCATTGCCGTTATGGATGAATGGGATATTGATATTTCCGGGCATAAATCTGAGAGTATTGATGATTATTTGGATGTAGGAATTGATGTGGTAATCACAGTCTGTGACCATGCAAATGAACTATGTCCAGTTTTTCCAGTGGAAGTGGAAAAAATTCACTGGAGCATAGAAGACCCATTCCGAGATTGGAATTCTGACCCCCTACAATTAGATAATTTTCGTGAAACTCGGCGTGATTTAAATGAGCGGTTACAAAAGTTTATTGAAAGAAACTAAATATAGTTTATATAAAATATGATTAAATCTTCCTTTTATAAGAATTAGCTAATTACAATCTAAAAAGACTGTTTCAAGCCAAGTGAAATCACATATCTTCTTGTTAAACCTTCTGGCCTAATATCACGTGTAACCTGAGGAGTCCCTAACAAAAAAGTAACCTGAAGACTTTCTGAAATTTTGTAGGATGCATTTAAAGTTAAATTTATTGTGGCACCTTGTGATCCTGTATGTTCTACAGTATTACCAATTGCATCATCATAGGAGTCATTTCCAATATGGTAAATAAGATTAAATCCAGGCGCTAAAACTAAGTCGTTCATGAGATTATCAAAACCATATTTAGAATCAAATAAAATATCAGCTTTACGCTTAAAATTATTACTAGACGGAAGTGTAGCCCATTTTTCAGTAGTATCGGAATGTGAAGAAAGAAATGTGTTGTTGTTTTGTGTGACTGGTATCTGTGTAGCAAGAGTGACGGATAAACCCTTTATATTATAACACACACCTGCTAAAATATCAAAGGTACCTAAACTTGTCTGATAGGCCATAGGAAGCCCAACACCATCATACTCTAAGTCTCCGCCATTGAACGGAATTTTTAAAGCAGAATTCAAATTTAATTGATTGTTTATTGCATAAGAACCTAAAATAAATAAATCTCCGAAACCACGAATACTAACTTCACCGTTTTGTAATTGATATATGGATTTGATATTAAGTTTAAATTTGTCAAAAACATGTTCATAAGCCATAATTATTTGAGATGAATTAATGTTTTGTTCTCCCACACCATTCGATCCGGCTAAAAGTACAATTTTATTTTTCTCTTTTATAGGCTCAGTACTAAAACTAGATGGATTAAATGTACAAACTCCAGCATCACTACAACCTTGGGAAAAAAGAGAGCTTAGGTTTCCAAGAGTGAAAACTACTAAAAAAGTTTTTATTAATTTTAAGTACATTACTTTTCTTCTTTTATTAAATCTACAGCATTGAATTTAGATTTTATATTTATCCTATTGAATGTTTTTCCAATACACTTTTTATTTTTCTTTTATTAAATATTTCTAAATTTGGTTTATGAAGTCTATTTAATCATTTAGATAATTGTTTTAATGGATGTAGTTTAGAGACTGCAATAATAAAATTGATTATATAGGAATTATATTTTGAATAACCGAATCGGCATATTACTTATACTTACTGTCTCCTACTCTCAAGAAATAATTGGAGAAGGACTTACAGGACAACCACTACTGGAATACGTAGTTAATAATTATAAACCAACATCTACATTGGGATATAATAATGCCAGAGATACTTTATATAGTGTTATAGATCTTAAGGAAAATAACCAACTTTCATGTGTATACTCTGGATATACAATTACCCTTGATACTTCATTAGATCCAAGTACAGATGCATATAATCAGGGAATAAATTGTGAACATACTTACCCACAAAGTATGGGGGCTGGCAATGAACCGCAAAAAAGTGACATGCATCATCTCTACCCATGTAAATCAAATGTTAATTCGTCTCGTGGAAATGACCCCTATGCTGAAATCGTAGATGCAGAAACAGACACTTGGTATAGAAATGATTATTCTCAAAATACTATTCCAGATGAATTTATTAATGAGTTTGCTGAAAAATATAACCCACCGGATCCAAACAATGAAGTATTTGAACCACGTGAAGACCATAAAGGTGATGCATCAAGGTCAGTATTCTATTTCTTTGCAATGTATAATGATGTAGCCGATACAAACTTCTGGAATAAACAGAAAGATGTGCTTATTGATTGGCACAATTATGATCCTGTTGATGATTGGGAATTAAATAGAACATGGGAGATTGCAACATATCAGGAGAACAAGCCAAATCCTTTTATATTAGACTCATCCCTTGCAATGAGAATTTGGTATATGGATGATGACGGTACAGATACATTAATTGTTGATACAATAGAATATAATATTGTTATTAATGAGATAATGCAAAACCCTTCAGCCGTATCTGATGAAAATGGAGAATGGTTCGAAATTTATAATAATTCTAATCAAGAGATTGATCTAAATGGGTTTACGATAAAAGATAATGATATAGATTCTCATCTTATAGTTGATTCAGTAATAGTCAGTCCTTTTTCTTATGCGACATTAGGTAGAGTTAGCGATACAAGTATAAATGGGGGTATCAAATTAGACTATAAATATGAAGGTATAGCCCTTGCAAATGGTGCTGATGAAATACTTCTGATTGATCCATACGGGAATACCCTTGATAGTGTTGCCTATGATGGAGGTCCTAATTGGCCAGATCCTAATGGTGCTTCTATGGCTCTACTGGGAACAGACTTAGATAATTCAATAAGTAGTAATTGGGTTGAATACGACTCCCTTACCTATGGTGATGGGGATTATGGTACACCCAGCGAACAGAATTTCCCCATAGATATAATTTGGGATTTTGCATTAAGTGATCCCATCATTTCAATTCTTGGCAATGATAATAATTGGAATCCATATGACACATTACTAGTAAAGATGGAGTTCTGCAACAATACGGATTACGACCATATGTATTACCCGGGCGCTATCCTTGAAGCAGATTCAGTTTATGTTAATATTCAAAATCAATCTTGGTTCTATGGCATGTTTGCGAACACATGTGATTCAGTCTATTGGAATGTAATCGCAAATAGTATGGAAATTTCAACTGAAGTAGAGTTTAGTGCTTATCCTTCTGTTTTAAATTGTGAAAATAACATTGATTATTGTATTGAAGGTGATACAATCAACTTCACTTTATCAATCATTGTAGAAAATATTTCAAATGATATTTATGGCATCTACCCTAATTACTTTTCATTGCATCAAAACTATCCTAATCCATTCAATCCAACCACTACAATCAAATATGAACTACCGACAGATGCATTTGTAAACATCAAAATATATGATCTAACTGGTCGGTTGGTAAAAACACTTATAAATAGAAAGCAAAGTGCTGGTTATAAAGAAGTCAACTGGTCTGGCATTGATAATAGTGGGAAGCTAGCAACAGCAGGATTATATCTTTGCAGTTTCGAAGCAGGAGGATTTAGGCATACTAAAAAAATGGTTTTACTAAAGTAGATTTTTCAATAAGGTATATTGAAAAAGGTAATAAGGTGGTACTAGTGAAAAAGTATAATTCTATTTTAGTGAATAAATGAATTTCAATCAGATGTAATACAATTTAAAAATAGTGGGATATCTATTCTATATTCTTTTGTAAACCGGATAAATTTTATAATCCATTAGATGAAATTATTAATATCGCAATTACCACGAACTCCATGGTGGGGAGATGGTATCCCCTCATATGATGATAACCCTGCCATGCGCCTAGGCGCAAAACCGGATCAGGGTCTACTGGAAAAAGAAAGATCAAATTTGATTTCAGTGTTTTCTGAAAGAAATATTGAGGTAATTGAGTTACCTTTTCCAGAAGAATTTGACCAGGGTCCGATCAATCACGATTTTGTATTCATACGTGATCCATTCATTACAAATCAAAAAGGAAAGGCCTTAATTCTGAAAATGAAAGAGCAGAAAAGGAAAATAGAAAAAAATTTAGTTGCGGATATATTAAAAGATCTGAGCTTAGAGATTGTACAATTACCTGATAAGCAGGAAATGTATGCTGAGGGTGGTGAATTCTATTTTTGCCCTACAGATAATATTTTATTTAGTGGTCAGGGACGGAACAGTGTATCAGGTACGGAAGCAGTTGCAGAATTTTTAAATGTAAATGAATTGGTTATAATTCAAAGCGATGCATTTCATCTGGATACATTTTTTACACCGGTATTCAATCCGACTGGTAAAATTTGTGCACTAATAATATGCATGGAAATAGTTTCAACTGAATCAACCAGAACATTAATGGAATTTACCAAAAAAAGGGATATTCCCATTATTGATATCCAGATCGAAGACGCCTTGGGGACACCATTACATCCGGGCTCCTTTGCAGCCAATTCTCTACCACTACCAGGACTACTTTTCAGTTCTAATGAATTTTTGGATCATACAATCAATGAAAGATTAGCTAAAATGGATGTTCAGCAAATTATAGTGCCTGCTACTCAGTTTGGATTAAGCGGCGGTTCTATTCATTGCATTACCAATGAGATCTAAAAATAAAAAGGGACGATTTCTCATCCCATTTTATTTATGTAGAAACTGAAAATTAAATTCCCAGCCCCAGCCTAAAATTCATACTACCGAATCCACTATTTCCTGGAATCACATCTTCGACGATTACCTGTCTGTAATAAACTGCACCGCTAAAAGTTAGAACTTTAAAAAATACACCTGCGTCAAAATGAAACCCAGTTGTTTCAACTAAGTTATCACTTAAATATTCTGTGACAGCATCATAATCATATTCACCGCTTTCAAGATTTGTAGCACCGCCAAATACAGCTTCTAACATTTCTTGATTCACCATGGGAGTAGATGCATTTTTATTCATTCCCAGACCACCATATAGTTTCGCTTTTGCCAGAAAAGGAATACCCAAATCGAAAACTGGTTTTTGGATGGTTATAAACATACTTCCTGCAAGAAATGCAAACTCTTGCGTCTGTGAAGATGTAACTGCATTCTCAAATGTAAAATTATAAACCTGGCCGACAAAATTATATTCAATATCTAAATCCACTATTGGAATAATATCCAAATATAAATAACCTCCTAAGCCACCACCATTTTCAAACCCCTCATAGGAAAAGCTACCCACTTTTAGGCCTTCTACCATAAGGTCAGAACTACCGGCATCTACAGAAAAAGTGCTTGAATTAACACTCAATCCAAGACCACCAATAGCAAAAATTGATGTTGGTAGAGCTATGATCATAATGTATGTTAAAATTTTCTTCATTTTATCTCCTTGGTATTCTTGAAAAATAATTTTACAAAGTTTACATTAAGTATTAATAGGAAACAAATCACTCATTGAAATCCATTATGTGTCCTGAATATATTTGCCATCATTATTTATTCCATGAACCGCTACTTCATTCTCATTTCCCTGATTTCAGGATTGTACAGCCAAGATGTACTCTGGCCCACACGAATCACTAAAACTTTTTCATCTAATTTTGGAGAGAACCGAGACTCTCATTTTCATATGGGTATCGATATCAAAACAAATGGAGTAACCGGTGAGGAGGTCTTAGCTGTTGAGGATGGATATATCCATCGAATGACTTCTAATTTTAATGGGTACGGTAAAGCGCTTTACCTCACTACTATTTCAGGCCATGAAGTAGTTTATGGCCATTTAGAATCCTTTACCCCGCTTTTGGAAAAAGTCTGGCGTTTACAGCAAGCAAAACGACAAAGCTATTATGTCGATGCCCATTTCAACCGTAGGGAGTTTCAGGTGAAAAAGGGCGATCTTATCGGGTATTCTGGAAATACAGGAAATTCATTTGCTCCTCATATCCATTTTGAATATCGTAATGGGAAAAGTGAACCCCTAAATCCACTGATTAATGCTTTTAATCTACCAGATCAAATTAGACCCATTCCAAAACGTCTGGCACTCATTCCTATTTCTCAGGAAGCTCAAATCAATGCCAGTCCGCTCATGCAAACATTGCCACTTTTTCGGGACAATTCTGGAGTATATCATTTTGCTGACACCATAAGTGTATTTGGCGAATTTGCTTTTGCAATCCAAGCTGTGGATAAACGACAAGGGACCAATAATTTGTATCAGTTTCATCGTGCAGAACTGCTAATCGATGGAAAACTGAAGTTTGAAATTGATTATTCGAGGATTCCATTCAAAGAAGGAAAGCTTGCCAGTACAATAATACAATATAATTTAAAACGCCAAAATTTAGGCGAATATCAAAAATTATATCGACTAGATGAGCATCGAAAAATCTCAATTCATGCTGGGGAGGGAACAGGAGTTCTCCGATTAAGCCCAGGCTTTCATACTGTTACAATCAATATTTTTGATGCAGGAGGAAACAAAACTATAGTAAAAGGAATGATTGTGGGCTCCTTTCCCATGAACCTTAAAGCATCAGAAATACTACGTGATGACAAAGTTATCACGCTTGCTTTATCCTCCATAGTGGGTGGATTACCCATTCGAGATGCTGTTATATACAGTTTTACACCATTCGGTTTCCCGGATGAAAAAGTAGAAATCATTCATAGTGAGCAGGTAAAAAAAGATTTCCATATAACGATACCGTTGAAATCCACACATAATCGTATTTTACAAATTATTGGTATAAATCAGCTAGGCGGAATGGTCAGCCCATATCATTGGACAGCTGCACCATCAAGGTTAAATGTGATAGATGTACGTCCTAAACTCAAAATTTCCAATACTAGAGGAGGTGTTTTTTTTCAGGTTGAAATGGATCAGTATGCGCCTGCCAGAGCGACTGTTAAGCTTGCAAATGATAATACATTTATGTCCTATCCCATGGATCAAATTCAGCCAAATACATTTCTCACTGAACGACTGTCTCATCATGTTGTTGATAATATGAAATATATCGATATTGAGCTAAATCACGATGGTAAAGTAAGAGAAACCCGGTTCCATTATAAAATGACTGCTACAGGGCCAGGGCAAGAATCCACTGTGATTTCCAATGATAGAAATTGTTCAATTCAAACTCAAAAAAATACATTTTACCAAACAAATATTATTTGGATTGAAAAATTAAATGAATTCCCAAAAATAACAGAAGGATATCATTTATCACCAATTTACCAACTTCAACCTTTTGATATTAATTTAAAAAATAAATTCAAAATAGGGATCCGTTATGATCGAGATTTGGCTGCCCATTCTAATCTAGGCATCTACTACTATAATCAAAAAAGAAAGAAATGGGTATACACTACCACAGAGAATAATAATAAAAAACAAATACTGACTGCTGAATTAAACAAAATGGATGCCGTCACTATTATTCAGGATTTGGACTCACCCTTAATCAGAAGAACTTTTCCTGCAGATGGTGGCCGATACAATATCGAAGATGTCAAAAAGATTAAAATTATTGTGGATGATCTTATTTCAGGAATTGATTCTGATGAGAATTCATTCGACTTATTATTCAATGATCTACCGGTCTTTTATGCATATCAGCCCATAAAGAAAGAAATTTCCTATACTTTTCAAAAACTTCTTACAGAAGGCCAACACAAAATAGATTTTAAAGTACGGGACCGAATGGGAAACGAATCATATGAAACAAGCTATTTTGTCGTCTATTAATGTTTTTCCCATATAAAGATGATAATCCCAGGGTTCTTTTCCCTTTTATGAACTATGGAATCATTATCCTAAATACTGTAATATTTCTTGGACAATTTTTAATCTCCGGTAGCGATGCCCAGCTGGGTATTGCAGTTGTTTATACTTTTGGATTTGTGCCTGCCGAATTCAATACATTCACAATTTTTACATCCATGTTTATACATGGTGGGTTTGCACATATTTTAGGCAATATGTGGTTTCTATATATTTTCGGCGATAATGTAGAAAGTATTCTGGGCCATTTCAAATATTTCATTTTCTACATTGTCTGTGGAGTAATTGCAGCTTTAATCCAATTTATTATAGATCCAGATTCACAGGTTCCAATGGTCGGTGCGAGTGGAGCTATTGCAGGTGTATTAGGTGCATATATGATTAGGTTCCCAAGGGCACGTGTACATGTTTTTGCCATCATTATTATGTTTATTACTAAATTTGTGGTGCCTGCAAATATTGTCCTTGGTCTTTGGTTTTTAATGCAATTGTCTGGAGGATTAAGTAGTTTGGGTGTAGATACCACAGGTGGCGTTGCGTGGTTTGCCCATATTGGTGGATTTGTTGCAGGAGTTGCAACCTTAAATTTTTTTCAGAAATTCAGAGTTGAAAAAATATGAATACGAATTTAATTAAAACTGCCATTGATATGAGAAATCGCTCCCACGCCCCTTATTCTAATTTTCGTGTGGGCGCAGCAGTGGAAACACAATCTGGTGATATAATCGGAGGTTGTAATGTGGAGTCTTCCAGTTACGGACTTACCTGCTGTGCAGAAAGAATAGCTCTATTTCGAGCCATAGCTGAAGGTCATACTTCTTTCAAGGCGCTTGCCATAGCGACTAATAGTGGTGGGACACCCTGCGGTGCATGTCGTCAGGTTATCTGGGATCTATGTAGAGAAATTCCAATCTATATTTGTGATAAAGTCGGGTTGGTAAAAACAGTGATGTCTTCTGAAATTCTACCCGATGCATTTGAAGATTCACACTTAACCTGACCCGTATCCTTTTTCATAATTTTACTTAAAATAAAGAGGTATAATGACGCTTACTCCGTTAGATTCCGGCTGGATAGAAGTAATCTGCGGCAGTATGTTTTCAGGTAAAACTGAAGAATTGATTCGTAGAATCCGCCGATCTCAAATCGCAAAAATGTCTACTATTATTATAAAGCCTAAAATTGATTCTCGATACAGCGAATCACATATAGTGAGCCACAATCAACTTAAACTTGAAGCACATATAGTTGACTCATCAAAGGAAATAATACCATTGACCGAACAGGTAAGTGTAGTTGCAATTGATGAAGCACAATTTTTTGATAATTCGATTTTAAATGTTTGCAAACAATTAGCCGCCGATGGTAAACGAGTAGTAGTAGCTGGCTTAGATACCGATTACAGAGGGCGTCCATTTGGTCCCATGCCGAAACTGATGTGCGAAGCAGATTATTTAGATAAATTGCGTGCTATATGCTTGAAATGTGGCAATCCAGCTTCTTGCACTCAACGGATAACAAAAGATGCTGCACAAGTTGTTATTGGCGAATTGGATAAATATGAAGCACGGTGTCGAAATTGTTTTGAGCCACCGGAGGAAATTTAATGGATCGATTCACCGGAATTATTGGGATAGTGGTATTGTTAGGTATTGCTTATACTATTTCCAACGATAGAAAAAATATAAATTATAGGCTTATTGGATGGGGCTTAGGTTTGCAACTTTCAATTGCTATTTTTATTTTAAAAACACCTGTCGGGAAACCCATTTTCGAAATATTGGATAAAGCTATTTCCAGATTAATCGGTTTTTCTGATGCAGGTGGGGATTTTTTATTTACTTCATTTGTCCCAGATGTTGGATTTGATGTCGCTCTGATCAACTTTGCATTTCGTGCCTTACCAACAATAATCTTTTTTTCTGCGCTTATGTCGGTACTTTATCATTTTGGTCTTATTCAAATTGTTGTTAAAGCAATTTCTAAATTGATGCAAAAAACAATGGGAAGTAGCGGATCAGAAACGTTGAGTGTCTCAGCTAATATTTTTGTGGGACAGACAGAAGCGCCACTCATGGTTCGACCTTTTATTCAAACAATGACCAAATCAGAACTGATGGCTGTCATGGTAGGTGGTTTTTCTACAGTTGCCGGTGGCGTATTGGCTATTTATGTGAAATGGCTCACAGATATTCCAGGGATTGCAGGACATCTTTTAGCTGCATCCGTTATGTCGGCTCCTGCAGCACTTGTAATTGCCAAAATTATTTATCCCGAAACAGAACCGTCAGATACAATTGGTGATCTAAATATTGAAATTAAAAAATCAAGCTCAAATGTCATGGAAGCACTTGGTAACGGCGCGACAGAGGGAATGAAATTAGCAGCAAATGTAGCAGCTATGCTGGTTGCATTTATTTCAATTGTTGCCATGCTAAATTACTTACTGAGTTTCCTTGGAACATCTATTGATCAATTATTGGGACTTCTTTTTAAGCCGTTGGCCTGGTCCATGGGCGTTCCCTGGAAAGAATCTGCTATGATGGGGACCTTAATGGGTAAAAAAATTGCTTTTACAGAATTGATTGCTTACAGTGATTTAAAAATAATTTTAGTTTCTGGGCAAATTTCTGAACGCACAGCAATTATTGCTAGTTATGCCCTGTGCGGTTTTGCAAATTTTGGATCCATCGGGATTCAATTAGGCGGTATTGGTGGGATTGCACCTAATAGGAAAAAAGATTTAGCAGAGCTTGTATCCAAAGCAATGATTGGTGGCGCTATTGCTTCTTGGCTAACGGCTACAATTGCAGGTATTTTAATTTAAGAACAATTGCTATTAGAACATGAGACTATCAATAATGGGGCCACCAGGTGTCGGGAAAGGCACCCAGGCTAAACGGATAATAAATGCATTAAATATTACGCATTTATCTACAGGAGAAATCCTTAGGTTAAAAATTAAAGCAGAATCTAAAGTTGGGGTCATTGCAAAATCTTTTATAGATAAGGGTCACCTTGTTCCGGATGAAATATTAATTAAAATTGTAAAAGATCGAGTTGCAAGACCTGACTGTAGTAATGGCTATTTGTTAGATGGTTTTCCAAGAACACTGGCACAAGCAGAGGGCTTGGAAAAAATATTATATAATGAAGGCCATCGTTTAGATTTTGTAATTAGTTTAGTTGCAGATGAAAGCGAATTGGTTAAGCGACTTATAAATAGAAAAAAAGAGTCTGGAAGAAGTGACGATAATCCTAAAATAATTCGAAATCGCCAAAAAATCTATTGGGAACAAACAGCACCATTGTTAGACTTTTATCGGAAAAAAGATATCCTAATTAATATTAATGGTCTGGGTGAAATTTCTGAAATAACTAAACGTATTCTACAAAATTTAAAATAAAATGTTAAAAATTGGTCTTACTGGAGGGATAGGATCCGGGAAAAGCTCCGTGAGTAAATTATTTGAATCCTGGGGCGCGTATATTTTTGATGCTGATAAAGAATCAAAAGATATTCTTGAAAAGAATGAGACAGCTCAAAATGAAATTATTGCAGAATTCGGAACAGATGTTTTGGGGCATAATAATCAAATTGATAAATCAAAATTAGCCCGGATTGCCTTTTCTGATGAAGACCATCAATTACGGTTAAACACAATTATACATCCGTACGTATTTCTAGAAATTGATAGTGCTTTTGATAAAGTCTTAGATCAAGGTAACCATGAAATATTTGTTGTAGATGCTGCTTTAATCTATGAATCAGGTGCAGACACGCACATGGACTATGTGATTGTTGTTACATCTCAACTTAAAATTCGGACAGAGCGTGTAATGAGCCGTGGTGGATTAACTCTTGATCAGTTCTTACAACGTTTAGATCTTCAATGGCCAGACGAAGATAAAATACAAATGGCAGATTTTGTAATTCACAATAACGGGTCAGAAGAACAGTTAGAGAATGAAGCAAAAACAATTTATTCTAATTTAAATTAGAATAATCGATTTGCTTATCTTAAGCCTACAGGCTTATCTAATATTTCTTTTAGAATAATTGCTTTTTTTAAGGATTTATTAGAGTTAAATAATTTGGCGTGGAGCTTATCCTTTTTTCTCCATTTGTTTCCAAAATGTTGTTCCTCACGATCAGCCAATTCAGAATGGTATATTTTTTCTTCAAAGGTTTCTACTTTCTCATCAATTTTTGAAAAATCATTTTCATCTGTCTTCAGAATTTGATCTTCAAATTCATCAACTTGTTCAGTAATAATTTCCAACTCATTCTGATCAGATTCTTCTTTATCTTCTATCTCTTCATTAATTAGAGTTTCAGGCTCCAGCTCAACTGTTTGATCAAACAAGTCTTGCAGCACCTGATCTAAATTAGATTTTGATTTTTCTGGATTTGATTTTTCAGAAACTTCCCAATCGGGATCTGATTCTATTTCACGGCGTTTTGTAGCTTGTTGCCGTTTTTTCATAAATCCAGAAATCAAATAAAGGAGTAATAAACCTAACCATTCCATATTACTTCTCTGGCTTTTCTAATAAAAATAATACCCCATTGCAAAAAACTTCATTGAAGATTGGAATCCAGAAAAAAGGATTCTTCAATTTTGGTATACCAAATCGGAATGAATAAGCAGGCCGGATTATCCAGTTACTTTCTTTAATAATCTTAAAACCTAAAGAGTCAACTAACTTTCTCATTATACGAATGGAAATACGAGTATTTTTCGTAGATAGAAGATAATTGATTTTCTTTTCCGGACATCCAATCAAACGTAAATAACCTTCATATAAAAAATTAGGAAGAAGATGTAGATAAGGCAATTTCCCCATAATCGATGGAGTTGTCTGTTGGTGACCAGCATAGGCACAATATTTTGGAGGAAAAGATATGTACAGTTTTCCGCCGGGCTTTAATAGTTCAAACATATTTATTAAAGCAGTTTTTTTATCTTCGATATGTTCAATCACATCTCTGATAATAATGGTATCATGTTTTTCAGTTATCTCAGTCATATAAGATTCAGGTTTACAGATATTTGCCTGAAATAAATGGATAGGTTCTCCTTCATTTAATAATAGAGCATTATTGTATCTAACATCCGAGAGCTCTAGTCCAGAACAGATTGCACCTTTTTCTTGATAAAATTTGAGCAATCCTGCCTCAGCACAACCTATTTCTAAGATTCGCTTTCCGGCTACATCCATATCTCCAATATAATCAAATAGAAAGTTTTTACCATACCATTGCTGCTCGCGATAACATCGCAAACAGCGATCAGTTATTTGATCAGCAATATGATCTGGAACAGTTAATTCCAAAACAGGATTACATTAATTATCTTCAACTGGATTATCATCTGTTGTTTCCACATCAGATTCAGCAATAGCATCCCGCATTCCTGTATCCGATTTTATATTTTCCATTTTATAATAATCCATGATACCAAGATTTCCTTCCCGGAATGCCTGGGCCATTGCTTTTGGAACTTCCGATTCAGCTTCAACAACTTTTGCTTTCATTTCCTGCGTTCTAGCTGTCATCTCTTGTTCTTCTGCAACAGCCATAGCACGACGTGTTTCTGCCTTAGCCTGTGCTACGCGTAAATCAGCTTCGGCCTGATCAGCTTGTAATGATGCTCCGATATTTTTACCTACATCTAAATCAGCTATATCAATAGATAAAATTTCAAATGCTGTCCCAGCATCTAACCCTTTATCTAAAACTGCACGAGATATATTGTCCGGATTTTCAAGAACTGCTGAATAATTATTAGCAGAACCAATTGCAGAAACAATACCCTCACCCACACGAGCGATGACAGTATCGTCCGTAGCGCCTCCGACTAAACCGGGAATATTTGTCCTAACGGTTACTCTAGCACGAGCTTTTAATTCAATCCCATCTTTTGCAACGGCAGCCAAGTAACCATCTTTAGGTGCATTAATTACTTTTGGATATACAGAAGTTTGAACTGCTTCATTAACATCTCGGCCAGCTAAATCAATTGCAGTAGCAGTCTCAAATGGTAGTTCTATACTTGCTTTATCAGCTGCAATTAATGCGGCAACAATATTTTGTACATTACCTCCAGCAAGATAATGTGTTTCTAACATGTCTGTAGAAATATGTGATAATCCGGCTTTATGCAAATTGATAACACCATCAGTGACAAGTCTAGGTGATATTTTTCTTAATCGCATACGGATGAGATCCACAATTCGGATTCTTCCGAGCCCCAATGAAACAACCCCCTGAATCCACAGTCCTACGGGAACAAAGTACAGGATTAGAATCACTGTAAAAGTGATCAGTGCTAACATAAACATTTGTACTACGGGCATAGTGATGCTCCTTTTTTATTATTCTGTTAATTCTCTAACGACAATTCGATTACCATCTACTTTTAAAATTTGAACTGGTTTTCCTTTTTCAACAAACTCTCCTTCACTCACTACAAATAGTCGCTCATCTGCAACCTTAACCCACCCAGATGGATGCAGGTCTGTATCAGCAATACCACTCTCATTTACAAGGTTTTCCCAACCAAATGTCGTAGTATAACCATCTTCTTTTTTTTGAGTATTTGGCGAAGTGAGTTGTTCCCAAAATTTAGTTTTTATCATAATGCGACCAAGAAAATATAATCCAATTACTGCTCCAATTAATCCGATCAAAAACCCGTCAGTAGCTTGGTTCATTATTTCATCACCAACAGGCACTTCAGGAAGGAGAAGTAAATACAAGCCGTAAAGTAACAGTCCAATTCCTCCTAGCCCTGCGACTCCAAAACCAGGAATAACTAAAAGCTCAAGTATGAATAAAGCGAGTCCTGCAAAAATAAATAATAAATCTGACATCGTTGCTAATTCTGCAATATAGGATGCGCTTAGCGATAATATAAGACAAATGAGACCCACCATTCCAGGGATACCCCAACCGGGACTTTGAAGTTCAAATAATATACCAAGAAAACCAAAAGTTGTAAGGAGTGATGCTACAACTGGATTCGTTAAAAAACGGACAACGGCCTCTGACCAGTTTTCTTTGGATTCAAAGGTTTTTGCTGCTTTATAGCCTAGGCTATCTAAAAGCGCATTTAAATCTTCTGCTGTACCATCAGCAACCTTGTATTTCAAAGCTTGTTCTGTGGTTAAAGAAATTAATTTCCCTTCTTTTCTCCCTTCAATATCTGTTACCTCTACTGAATCTCCATTAATAACCAAATGGGTAAAATTAAGTTCTTCATCCACCATTCCTCTGGCTATTTCTTTGCTTCGGCCACGTTTTTCTGCTGTTGAAGCCATCTCTTCCCGCATGAAACTGATGACTTTTTCACTACCCTTTTTCCCAGACATATCTACTGCAGTCGCAGCTCCGATAAGACCACCACCAGTCATATAAATTTTTTCGCAGGAAAGAGATATGAGGGCTCCAGCCGAAATAGCTCTGCGATTGATAAAAGCCACCGTGGGTATATCAGAGCCTAAAATAGCATCTTTAATTTGTGTAGCTGCATCTACACGACCGCCAAAAGTATTTATATCAAATATAACTGCACTAGCACCTTGAGCTTCTGCATCTGTTAATGTACGTTTTATAAATGGTGGTAGTCCCAAATCAATTGTACCCTCGATAGGGACTCTGTAAACAATATCTGGATATGTAAATGTAATACAGAAGAAAAGAGTGAGTAAACATTGTTTCATAGCTATGAATTTCATAAGAAATAGCAATGAGTAAAAACAAAAAAGGTTGATTAATTTTATAAAAACTCAGACTATTTCTAGATTGGAAATATGTAATTTCATAGTTCAAAATGAAAATAACTCATAGAATTACTTATTATCTATTGGTTTTATTGAAAAAGTGGATATCTACTTTATCTCCAAAAACTCGTTATCATTTGGCAATTAGATTGGCGAGTATATCCTATCATTATATTCCCAAAAGAAAGGGAATGGTAATCAATAATTTAAAAAGAGCTTTCCCGGATTGGACTTCGGGAAAAATTGAATATTATGTAAAAAGAATCTTCCAATTTTTCATGCATAATATGATACAATTTTTTGCTTTTCCTAAATCCTGGGATGGGATTGAAATAGATGTAAAAAGGGAAAATATTCTGCACGAAGCAATGAATAAAAATAAAGGTTGTATTTTAATCTCAGCACACTTTGGAGTTTGGGAACTTTTCGTAAAATGGATGGGAGAAACCAATTATAGATTCACCGGTGTAGCTCTCCGACAAAAGAATCGAGGGGCAAATAAATTCTTTCAGGAACAAAGGGAGATGAGTGGAGTAGAACATATTTTTCGAAAAGAGCCAATTGAAAAAATGGAATCTGTTCTAATTGGAAATGGAATCCTAGCACTGGTTAGTGACCAGGATGCAAGATCAAAGGGTATTTTCGTAAATTTTTTTGGGATTCCTGCGTCCACACCAAAAGGCGCTGCATTATTTTTTAAAAAATTAAGATCGCCAATCATTTTTGGTGTATGCGTCGAAATTGGGTTCCAGAAATATGAAATTCAATTTGAGACAGTCAAACCAATAAGTGATAATATAGCAGATATAACCCAAGCTTTTACATCTATAATTGAGGAAAAGGTAAGAAAATATCCTGAACAATACTTCTGGTTTCATCGGCGATGGAAAACAAAACCCAACTAAGGCTTTAGATGGTCAATTTAATAATTGATTGTGAAAATAAGCAGACAATTAAAAAAACCTGTTCTATTTTAGAAAATGGTGGCATAATTGTTTATCCAACTGATACACTATATGGCTTTGGCTGTGATGCAAAAAATGAATCAGCGATCAAAAAAATAAATTATCTCAAAGGAAGGACATCTCCTTTGAGCGTATTAGCCCCTAATAAAGATACTGTCAAAGATTGGCTAAATGTAATTGAATCTGATCACAATATTATAATGAAAAAACTAAAAGGCGAATCTACTGTCATTGTTCCAGTTATAGATGGAGTTGTTTCTCAATTGGTGATGGGAGAAAATAATACTTTAGGTATTCGAATCCCTAACCATGAATTTTGTAGAAATCTTTCAATGACATTTCCAAATCCAATTACAACCACAAGTGTAAATCGAACAGGCCAACAGGCAATGATAAACCCGCAAGAAATCTTATCTGAATTTAAAAACGATATTGACTTGATAATCAATGATGGAATAATCGATGGAGTTGGATCAACCATTTATCTTTACGAAAATAGCAGTCTAACAATTTTACGTTCATGAGAATAATTGCACTATTTTTATTTATCTCTATTTTATTGGGCGTATCCGTTCCGTTTAAAGTTGGTGAATCTTTACAATACCAGGCATCTTTTTCTGGCATTGAAACAGCAACCGGGAAATTAGAGGTCATAAAAAAAGAAATGATTCAATCCACTAGCACATTTCAAGTACGTTTTTCTGCTACTACCAAAGGTTTTACAGATTATTTATTTCCAATTCGAGATGTAATTGATATTTGGTTGGATGAAAAAACATTACTCCCTTTAAAAGTAGTAAAAAATATCAGTGAGGGATCATACAAAAAGAAAAATACCATAATTTTAAACCAAAAAGAAGGGTTTGCCTTATTTTCAAAAGATACTATTCAAATAAGTTCTGAAACGCATTCACCATATTCCCTATTTTATTTTTTGAGAAGTGAGGATTTATCAAATATAGATGGTCAAATATTTTCACTGATTGATGGGAGAAAATTAAATTATCTGCAAATGAATGTAGAGGAAAATGTAGCAACCAATGTGCCTTTAGGGATATATCAATGTACAAAGGTTACACCAATAAGAATGGACAAACAGAAATTTAAAAATGAAGCCACAATGTCAATCTGGTTTTCCAATGATGATGTTCGATATCCAGTAAAAATTAGTATTAAAATGAAATTCGGTACTTTAATTCTAAAATTAAATGAATTAATTAAATAAACGAGTGATATCGTTAAATATAATGGTTACCATAAGCATTAATAAAAAAGCCATACCAATTTGCTGGATTATAATTCTGGCTTTTAATGACATGGGTTTTCTCATGATCCCTTCAATTAAATGAATAAAAATATGTCCACCATCCAATCCGGGAATCGGTAAAATATTTAAAAAGGCCAAATTGACGCTAATAAGAGCCATAAAGGTTAGAAAAGGAATCCAACCTGCTTCTGCTGTTTGACTAGCCAATTGAGCTATCATAATGGGACCTCCAAAATCAGAAATAGATGCTTCACCGGCTCCTAACATTCCCAAGCTCATGATAATCATTTCGAAACTTGCTACTGTCTTTGATAGCCCAGTTTTTGCTGATTCCATTAAAGAAATTTCTGAGTAAATCAGTTCTGGTGCGATACCTATGGCACCTACCGTATCTATCCCTGACTCAGTTGGTACGGTCATGAAGGAAGTTGTGATATTCATTTCAATCTCGACATTTTCCCGGCTAATTGTTAGAATTATGTCTGTTTCAGGTACTGCATGTATTGATTCAGTAAGATCATTCCAAGTTTCTATTTTATTCCCATTGATGAGAGTAATTCGGTCACCAGGAATAATACCGGCACGCATTGCCGGCATATTCTCCTGTAATTGCGCTATAACAGGTTCATTTTTGATTTCTGGAGACCCCTGATAAAATCCTATTGCAGTAAAAATAAAAAATGCCAATAAAGTATTCATGATGACTCCAGCACTTAAGACCCAAAGTTTAGCCCATAAAGGCTTGGACATAAATTCATCATCCTTGTAGGAAATCTCAGTATCCATACTTTCATCAATAATACCAGCCATTTTCACATATCCCCCAAAAGGTAGTAAAGCTAAAACGTATTCAGTATGGGAACCAATTCGGCCAGGTTTAGAAATAATTTTTTTAAATACTGGCTGCCAATAAGTGCGTCCACCTGTACTTTTATAAAAGAAAAAGCGCAACATAAAACCATTTTCAATCGATGTAATTGATAAAAAACGAGGCGGTATACCAACAGAAAATCTTTCCACTCGAACACCAACTGATCTTGCCGCGATAAAATGGCCAAATTCATGTATGGTGATAAGCACCCCCAATATGAGGATCGTTGCCCAGATAATTGTCATGATAAGAAACTACTTAATATTGAAAATTTGGTTCCAAAAATCAGAAAGAGCTTACATGATTTTTAACCCATTCGTCCAATGCTTTTAAATCTTCCAATGTTGGGTGTTCAATCCATTTATGTTCAGCCATTATAGTGGCGTTGATTTTCGAAATATCTGTAAATAAGATTTCTTCTTTTAAAAATCGATACACAGAATAGTCATTTGCTAAATTTAATGCTGCACAGGATGTCCCCAGTTTTTCTAAAGAGTCAAATGCTAATTTAATACAAGGAAATCTATCATAATCAGGTGGCTGAAAGGTTAATTTTTCAAACTCATAAAAATCCAGCTGTTCCCAAGGTGCTTCTATATGCCTTGGGTAAGTAAGAGCATATTGGATCGGAACTTTCATGTCAGGAACACCCATTTGTGCTTTAATGGCGCCATCTTTGAACTCTATCATAGAATGAATTATTGATTGGGGATGAACTACGATATCAATCTTATCAGGTGTAAAGCCAAATAACCAATATGCTTCTATTACCTCCAAGCCTTTGTTCATCATTGTTGCACTGTCTATCGTTATCTTTTGGCCCATATCCCAATTGGGGTGATTCAAAGCTTCATCAATTTTAATCTCTGCAAATGTATTCACATCACGTGATCGAAACGGGCCTCCGCTACCAGTCAAAATCAGACGACGAATATCTTCAATCTCTTCTCCCACTAAACATTGCCAAATAGCAGAATGTTCAGAATCAACAGGATAGAGTTTTGCGCCAGATTTTTTCATAGCTTTATTAATTATATTTCCCGCCATAACAAGGCTTTCTTTATTCGACAAAGCCACATCAATACCGGATTGAAGGGCCAATAATGTAGGTTCCATGCCCGGAGCGCCCACTAATCCATTCAATAAAATATCAACATCATCCCTTTGAGATAACTCTAATAAACATTTACGACCAACCAGAACTTCTATATCAGTGGAAATAAGTGCATCTTTTACTTTTTCCGAAAATTCTTCATCGACAATGCATACTGCTTCCGGGTTGAATTGTAATGCTTGCTCAATTAGTAAATCTGTATTTTGATTAGCCGAAAGGTAAACAATTTCTAACTCTTCTCGTAAATGGGATGCTACTTTTAACGCATTGACACCAATAGATCCGGTGGACCCTAAAATAGAAATTCGTTTAAACATTAGAATAATTCTTTTTGTATAAAAAAGGAAATCATTGTTTTTCGGGGATGAAACCGAGTTCCAACCCCAATTGTATATATTGAATATGGATATAATGTATCTACTCCAATGAAATTTATTTGACCATCTATTTTTGAATCCATCCCAGAAACAGTAAAAAAAGATTTTTGTTTATAGAAAATTGAACCAGTCCCAATTCTGAAGATTATTGGATTCCATTTGATCCATGTTCGAATATCTATGGTTAGAGAAGTTAAATGATAATGATTTAACCCCTTTAAATCAATACGCTGGATAGAAGTGACCCAATTCAATGTATCTTTACCACCAAAAGCATATTGTAGCCCCGCTCCCAATATTTGTGGAGATTCTTCTTGCGATGCAAAACCAAATATCTTACCTGTTAATGATAGGTTTTTTGTTGTTTTAATGCCCAAATCTAAATTAGGGTAGCCCCAATGATGACCTTTTATTTTACTAATAGATAATGAATATCCAGATTGTATGTAAAATCGATTTTGACTCATGGGGTCAATACTAGGGGTTTCACTCATCCAAAAAGCAGATTGGTTAATAACAGCTTTAGCGTATTCATCGCAATTCACACAATTGAAAGAATCAAATCGAAAATCTGCATACTGAGAAAATGTGATACCTGAAAGCATCAAGTAAAAGAAAAATATGTTCATTTTTGAATATTAGATAATTCCTCGTTCGGAAGAACGAAGGAAATCTAGAATTTGATTTCTATAAGGCGTATCCGGAATTTCAGTTTCAATTTTTGCAAGGGCATCATTCCTATTTAAAGCAGATCTAAAATAAATTAGATACGTATTTTTTATAATTTTCATCTCTTCTTGGGAAAAACCTCTTCGTTTAAGCCCGATACGATTGATTCCTTGGAATTTCAATGGTTCTTCTGCACAAAGAACAAATGGTGGTACATCCTGCACTGCCCTGAAACCACCACCAATAAAAGCATGAGCACCGATCTTTGTAAATTGATGCACTAATACACCACCACCTAAAGATGCCCAGTCACCGATTTCGACATGACCTCCTAAAGTTGCCATATTAGCCATAATAACATTATCTCCAATCAGACAATCATGAGCAATATGAACATAGGCCATTAATAAAGATCCAGATCCAACTTCGGTTTTCCCCAATGCTTCAGTCCCTCTATTTATAGTAACATATTCCCGTATGGTTGTCTTTTCTCCAATTACTGTTTTAGTATGTTCACCGCCAAATTTTAAATCTTGAGGGATTTCACCGATTACACTAGAATGAAATACACGACATGACTTTCCTATAACTGTTTCGCTACAAATAGTAACATGGTTACCAATGGAAGTATTATCACCAATTGTAACATTTGCCTCTATAATTGTAAATGCACCGATAGTTACATTTACACCAATTTCAGCATTCGGATCAACTATTGCGGTTGGATGTATTAAGGAAGAAATATTAAGTGCCTGGACGGTCTACAATATTTGCAGACAAGAATGCTTCAGCTACTACTTTATCATCTACTGTGCATTTCCCATGAAATTTGCAAATATTGAGTTTCTTTTTTATAAGTTCCATATGGATTTTGAGCTGATCACCTGGAACAATTGGCTTGCGGAACTTTGCATTTTCAACAGTAGAAAAAAACATATTTTTTGATAGTGGGTCTTCCACTTGGCTTAACATTAAAAATGCACCAGCCTGAGCCATACTTTCTAAAGAAAGAACACCTGGCATAACAGGTTGCCCAGGAAAATGACCTTGAAAATATGGTTCATTTACTGTCACATTTTTTATCGCTATAAGTGATTCACCTGGCTTTATGACATCTAATTTGTCAATAAGGATAAATGGATACCGATGAGGGAGTACCTGAATTATGTCCTTAATCGTAAATATCGTTTGATCAGACAAATTAGCCATTTGAATTTCCATTATTTAATGCATTCAATTCCTTAGCATATTCTGTTTTTAATTTTTTTACAAATTCAACATTGCTCGCGTGACCTGCTCTAGCTGCAGTAACATGACCTTTAATAGGTATACCTAATAAAGCGAGATCTCCAATCAAATCCAGGGTTTTATGGCGAACTGGCTCATTTTTGAATCGAAGTACTTTTCCATTGAGAATACCATTTGCACCTTGAATTATATTATGCTCTATACCAAATAAATCCTTGAGTCTGTCCATTTCAGCTTGATCAATTTCCTTATCTACAATAACAACTGCATTGTCCAATGCCCCACCTTTAATCAAACCTTGTTCTTTCAACATTTCAACCTCACTCAAAAAACAAAATGTTCGGGCCGGTGCGACTTCAAATGCAAAATCTTCTTCCATATTATAAATGGCTTCGTACTGAGTCCCCAGTGCAGTTAATGGGTATTCAACCATAAATGTAATTCTAAATCTATCCGATGGAATAACATGAATATCAATATCACGGTATGGATTTGTATAGTTTACAGCACGGGTAATCTCTAAAACCTTTCTTTCCTGTTTTTGTATTTTGATTCCGGCTTTGATTAAACATTCAACAAAATCTTTTGCAGAGCCATCCATCACGGGAGGTTCTTTACCGGTCAGTTCGATTAAAATATTATCAATTCGGAGTCCGCTCACAGCAGCGAGAGCATGTTCTACTGTGTGAATTCGAATATCATTTTCCTCAATGGTTGTACCTCGTGATATATCTACTACATGGTCAATATCCGCTTTTATTTCCGGACTTGATGGAATATCTGATCGCACAAATCGAACACCAAAATTTTCTGATGCAGGATGAAAAGTTATACTTGTTTCTACGCCAGTATGCAAACCCACACCGTTACATGTTTGAGATGTACCTATTGTTCTTTGTTTTCTTTCCATCTTTAAATTTACCTTACTTTTTGATCCGCTATCAATTGATCAAGCTTTTTTCGCATCTGATTAATTCTAGTTAATACTGCTTCTCTTTTATTGTGTTCTCTTATTTCCCTAGCAGGAAAACCTGCATAGACTTTTCCCCCTACTAAGGATTTTGTTACACCTGATTTTGCAGCAAAGGTTGCATTGGGGCCTATATTTACATGAGGAGCAACGCCAACTTGTCCAGCAAATGTACAATAATCACCAATCTTAGAACTTCCTGCAATTGCAAATGCTCCTGTAATAAGACACCCCTTACCAATCTGCACATTATGAGCTATATGAACCAGATTATCTAGCTTTGTCATTTCTCCAATAAACGTAGTCCCAATAGTTGCTCTGTCAATAGCACAATTCGAACCGATTTCTACGTTATCTTCTATTTTAACATTACCGATCTGTGGAATTTTTTCATGGATACCGTCCAGTGTTACAAACCCAAATCCATCACAACCAATTGTTGTTCCACTATGGATAACGACATTTTCACCAATAATGGTATTAAAATAAATTGTTACATTGGCCTTTAGTTGACAATTCTTTCCTATAGTTACATTTTCACCAATTACTGTATTTGCATCAATTACAGATCCATTGCCAATAACTGAACCTGATTCAATAATGACTCCTGGACCAATTGATACATTTTCACCGATAGAGACAGTAGGGTCTATAATTGCCTTTTGGTGTATGGAAGCTAAATGTTTATTCTCCGGATAAAAAAGGCTTAGTGTCTTTGCCATTGCTAATTGCGGATTGGGGACAAAAACAATATTGCCATTATTAACACTGGTTTTATCATCTACAAATACTGCTGCAGCCTGTGTAGAGGATAAGTACTTCTTATACTTAGGATTGCTCAGAAATGTAATTGTACCAGGAATACTATTTTGAATTTCTGAGACCCCGTTAATAATTAAATCAGGATTACCTTGTACTGTGCCGCCTACTTGGGAAGCAATCTCACCAAGCGTGAGTTCCAAATCAGTTTATTTCCCTGTAGTTAAATTCCGAAGTTCATGCAGAACATCATCAGTCATATCGTACTTGGGTTTAAAATATAGCAGACCGACAGATGCATCAATTATATAATCAAAACCACCATCAATGGCAACTTTATCAACAGCTTTTTTGACTTTACCTAAAATTTCATATTCTAATTGAGCCTGTTTCCTCATCAGTTCACCCTGTGGTCCAATTTTTTCAGCTTGAAAATTTTGAATTTGCTTTTCCATTTGCTCAATTTCCTGCCGAATACTTTCACCCTTGTCTAAAGCCATAAGACGTTTTACTTCGTAATCCTGTCTAAGGCTATCCATTTTTAGTCCCATTTGATCAAACTCAAATTGAACTTTTCTATATTCCAACTGTAATTGAGATTCTGCTTCTTTAAACTCTTCATATTCAGTGCGAATTCTTTCTGATAAAATATATCCTATTTTTAGTTGAGCTGACGCTACTGATGCCATACCTATAAAGGTTAAAATAAATAATGTATTTCGAAGGGGTACTCTCACAGTTATCTCCTTGTTTATCAAAATTGTTGTCCAAATGTTAGGGTGGTTTTCCATCCTGGGTCCAACTCTCCGCTAGTGTTAACTCGATCAAAACCATACCCGATATCAAAACCAAGCATCCCAATCATTGGCATAAAAAAACGAATACCTGCACCGACAGAACGCTTCAAATCAATCGGGCCTCTTCGTGGGAGATCCAATCTTTCCATTAAATCTGTGGAAGACCAAACATTACCCATTTCCGAAAAAACCAGTCCGTAAACTACAGGATTTTCTGCAAAAGGCACTCGAAATTCTGTGCCAAATTTAACCAAAGTATTTCCTCCTATAGGACTTCCATTTGAAGTAAGAGGACCGACTCTGTTATCGTCATAACCTCTTAATGGATTACCATAAGGAATGCCATTCCCCCCCATAATAAATCTATCATTCCATGGAATAAAAGATCGGCCTTCTCTCAATGCAGGCAATTCCTTGACTACACCAATTTTCATGGAATTCATTAAGACAAATTTCCAAAATGTAGGTGTATACCATTCAAGATTTAAAACATGTTTATGAAAATTTTCCTGTCCTCCTAACACCCAACCTGACAGCATAGATTTTAAAGAAAATAAAGAACCTATGGTTGTGAATTCGGGATGATCGCGACTATCTCTCCTTATTGTTTGTGAAAAGTTGATACCATCTGAAGTTTTATACCCACCTGCATAACGGTCTAAATCTGCTTGAGACGCTTCATACATTTTACGAACAAGTTGAAAAGACCAGGTCCCACGAAAAAAATCATCAGGCCATTTAAAAATACGACCCCACGTAATTGAAGTGCCAGCCATTGTATAATCAATGGGGGCAGAATACAACGTAGAACTCCCACGGAACGTATAAAATATTGAGCCACCTAATAGATTCTTCGTATCATTAACCATTGGATCTGTAAAACTTATACTTACAGATCTGTATTTGGGGCGCTGTTGGTATTGATTGCCATACCCGTATCCATAGCCCACATTGGTACCTACGTTAAAACTGAAATTTAAACTTTGTCCTTTCCCACGAAAATTTGGCAAAGCAAGACCGCCCCCGCCAGTCATACCAAAAGATTGACTATACCCCATATTTGCATTCGCCTGACCCGCTGGTTTTTCTTCTACTGTAATTTCTAAATCTACCTTGTCTTCTGAAATGGGCACTACATCTGGTACTACATTGGCAAAGAAATTTAGCATCATAACTTCCCGGTGACTTCTCATCAGTCGCTGGCGATTAAAAACATCACCGGGAAAAACTCGTAATTGGCGGCGAACTACATTTTCTCTTGTTCTTGTATTCCCTTTAATAGCAATATGGTTGATATAAACTTTATGGTTTTCTGTAATAACAAAATGAATATCAAGAGAATCTTCCCCAACAGGTGTAATCGCAGGCTCAATCCGACTGTAGATATAGCCTCGATCCATGTACAATCCCTGAACACGATCAAAAACAGCCATGTTAAAATCTTCGTCACTGTACTGATCTCCGGTTTCTATACCTAAGGTACGTGACAAAAGCTCTTCATTAAATAAGGTCATTCCTTCCCATGAAAAATTACGATATTTATACTGGGGGCCTTCTTCAATGGTAACAATCAAATTCAATTGCTTTTTATCATCACTGTATCTTATTGTATCGCGCACAACTCTAAAATCACGGTAGCCCTTATTCCTATAAAAAGTCGCAACAAGATTTAAATCTTCATCAAATTTTTTCTTATCAAATGTAGATCGCCAAAAAAGGTACCAGCGCTGTTGTTTGGTCTCTTTCATTTTCCAGCGAAGTCGGAAATTTGAAAAAGATTGATTTCCTTCAAAAATAATTTTACCAATTTTGACTTTTTCATTTTCACTTATATTAAATACCACATCTCTTACAATATCTTTTGCTTTGCCTTCAAAAATAGTTGATTCTTGTTCAGGAATTTTCATTTCAGGCTCAATTTCTACATTTAAATAACCTTTTTCTGCATACAAATTTTTAATGGTTGTTGCTATTTCATGGAGCGTATTAGTAGCAAGCCTTTGTCCTTTTGCTAATGATATTTCATCATTAAACTTCCGATCTTTTATCTTTTTATTCCCTTGATAGGATAAATCTCCAAGGATATAATTCTCCTTTACTAGAATTGTGATAGAAAGACCATCTGATGTTTCTTCATTATAGCGAATCTGAATATCTCGGAATAAACCTAATTGCCAGAGCCTTTTAACCGCCCGTGGGAAATCAGATGGTGAAATAGTCTGGCCTTTGCGAAGGCCTGCAGTAAAAATAATGGTGTTTTCAGAAGTAATGATATTTCCATCAACATCAACTTTTACCAATTTAATTTCATCTGGAAGTCCCTGACCTAAGCTGTAGGTGAGAATTGAAAAAAGAATAAGTAATTTTTTCATTATGAATTGCTTATTTGTTCACTAACCTGTCCAAATCTTCTTTCGCGAGATTGATATTCCAGAATTGCTTCCATCAGTTCATTCTCACGAAAAGCAGGCCAATATGTATCTGTCATAAATATTTCCGTGTAGGCACATTGCCAAAGTAAAAAATTACTTAATCGACATTCGCCACTGGTTCGAATTAAAAGATCAGGATCAGGCATATCAAATGTTGAAAGCGATTTAGAAAAAATAGTTTCATCAATCTCATGAGGTTCCAATTCCCCTTCTTTGACTTTATTTGCGAGCGTTTGTACAGCATTAACCATTTCCTGCCTACTTCCATAATTCAAGGCTAAACAAAGATTTAACCCAGTATTATCCTTTGTAGTTTGAACACCATTCAAAATTCCTTTTCGGGTAGATTGTGGCAACATCTCCAAGTTGCCAATTGCAGTGAAGCAAACATTATTTTTGTGAAGTTCTTCGATCTCAATACTGATTGTTTTCAATAAAAGAGTCATTAAGGCACTGACTTCATCATCAGGCCGATTCCAATTTTCTGTTGAAAATGTATAAAGCGTAAGATGCTTTACACTGATCTCCCCGCAAATACGGGTAATTTCTCTGACAGAGTTTATCCCCTCTTTATGTCCGGCCACTCTTGGCAATAAGCGCTCTTTAGCCCAACGGCCATTGCCATCCATAATGATAGCTATATGTTCAGGGATATGCCCTTCCAGTGCACTTTTTCGTAATGAATTTTTCATCTATAATAAAGAAAAAAAGCGGGCGAAATTACCGATTGGTTAATTTGGATACAACCGAGTTGCATTGTGCGATATTTCGCGGATTTATTGTAAATAACCTATAAAATTTACTGTTGTTCCCAATTACATTAACTATCAGATATTAACATTTCAGCAATGTGATGATAGATCTGGCCGATAGATGAATCAGGATTACTATAAGCAATTGGCATCCCGGAATCTGTAGCATTCATTATATCAGCAGAAATAGGGATTTTTCCTAAAAGAGGAACTCCTAACCTTTCACTTTCTTTCAAACCACCTCCTGTTTTAAATAAATCCATTGTTAAACTAAAATGGCCTTTTTCATCAACAAAAATCTCTTCGTCATTAATTGAAAATGATGAAACAGAGCCTTTTACAACACCATTCAGAGCTAAGCCAGACATATTTTCAATTACACCTAAAACAGGGGTATTGACTTTACGGAACATATCGGCGCCTTTTCGGACATCTGCCAAGGCAATATCTTGTGGCGTCGTGACAATGACTGCACCAGACATTTTTAGTTTTTGGGTTAATGTTAATTGAACATCACCAGTGCCCGGAGGTAAATCCAAAATCATTACATCTAACTTCCCCCATTTTACATCCCTGAAAAATTGTTCTGTCATACGGGAGACTAAAGGTCCGCGCCATATCACCGGAGTATCATTACCGCTAATAAAGCCAAAACTCATGACTTCCATATCAAATTTTTTTAAGGGTATTAATTTTTTCCCCTGAGTCATTTCGGGTTGTTCATTAAGACCTAAAAGAATCGGCAAAGAGGGACCGTAAATATCTAGATCCAATAATCCAACCTTTTTACCTTTTTTCATCATAGCACAGGCCAAATTTGCTGCAATAGTAGATTTACCAACTCCTCCTTTCCCACTTGCAATAGCGATGACATGTTTTACATTTTCCAGTATTGGAGGGGGCTCTTGTCCAGGTGGAATCGGGACTGTTTGCTGAGATCCATCTGAAGAAAGTTCTACATTTACAGTATCAAAGTAGCTCGAGAGAGCTTTTCTGATAGCATTAATGATTTGCTGCTTTTTGCCTTCATTTTGAGATGTAATATTCAAAAATACCGTAATTTCATTGCTATCAATAGAGATATCTTTTACCATTCCAAAAGAAACAATATCTCTGGAGAATCCTGGATAATTAATGGATTTTAAATGGTCTAAAACTTGATCTTTATTCATAAAAAATAATACAAAAAAACGGCTGCCATTTGACAGCCGTTTATTTAATTAAATCTAATTAATTTAACTACCCCGTGTACTCGCGCCCGAACCATTCATAATTAATTTTGATGTACTTGTTCCACTCTTCTGGGACTTCACTTTCTTCAAAGATCGCTTCTACTGGACATTCAGGCTCACATGCTCCACAATCAATACACTCTTCCGGATCAATGTATAAAGAATCCTCATCTTTCGGGACAAAATCATCCGCCTTCGCCTCAGCTCCGGCTCCGGTTTTATCATAAGGCCCATGAATACAATCTACAGGGCACACTTCCACACAAGCGGTATCACAGGTTCCTACGCATGGTTCTGCTATTATATAAGTCATTCTCGTACTCCTTTACGATAATGTTAAAATTTTTGTTCCAAAATAAGTACACAATTTACAGGGAAAAACCAAATGGCAAAAATGTTTTGGGACTAATTTCAGTAATGACTTCATCATGGTGAATTTTAGTCAAAAGAAAAATCTTTATTTACTTTGGTCGGCGCAGGCAATTTCCCAAATTGGAGATGCAATTTACCAATTAGCACTTTTATGGTTGGTTTTGGATCTAACTAATTCTTCTATTATTACGGGAATTATTGCCATGAGTGCTTATTTACCAGCATTGATTTTTGGGCTATATGCTGGTGTTTTTTCAGATAAAATGAACCGCTTTTGGCTAATGATATTTGCCAATGCTGGGCAGGCATTGACCGTTTTAATGATTCCCATTTGTTTATGGTATTACCATGAGAATATTTGGCTAATTTGCGGATTAGCATTTTTAAGAAGCTGTTTTAATACATTTTTTCAACCTGCATTCCAGTCCTTTATTCCCATGTTATTTCCTGTTCAAAAATTAATTCAGATAAATGCTATTTTAGCAACTTCAGGACAAATTGCCTGGATGATGGGACCTATCGTCGCTGGCGTTTTACTGACACTTATTTCACTCCCAAATTTATTTATGGTAGATGCAGCCTCTTTTTTATTTTCTGTTGTTTTCTTATTTTGCCTTAAAAAACCAACTCACTTAATAAACTCGGATAAGCACAGCCACTGGCATGAACTGAAACAAGGGCTATCTTATCTTTATGAGCAGAAGTCAATTTTTTGGATGATCGTCATTACGTTTATTAATAATCTTTTCATTATGGGGCCCGCCATTGTGGGGCTACCAATCTTAGTTAAAATTGCATTAAGCGGTACTGCTTCGGATTTTGCTTTTATAGAGGGCTGTATGGCTGCTGGGGCTTTGGTTGGATCATTCATTGTGTCTAACCTTAACAGATTTTTTAAAAACGGCACCATATGGGCTATTGGGTTATTCTTGGATGGAATCACATATTCATTCTTGTATTGGGTTCAAAGCATAGAAATGGCTATGGTAATAATTTTTCTGCATGGCATAGGAATTCCGTTCATTATAATAAGTAGAACATCCATTGTCCAGATTCATACTCCAAATAAATTTCATGGACGACTTTTTGCTATGGTTCATTTAGGCGTGGTAGGTACAACAGCAATCTCATCCGGCTTAGTGGGAATAATCACTTCAATAATTCCTGTTAAACTTTTATTTTTTGGTATTGGGCTCGGTGCTGCACTGTGCGGCATAATTGGGATTAGCATTCCAGCTCTGCGCAATATCCAGTAATTTTGATTCATGAATTACATTGTCATGGATCAAGGGACATCATCTACAAAAGCCTTCTTATTTAATGATGTCGGGAAAATTATTTACAGTAATAAAATCAAACATAACTTGTCTCATCCAAAAAAATTTCATGTGGAATTTGATGCTGTTATCATTTTAGATGCCTGCAAATCTTTATTCCAGGAAATGGTGCAAAAATCAGGTAAAACTCCTGTTAGAAGAGCCGGGCTTAGTGTCCAACGTTCCACATTTTTACTATGGGAAAAAAAATCATGTCATCCGGTAACACCCGCCTTGAGTTGGCAGGATAGTCGGGCATTTAGTATTACCGATGAGTTACTAGAGTATAGTGAAGCACTCTGGAAGATTACCGGGACACCATTGAGCGCCCATTTTGGTGGGCCCAAATTTCTTCATCTTATTCGTCAAGACAACTTGTTACACCAAAGAGTCAAAAATAATCAATTATATTTCGGCTCCCTGAGTGCTTATTTATTGCAGAGCTTAACTGGTACAGCAGGAATAGATGAATCTATCGCCTGCCGAACTCTCCTATATAATATTCATAAATCAAATTGGTCCTCATTTGCATTAGACCTTTTTAGAATCAATGAGAATTGTCTTCCACCTATATTACCGGTAAAGAATAATCATGGAAAAGTTTTAGAAACACACATTCCACTTTTCGTGGTTATTGGTGATCAGCAAGGTTCTCTTATTGGTCAGGCAGGGTTGAAACAGGATTCTATAGCAACAAATTTTGGAACATCTGCTAGTGTTCAATTTAATGTAGGCAATATCCCCAATGTTGTTCCAAGGCTTATTTCTAGTGTGTTGTTTTCAGATGAAAATAAAAAATATTTTATGACTGAGGGTACTATCAATGCGTGCAATTCCTTATTCTATCATCTAGAAAATGAATTAAATATTCCTCATGAAAAAATGAAATGGGATCAGCGTGCATCCCAAATAACAACTAACGGGATTTTTATTCCAGGTTTCAGTGGATTGTCAGCTCCTTATTGGACAAAGGGTTTTGATGATATTTATATTGATATGAATAAGAATTATAATAAGAATGAAATTATTCGTGCCGGTATGGAATCTATTGGTTTTCTAGTTAATGATATTTTGGATTGTTTAACCCCGCATATAAACAATAAGTCAGAACTGCTTACTGCTGCCGGTGGAGGCGCAAGAGAACCACTACTCCAATTTATTGCTGATATTTCAGGTATACCCGTTGGACGTTCGGCTGTGACAGATAGCACCGCATTCGGTGTTTATAGATTGTTGAATCCTGAATATGAACACAATTCTTTGGAGATTACAAACAAAATATTTAACCCAAATCAGAAGGAACAACATTTAGTAAAAAAGGGACAATGGGAAAAAGCTATTAATCAATTCATTAAATAACTTTCGATAATAAAAATTGTTTAGATAGATCTTCTACTAGAAAAGTGGGCTTTGAAGATTTTATTTTATCCCAATTCTCCTTATGTCTGCAAACAATGATTGACTTACATCCATTTTCTATTGCCGCTTCAGCATCCTGAAGTGTATCACCAACTAGAATCATATTTTCCAGCCGAAAAGATTCTTCCAAGACATCCCAGGCCTTTTCTCTGGCCAAGCGGGGCATGGAACTTTTCTCCTCAGCGTCATCAGCGAAAACGCCGAATTTAAATCGATCCCACAAATCAAATTTTGCTAATTTAATTTTTGAAATCACTTTCATGTTGCCTGTCATCAAACATGTAGCATGGCCAGCTGCTTCTACCGCGTCTAAAAGCTGGATACAGTCTTTATAAACAAAAGGAAGATCTGAATTAAAAAATTCTTCTTCCATTGAAACAATATACCGATCCAAAATATCATTCAAGAAATCTTCCGATACTTTACCTATATAATTCAGTTTTGCCAATACATTTCGGGTAATATTTCTATCTGTAAACCCAGCTACATCATTATATCCCAGTTCTACCGGTTCCCCGGTTTCTTTAGCTATAGCTTGAGATAATAAGCCTCGTGAGACACTTCCTGGCGATATTAGGGTCCCATCAATATCAAACAAAAACAGTTTTTTGGATGTCATTTTGTTGCCAAGGCCCCCATTGGGTCCCAGGGCTTAAGAGGTACCAACTCACCAGTATCATATAATTTTAGCAATTCATCTGACAAACATGATTTGTGAACTACCACTTCATAATTATATTCATCAAACCATTTATCGGTCATGATGTGATAACCTTTTTCTCCTCCTTTGTCTCCCCAACTGTTTTCTACACGCCATTTTATTGGGTTACCTTTGGAATCAAGATCAACACCGGTGAAAAGCATAGCATGAGTCATTTGGCTGTCGCCATATTCCAATCGTGTTGCTTTATCCATACCAAACTTTGTGTCATAAAATGAATCAAAATCAAAAAGATCTATATCCATTACACCCAGACTGCGGTGAAAATGTTTGCCCACATCACAACCAAACCAAACAGGTTCATCATTTTTCAAAGACAGGATGGCAGCCTTTTTCATTTCAAAATTTTCTACATTTAAATACCGAATAGGATGACCTTCAATCACATTCCCTAAAAACTCAACAGTATATGCCCGGTTAAACTCCTTATCAGACATGGGACAATGAATAAGACAAACATACTCGTCTAGATCTAAACCAACATGCTCACGGTAGAAAGATTGGGGTGTCAGGTTTTCATAACGGGAAAATTCCTTTTTTTTATTTCTTATCTGCCAGTCAAAAGATTGTGGCGGTTGTCCTAGATGAATGGTAAGCATTTTGTATACTTCGCCTAGTTGTTCAGTTTTAATGGATTGTAATTCGTTATCTGTTGCACCATCTGATTTTATTTTTCTTAACACTTGTGCGAATTCACGAAGTTTTCGAGTAATCATTCTATTCATTCGCATCGATTTGGAAGATGAATGGGATTCTGGCATTTCAGATTGTGGAACAACACCGTACTTGTTAATTAGATTTACCCACATATCCCATTGACCACCATCTTGGATAGGATTTTTCAATAGATGCATCATTAATCTAGAATTCCATGGTTCATTAGTGGTTTTTAAAATGGATTCTAAAAAATAATTGGATTTTTCCAGCTTATCCCAGAACATAAAATAACTTTGTGAAAATTGGAAATTTTTTAAATTATGTTTCCTTCCTAAATGGACTCTAAAAAGGTTTAATCCGGCAAACCCCCAACATCGCCCACTAGATTTCTGGTTTGTCGCTGGCATTTCACCTGAAATCACATGAGAAAAAGTGTGATCGATTTTTCGCAAATGATCCCAATCCATTGTTAATTCTATAACCTCGTTTCGGATAGAGGCATTCCTAGCCAGCTTTATTTTATCATCTTTTGTTAAATCATCTTTGAAAGATTGAATTGTTATTAAATCGATTGCGTTTGACATTTTTATTCCTTTTTATATCTTTGTTAAAAGGGCTTCCGTTTCTGCCCATAGTATTTTTTGGTCTTTTTTGATCATAGAAGTAGATGAAGATTTAGCGGGCTTACATTTATTAAAAAATTTACCGCTTACATTTTTCAATTCAGGAGAATGTGCAACATACACACCGGTTTTTGCTCCCCTCTCTACATTAATAGCAAACAATGCTTTGGCCACATGCATAGATTGTTTTGCAAAACCCGAATTGTTATCTCCAAAACTTGTATTTACAAAACCAGGGTGTAAGCTATTAAAGGTCACTCCAGATTCAAAATACCTACGATGACATTCATAGGTGAACATTATATTCATCAATTTTGATCTGCAGTATGCAGTCCATCCACTGTATTTCTTTCGCATTTGGAGATCTTGAAAATCTAATTTGGCATTTCTATGAGCCATTGATGCAATATTCACCACACGGCCTGGCTTATCGTCTTTGATCATATCCATCAATTCATGGGTAAAAACAAAATAATTCAGATGATTTAGAGCAAATGTAGTTTCGAATCCTTCATCAGTTTGATTCATTTCACTGAAATAAGCTCCTGCGTTATTTATTAATATATCAATAGAGTCATATGTATCTTGGATCTGTTGGGAAACAGATTTGATCTGATGAATTAGGGATAGATCTGATTGAAAAAATTTAAGGGATTTGATTTTAGTTTCTTTTTGAATTTCCAAAATAACTTTTTCACCCTTATTCTTATCCCTTCCAACTAGCCCTAGGACATATCCAAGTTTTGCTAATTCTATAGCTGTTTGTTTACCAATCCCATCTGTTGAGCCAGTGATAATGCAAATTTTATTCATTTATTTTTAAGATATTGAATATTAGAAATAACAATTCAATATAGATTTTTACGCATGATTACTTATAGAGCATTTAGTACATACTCATGATACCCAACATCACAAGCATAAAATATGACACCAAATCTGCAGCGCCTACGTAATCCTTTGCCAAACGTTGTCCAGTGAACAATGCAATAATTGTTAATGCAATGATAACAAAACCATAAAATATCCATAGTGTCGTTCGTTCAGCAAAAGCATAATAAATCCCATATACTAACATAAGTGCACCCAATATTTCTAAAAATGTGATTACAGTTAGCAACAGACTTGTAAAACCAAAAAGCGGGGAATTGGAAAAATGTTCTTTGAAAAAATTAAGGTTTCCCTTCCGATCTATAATTTTATCTATTCCTGATTGAAGAAATGTAACAGCTAAAATAATAGCAATCAGAATCTGACAAAGTTCCAATGGCCCTTTAAATGGAATACCTAGTAATTCGATTCGGTCTCCATAACGCTCTGCAACAGATTGCGCCTGAATCAGAATTGGTAATCCAAATATGAATATTATTCCTAATTTTTTTAACATTTCTCCCTCATGACTCTTTTAATTGTTTAATTTTTTCACGAACCAAATCTCTTGTTTTTTCTACAGTCAAATGTTCAAATTCTTCCTTCTTAATTGGTTCTCCAAATCTGGTAATTAGCTTCCCTGGCAATAAACGCCAATCATTTTTCATTTTAGCATTAAAAGCACCTATAAGTGCTACAGGCACAATTGTTGCTCCTGTATTTTTTGCCAAATGAAAGGGGCCTTTTTTAAATGGGCCAAGTTCACCCGTTAAAGACCTTGTCCCTTCAGGGGATATCAGAAAGGAAATTCCTTTATTAAGGGCTTCTTCTGCCTTAATAAGGCTATTGATCGCCTTTTTTAATTCTTGTCTCACAATAGGTATAACACCATATGTCTTCATCATGTAGCCCCAAATCGGATAGCGAAATTGTTCTATAGCACCAACAGCCGTGATATAATGTGGGACAAATGCGGCAATCATGAATTGATCAAACATGGATTCATGATTAAACATGTATAAATAGGGTTGTGCATTGGGATTAGGGGGCTCATTTTCTTTAATTAGATATTGCCCTGCGAATAAACAATATAACCAAGATATTGGGCGAACAAAAAAATTTAAATATGGTTTTGGCACAATCATAAAAAGGAAAAAGAGGACAATCATTGTCATGAAAAAAAATGTAAACCATATCGGCCAAAGAATGATTGAACTTATTGTTCTAAACATGCCATTTCTGATCATTTAATATTGTAAATATTTTATGGTTTGCTTTTGGAAAAGTGAAGTTATTTATATCTTCAGGCGCTATCCATTCGCAATATTTTTGCTCATTTATTAATTTGCCATTTTCAATGCAATGGTAGCCATGGAATGTGATTGAAAAATGTGTATAAGCATGTTTTATTGTTCCAATTTTTTTTATTATCTTTGGCTTTATTCCACATTCTTCTTTGATTTCACGAAGCAGTGCTTCATGATTTGATTCTCCATTTCTTACTTTTCCTCCGGGAAATTCCCACAACCCCGCGAGCATACCCTTATTACCGCGTTTTTGAATATAAAATTTATTTTTTCTCCAGATAAGTCCTACAACGATAGTATAATGAGGTATCATTTTCTTTTTTTTCAAAAATGGATATGATTCGGGTGAACCTAATAAAAATCCTTTACAATAATGAGATATTGGGCATAAGGCACATTTTGGATTCTTTGGTATGCAAACTATAGCACCAAGCTCCATCATGGCCTGGTTAAAATCACCTGGGTATGAACTAGGTATCATTTTATCCAATGAATTTTTAATTATTGTTAAATTTCTTTTTGTGAAATGGCGTATTCCTAACACTCTCGACATAACGCGTTTAACATTTCCATCCATAACGGGAAAAGATTTATTAAATGCGATAGAAAGTACAGCAGATGCAGTGTAATCACCAACACCAGGCAACGATCGAAATTCTTCCCAATTATTAGGGACCAAGCCATTGTGTCTCTCCAAAATAATTTTTGTAGCTTCATGAAAGTTCCTGCATCGGGAATAATAGCCTAATCCTTCCCAAATTTTCAACAACCTTTCCCTATCTGCTAGGGCAACAGACTTTAATGTAGGGTATTGCTGTATCCACGTTTGATAATATGGTATAGCAGTCTTAACCTTTGTTTGCTGAAGCATTACTTCAGACAACCAAATTTTATAAGGATCATTAATACCACGAAAAGGTAGATCACGCTTTTCTTTTTTATACCAGCTCAATATTGATGACACAAACTTATTCATTTGTATTATACAATTATATTACCTTTAAGAATAAGTTTAGATAAAATCCAATGAAGAGATGATACAAGTTCAATCATTTCATTTCGATCCAGTGGATCCACTTCCTGTTCAATTACCGAACCAATTCTTTCAATTTGGTCTTCTAATTTCTCCTGAATATTTATTCCAAGTTCTGTGAGATAAACTTTAATTATTCTTTTATCATGATCAAACGGTTGTCGATAAACCCAGCCCTTTTTTTCTAAGCCGGCAATCATTCGTGTGGCGGTACTATTATCTATTCCAATTTTATTTGATAGCATGGACATCTCAATCCCATCATCAGGAATAATAGATATTGTTAATACTTGGGGAAAAGATGCACCTTGAATTGAAATATTTTTTCGATAGATACTTTGGAGATCTACCAGAAAATGTGATAAGAGCTCGCCATAATTCATGTTTGTATTTTACAAATAATAAATTTTTAAGAAAAGTGAATGAAAAAAATAAATTAAAAAGAAGATAAATTCGTTAATCTTTTGATATGAGTAACAAAAATGCGCTCTGATAATTGATTGGTCCTTCTATTACCTAAATGGCCAATTATATTCCAATGATCGAGAGGAAAGGGCCCCAAGACATACCACTGACCTGGAATTAATAAATCACCTTCATCAAGTGTTATAATTGGATCTGGTCCATTATTCCCTGTTGTAGGGCCATACATGGACCTCGTATTCACAATCCCATCATTTTCAAACCATGTTGAATCAGTGGAAGTACCATCACCCCAATATCCAACCCTTGACCCTAATATTTTAGCACGACTCCGGGTCAAAATGGATGTACCCTCCAATGGGATATGACTTGGAGAGTCTAAGCTTTTCTTAGTGGTTGCAGCACAAATGGAAAAATAATAAACAGTTGGATCTGCCTGCAAAAACCCATTTAATTCTTTTGCGCCTTCTAGAGATAAATCCCAAGAACAAATATTTTTTGTTGTCCAAGCATCATGGGTTCTCATCCTCTTTAAATAGGCTGCCCAGGTTTCATCTTCTCCTCTATAAAACCCCCATTGCTCTAAGTCAAAATCATAAAACCTTGTGCCAATAACACCAGCTAATCCTATAAAATATTGTATAAATGGTATCGTTTTGGTAATCACATCCGCTAATGTTGTTCCATCATGAGGGGATACAACAGCCGTTATACTTCGAATCCAATTCTCATTAATGCCACCCAATAATTTGGATTTCTCAACAATACCTTTTTCTTCATCTTCATAAACTTTATTAGTCAAAAGATATAAGAGCATTCTTGCTGTTTGCCCTCCCTGACTATGTCCTATCAGATGGATTGGATTATTACCATCCCACTGAGGATAAAGAGCATCATAAACCTTCCCCTTTGGTTTTTGAATTATATTAAATTTTTTCGCATGTGATTTACCATAATCTACCTGACCGCCCTTTAATTGTGTATAAACCTCAATTGCTCTTTCCCAATTTGATGAAACTGGGCCAACAGAAACTGTAAATACTGTACTACCTTCATCGCGGAGCATTTGAGCATAATCTTTAATCCCTCCCCAATAATTGTAACCACCCATCTCTTCAGAGCCCCAACCCATAAATCCATGGATCAATACGATGGGATAATTATTTTGCCCAACAAGGCAAGTAAATGTCACCAAAACTCTAATAATGAAGGATTTAATCATAGCTGAACCGTAATTTCTAGACCATGACTACTGGCTCCGGTACCAAAAACAAATGTGCCATAATGAAATTTAGTTTGATCAGTGCAATAACCTATACCAAGTCCTGTAGCGCCCAAAATAGTTTGGAAAATATCCTGATTTATATTATGATTAATTTTACGCGTAGATGAACCCCATTGAAACCGCAAATTATTTTTTAATTTAAATATACCCCCTAAAAATACATCACTCTCCCCTCCCTGATTTAAATATACTGAATCAAAAAACAAGGTGAGAGGAAGGTGGGCTAATTCCTTTGAACCACTCAATACTGTTTTGGGTGCAAAACTGCCTTTAGCAAAATTATTTGTTTTAAAAGTAAAACCAATATTATGGAAAGAGACTCCTAAGCTTCCATTAACACTATGAATAAACACTTCACTTCCCAAAGAAAATAAAAGAGCTATAATATTATGATCCTTGAGAACGGAATTGAAATATTGTATGGAGAATCCGGTCCTTACAGGAAAAAATTTTAATTGTTTTGAATAGACACCATTAAGCCACGTATCTCCTGATTGATACTTCCCTGTTGGGTCCCCATCTGTATCATAGCCATTGAATGTTCCATATGAAATGTGGCTTATAAAAAAAGTCCCCACCCCGTTTCTCCAAGGGACACTCAATCCTACACTTTGACTTATGATATTTGCATGATATCGAATGATTGAAGTAGAAAATTTTTTTCCCGTGTCCGCAACAGATGGATTCATTTTTGATGATATTGGAGAAGGGTTCAGAAACCCTGCTCCTCCAAGACTTAATTGGGATGGTGAATGGAAAACATCGAATGAAGGGTAGCCCGTTTTTCCAAAACAGATTGATAATAAGGCATATACATAAAAAATTAAAATGATATAAAAATATCTCATTATTATTCCTTAGCTAATCAAATCAAACTTAATGGATCAAAATGTATATTGATTCTATTTTGTCCAATACGAAGTTTTTTCTGAATATCCATGAAATTTGTTTGAATAAAGTGATGGAGTTTTTTCCCATTAACATCTTTTTCTTTAATTGATTTAAACACGATTTGATACCTATAATTGTTCCGAAGTTTTTCTAAATAACAAGGTACGGGTCCAAGAATTTTTAATCCCTTGTAGTCCCCCTTGAGAGTTTTAGCGATTCTCTTCGATAATAATTCTACAGATGATTGATTTTTACCAATTATTTCTATTTTTGCTAACCAACTGAAAGGCGGATATTGTAATTCTTTTCTTTCTCTGAGTGCAATGTTATAATACTTTTTCATATTTAATTGAGCGGCATTTTTTATTACCGGGTTGTCCGGTGAATATGTTTGTATCACCACTTCACCTAATTTCGTATTTCTTCCAGCTCTGCCTGCAGCTTGATAAATGAGTTGAAAAATTCGCTCCCCTGAACGAAAGTCAGGAAGGTGTAATCCAAGATCAGAATTAATAATACCTACCAAAGTAGCATTGGGAAAATCTAACCCCTTAGCAATCATTTGGGTACCAAGCAAAATATCGATCTCTCCGTTAGAAAACTTTTTAAGGATACTAGTAAGGCCCTTCCCAGTTCTGGCTGTATCCATGTCCAATCTTTCCACTATCGCTTTTGGGAACATTTCTTTAAGGATTGCTTCGACCCGCTGGGTGCCAGTCCCTGAATATTTAATGTTGGGACTTTGACAACTGATACATACTTCCCATTGTTGTGTTTCAAAATGGCCACAACAATGACATATTAATTGGGATTCTTTGATATGAAACGTGAGTGCTACTTTGCATTGAGGACACATGACTATCTCTCCGCAATCGGAACATCGAACCACTGGAGAATATCCCCGTCGATTTTGTAATAAAATTATTTGTTCGTTTTTCTGAAGGCGAGCCTCAATCTTATCCTGCAATAAACCAGAGAAGATTTGTCCAAATTTTCCTGACTCATCATTTTCATTCAGCATATCGACTAAATGCACCTGAGGATATTTAGCACCACCATAACGCTTAGGAAGATGTAAATAAGTTAATTTTTTATTCAAATGATTATAATAACTTTCCAAGCTGGGTGTGGCACTTGATAGGACAACACAAGCTGCTTCATATTTAGCTCTTACAAGTGATACATCTCTGGCATGATACCGTGGCGCAGGTGAATCTTGGCGAAAGGATGATTCTTGTTCTTCATCTACAACAATTAATCCTAGGTTTTTTAAAGGAGCAAACACAGCACTTCTAGCTCCAATGACAACTTGGAATGATCCTTTACATATTTCCTTCCATGTCCAGGATCTTTGAGCCTGTGTTAGTTTAGAGTGCCACAATGCGATGGTATCACCAAATACAGCTCTAAATCTTCCCGCAATTTGCGGAGTGAGAGAAATTTCAGGAAGCAAAATGATTGCCGTACGATTTTGATCCAGGCAATGGCGAACGGATTCTATATATATTTCAGTCTTACCACTACTTGTTACACCATGTAATAAAAAGGGTGTATATATATTTGAATCCATTGCCAAAGTTATTTGACTCACCGCTTCCTGTTGATGGTCATTAAAATCAACTTTTTTATAAATAGGGTCAAAAGTAAAACCAGTTACATCCGGCAAGGATGTTTCTTCAAAGAGTTTTACAAGCCCTCGTCTTTCCAAGCCTCTACAACTTGCTAATACACTGGAAGAATTATTTTTCAAAGACGAAACCTTTAGTGGATGATCAGCAGTCAAAATTTTCTGAAAAATTTCATATTGCTTAGGAGCACGGCGTTTAGTTTTTTTTAAATCTTCATCAGCAAAGATAGGGTTTGGTTCTACCATCCAGTTTTTAGGCGGGTTGTAACGAGTTGATAAATTTTTGGGTAGTACTGCTTTGGCGACTTGCCCAACAGATGTCATATAATAATGGCTCATCCATTGAATCAATTTCCAAAGTTCCGGTGTCATGATTTTTACATCATCTACCAATGCGCTAATTTCTCTTACTTTTCCGAAATAAGACGTTTTTTGTTTTATTCCTGTAATAATCCCATTTGTTTTTTGAGCACCAAACTGAACCCTAACCCTAGATCCAATTTGAATATGTTTGACCAGATTAACCGGGACTTTATACGTAAAGGTTTGAAAACCGGAGATAGGAAAGGCAACATCTACAAACATAACCAGCGAGTTTATAGTTCTGGATTTCTAAGGGCAATAAAAAACCCCCGATCCTGATATTTTTATGTATCAAGTTACAGGGGAGGAGTATTATAGGTTTATAAGTTATGCTTTTATCACATAAATCTTCACATCACCATTAAGTGTAGGTCCCACTCGAACAGATACATGGTAGATACCAAGTGCTTTAATTGGCTCTTCCAGTAAAATGGCATGTCGGTCTACAGCAATGCCTTTTTCTTCCAATGCTTTGTGAATATCCATCGTAGTCACAGACCCAAACATCTTTTCCTCCTCTCCGACTTGAGCTTCAATTGTAATCTCAGTTTTTGACAATTTTTTGATTAAAGCTTGATGTGATGCAGTTTCCCGGGCCTCACGGGTTTTTGCAATTTGCTTACGTTCTTTAGCGACTGCTAAATTTCTTTTAGATGCTCGAAGCGCCAGCCCTTCTGGAACTAGTTTGTTTCGGGCATAACCCGGCTTGACCGTTACAATATCACCTGCTTCACCAAGTCCATCTACATCCTTTAATAAAATAATATCCATGATCCTTTCCTTATTCTGTGCCACTTTCAACATACGGCATTAAAGCAATAGAACGGGCTCTTTTGATGGCCCTCACTAACTTGCGGTGCATTTTAGAACTTGTACCTGTGATGCGCCGGGGCATGATTTTACCCTGGTTATTAACAAACCTGCGTAGGAGTTTCACATCTTTATAATCAATAATAGTGATACCATTTTCTTTAAAATAACAGTACTTCTTTCGATTTTGGAAAGCCATTATTTACCCTCCTTTTCTTCATTTATTTTATTTTCTTCTAATGTGCCTTTGGCATCTTCTTCAGCATTTTTTTCTAAGGATTCTTCTTCTATTGGTCCTTCAATCGATTCACCTTCATCTATTTTTCCTGCAGACACCTCTACTTCAGAATCTTCAGATACAGGCGATAATATGTCCGATGCAACAGATAAACTGGCATCTTTAGCTCCTTCTGCTTTACCATCTTCTTTCAATTGTTCATCTTTCCTTTCTTCAACATATCTTTCCGGTTTTTCATCTAAAGAAACTGTCATATGTCGCAATACAGCATTGTTTAATTTCATCCAAGTATCAAAATCAGCCATTTGATTTTGTTCCCCGCCTTCAAATTGCAGAAGAATATATGAACCATATTTTTGTTTTTGAATGGGGTATGCTAATCGTTTTTTACCCCATACACGATGGTTTATCAATTTGGATTTAGTTTTTTCCAACTCAGATCCAATCTCACCCATCGTATTTGATAGAGCGTTATCTTCCAAGTTGGGATTGACTATATATAGTATTTCGTAATACCGCATAATGCCTCCTTATTTTTACGCAATCAGCGGCGCGATGACCAGTGAGACTACTGACATCAGTTTAATTAAAATATTTAATGAAGGACCAGATGTATCTTTGAAAGGGTCACCAACTGTATCACCAACAACTGCAGCTTTGTGAGCTTCAGAACCCTTAATTAGATTTTCTGTGCCAACTATAACACCTTCTTCAATCATTTTCTTCGCATTATCCCATGCTCCACCTGCATTTGATTGAAAAATGGCCATCAAAACACCCGATACAGTTACACCGGCGAGTAATCCACCCAGTGTTTCGGCTTCAAAAACAAAACCAACAAAAACAGGAGTGATTACTGCTAATAATCCAGGTGTTACCATTTCTTTAATAGCGGATTGTGTAGAAATTTCTACACAACGCTCATGCTCAGCTTTTCCAAGAGCATCTTCATATATTTGACGGTCATCATCGTTCCAGTCTTTTTCTTCTTTTAAACTCATCAACTCAAGAGCTTTTTGCAATTCAGGAATTTCTCTGAATTGGCGACGCACTTCTTCAATCATGGCCCTTGCTGCACGGCCAACTGCCCCCATTGCAAGAGATGAAAATAAGAAGGGAAGCATTCCCCCCACAAATAAACCTGCCATAACAGTTGGATTTGAAATATCAATACTATCAATTCCGCTTTGAACCATAAATGCTGCAAATAATGCCAAAGCAGTTAATGCTGCTGATCCGATTGCAAAACCTTTACCGATTGCAGCAGTAGTATTCCCAACTGCATCCAATTTATCAGTGCGTTCACGAACTTCTTTTGGTAATGCAGCCATCTCTGCAATACCCCCAGCATTATCAGAGATTGGACCATAAGCATCCACAGCTAACTGAATTCCCGTGTTGGCTAGCATGCCTAAAGCTGCCATAGCTATCCCATATAATCCAGCAAAATGATAAGCTGCTACAATTCCTAAGGCAATGATCAAAACCGGCATAGCTGTAGATTGCATACCAACACCTAATCCAGCAATAATATTTGTAGCAGGACCGGTTATAGATTGTTCAGTAATGGATTTAACAGGAGATGTTCCGGTGCCGGTGTAATACTCTGTAACCATACCAATTCCAAGTCCAGCTAAAAGTCCAGTTGCAGTTGCATAAAAAACTCCTATACTACTGTAGGAAACACCACCTTGCATAAAAAACTCAGGAAGAAATTCTTGAATCAAAAAGTAAATAGCCACCATCATAATCCCAGCAGAACCAAATTCACCCATATTTAGAGCTTTTTGTGGATCTCCGCCCTCTTTAACAGAAACCATAAATGTTCCAAGAATTGATACAATTATTCCTACTCCTGCAATAAAAAGTGGTAACAAGACAAAGTTAAGATCAAAATTCCCTATTACAAGAATACTCGAGCCTAATACCATCGAACCTACGATGGAGCCAACATATGACTCAAATAAATCAGCACCCATTCCAGCAACATCTCCCACATTATCACCAACATTATCTGCAATTGTTGCGGGGTTTAGTGGATGATCTTCTGGTATTCCTGCTTCTACTTTCCCGACAAGATCAGCACCAACATCTGCTGCTTTGGTATAGATACCTCCACCAACACGGGCAAATAAAGCAATTGATGACGCCCCCAGAGAAAACCCAGAAATAACATTTAATACGGTGCTAATACTGGCTTTATCTGTACCAAAAATATATGTGTAGTACATAAACAGGACTCCGAGCCCCATTACACCAAGCCCAACTACGCTGAGTCCCATGACCGAACCGCCACTAAATGCAACATTTAATGCCTTAGATATTCCAGTACGGGCCGCATGTGTTGTCCGGTTATTTGCTTTTGTCGCGACTTTCATTCCAAGGAATCCAGCTAGCCCAGATGCAACGGCACCCATAATGAATGATAAAGAAATCAATGAACTTGAATCATCTCTACCATTATTTACAAGACCAAGCAATACAGCAACAAATAATACAAATATTGCAAGAACTCTATATTCTGCTTTCAAAAAAGCCATCGCACCATCAGCAATACTTTTACCGATTATTTTCATACGATCTGTGCCTTCATCCTGAGCATTGATCCAACTGGTCTTCCAAAATGCAAAAGCCAACGCAATCCCAGAAGCCCCTATTACAAAAAACAAATTCGAATTCATGGGTTAGTTTTCTCCTGAATTAAGAATTAAAATAGTTCATAGTGTGGTTTAAGCCCATCACCAAAATATTTTCTAAAGCATCTGCACCACGATTTACCATGGATGCAGCATCTGACTCATGATATACTTTGAAAGGTTTTAGTACGTATTTTTCTGCAGGGCGCATATTTTCATCCGTTCCAATACCTAATCGCACTCTTGGGAATTGATCCGATTGAAGCTGGTAAATAATATTTTCCATACCGCGATGGCATCCATCACCTCCTTTTGGTCGGATTCGAATGGTCCCTAAAGGCAAATCAACATCATCCACAACGGGATAAATGTCTGCTGGTAATAACTTCCATTTATTTACTAATTCTTTCACGGCGTTTCCGCTTCTATTCATTCCTGTGGTTGGCTTTACTAATAATAAGTCACGGCGTTGGTATTGAGTAAATACATATTCACCATTCCCAGGTTTAAATAGAAGTTTTTGCCTTCTTGCAAATTCATCAACCACCCAAAAACCTACATTATGTTTTGTATTTGCATACTTCTCACCAGGATTCCCTAAACCAATGAAAGCAATCATGGACCTTCCGAATCATCCCCTGATTCTTCTGTGCCATCTTCTTCAGAGGGTGGCGCATCTCCTTCAACTGATTCTTCAGCATCCTCTCCTTCCAGTTCTTCAACCACAGGTTCTTCATCAGCTACAGGAGGATGGACAGAAACAATATTCAAATCTTTGCCTGAAACAATATCTATATCTTCGTTATCTATGACAACATCAGATACGTTTTTTGCTGAATTCATTTCCAAATCATTAATATCTAATTCAATCTGTTCTGGTACGTCTGTCGGAAAACAGCTGATCTCAATTTGGTTCATAGCCTGCGACAGGACTCCGCCCTCCTTTACACCAATTGACTCACCAACTAAAACAAGCGGTACAGCAATTGTCAATTTTTCTGAACGGCGGACACGCATCAAATCAATGTGAATTACATCATCTGTTACAGGATGATACTGGAGCTCCTTTATCATAGTGTATTGCATTTCACCATCCTGTTCAATTTCAAAAATACGCTGACCAGATTGGAGGGCATGAAATAAAACGGTTTTCTTTACAGAAAAATTGACATTGTTTTCACCTCCATAATAAAGAACCCCGGGAATTAACCCTTGACCGCGTAAAGCTTTTGATCCTTTAGTTCTGGTTAGAACTCTGTCTTGAATATCTAATTTATAATACGATGATGCCATCGTTTTTCTCCTTTTTAAAATTCGAATAGAGCACTTACAGATTCTCCGTTATGAATCCGGTTAACAGCTTCCCCAAAGACGCCGGCCACAGAAACAATTTCCATTTTATCCAATATCTTGTGTGGTGAAATATCTATTGTGTCAGTAAGTATAATTTTTTTTATTTTTGATTCATTTAATTTGCCTATGGCCTGTCCTGACAAAACACCATGTGTCGCTACAGCTGTCACAGATTTAGCTCCTTTATCCAGTGCTGCTTGAGCTGCATTAACTATCGTTCCAGCTGTATCAATCATATCATCAATAATTAAAACATCCATATTTTCTAAATCGCCAATCAAATGATTTACTTCAGCTTTATTTGGCGCATATCTACGCTTATCAATCAACGCAAAATGCATACTCATATGCTTTGCATAACTTTGGCTCATTTTCGCTGATCCTATATCGGGAGCTAATACAACACTGGTTTCAGGGTCAAAACCCTGAGATTTAATTGTCTCAAATAGGACAGTTCGGCTATATAAATTATCAAATGGGATCTTTGCAAAGCCTTGAATTTGAGTTGTATGTAAATCCATAGTAATAATTCTGTCAGCTCCCATAGCAGTAAATATATCAATCATAACTCTAGAAGAAATAGGCACACGCGGCTGATCTTTGCGATCCTGTCTACCATATCCAAAATAAGGCATGACAACTGTGACGCGATCGGCTGATGCACGAACAGCTGCATCGACCATTAATGCAAGCTCAACAATATTTTCTGATGGACCATTGGTAGATTGAATAAGAAAAACATCATGACCTCGGATGTTTTCTTCAAATTTGACCCATAATTCACCATCGCTGAAGGTTTGAATGGAGATTTCCCCTAGTTCTCGCCCTAGCGAGTGTGCGATCTTTTGGCCCAAAGGCAAATTGCTACGGCCACTGAATATTTTTAGTCTGTTTACCATACTAGTATTAATGAATGAATCAGAGCTGGGGCGTAGGGACTCGAACCCCAACTGCCGGGACCAAAACCCGGTGTCCTACCATTAGACGACGCCCCATAAATTTTGGGTAAGCTACAGCTTAGAAATTTGGACGGGAGATAAAAGTTGTATAACGGGTGGAAAAATCTAACTCAACTGGTTTTAAATCAGCGTCTTCATCAAATATCCCGAACACAGTCGAACCTGAGCCCGACAGACTGGCAAACCGGGCGCCATGTGCCCGGAGCGTTTCTTTAATTTGTCCAATCTCTGGATATGCTGGAACAGCAATTGCTTCAAAATCATTCTCAAAAAGCTCGAAAGAAATATTATTATTTCGAATAAAGCTTGAAAAATTAATATTCTCTCTCGATTCATCCAAAATTTTTTTACTATTTGAATAAGCCAATTTTGTATCGATATAAAACTCTGGCATAACTAATAAATAATTTCCACGAACTGCTTTACACAAAGGGGTTAGTTTATCACCAATACCATCGCCAAGCTGTAAGCCTCCCCGAATAAAGAATGGCACATCCGCCCCCAAAACCTTGCCTAATTTTTCTAATTCATTATTGCTGATATCTAATTCATAAAGCTGCTTCAGACCTTTTAAAACAGTTGCTGCATTAGAAGAGCCACCTCCCAAACCACTGCCAGCGGGGATACGTTTATGCAGTTGAATCGAAACGCCTGGAATGCCAAAAGCATCTACCAAAGTTTGCCACGCTTTTACACAAAGATTAGATGAATCGTTTTTTAACCATCCAACATTTGAAAGAAATTCAATACCTGAGTCTCGTTTTTCTAGCGTAATTGAATCATGAAAATCCAACTCCTGGAAAAGAGTATGAATATTATGGTACCCATCTGGTCGCTTTTCTAGAATCCGAAGACCTATATTAACCTTTGCAAACGATTTAAGATTTATTATGTCCATTTTTTAAATAGAGTGTCGCTATTGCTTGCACTGCCCAGCCAAAACAATCACCCACGAAACCTAAATGATCTGTTGTTGTGGCTTTTATAGACACTTGAGATTCATCAAGCTCCATAGAAAATGCTAAATTGTATCTCATTTCCGGAATGAAATCTGAAACCTTGGGCTGCTGTAGAATGATAGTTGCATCTATATTATTTATTTCAAATCCCTCTTTTCGAACTCTATTAACTGTATCAGCTAGAAAGTGGCTGCTAGGAATATTGTTCCATTTTTGATCATCACTTGGGAAAAATTGTCCAATGTCCCCTAATCCTGTAGCACCTAATAATGCATCAACAATTGCATGAATGAGCCCATCGCCATCAGAATGCCCGACCGAGCCATAAGGTGTTGGGATTTCTACACCACCAATGATGAGCTTTTCACCTTTTGCCAATTGATGAACATCATATCCAATGCCGCTTCTTATCATAATGATTTATCCTCAGTTTTTTTGAATAACAAGGGATTCTGCGCGTTGCCAATCTTCAAATGTAGTTACCTTAAAATTATTTGTATGACCAACTGCCAGTCTGATTGAATATCCCATAAACTCCATAAGTACAGATTCATCGGTTCCATTGATATTCAATAAATCAGCATTTTTCAAAGCCTTGAGTAGTTTCTCTTTATTAAAGGTTTGTGGGGTTTGTGCAAGCCAAACTTTTTCACGGTCGATAGTTTTTTCTACCATGCCATCTTCAGAAAACTTAACTGTATCTTTTGAGGGCAAAGCAATAACTGCACCATCGACATTTTTACAGGCATTTATCGAATCACAAATTAACTTTTTAGTAACAAATGGGCGCGCTGCATCATGAATACAAACAAAGTCAGAGTTTGCGCTTGCAGCTTGCAACCCATTTTTAACAGAATCCTGCCGCCTTTGACCACCCGTGACAAATTGGACTGGTTTACCTCCAGATATTGAAATCACATCGCGACGTATTTTGTCCAGTTCATTATCAGGGAGTACAAGAATGATTTCCCGTATTTTTTCAGTATGAAAAAAAGGTATAAGCGTATGAAATAAAAGAGGCCTCCCGGCTAATAATTTAAATTGTTTTTTTTCACCGAACCGCTGGCCCAAACCTGCAGCAGGTATAATAGCTGAGACTCTCAAGGCAGTCACAAAAGGATTCTAAATCATAATCATGGCATCGCCATAGCTTAGGAAATGATAGTCATTTTTCTTTGCCTCATTATATGCTTTTTTAATGAGTTTTCTTCCTGCAAAAGCACTTACCATCATCATTAAAGTAGATTTTGGCATATGAAAGTTAGTAACCATTTTATCTACCATTTTAAAATCATATGGCGGATAAATGAATTTATCCGTCCAGCCTCGTTTAGGGGTTACCTGAAAACCGGAAATAGCGATTGTTTCAAGCGCTCTTACAGTAGATGTTCCTATAGCAATAATTTGACGATGCCGTTTCCTTGCTTGATTAATAGCCATAGATGTTTTAGGCGATACTTCAAAATATTCTGAGTCCATTTGATGACGATTCAAATCCTCGACTTGAACTGGACGAAATGAGCCTAACCCTATATGAAGAGTGACTGTTTCAATTTTTACACCTTTGTCTACCGCTTTTTTAATCAAACTATTGGTAAAATGCATCCCAGCAGTTGGTGCAGCAACAGCGCCACGTTTCGAAGCGTAAACTGTTTGATAACGTTTTTTATCCTGAACATTGGCATCTCTATCAATGTATGGTGGAAGGGGTGAAGTACCTATTTTATCAATTACTTCATGGAAATTATTGCCATCATATTCAAAACGGACAACACGGCCACCTGAGACTGTATTATCGATTACATCACACATGAGTTTTTTATTGAACATGAGCTTATTGCCAATCCGCACTTTTCGGGCAGGTTTAACCATTACTTCCCATAGATCATTAGCCAATTCCCTTAACAAAAAAACCTCTACCTTTGCTTCAGTTCTATCTTTTTTTGCAAATAACCGTGCTGGGAAAACTTTAGTATCATTCACTATTAATAGATCGTTTTTACGCATGTAATCAATCACATTCAAGAATTTACGATGTTCAATTTTTCCTGTATCCCTATGTACAACCATTAACTTGGCATAATCCCGCCGGGATTGAGGATGTTGAGCAATTAAATTTTTTGGTAAGCGATAATTAAAATCACCCAGTTTATATTTCTTTTTTTTATCAATCATTCAAATAACCCCTGTTGGTCTTTTATCATTTTTTTCCCTAATAATTTATATGCAGCTGCCTGAGCAACTCTCCCTCTAGATGTTCTATTTATAAATCCCTCTTTAATCAAAAATGGCTCATAAACATCTTCTATCGTTAACGGGTCTTCTCCAATTGCAACTGCTAAAGATTTTACACCTACTGGACCACCATTAAATTTATCAATCATTACATCTAAGATTTTTCTATCCATATGATCAAGTCCAATATTATCAATGCCCAATTTAGCCAAGGACGCTTGCGCTACATCTATATCAATTTTTCCAGAAGCCTTTACCTGTGCAAAATCTCGAGCCCGTCTTAGAATGCGGTTTGCTATTCGTGGAGTTCCGCGAGATCGCCGCGCCAATTCCATTGCACCATCATCATTAATATCAACTTCTAAAATATCGGCTGAGCGATTAATAATATGGAATAATTCTTCAGGCCGATAATAATTTACCCGCAATACAACACCAAATCTGTCCCGAAGAGGGGATGTTAAGTTTCCTAGTCTTGTAGTAGCACCAATGAGGGTAAAAGGCTCTATAGTAAGCTGTACACTCCGAGCACTGGGGCCCTTATCAATCATAATATCTATGGAAAAATCCTCCATAGCTGAATAAAGATATTCTTCGACGACATTGTTGAGACGATGAATTTCATCAATAAAAAATACATCCCGATAACTAAGGTTTGTAATCAAGCCAGCAAGATCACCGGCCCTCTCAACTACAGGGCCAGCAGCTTGTTTTATGTTTGATTTCAGTTCTTTAGATACAATATTTGCTAAAGTTGTCTTGCCTAACCCTGGCGGACCAAATAGTAAAACATGGTCTAATGCATCACCGCGATTGTTGGCTGCTTCTATGTAAAGTTTCAAATTATCAACTAATTCTTTCTGCCCGATAAATTCATCAAACTGGGAAGGTCGTAGAGATTTTTCAATCGCTATATCATCATCGAAGGGAGTTGGATCTGTAATATGTATCTCTGTCATCAGATAAATTGTATGTAAATCACTGTAATTCTGACACTAAAGATACGATCTCAAAATGCCGACGTAAAGATGGAGGAAAAGAAAAGTGAACAATCTTTATTAATTTGCAATATTTGCAGAAAGGCACAAACAAATAATTATGAAGGGATTACTTTCCGAAGTTTATCCAATCGGTATTTTCTATCTTTTGCAAAACGCGTAATGCCTTCCCAAAGGCTATCTGGGTCTAATTTAGATTCTGCAATAATTTGTTCTAAACTGCCGCCTGTTCGCCAGCGATTATCAAAGTCAGGTGCCATAGAGTATTTTTCTACCAGTCGGTTTGCAATCCATTTATGCATTAATCTTCTAGCTCCATTGGTTATAATCATAGCATCATGCCATTCCGATTCAGAAATTATTGAATTTCTGTATTCTTCAGATTGTCTTATGTATAATTCCCAGCTAATTGAAGCAATAATTTTCACATTGGGACCTTCTGTTCTGAGCCTTGGCAATATTTGCATTATAGAGTTTGTCGAACTTGTACCACGAACAAAAACCACTCCTTCTTTTGGGCTGTCTTCATCATAGTTTTTTATAATGTAAGCACCCTTCGCAGCATCTAAATGAGATGCAATGTCTATGGCTTCACGGTTTGGAATAATCACTGGGGGACGTGTCAAATGGAGTACAATCAAAGGAACATCCGTGCTAAGTGCCGCAGCTAAGCAAGGGGCAACTTCATTATGTTCCCATGGGTGAAGATTAATTATATGTCCATCTGGCATCAATTGAGTCACACCAGGAGCATAAATACCAAAATGCGTGCGGCTATCTTCTGCAGTTTCAGGTCCAGAGTGACCTGCTACCCAAATAATCTTCCCAACTTTCAAATCGGAATCTTGAGCGATTTGACTAAACAAACGAAGGGGGCCATATTTAAGATAGCTAAATGAACCGTAGGTGCTAGTGGCACCATAAAAGCCGTTGAATTCATCATAGGTATTTTCATTGAAGTTTACAGTAGCGGCACCAGCCATCATTCCTGCGTTGGTGAATTCTGTGATACCTTGTGGAAATAACGGACTATCCTTATTGGAAAGTTTATCAAAAAGTGCTTTATCTTCAACGCCATTATATCCTTTTGCAAATCCTGAAATATTGGTGGAATCTGCCAAGTCAGCACTCATAGCCAAAACCAAGGGTCGGCCATACTTTTGTTCTGAAATTGTATTGATATAACTGGCATATTTAGAAAAACCAATACGATTAGGAGCTTTAACTCCCGGTGCTACAAAGAGCTCTGGTGGTAATGCATCTACATTAAAGAGATCAGGATCATTGCAGGGGTTCTTTACACCGATTTTACACTGATCATTTTGATCAGGGACTGATTCCCCCAGCTCCACTAATCTACTGGATAAATAATCCACATAATTCTGGTTATTTTTCATCACAGTAAAAACTGTTTCAAACATAGCGTAGGCTTGGTCTAGTTGCCCTTCCCAGGTATGAGCAGCAGCATCACCAAAACCATCAAACTGAAGGTTATATTTTATTGAAAAATCTTCTTTTGTTTTCCAAAATAGATCCGAGTTCCGCTTATGTGCGGTTCCATGGCTCTTATTATCATACATGTAATAACCACGACCTTTTCGTGTTTTACTGTAAATCACTTTTGGCACATTAGGATCGGCATTTTTTACCAACAATTTGTAATATGCCTCTATTAATTGTTCCCAGTTTTCACCATCTTCCGTTCCTTCCACATGCCAGCCATGGGAGCCAAACCATTCATCAGGCCCACCATACATAATAGAACTAAAGGGACGATTATCAATACCAAAATCATTCCAATCCATGAAATAAACTAAATTACCCAAACCCAGTCCCCATGCAGAATTAATGGTCTCGTGACTTGCGCCTGTTGTGAATCCACCTTCTCCTTCAAATGCAAATACTTTCACATCAGAAGTATTAGCAAATTTCAACGCTAATGCTTCGCCAGCAGCAAAAGGAGAACCATGCCCACTAGGACCAGTATTGGCTTTAAAAAATAATGTTTTTCCTTCCATTTCTGCATGGCCAGGGAGGCCACCACTTTGCCGCAAAGTGAGTAAATCTTCCCAAACAAGTTGGAAACCTTCACCTTGAAAATTTAAATATTTTGCATCATTAGTTTGACGATGTTTAATTCGTAAGGCTTCATTCAGAACAGCCAAAGTTGCATATACCACAGGATTACAGTGGCCTGCTACCAATACATAACGATCTGCAAATCTTTTGCCTGGCTCACGGATGTCCCATCGCATCGCGCCGGATAATAAAGTCGCAACCATAGCATGAACTTTTGATCTAGATCCACCGGGGTGACCGCTCTGTCGCAGATTCAACATGATATCGATACACTGATCAATTAAGTCTTTTGTCATTTCCCAATATTGGAAATCGTTACAAAGCTCAGTTGGTGATTTCATGCTGCAAGGTGTTTCTTTTTTAATATTTGTTTTAAAAATACTCCTGTATGCGAACTTTTTATCTGTGCAATTGCTTCAGGAGTACCAGCTCCTAATACTTCACCTCCACCTTCACCGCCTTCGGGACCAAGATCAATAATCCAATCAGCTGTTTTTATGACATCCAGATTATGTTCAATTACCAACACCGTATTGCCTCGTTCCACTAATCGTTGCAAGACATCCAGCAACATTCTAATATCTTCAAAATGTAAACCAGTAGTGGGCTCATCCAAAATATAAAGTGTTTTTGCATTGGATATTCTGCACAGTTCTGTGGCCAGTTTTACCCTTTGCGCCTCTCCGCCGGAAAGAGTGGTGGCCTGTTGTCCTAAATGAATATATCCTAAACCGACATCATGTAAAGTTTGAAGTTTTTTCTGGATAGATGGTATGTTTTGAAAAAATTTTAATGCTTCTGACACAGGCATTTCCAATACTTCTGCGATAGACTTACTTCTATATTTTATCTCCAGTGTTTCTCGATTGTATCGTTTCCCCTTGCAGATTTCACATGTCACATAAACATCCGGGAGAAAATTCATTTCGATACGAATAATACCATCTCCTTCACAAGATTCACAACGCCCACCTTTTACATTAAACGAAAATCGACCAGGTTTATACCCGCGAATTTTTGATTCAGGCAGTTTAGCAAATAAATCACGAATGAAGTTGAAAACACCTGTGTATGTAGCTGGGTTTGATCGCGGGGTACGACCGATGGGCTTTTGGTCTATGTTTACTACCTTATCTAAATAATGAATACCATCAATTTCATCATAGGCCAATGGATAAGCTCTGGCCCGATTCAATTCTTTGGACAAAAGAGGGAATAATGTTTCATTCACTAGCGTGCTTTTACCACTACCTGAAACACCTGTTACAGCAATAAACCGCCCCAACGGTAAATCAACATTAATAGATTTTAAATTATTTCCAGACGCACCTTTCAAAGATAATGTATTGGTAACGTAAGTACGTCGAATTTTGGGCAACTGTATTTGTTTTTTTCCTGAAATATATTGCCCAGTTAACGACTTTTTAGATTTCACTAGCCTATTTGGTGGTCCCGCAAATGTAACTTCCCCACCATACTTGCCGGCACCAGGGCCTAGATCTATCACATAATCTGCTTCTTCAATTGTTTCCTGATCATGCTCAACTATAAGAATTGAATTACCAATGTCTCGTAATGACTTTAATGTATTTAAGAGACGATTATTATCTCGAGGATGTAGACCGATTGATGGTTCATCCAAAATATAGAGTACCCCCATTAGTTGAGAACCAATTTGAGTAGCAAGACGAATTCGTTGGGCTTCTCCGCCAGATAAAGTTGCTGCAGCTCGATCTAATGTCAGATAGCTTAAACCTACATTGACTAAAAATAAAAGTCGTTGTTGAACTTCTTTTAAAATTTGATTTGCAATTTCTTGTTCCATTTTGGTTAAGCTTAATTGCCTAAAGAAAGCACTCAAATCCTGAATAGACATAGATGAAATATCACCGATATCTTTATCATAAATTTTGACACTTAATATTTCTTTTTTTAGCCTTGCTCCACCACAATCAGAACAAGGTCGCATACTCATAAATTGCTCGATCCATTCTTGAATTCCCGTTGATTTAGTTTGAGTATATCGCCGCATTAAATTATTGATTGCTCCCTCCCAACCTCCTGTATAAGTACCACTCCATCGCTCAGAGTTATACTGCATTTTAAACTTATGATCTCCGGTACCGTACAGTAAAACTTGCCGTATGTCCTTATTCATTTTAATCCAAGGTGTCGTAAAATTAAAATTATAATGGCGTGATAAACTCTTCAGAATACTGCCGTACCAATTTCCGCGAGGCTGTTCCCCTAACGGAGCAATAGCTCCCTGAATTAAACTTTTAGATTTATCGGGTACAACAAGATTTGGGTCCACTTCCATATGGGATCCGAGACCATCACATTTTGAGCATGCACCATAGGGTGAATTAAAGGAAAACATCCTTGGCACCAACTCTTCCATAGATAGCTCACAATCCGGACATGCAAAATGCTCTGAAAATAAATGTTTTTTATTTGGTAACTCATTTACCATAATTAGCCCTTTGCCAATTTTTAAAGCTAATTCGATAGATTCTGTAAGCCGATCATGGATTCCTTTTTTCATAATGAGACGATCTACAACCACTTCGATCGTGTGTTTTTTATTTTTGTTTAGTATGATCTTATCATCTACTGTCATAATGTTACCATCGACCCTAACGCGTAAAAAACCATCCTTTTTGATTTCTTCAATAATTCCTTTGTGCTGACCTTTTCGACCTCGAACCAGCGGAGCAAGAATGTGCATTTTGGTGCCAGACTTAAACTTACTTATAGTATCTACAATTTGCTGTACTGTTTGTTTTTGAATGCGCTTACCACAATCCCAACAATGTGGTTTACCAATATGGGCATATAAAAGTCTGAGATAATCATGAATTTCTGTTACAGTGCCGACTGTTGAACGTGGATTTCGGGCTGTTGCTTTTTGTTCTATAGAAATTGCTGGCGATAAACCTTCGATGGCATCCATATCAGGTTTTTCCATGAGACCCAAGAATTGCCGGGCATAGGAAGAAAGAGATTCAACATATCGCCTTTGACCCTCTGCATAGATCGTATCAAAAGCCAGAGATGATTTTCCTGATCCGGAAAGACCCGTAATAACTACTAGTTTATCTCTAGGAATTTCTATATTGATATTTTTTAAGTTATGTTGGCGAGCGCCCTTAACAATGATCTTATTTATTCGAGTTGACATAACATTTAGACATTTAAATTTGTAGAAATTTCGAGCATCGTAAAATTTACAGAAATTTGATCTTTAGCCCCAAAGATCATTTACATTTCTTCAAAGGAGTCTACTGATGCATTTACTTGACTCAGGTTATCAGATTCGTTAGGTTGAGACATGGGATCTCTAAAAAACCAAATCCTTATCTCCATGCCTCATATGTCTGATCCATATTTTTCTAAATCTGTAATTTACATTTGTGAACATAATAAAGAGGGCGCAATGGGTATTATTATTAATAAGCAGTTTAAAGAGCCAGATCTGATTGATATTTTTGAAAAATTATATATTGGAGATGATAGCATTAATTCACTTGTAAGCGAAGTTTTCTTTGGCGGTCCAGTATTACTTGAACGAGGAATTGTCCTCCATAGTGCAGAATACAAGGTCAATGGAACCATACGCCTCTCCAAGGAATTTTCTATGACATCCCAAAAATATGTTTTAAGAGAACTACAAAATAAACCGGACATTTTATTTAAATTAATGCTTGGACACTCCGGTTGGTCTCCTGGACAATTAGAACGTGAGATTGAAAATGGGGATTGGCTTATGCAATCAACTACTCCAGATTTTGTTTTTAATGTACAACCAGGACAAATGTGGCAGCAGGCAGCAGGTTCATTAGGAATAGATCTTGGCCCATCCATGGGCATCGGCGGACAGGCTTGAAAATAAAATGCCAACTGATCTATTGCATATTGATCAGCTCACATAACTACTTAAACATAATGCAAATGAGGATAATGCAATTCAAATGGCGCAGTATATGAAAAATCAGTTTCTCCTTTTTGGAATTAATTTTCCTCAAATGAAAAAGGTAGATATAATACTTTTATTTATTGTACTATAACATGCTAATGGAATAATCTCAACATTCCAGTCAATTTTAATCCTAATTTTAATAATGCGAAAAATACTTCCTCCGTTGGCCGTCATCTTTGCTGCCTTACTTTGGAGCGTTGATGGATTACTAAGACAAGAACTCTACTCTGTATCTTCTTTTTTAATTGTAACCTTAGAACATTTTTTAGGAGCCCTGTTATTTTTACCATTTCTTATTAAGGCCTTGCCGGAAATAAAAACATTGGGGCAGAGAGGATGGCTTTCTATTCTATGGATCTCAGTATGTGGAGGGATTCTTGGTACATTCTTCTACACCAAAGCTTTAAGCTATGTGAATTATATAAATCTTTCAGTGGTGGTTCTGCTTCAAAAACTTCAACCTTTGTTTGCTATTTCTCTAGCCTCTATAATTTTAAAGGAAAAATTATCTCAGCGTTTTATTGGTCTTGCTCTGGTTGCTATGTTTGGTGGGTATCTTGTTACCTTTGGTACTAATACAATAAGTGATTGGGAAGAGAAAACAAGTATTGCGGCACTATTAGCAACTTTAGCTGCTTTTAGTTGGGGCAGTTCAACTGTATTAGGCAAACACGCATTAAGTCAGCTACCTTTTACAGCAGTTACTGCTTTGAGGCTTACTGTAACTGCAGTAGTAGCATTGATTATTTTAACTTCTACTATCGGAGATCAAATCACTTTAGACCTGACGATTAGTCAATGGAGAAATTTACTTATAATAGTTATCTCTACTGGCGGTGGTGCTCTTTTCATTTATTATTATGGCCTTAAATATCTCCCAGCTTCTCATACTACGTTGTATGAACTCATGTGGCCTCTTTCTGCTGTTATTCTTGATTGGGCCATTTTTGATAAATTGCTCAGTTTATCCCAGTTAATTGGTGCAGGTTTGCTCCTTGGCTCTATAGTCCTTCTTACTCATGAAAAAACCAATGCCTGAATTCACATCAAGCGACCATCAACATAATTTAAAATATAATTTAGCTCACGAATTTTTCTGGGGTTTTGGATTGGCATTCCATACTATTTACGCTATAGTGCCATTATTTTTAAGAGAACTGGGTGCACCTGAAAGTTTAATCGTCTCAACACCAGGAATATTTAGTTTACTGATAGCAATTCCAATGCTTTTTATTGCTGCAATAGGACGTAACATTATTAATATAAAAAAAGCTGTTATTTTAGCACATGGTTTTATTTTAATTGTGACTTTCGCCATGGGTTATACTTTTTGTTTTAGTGTTCTGGATACGGCTACAATTGCTTGGAAAATTTATTTTTTTTATTTTTTAATTTATGCTTTTTCCATTGGAATTGTTGTGCCAATCTGGGCTGACTTCTTAAATCAAAGCACTCTTAAATCTGAACGTGGAAAATTTTTTGGTCTAGGATTTGCTTTTCATAGTATAGGAAGTTTCATTGGTGGATTTGCATTGCGATATCTATTAAATAGTAATATTCATTTTCCACAAAATTTTGGTATTGGATTTATGACTTTATTTATATCCCTCACCATTGGAACAATTCTTTTTATTCCTTTTCGAGTTAAGTCGAAAAAAATCAATAAATCCTATAAAACGGTGCGAAATTTTATTCAGGAAACCTTTATCATTATTTTGAAACATCAAAATTTTCAAAATTATATTTTGTCCAGAATATTTTATACAGCTTGTTTACCAGGAATGGGTCTTTACGCTGTTTATTGCCAAGATCGTTTTGAATTTGATATTAGTGAGGCTGGAGTTTTCACTATTTTAAATGTTTTGGCAGCGTCCTTGGCCAGTTTTCTTGCAGGAAAATTAGGTGATGAATATGGCCATAAATCCGCGATGATGGTTGCATATTTGGGCCATTTTTTAGCTGTAATTCTTGCCATCTTTGCTCAAAATATGATATGGGTATATGGTATATTTATATTCATTGGTATTGGACAAGGTGCATTTATGCCTTCCGCAATGAATTTAATTTATGATTTTGCTGAAAATAGAGATACCAAAATTTATATGGGTCTGGTGGATACACTATTGGCTCCATTTGTTTTAGCTTATATTGTGGGAATTGGTTATTTGATTCAATTTGGACAATACGAAACTGCATTAGCAATTTTAGGTAGTAGTTTATTTATTGGGATAATATTACTTCAGTTTCTAGTTAAAGATCCAAACCATGATAAAAATCAACTAATTTATTTGGATAGATTTTCTACTTGATTTTCTACAAGGTAGAGCTAAAAATTCCTGATCAATTATGATTCATTTAATTTCCCGTCATGTTAGAATAATTCTTCCTGCCTGTCTTGCGCTATTTATTAATGCTTGCCAGGAAGATCCTTCACGGCATCTAAATCTTGGAAATTGGTATTTACAAAAAGGTCTCATTGATGAAGCCATTATGGAATATCGTGAAGTTGCAAGGCTTTTCTCAGGAGATCAAAGTCAATTGACCAGAGATGAATTTAAAATCCTGGGTAATGCACATTTCAAGCTAGCCATAGCATATACAAAAAAAGGTTGGTGGGAGTATGCACTCAATGAAGCAAAACGAAGTTTTGATATTGCCCCTGGTAAAGACAGTCATGATCTCGTTGGATTAATTGAAACAAAATTAGCCCAAGACACAGATTCTTAGTCTTTCGTTTCGCTTCTAATTATTACATTTTGTAATTACCACTTATAGTAATATATAAGCACCAGTCTACCCGGATTTTCTAACTGCAATTTTTGTTGTTAAAATGACCCAGATCGACTCTCACCGCCATCACAATATATAATAGAACAATTAATAAAATCAGCTTCAGGCTTTAATAACATGGATATTGTGCCTGCTACATCTTCTGGAGTTGTTGTTCTACGCATTGGGTTTCGTTTTTTTGTATTCTCCACCCAAGTTTCCCAACCTTCTGTTATTTTTGTTAATGCACGAGTGGGGGTTACACCTGCCTGGACAGCATTCGCTGTAATACCATATTGTCCAAGTTCCCATCCAATTTGCCTAATGATCGCTTCCATGGCAACTTTCGCAACACTTACAGGACCGTAACCTTCCATTGCAACATAGTTTCCTTCACTTGTTAATCCAATCACCCGTGAGCCTTTTTCCAGTAATGCCTGATTGTATAATTGCTGTGTCCAGTATAGAATAGAATTACCCATGACATGTACAGTCATATCCATTTGACGCTGAGTAACAGGTTTTTTCCCAAAAAAATTTGTTGTTGTCCCGAAAGCGATCGAATGGAGTAATAATTTTAATGGTTTATTCCTAGTGATTTCTTTGATTTGGGGTAAATATTTTTCAATTGTTTCTGGAGCTGCAGCATTTGTGTTAAAATAATGACAGTAACCCTTTGTGAGTTCGTTTACCTCATTAATTGTTTCCTCTGCGATTTTTTTCGCTTCACCTCGATCAAAATGAAATGCGATGATTCCATAACCATCTTTTGCTAAGCGCTTTGCAGTGGCAGCACCGTGTCCAGTTGATCCACCCAGTAATAAAACCCATTCGTGCATATATGTCTCCAAAATTTAGTCAACAATTTACCTGCTATTATTGAAAGTTAAGTGTGAAATGTGGGTTCTATTCATCTAAAATTATTTGTACTCTCTTCTATCCAAAAAAGCAGGAAAATATTCGAATAATGATAAAAAAAAATAGTTATACAAAAAAAGAGCTGATTCAAAGCGGTGAAGGTACTCTGGGTGGGATGGAAAATGGTAAACTGCCATTGCCTCCTATGCTCATGATGGATCGTATTACTGAAATAAATGATGATAAAGGGAAATATGGTAAAGGTCACATTACTGCAGAATTAGATATTTCAGAGGAACTTTGGTTTTTTCACTGCCACTTTAAAGGAGATCCAGTAATGCCCGGTTGTTTAGGCTTGGATGGAATGTGGCAATTAGTAGGATTCTTTTTATCCTGGATTGGCGGACAAGGTCGAGGGCGTGCATTAGGAGTTGGAGATTTAAAATTTAAAGGACAGGTCCGTCCTTACCATGACATAGTGACCTATAAAATTGATATCAAAAAATTATTAAATCGTCATGGTAAATATATGGTCTGGGCAGATGGGGAATTAAGTACCAGCCAAGATAGAATAATCTATTTTGCAAAAAATCTCCAAGTCGGTTTATTTGATAATCTTACTTATAATTTTGGCGAGGATCCATCATTAGATTCTTTTTAATTAAAGATTGTATAATCCCCTGGTTTATTAATTATTTTTTATAAAATTAATTCAAAATAATCTATGTCCCTTCAATGTGGAATAATAGGACTGCCCAATGTAGGTAAGTCAACCCTATTTAATGCACTAACAGCATCAAATACTCCAGCAGAAAATTATCCTTTCTGCACTATTGAACCTCATATAGGAATTGTAGCATTGCCCGATCCAAGATTAAAGGAGCTGGGTAAAATTTATAATCCAAAACAAATTATTCCGGCCACTATTGAATTCACGGATATTGCTGGTTTAGTAAAAGGGGCAAGTAAGGGAGAGGGATTAGGCAATCAGTTTTTGGGACAAATTAGGCAAACTACTGCTATAATTCATGTGGTACGCTGTTTCGAAGATAAAAATATTACTCATGTGGATGGAGAGATCGATCCAATCCGTGATGCGAAAACTATTGAAACAGAGTTATTGTTGGCAGATATAGAAACGCTAGAAAAGAGGTATCAAAAAACTATAAAAAGGGCTAAAACAGGAGATAAGGCTAGTAAAAACGAATTAGATTTGTTAAATCGATTATTAACTCATTGTAATAATGGAAATCGTGCTCGAACACTGCCCGTGAACCAGGATGAAAAAAAAATATTTCGTTCAATTCATCTTTTAACGAGCAAGCCTATCCTTTATGTTGCGAATGTCGCAGAAGCTGAAATCATGCATACAAAAACAAACAAACATGTTCAGGCCTTATATGAATTTGCTAATAGAGAAGGAAATTCAGCCATTGATATTTGTGCGTCTATTGAACAAGAAATTGCAGTCTTTCCGGATAAAGAGAAAGTCCTATTCCTTCAGGAGTACCAACTTTCAGAGCCTGGGTTACATAAAGTAATCCGTGCAGGATTTCAATTACTGGGACTACATACATTCTTTACTTGTGGTAAAAGACAAGTCAGGGCCTGGACAATTCCCAATGGATCTACAGCGCCAAAAGCTGCGGGTGTAATCCACACTGATTTTGAGCGAGGATTCATTAAAGCTGAAGTTTTTAATTATGATGATATGATCAAACATGGGTCGGAAACAACATTATCGAATTTAGGTTTAATAAGGCAAGAAGGTAAAAAATACATAGTACAGGACGGTGATTGTATATATTTCAGATTTAATGTTTAAAATTGTAATAAAAAAGGGCAGTAATTCTGCCCTTTTATTTTTTATGGATTATGGAATTTATTCATCTTCATCTTCTTCATAATCTTCATCTTCTTCATAGTCTTCATCTTCTTCATCTTCTTCATCATAATAGTAATCAGGTGGATAAGCAAAATAAGGATTATTAGTCATAGCATATGGATCATAAGTCTCAGGCTGTTTTGTTTCCTTTCGTTCTTGTTTTTCCTCCGTTTTTTCCAAAGGTGCTTCCTGTTTCACAACAATCACCCGTGGATCATCAGTGGTTTCACTAGAAGATTCTGTTTGCTTAATTGCATTCATGACTAAATCTCGATCAGCATCAGAGAGTCCGCTATCTGCTGTCGCTATCGAAGAAGACTGGTTCCGAAAGTTAAGACCAGTAAGTATTGCAAAAAAAAGAATCACAAGCGAAAATATCGATCCCTCTGATCTAAATTCAAATCCTCCCCACATATTTTGGTTGATACCAAAACCAAAAAAGATTCCGATAGCCAACATTACCCCAAAAAGCAAAATCATATTTCCCATTTGATCAGGGATGCGGGATTCCATAACCAGCATGTATAGAAACCAAACTAATATACCGGCCACAGCGATAATGATACTCAGGAGAAATTCCCCCATGAGAAGAGATGTAAAAAAGCCGACGACGCCGGCTGCTGGGATAATAAACCCTATCCCGGATTTCATGTCGTTAGCCATATTGGAACTCCATTAATACCTCGTTTATGGTCAAAAATTGCTCTTTGTACTTGAGAAAAGCAAGATTTTTCCAATTACCAAAATCGTTCGTTTTCTCCCATGTAATCTAATATTACGATTCCGTAACTTTTAAGTATACTATGAGAAATGAATCTGTTAACATTGGCGTCATTGGTGTGGGGCATCTGGGACAGCACCATGTTAAACATTTTGTCACTCTCCCAGATACAAATTTGATCGGTATATTTGATTTAAATCTCAAAAGAGCTGATACCATAGCCCAAAAAAACAGCGTCAATGTTTACCCCAATCTAGAATCACTATTATCTGATGTGGATGCAGTTTCAATTGTGACACCTACTCCTACTCATGCAATTATAGCAGAAAAATGTATAATGGCTGGGAAACATGTATTTATTGAAAAACCTATTACCACAACTATTGAAGAGGCAGAGAGTTTAATACTTTTGGCAAAAGAAAAAGGAGTCATGATTCAAGTTGGACATATAGAAAGATTAAATCCTGCCCTTGTGGCTTTAAATCCATATAATATAAATCCGAAATTTATCGAGATTCAGAGGTTAGCGCCCTACACTGCCAGAGGAACAGATGTGCCTGTTGTATTGGATTTAATGATTCATGATATTGATATTTTATTAACCCTTGTTAATTCTCCTGTCAAATCAATTAGCGCTAGCGGGCTTTCAATCCTTACTAGTTCTGTAGATATTGCTCATGCCAGGATACGCTTTGGAAATGGTACTGTAGCCAGCATCATGTCTAGCCGCGTAGCAAAAGATAAGGTACGTAAACTGAAAGTATTCCAACGTGATCTCTATGCCACAATTGATCTACTCTTGGGAATCACAGAAGTTTATAATATCGTGTCTGAACCTGATAAAAACCCAGACGCACTAATGATTTTACCCTTTCACTACGAAGAGAATAAACGATTCATTGCCTATAATAAACCGCCGATAGATTCTGTTGATGCACTTCAAAAGGAATTAGAAAATTTTGTTAGATCAATTCAAGGGAAGGAAACACCTATTGTGAGCGGCAAAGCAGGAAAGGATGCTTTAGAGGTCGCCATGAAAATTCAACAGATGATTTTAGAGGATTTACATTAGTGGATTTTCGTAATTTTTTATTTTCCAACAGAAGCTATACACCAATTCCAATTGTTTTGGTTGTGCTTTTTTTTGCAAAACCTTCTATGCCATATTTTATGTGGGGTTGTGTTTTAGCTTTTTTTGGGGAGTCCATAAGAATAAATGCCGTACGATATGCCGGAGGTGTTACAAGGACAATAAAAGTAGGCGCACCATCTTTGTGCACAACAGGGCCTTATGCATGTACAAGAAATCCATTATACCTAGGCAATATGATTATTTATTGCGGGATTGTTTTTATTGCAGGTGGACAATATATGTGGGAATTATTTATTCTAGTTTTTATATTTTTTTCATTTCAATATTCCATGATTATTTCATTGGAAGAAGAAACATTAAATGGCCTATTTGGTGAGGATTACACAATTTATAAGCGATATGTTCCTAGATTATTTCCAAGGCTGTCCCCTTGGTTAGGTAAAGATAACCGAAAACCCACACATCTTTTTAAAACCCTGAAAACAGAAAAACGGACTTTACAAAACTTGATCCTCATTATAACTATAATTGTAATAAAAACGGTGTTGTTCCCGCCCGTTTAAATGAATTTAAATGGATTCTACGCCATTAAAATTTTTTTTGATTGCCGGTGAACCATCAGGTGATTTGCATGGAGGCAGACTTATAAAGGCGATTCAAAGACTAGAGCCTAATTCATCTTTTATGGGGCATGGTGGCAAGTTTATGCAAAATGCAGGCATGCAGCTTCTGGAACATTCGGATGACTTAACTATGATGGGATTTACAGAAGTAGTAAAACATTTGCCACGGATGATGCATATTTTAAGAAAGACAAGCAATACAATAGAGAGGACAAAACCAAATAGAGTTATTCTAATCGATTATCCAGGATTTAATTTGAGATTAGCAAAAAAAATCAAAAAATTAAATATTCCAATTACTTATTTTATTCTACCTCAAGTATGGGCATGGAAAGAAAAAAGAGTTAAAACAATGAAGTCAGTTTTAAATCAGGCGCTTTCTATATTCCCATTTGAACATGATTGGTTTAAATCGAAAGGATTAAAGATAGACTATGTAGGGCATCCATTTGCAGATAAGGAACATTTTGATGAATCATCAAAAGAGTTTTACCAGCGCCATAATTTAACAATTGAACATCCTCTACTAGTTTTATTACCTGGCAGTCGGCAACAAGAAATCGATAGACATTGGACTATATTTCTAGACACGGCAAAAACATTAAAACAAATACATCCTAATCTACAGATTATGGTTGGAAAATCACCTCACGTTAACCTTTCGCCATTACCAAATCATTTTAAAATAGAAAAGAATTCGCGCAAAGCTATTATAGCTGGCACTGCTGCATTGGTATCTTCTGGAACAGCTACCTTAGAATGTGCGGTGGAAGATACTCCATTAGTTGTATGTTACAAGCTATCTTGTATTTCATGGTTTATCGCAAAAAATTTGACCAAAATACCATTTGCATCAATTGTAAATCTTATTGCTAATAAAAAAATTGTACCTGAATATTTACAACATAATATGACTAAGGACAATCTTGTGAAAGCTTTATTGCCATTGATTGATCAAAACAATGAAGAAAGAAAAAGGATGTTAACTCGATTTGATACGGTACGTCTTACTTTGGGAAAGCCAGGAGTGTATAATCGTGCTGCTGAAGCTATTTTATCCAAAATGATGCTGGACTCATGATAAAATCAATTCCTATGAATTTAAAAGTCGTTCTAGGCAGTTTATTGCTCAAGTGCATCTATGGAACAAATCAAAAAGATGTAAGAGGAAGAGAAAATTATCGACAAATAATTCAAAAAGGGACATCAGTGATATTATCTGCATGGCATAGTCAATTATTAACAATTGTACATGACCTACGCGATGAAATTGTACATGCCGTTGCCGGAACCCATAAGGATGCTGAAATTATTTCAAGAATCGCAACCAAATGGGGATGGCATATGATGAGAGGATCTAGCAAAGAAAAAGGAGATATCGCTTATAAAGCAATGATCCGTGCGTTAAAAATTCCTGGAAGCCTTGTATTTATCACACCGGATGGTCCAACTGGACCCCCAAAAATACCCAAGCCTGGTGTCATTCGAGCTGCACAAGCAACAGGCGCCGCCATAATTCCTATCAATGTTAGATCAACACGCCACTGGAAGTTTACGAACTGGGATACATTTTACCTGGAAAAACCATTTGGTAATATCTTTATTGAATACGGAAAACCATTTTATTTTGAAAAAAAATGTGATTTTGATTTATGCAGTAAAATTCTCATTCAAAAGATGTGCCAAACAGAAAATAATAATTTGCATTATACAAATAATGAGAGTTCGTAAGCGATTCTACTCTTATTTGCTATTCCCGCTGGCACTTATTTACTGGGGAGTTGTTTATTGGAGAAATCTTTTTTATAAATATAATTTTTTTATTTCAAGACGTTTATTATGCAATATTATAAGTGTTGGAAATATAACTGTTGGGGGAACCGGTAAAACACCTACTGTTATTTATTTAGCGAATTATTTAAAAGGTAATGGGAAGAAGGTTGCAATTTTAAGTCGAGGATATGGGCGTTCTACATCAGGTATGGTTTTAGTGTCAAATGGATCTGAGATAAAGACTACATGGCAAGATGTAGGAGATGAACCCTATTTAATGGCAATAAAACTAAACTCTATTCCGATAGTCGTAGATGAAGATCGTTTTAGAGGAGGTAAGTTTTTAAAGAAAAAATTTAATCCAGATGTAATTCTTTTAGATGACGGTTTTCAACATCGAGCTATAAATCGGGATTTAGATCTGGTACTAGTCAATAGTGGAGATACAAAATATGATCATAAACTTATTCCCTACGGTATTTTAAGGGAACCTTGGTTAAATATAAAAAGAGGGAGTGCAATAATATTAACGAAAATAAACTTGAAACAATCAAATCCTTTTTTATTTAGAAAAGTTCAAGAAACGGGAATGCCTATTTTTTGCTCTTTTGTTAAAACTTCAATTTCACCTTTATCACCAGTTAAATTAGAATCTGTGGACGGTTGTAAAGTATTTATTGTTTCTGCTATTGGCGACCCATTTGGGTTTAAAAAATCGGTTAAAAAGTTAGGTTGTAAAATTTTAGGAGAAAAAGTCTTTCCGGATCATTATAAATACTCAGAATCAGATTGGACTTTACTAGAAACTCTATCTGTAAATGCCGACTATATTATTACAACAGAAAAGGATTGGGTGAAATTAGCATCATTTACTATTTCAAAACCTTTGATTATTATTGAAATGAGTTTGGAAATTAAACCGAAGAAAGATTTAAATATTTTGATAGATGGGTGTTTAAATAAAATAAATAAATAATAATTTATTATTATATCTGTGCCATTCCCCAAGCGAATACTACACCTACAAAAGTTAACATAAGTGGCCATCCAGTATTGACTAATTGTTGAGAGCTTGGGTCATGAAAAATATGGACTTGAAATTCATGGCTTGATGTAGCACCATGTTCATCCACCGCCATTAGAATAAAATCATTCATTCCTAATTGGTTCTTCCTAGGTGTCCATTCGACTGTAGCCTTCCTTTTATCAAAACGGGCATATTTCGGTAGGCGCACAGCACGATATGCCACTTTATCTCCATTCAAATCTTCTGTTGTCATTTTATAGCGCCATGAATGACCAGTGAGGCCTACAGGTTTAGGATTAGAAATGACTGAAGGCGCGTTATTCACAAAAATTTTGCTATTCTGCACATCGGTACCGTAACCATCACTCACAGCTACTTCAAACGTGTTATTGTTAATCTGAGCTGCTTTTGGCACCCACAAAATCTTTCCATAGCGATCCATTTGCATTCCGTGAGGCCCTTTCAGCAGAGTATATTCCAAATTTGAGTTTTCGTTCCTATCATCGACTCTTACCTGATATTTGAATAATTCTCCAACTAAACCCATATTCGGTGGATTAGAAACTATTGTAGGCAAATGGTTTGAATAAATTTCGAATGTCTGCTCATCTTTTGTATAGCCATCTGAAACAACAGCAGTTATTCGGTGTGCATCTGTCTGCTCTACATTTGGTGTCCAACGTATTGTACCAGATGCTTCTTCTACAACCATTCCTTCAGGAAAATCTAATAGCGAAAATTTGATTGGGTTTACTCGTTCAACAACTACCCTAGGAGGCTTTCCTTTTCCACCATGGAAAAATTCCCATAAAAAGTCTTTAATCTTAATGGTCCGACCATTAATAGTTTCTAATATCACCCATAATCTATCATCTTCAAAAAATACCGAATGGGTATATTTTTTCATGTTTAATCGTGAAACAAGAGAATCTGCAGGATATTTTGGATCATGGTAATAAATAGCATCAGCATTATGCCAATCACCTATATAACGATCTACGCCTGACAGAGCAACATCATCTGTTATATTGATAGAATACATACGTATAACGGATAAATTTTCTACTTTTACAACCCTCTTAAATGGCAATAATGAACCCTTATTTTTATCATTTACCATAATACGATAAGTGTACTCTTCACCTACGGTTGCTGACATTGTAGGTACGGAAACTATATGTATAGGAGCATTAACAAAAAAATCAGATTCAATCATACGGGATTCATGACCATCAGATATTTCAATTTTTAATGTATGAAAGTCTAATTCACCCATGGTTGGTTCCCAACGAAGGCGACCTGTATATGGGTCCATCCGCATTCCTTCTGGTAACTCATGAGCTGTATAGATCAGCTTATCATTTTTATTTGGATCCTCGATTATTAACTCAAAATCCCATATTCCGCCAACATTTATCTTATTCACGGGGTTTGGTGAGGCTTTGATAATAGGTGGATGATTAACAAATAAGTCCACGTATTGTGTATCTGTCGCTACGCCATGGCTTACCACCACAGCATATTTGGCTGTATCAACCTGTACCGGGTTTGGTATCCATGAAATCGTACCATCTGGTTCCATTTTCATACCATCAGGTCCAAAAAATAATTTGTAATTAATTTTTTCATCAGGTCGTTGACGCCACACTTTTACAGAATATTTGTAAGGAGTCCCAACAGATGCATACTCAGGCGCATTTGATAGAATTTTTACGCCAGCACGAGAAAAAAGCTGAAATTCTTGAGCGGTCCGTTCAAAGCCATCTGTAGCAATTAATCGTACATCATAAATCTCAACATGAGCACTATCAGTCTTCCAATTAAGCACACCATTATCTAGAGTCATCCCCTCAGGTGCAATTTCTAATTCAAGTTTGACATTTGCATCTTTATTTCGATCTTGGACTACGGGCTCATACCGAAATTTAGATCCTGCTATAAATTCAGTTATGGTAGGTTGAGTTAAAAACCTAGGAGGGTCATTCACATAGATCCATAAACCTTCATCCCTGCTTTCTAAAACCGGAACAGCTTTAAATATTTGTTCATCTGCTGTAGATGCACTTGTTGGCTCTACAATCTCATCCACTTTCATACGTACCAGATATGCCAATGGAAAAGCATCCAATTGTTTTTCAGTAGGTACCCAGTTAATAGATTGGCTCTCATAGAGGAAATACATGCCCTTTGGTGGTTGGTTTTCCCAACGAAAGCTATAAAACTCATCCGTACTATCGCGGGGAATTTCATAGAGAAAAGGCTGGCCAGGTCGAAGTACATATCGTGGAAGAATATGTTTCGGAAGACGCTGTCCAATAGTTTCTTTTGGACGAGGTCTTTTGGGTTGCTCTAAGGTCCTAACAACTTTTTTTGGAATTGTTGCTTTTGGTTGCTCTCTTAGAGCTTTACCTTCCTGTTGATCAGGGACTAATGTCCCGGGTATATAGCTCCCTGGAGATTGCCCTAAATCAGTTATAATTTTTTCTTCCTGTTGGGGTTGTAATGGTTTTGTTTCTTCAGGCAATACTTCTATATAGACCTCTGGTACTTCCGGCTCATAATCCTGAACATTAGACAATAAATCTGGTAATCGTTTTGAAATAAAGTCAGACGTGATCAAAAACCCTTGGTCCAGCTTATCAGATATTTTTCCAAGTTGAATAACATAAGTAGAATTTTCTTGACCATTCCAGCCAGAGACCAAGACATTGCCAGTATATTGTCCTGCTTTTACCATAGGTATCATTGAAAATATTTGCATGTCCGCTGGGACATGTCTCATAGCATTTTCTGCGCCTTCTATACCGCCATCTTTTCCAGAGACTAAAGTTAATGCGTTAATGTCAGATGACAACATTAATATATCTTCAAAAGTATCTTGATTAAAATCTTCTAAAGCAAACTGGGTAAGAGGACCAGGGTTAACAGGAATTTCTTCTATAACCAAGGTGGCTGGCGTCAATGTAAATGCAGCTATATCACCAGAACTAAATGGGATCAGGATATCAAAAAAACCATCTGAGTCCCAGTCAGTTAATTCAATGGAATAAGGTATAATCCCACTTAGGCCATCAATTCTTTTACGTACCAAATGTCCAGAATCAAATACACCACCAATATTATAAAAAGGCTGAGCCTTTATTGTATGCCCCTCAGGGCTAATTGCTAAAACATCCTCATAGCCATCACCATCATAATCTACTACACCTACATAAAGTAATCCTGAACCCACCAATAGCTCATCAGGACGAACTTTTTTTGTCAAAGACAATCCGGTTGCAGTTGAATTCACAATTGCAAATCCACGAAATGGACTACCAAGTGCCAAGACCAATTCCTGATCTCCATCTGAATCTTGATCTAAAAGTTGAAAGTTATTGCAACGCAAAGAACGATTTTCTTTTCCAACATCTAACGTAGCTGTAGGAATTTCTGAAAAATTAGATCCATCCCAAGAATAGGTTGCGACAAAAACATGAGGAGTTGCATTATCACCAAATCTAGATAAATTCATTACAAGAACAAGTTCAGGTGCACCATCTCCATCTAGATCACCAATTTGAGCATCTACAAAATGGCCATCTAAAGCATCCGGTGGGGTGAATTCCCAAACTAAAGTTTGATATCCATCAGCATCAATCTCATAATAGCGGACAGTTGATGGAAAAACGGCATGGGTCGGATCTAATTCCAACGCAATAAACTCCAAAAGTGCATCGCCATCTAAATCATACGTTCCATTCATATGAACAATCTTTTGCCCTTGAATCATATTCAAAATCACTATCAGGATTGAAAAAACTCTAGAAATTTGATTTGATAGTTTCATTTTGATTCTATCTATGGATTTTTTCCGTTTTCATCATCACTTTTTATCGGTTGGTTGTCCGGCTCTGGTTTAGATTGGGGTTCTTCCGGAGTTGCAGGATGACTGTTTAATTGTTTCAAAGGTTCCTTTCTATCCTCGAGTTTTAATGAATCAGAAGCACTGGGCGTAGGTTCCAATACTTGTTTTTCCACTTCTAATACATCTGGCTCTAGTTCATTTTCCTGTGGAACTGGTGTATTGGATTCTTTCGTTATCTTTTCATCATTCATAATACTCCTTTCTATAGGAACATTACTTTGTTTAGGCTCAACAGGTATTTCCGGATTTGCCTGAGCAGGTTGTGCGTCAGGTAAACGAGGCTCTCGAGTAACCTTAGGTAATTTACCACTAGGACCAAACAGAGGTTCTTCCAGAGATGCCCCCTGTAATAATTTTATTTTCAATTCGTCTGGGAACATTTCTTGAATAAGGCGAGAAAACATAACGGCAGGTTCAACTTTGCCAACTAAATCAAATTCTGTAGTAACTTTTTTAGAGCCGTTTGCACGAACCACAATTTCACCACGAATAGCTTGCAATGTTCCTTCGTCCATAAAAACGGCTAAAGATTGGGCTGGATTAGATGGGGTGGTGGAAGAAAGATAAATACCATGATAAGTTGAATCTTCGAAGCCATCAAAGGAAAAACGGATTAATTTATCAGTAAAATCCATATCAAGGGATGTGGGAAATCCTTCAAAAAAATAATCTGGAAATTCAAATAATTTCGGATCAAAAGCTTCTGGTTGGTAAGCTTGGGATAGAGAATCACTGGTAGGTGATATTGACATAAAAACAACATTAGTCTGCATATCATGGACCATCATCAATGTTGTGATACTATCTAATCTTGCATCTCGAAGAGAATAGGCGAAATCAAAGGTCTCACCTCTGTCCAAATTTGCAAGATTTGCAGAAATACCATGCTGAAAATGAGTTGCCTTTCCCATGGGTGGAACCTGATTAACTGACACTCCGAAGGGCGCTTGGCCATCAAAAATGTAACGGTCTTTTGTATCAGATGCTGGTGTAATAGCTAAGACATAATACAGGTCAATTTCATCATCTGATTGCATATCCAAAACAGTATCCTGTGAAACAGCCCTAGGTGCTATCGCTTCATGGACAGATTGTTGAAAAGTGGTAATGCCTGCATCCTTTTCCGGGATAGGAGAAACTATAGAATCCAAGTCTGTCGCGTCAGGGGTATATTCCCCAAGATTAATACGTGTAAACCCAGCTTCGTCAGCCCAGGTCACGCTTTCCATATCCTTATTCATCGCTGGGACTGCTTCTTTTACAAAATCCAATGTTTCTTCTGTGGATGTTTTATCTACATTTGCTAAATAGTCTCCAAGGGTTGGGGTTAGAGAATGATATTTTGCTTTTGATTTAGTTTCATCAGTCTCTTCATATAAAATTTTTATTTGATCATCCGGCAAAGTGGTTAAATCTTGATCATAGAGAATGGGGACAGATTTTAAAGTTGATACTTCATCCATCACAAGGGCAGGTGGAGGAGCTAAGTATCCTTTCTCTATTTCCGATGAGATAAACTTCGAGATTGGCGAAGATGATATAATTTCTGCATCTATTCTTTTTTGTAAAATTGAAACTAAACTTTGCGCATCATATGAGTTAGGTAATTGAAATAGTCCTTTGCCTGACAAGTTTGTATTATTCAGTTCTAGGTTTTCTCCAATTATCTCTAACAAAAAAACATCATCTGACCCAAAGGGGATAAGCAAACCATTTTTTTCAGACCATTTTGACTTAAAAGCTTGGATATCCGCACCCAAAGGATAAATCGCATTATCGATATTAAGAATGCCAGACTGTATTAGCTTATAATTTTGTACAATATCAAAAATTGCTACTTTTAATTGTTTGTTTTCAAAAGCGATAGTCACAACAAAGTATCCACCGTTACTTTTAAATGCGCCGGTATATACCAGTCCATACCCATTACTGATTATCGGTGCTAAAAGCATTTTGGTGTTTTTTACGATAATATCTCCATCTACTAGATCAATATTGAATACCATGCCCTGTCGGAGTGGAGAACCAAAAGCAACAACAAATTGGTTTTCGTCGCCCGGGACCAAACTGATATTGGAAGGACGGACTGCATTTAATCCCAGAGACATATGTCCTAAAGTCAGGGGATTCATCGTAAACCCTGTAGAGCTACCTAGAAATACATAAATCCACGGCTGATCATCAATAGCTGGGAATAAATCAATAATGGCAACAAGATCCACAAACCCATCGCTGTTAATATCGGTAACTACTGCATCATTAAATTGTTGACCATCAGGTAGTTGATATGTCCATTTTACTTCTTGAACACCAGATTTTGCAATTTCTACCCAAATTATAGAAGATGCACCTCTATTAAGGATGACGAAATCAATTTGATCATCATCATCAAGATCATATGACCCCAGAATATGGATTGCTCTCTCGCCTGAGAGCGAAGACAAGAGCAGAACTCCAAGAAAAAAGTTTTTTAAGAAGCCATTTTCGGCTCCATTGAACGTACTTAACCTCATGGTTTAAACCAAAATTGGATGTAGTTATTCGGGAGGCAAATCACGTTTTGATCTCCCTTACCTCGTTTACTGTTTGAAAAATATAGGATGTTAAAGCTATTTTTACAAGGAAAAGCCCCTGCTTTTATTTTTTTAATATTACTTACGTTTTCAGCCATATTTTCTTTCTAAATTCAAAGATGAATCTTAATTTGAAAGCATAAACCATGCGGAGAACCCTATTAAATATGAAAAATTTCATTTTATTCATTTCAGTCAACATTTCTATTTTATCTGCGCAGTTTAGTTATCCGGCGCAGGATTTTCTTGGTGGCGGCATTGGATATAGTCCAATGTACATTAGCTTGGATTCTATTCCGGGGTCACATTATCTATCCGGATTGGGTTTGAAACCAGAAAACTTTGATAATCCTTTTGTTATTCATGGTGGAGAAGGGTTTGCACATGTAACTGGACGATGGCGCATTGGCGGATACGCAGGTATGGGGGCAACTGCAGTGTCCACAATTCCAGATATTATTGTTTTTAAAGATAATTTAAATGGCGAAGCAAACGGGGTTTTTGATCAAGGTGAAGATTCCAAAGATTATACATCATTTTTCAATCCAACTATTGAAGCAAAATTCTCGTTTTATCTAGGTGCAGCCTCTGTAGAATATGTTATGCCTGTTTTTCAAGATTTGGAACTGTCAGCAGGCGCCCTAATGGGTCTGGGAAGAGCAGCTATTTCTGTAGATGAGCAAAATGGGAACCCTCGATGGGAGAGAGTTTTCAGTAATGTATATGGAACAATGGATTCAACAGGAACATTATATTATGGTGTTAGCGCAGATGAATACGATGACCCCGATATTACACCAGGAGAAGTACCTGGATTATTGCGGGATGTAAGTGCAACATTTTTTAATTTTCAACCATATGTAGCAATTAAATGGCAATTTTTGGAGCGATTGGGTTTGCGCATTAGTGCAGGGTTTAATAAAGGGACCGTTAGAGAAGGTAAATGGGTTTTAAATGGTAAAAATGAAATTAAGGACTCTCCCGCATCTGCGCTCCAGGGAGTCTCTTTTAGAACAATGCTATATATTGGTCTCTAACATCAAATTAAATATTTTTATTCTAATGTAAAATTATACAAAGCCTAAATAGAAATTTATAAGCTTGACTTTAATTAAATCAGTAATATATATTTGATGCTTTTTTTCTTAACAAAGTAAAGATTGTTTTCATTAATAGAGCTCTGTTAATTGAAACACATAGTATAATTTGAAACATAAGATTACATTCATCATTCTGCTATCGCTGTGCATGGCAGAAAAATCTATTGAAAACATTCATTATTCTATCAAGGATAATGGGATTATGGTTAATATAGACTTAACAGACCCAATCCAGGATGACGATATAATTGGCTGGAAATCTGATCGTGGTTGGGTCTATCTAACGGTTCTTGGGGTGAGGCCTCCATCAACCAAACTGCCATTTTCAAACTTGCAACACCCTCTGAAAAAAGTTAAAATGGATGATTTTCAAAATTCAACACAACTCGCTTTTTTAATTGGTCGGCCTATTGTTGGGTTCGATATTATTAACTCCCAAACAAGCCCCAATACAATTGTTTTCATTCATACAGAAATGAGCAAGTCTAAAGTTGCAAATCTAAAAACTCATATAAAAAATGAGGGTAGTTCGGTATTTAGACTTGCAGAGTCCAATAAAAAAGATTCGAATAAATCTGAGTTCAATAAGCGGGTGGAAAAGGCGCGCAAAAGTTTTGAAGATGCAAAGCAGGTTGCATTATTGACAAAACGTAGTACTAAAAAAACAACTGAATATAATAATGACGGTGTAAATCAAAATACAACCATAGAGCATTCTAATCCTAAGGGTGTAAATAAATCTGAATTAGCTCTGCGAGTAGAAAAAGCCCGTAACAACTATCAGAACATTAAAAAAATAGGGTTACTTAATAACAACCAAACCAACGTACTGAATGAAAAAAATCATAAACCAGCAAAGCAAAGTTTGGCGACCCACAATGATGTTATTAAATCCAAAAAATCTAAAAAGAAAGAGTTTAATGCATTGATTGAAAAAGCGAGGGCGACTCTGGCAAATGAAAGGGAGAAATCATCTCTACAAAACTCCGATGCTTTAGAATCAATTGAACCCAATGAGAGTACTGGCGCAGATGACAACCATGAGTTATGGACCAGATCTGGTGAATCTGAAGCTATTGAAGCCTATAATGGTACGGATAACTCACAAAGTCAATTTGCAGAAAAGATAGACAGTAAAATCATCGATGTTGAGATGTATGGTAGTGGCGGTATTCAAGTAAACACAAACATGGATGGTATACCTATTTTTGTAAATGGAGAATATGTTGGTGAAACACCGCTTTTAAATATTATATCAGTTGAGCCCGGTTGGCACCAAATAAGTAGCTTCAAAGCAGCAAATAAAAAAGCTCTAAGTCTAGGCAATTGGTCTTTTGTCAATAATGATCTCATTGTACATAATCAATCTTTTGGTGTTGAAACTATTTACGTTGAATCTGGAAAAATTGTGGATGTTGCATTTAGATACAATCAAGTGAATAATAAAACACCGCACATAAAACCTAGAGAATTAAAAGGTGGATGGTTTATTGGAATTCCAATGATAACTGCTTTCCTTTTTCTTATTTCCAATATATAACCAGTTATAGCTAATATCTTCCTAGTGGAGATAGATAAATTCCTTCTATAAATTTTCTTTATAGATTTAATAAAAAATTACTTATGTTTAAAAACTTTCGGCGTATTTGGCCTCTGGTAATATCTGCATCATTCGGTTTTCTTTTAGCAGCTGTACTGCTTACACCTAAAATATATTCCAGTAATCAAAATGTTTACAGGGTCTTACGAGAAAAAATTAACGTTCTGCAACAAATTATTTCATATGTAAATCATTTTTATTTTGACACTGTTGACATGAATAAGGTTATGGATGGTGCATTTCATGGATTAATGGAAGAGCTTGACCCGCATTCGACATATATTCCTGCAAAAGAACAAGAAAATATTACTGAATTATTCAAGGGAAATTTTCAAGGAATCGGAATTGAGTTTGATATATTAGATGGTTTCATTACTGTAATTTCTCCTATACCAGATAGCCCATCTGATATTGTGGGGCTTATGTCAGGGGATAAAATAATAGCCATAAATGGTGAAGATGCCTATAAGATTACAAAAGATGAGGTATTTAAAAAGCTACGCGGGCAAAAAGGGACAAAGGTTGATGTTACTATCAGCCGAATTGGAATAGGAAAGCCTTTTGATGTCACAATTATCAGAGACAATATTCCAATCTACAGCGTCGGTGCAGCCACCATGATAGATGATCAAACTGGATATATATTTCTAAGGCGATTTTCAGCAACTACAGAAAAAGAGGTAAGTAAGGCGTTAAAGTCTCTACGAGCTAAAGGGATGAAAAGGCTTTTGTTTGATCTACGTGGAAATAGTGGCGGATTTTTGGAGCAAGCTGCAGCGATTGCTGATCAGTTTATTACTCTGGAAGATACTCTTGTTTATACTATCGGTAAAGTCAAGGAATCGAATCAAGTATTTATGGGTGATCCCAATATAGGCTATGATGATTTTTCTCTGATTGTAATGATTAATCGTGGGTCTGCCAGTGCTAGTGAAATAGTGTCGGGGGCTGTGCAGGATTTAGATCGTGGATTAGTTGTTGGTGAAACCAGCTTCGGCAAAGGACTGGTGCAACGGCAACTACCATTAGATAGTGGCGCAGCAGTTAGAGTAACAATTGCAAGATACTATACACCATCCGGGAGATTAATACAGCGGCCTTTTGAAGATGGGAATGATTTGGCTTATTACCGGGAATTATATGAAAGTAATAGAGAATCTAAAATTGATAGTCTAAAGGAATTACGACCAAAGTATGAAACAAAATCAGGACGAACTGTATATGGAGGTGGAGGTATCACACCGGATATTTATATTCCCTATAAAAATAATATCAATGGTGAGACAGGAAAAGTATTGAGAAGCGCAAAAAGACCTATATTCAATTTTGCATCAGAATATGCATCCAAGCACCAAGATGAATTTCAGTCTTTCGATCAGTTTCGTGATTCCTGGCGCGTTTCTGATGATTTATTCGCAGAATTTTTGGTACAGCTTGATAAAGATTCTATTTATGTCATTCATGATTCACTTCAACAAAACCTAAATTTTATACACAATAGAATTAAAGGAGAGATTGCTGGTTCTATTTGGGGAAAAGATGAAGCCGCTAACATCCGATTACAGACCGACTACCAAGTTCTCCAAACACTAAAACACTTTAATGAAGCTGATGCATTCTTACATTCATTCAATTAAATTAAACATCTTTTTAAATAATCTTTTTATTATTTTAATAACTTAATTAGATCATAACGGAGTAACAATATGGTCCATTATTTCTTAGAGGGCGGTGGCTTTATGTGGCCGATCCTGATTACATTGCTATTTGGAATTGGATTTGCCATTGAACGTTTTTATTCACTCATGATGTCTGCCGTTGATTCACAGTCATTTTTTGATGAAATTACAAGCGCAATTGATGAAAATGGTGCGACTGCAGCTGCGACCACTTGTGAAGAGACCGATGGTCCTGTTGCTGCAATTTTCCATGCAGGGCTTTCCAGAATGCACCGGGGATTAGATGATGTTGAAAAGGCAATCCAAAATGCAGGTGCTATAGAAATGGCCTTTCTAGAAAAAAACATGATTTGGTTAAATGCCGTGATCACCATAGCCCCTATGCTGGGCTTTACTGGAACAGTTGTTGGAATGATTAGCGCATTTGATGCAATTAAGGCAGCAAATGATATTTCTCCGGCTGTTGTTGCTGGAGGTATTTCGCAAGCATTATTGACAACTGCATTCGGTTTAATTGTTGCTATGATTATCCAGACCTGCCAGAATATATTTGTATCCCGGATTGATAAGCTTGTCCTGGATATGGAAGAGCAATCTGTGAAAATCATGGATTACTTATACGAGCAGGAAGCCAAAAACTAGAAAATTTCAGGCTAATGGCCAAAAAACGCAGATTTAAAGGTGGCGAGATTCCTACCTCGTCAATGGCAGATATCGCTTTCCTACTTTTAATATTCTTTTTGGTAACAACCACCATTGATACCGATAAAGGACTTGGCATTGTTCTACCACCGCCGGGTGATATGGAAATTGAAATTCGGAAAGAAAATATCCTAAACTGTCTGATAAATTCTCAAGGGAAAGTGCTTCTGGACGAAGAGCCAACCAATGTGGATCAGATCCATCGTGTTGTTGGTCAAAAGCTGAGAGCAAATGATAAGCTTATCATTTCTGTAAAAGCTCATCCAAAGACAGCATACAATGATTACGTAAGAGTAATTGACCAGCTAAAGATGGCTGATGCAAAAAGAATCTCTATCGCAAACAGCAATTAATGAAATTTTCAAGAAAAACTAAAATTTCAAGTGATATTCCAACTGCATCAATGCCAGATATTATTTTTATGCTTTTGGTGTTTTTTATGGTTACTACAGTTTTAAAAGAGTACTCGGGTCTTCCTGTAAATCTTCCAAAAGCAAAACGGATAGAAAAGCTGAAATCTAAACGGCACACCGTTCAAGTTTGGGTTTCAAAAGATGGTTTAATATCTATTGATGATAGACTATTGGCCGTAGACGATGTAGCATTGGTTATGTATGATAAGCGAGTAGCAGACCCGCAAATTGTTGTTTCTTTGAAAGGAGATGAAGAAGCTGAAATGGGACTCATATCAGATATTCATGATAATTTAAGGAAAGTGGAAGCGTTGAAATTAAACTATTCATCTAAGACTCTGGTAGACTAGTGGAATATATCAATCCACTCAAAGAAAAATATCCTGTTGTGGTTCGAATTACTGGCTTAATTGGGGTCGGATTGGTAATCTTAAACTTTTTAATTTTTCCTCGCTTTTTGAACAGTATGGAATTTGAAGAGGTAGATCAAGTTATCATTGAAAATATTGATATACCACAAACTCAACAAATTGATAATACTCCTCCACCGGCCAGACCATCCATTCCTGTACCTTCTGATGATGAGGATATAGCTGATGACTTGACTTTGGATGAATTAGATTTTGACGATTTTTCAAATCTAGATGCTCCACCACCTCCGCCATCTGGTCCCAGAGTTACATTTATTCCCTATGATGACCCTCCAAGACCTAAGTCTGCTATTAGACCTATTTATCCTGAAATCGCTCAGGAAGCAGGGATTGAAGGTATAGTTGTGGTGCAAGCATTTATTGATGAGAAAGGCCGAGTAAAAGAAACTTTGATATTAAAAGGAGTGCCGAATACAGGTTTAGATGAAGCTGCTATGGAAGCCATTCGAAAAACAAAGTTTGTACCTGCGACCCAGAGGGAAAGAGCTGTGGCAGTTTGGATCTCTATACCTGTTAATTTCAAGCTAAAATAACTTAGTTGATTCATAATTTATCAAGAAAAAACTTCGGCTATCCTTTCACATTTGCCCGGTGATATTCCCAATTCATTTTTCTGATATAATCTACTGAGATTTGCTTTGGGCATTCTGCTTCACATGCACCAGTATTTGTGCAATGACCAAATTTTTCTTTATCCATCTGATCTACCATATTAATGGCTCGCTTTTCTCGCTCTGGCTGACCTTGAGGTAAAAGAGATAGCTGGGAAACTTTTGCAGCCACGAATAAACTTGCTGAAGCATTTTTGCAAGCAGCCACACATGCCCCACACCCAATACATGCAGCTGCATCAAATGCATCCTCAGCATCTTCTTTACTAATTGGGATAGAATTCCCATCTGGGGCACTGCCTGTATTAACCGATATAAACCCACCTGCTTGAATGATGCGATCAAAAGGAGTTCTGTCAACGACTAAATCTTTTAAAACAGGAAATGGCTTAGCACGCCAAGGTTCAATAGTAATGGTATCTCCATTCTTAAAATGTCTCATATGAAGCTGGCATGTTGTCGTACCTTCTAGTGGGCCATGGGGCTTTCCATTAATCACCATAGAACACATACCGCAAATCCCCTCTCTACAATCGTGATCAAATGCAACGGGGTCATCTCCTTTAATCACTAACTGCTCATTTAATACATCCAACATCTCCAAAAAAGACATATGGGTATTTAGTCCAGAAATAGTGTAGGATTTCAAACCACCTGTATCTTTTGAATCAGTTTGTCTCCAAATTTTTAATGTAAGCTTTAGATCAGACATTATTTATAACTCCGTTGAGTTAGATGGACTGTGTCAAATATCAATTCTTCTTTATTCCGTATGGGAGTAGTATCAGCGCCCTTAAATTCCCACGCCGATGAGAAAGTGAAATTTTCATCATCCCGTTTAGCCTCCCCATCTTCTGTTTGAGATTCTTCCCTAAAGTGACCACCACAAGATTCCGTGCGATCTAATGCATCCCGCATCATTAATTCTCCCAGCTCAATAAAATCGGCAACTCGACCTGCTTTTTCTAATTCTGAATTAAGCATATCATCCCTGCCTGGAACCTTCACATTATCCCAAAAATCTTTCCTTAGAGATTGAATTTCTTGTATTGCGTCTTTTAAACTAGATGCATTCCGAGACATACCACAACACTCCCACATGATGTGACCTAAATCTCGGTGGAAACTTTCTACGGATCTATTTCCATTATTATGTAACAATTTTTCATTTGTTTCGCGAGAATCTTTTTCTGCTTGGATAAATGCGTCATGGTCCGTGGATATATCATCTGTCCTAATATCATCAGATAAAAAGTGTCCTATAGTATAGGGTAATACAAAATATCCATCAGCAAGTCCCTGCATCAATGCAGAAGCACCCAAACGATTTGCACCATGGTCTGAAAAATTACATTCACCGATAGCATAGAGACCCGGGACTGTAGTCATTAAATTATAATCAACCCACAGTCCACCCATTGTATAGTGGACTGCTGGAAAAATCCGCATAGGAGTTTTGTATGGATCATCGCCCGTAATTTTTTCATACATTTGAAATAGGTTTCCATAACGAGCGCTAATAACACCCTCTCCCAAACGTTTTATAGCATCTTTAAAATCCAGATAAACTGCCAGCTTTGTGGGGCCAACACCATACCCTTCATCACATCGTTCTTTAGCTGCCCGGGATGCTACATCTCTTGGAACAAGGTTACCAAAAGCAGGGTAGCGCCGTTCCAAATAATAATCTCTGTCTTCTTCTGGGATATCTTCAGGTTTACGATCATCTCCTTGCTTTTTAGGAACCCAAATTCTCCCATCATTTCTTAAAGACTCAGACATAAGTGTTAACTTAGACTGATACTCTCCTGATACTGGAATACAGGTCGGATGTATTTGCGTAAAACATGGATTGGCAAACATGGCACCTTTTTTATACGCTTTCCATGCTGCAGTTACATTACTTTTCATTGCATTGGTTGATAAATAATAAACATTGCCATATCCTCCAGTAGCTAAAACTACAGCATGCCCAAAATGCCTCGTATATTCACCTGTAATAAGGTTTCTTACTATAACGCCGCGCGCTTTCCCATCTATTACTACAATATCCTGCATTTCATGGCGATTGTACATTTTTACATTACTTTTTGCAATTTGGCGACTTAAAGCACTATAAGCACCGAGTAGCAATTGTTGTCCTGTTTGCCCTCTTGCATAAAAAGTTCTTGAAACTTGTACCCCACCAAAAGAACGGTTGGCTAAGGTGCCTCCATACTCTCTGGCAAATGGGACCCCTTGAGCAACACACTGATCAATTATATTTGCACTGACTTCTGCTAGGCGATATACATTGGCTTCTCGGGAGCGATAATCACCGCCCTTAATTGTATCGTAGAAAAGCCTATAAATAGAATCTCCGTCATTTTGATAATTTTTTGCTGCATTGATTCCGCCCTGTGCGGCAATTGAATGCGCACGCCTAGGGCTATCCTGAAAACAGAATGCTTTTACGTTATAGCCCATTTCAGCCAGCGCAGATGCAGCCGATGCGCCGGCTAAACCTGTCCCTACAACAATAATATCCAATCTCCGTTTATTTGCAGGGCTCACTAGAGGAACTTTTGATTTATAAGTTGTCCATTTTTCTGCTAAAGGCCCATCTGGAATTTTACTGTTTAACATTAATGAACCTCTAAATATATTATAATGGGAATACTAGCAAATGCCATTGGGATTAAAATAGCCAATGCGATTGCTAATTTTTCAATCGTTTTTATGTATTTTTTTGTTTTTAGCCCTAAGGATTGAAATCCAGATGCTATGCCATGCTGTAAGTGGAATGATAATAAAATAAAACTGAAAACATAAAAAATGACATACCATAACTCTTTAAAAGCTGTTACTGTTACTGTAAATAAGTCCCGGTTCCCCCAAGGATCATCCCCAATAGTACCCCAATGCATTTCATACCAAAAACTTCGCAAGTGGACGACTAAAAATATCAATATAAAGATTCCCAGTAGAGGCATGTTTCTTGAAATCCATGTAGCATTATTTGACCCATGTGATGCAGCATAACTCACTGGTCTAGCGCGTTTAGATTGGAAGGCTAATGAAAGAGTTAATATCGTATGCAAAAGAATAGATCCATAAGTTAATAACGAAAGAATCTTCACTCCAGGATTTGTAGTCATAAACTTTGCATACTCATTAAACTGCTTTTGTGCAATATCTTCTGATAAAAAAATTAATTGAAGATTCCCGGCTAAGTGACCTATAAGGAATAAAACTAAAAATAAGCCGGACAGGGCTGCAAGCATTTTATTGAAAAGCGTAGATGTAAAATAAGTATCCATACAGAAAATTATCTATAATCTTAGGTTAGAAATTAAGGCTTCAAATATGTTCATACACAAAGATTTGGTACACTAATCTTTCAGTTGTGTAGAAAAATATGCACTGGTGATCAATAAACCTGCTTGTAAATATAGTATCGTTGTAAATGGCGATAATGGAATAAAATTGAAAACCATATATCCTATACCAATTAAAATGCAAAACAGTACCCCTAGTATTGAAATTCTAGAAAGGGGCGTACCCAGCCTGGTTACTTGGACATAGGTAATAATAAGAAGGCCAATAGAGATAACCCACAAACCCAAAAAACGATAAATAACCCGTAAATATTCTGGCAAATATGTATTGATATCAGAAGCAAATAAATTACTAAAAGATGTTTGCAACAATGCTTCATTAGGGAGTTGGTCTAACATCCAAGGTTCTGTATGGACAAGCCAGCAAAGACCAAGTCCGACTGCTCCGATCCCAATCAGAAATAATGGACCCCAAATAAGATTATGTTTTGTTTTGTTCTTCATTTACTGTGACTGCAAGCTGAATGGCCCCTGAGACTTTACGATAGAAAAAAACTCATTAAAAAACCTTTCCTCTCTGAGGCCTCGTTCCTGGAGACCCTCAATAGCTAAATCTCCAGCCCACATATTCCATTCTCTATAGGTGTCCCCATTTGGACCAATTTGTTCATCATCTAGAATAAGAGCAGCCTTATTAAAATCATTTCTTTCTTCAATAGTCCAATTTTTCACAACGGATAAAATTTGATCACGCACTGAATTAACTGTGAGAATGCCAGTCCAAAAAGCTACTGGGGCCATTTCATATCCTATTGGTGTTCGATCTGAACCTCGTACTTCAACAAGATCTTTTAGGCGCACATTAGTGAAAATTTGTTGTAATGCGGTTTTAATATCATCATCCCGAATTTTGCCAGATTGTTCTAATTTTTGTAACCGACTACCTAGGGTTTGATCAGTAGCTACCATGTCTCCTACAACATCTAATTGAAATATTCCGGGCACCATCAGCATATAATCTATAAATTTATCTAACAATTTTTCTGGGCAATTTATGCCGTGATCAATCAAATTTCGACATCGAAGACTATCGGTATTCTCCCAAACAATATTTCTAAGGTTTTTTACGCCTACTATTTTTCCACGTTGTCTTGGACTATTAGAAAAAATATATGCACAAATAGGGTGGAGACAATCTGCAACAAAAACCATTTCTTCTAAATCTTTTTCATTAACAATATCAAAATTAATTTGGATGCTGGCACTATTTCGCATCATCCATTTCCCCATAGTACCATTACGCTCCATATTGGTATCCATAAGTTGGTACTTCAATTGATCAATAAGGTCAATGTCTTCAGGTGAATAATTCGGCTCTATTCCAAAACTCACAATATCTAGTGAATAAGTTTCAATAATATTCCCTAATAATTCTTTATGTTTTTTCAATGAGGCGTATAAATTATTTAAGTCCTTAAACGGTGGACTAGACCATTCTAATTGTCCACCTGGCTCTAATGTATAGAAACCATTATCACCAATCTGTTCATTTATGATTTGGAGTAAATCTATAGCTGAAAACTCATCACATGGATTAACAGGAAGCCGACGTCCGTCATTTGTATAAAGGATACATTCCTCTTCCATACCAATAGTTCGATTATTAGTAGAAACAGTTTTTGAAAGTATATGTTTCCGAATTTTATCTTGAAGAATCATGTAGTTAAATTGAATAGATGAAAAGAAAAGAGAATAGTACTTTTATATAATGCCCCAGGTAATAAAACCAAACATAGCCATAATCACAGGAAAACCTATCATCATGCCACCAGCATTCTGGATCCATTTTTTAGTAGGCTCGGGGTCAATTTTATTAAACTTTAAATTCACAACTGTTACTTTTCCAATTTCAACGTATATCATTTTTGATCCAAAAAGTTGATTGTTGCGGGTAATCGGATCAGCGCCAAGCTCATATAAGCCACCATCTGCTACAATTTGGGCAAATACAGGAGAAAAACCACTTACCTGGTGCCATCCTGGTTGTATTTTTATCGCTCCATTTAATGGTGTTTTACCCATCATTTTTCCATCAACATATATAGGGACACCATCCATATTAGATGTGACTCTTATTCCTGCATTTGTTTTATCTCTATAATTATTTTTAATATGATACCATTGTTTTTTGTCTAATTCTGATTGCGGTAATTCTTTCCGCTTAAATGCAGGAACATTTAATTCTTTTGGAGATTGCCAACCCAATTCAGTTTCTTCCATATGTTCAAAGATTTCATGGTCTATCCACTCCACTATTTCTGGTATATCTGAGGAATTCTCTTTAGGAAAACCGATAGAAGGCTCAAATCCTACCTGATTTAAAATAGAAAAATCATCTGAAACGTGACTGCTTACTTGATAGTCATTTTGGATTATCATAGCTACTTGGGGTTCTGCAAATCTTTTGAGAGGAGTCTCATATATAGGCTCCATAGGAATTTCTTTTGCTGATCTTCCATTTGTCTTATGTTCCGTTTGTGAGATAATAGCTGTTTTGTTTGACTCTATCGCATATTGTTTTGGCGCAAGTTGTAATACAGGTGTTGGGGGAGTTAATGGAGTGTTTGGCAAATGATTATATAATTGTTTCAAAAGTGGATCAAACTCTTCTGTAGAGTTTTGTTCTTTTTTCTTTTCTGTGTTTGTTGTTATCAAATTTAGATTTTTTATAATTTTTTCTTGCTTGACTTCTTCCCCTTGAACATCCTTAACAAAAACGGATATGGGAGTTTCTGTATACTCATCAAGATAATTTGTTATGTAGAATTTATTATTGTATTTGAAAATTGCATTTGCTCCGAGTTCATCTCGGGCTTGGGAAAAAGCTGTATCAAATACCTGCACTTTATATTCAGGAAAACTTGGAAGTTGCAATTTGGTTTGATGGAATTGAGTATCCAGATTGACTAGGTTTTTTGAACTAGATAAATATATAAATAACTTTGACTCATTGTTTATGGGAGTATTCATAATACCATAATCTATTATAGGCTGTTTAAACATAAAGGCAAGTTGGGTAGACCCATCAAAATCATCGATAACCACACTAGAAATAGGACTGTCTGGTTTCATACTAGGAAAAAGTTCAATGGGATGTTTTACATCCAATAATGTTAAGTATATTTTTTTGTGATGAGATTTCAAGGCAATAATTTTATCATTTTTTAATGGGGATGAATAAGTTAATCTCATTTCAATGCCATTCGCTCGAACGATATATTGAAGATCTACTAAATAGTTTTCAGCAATAAGAGCAGTAGTGGCTGTTACAGTAATAAGAAGTTTGTGAAACAATGCGAAGCCTATATTTGCTTTCATAATTGATTGATAGAATTCTTTTATTGCCATTTTAATGATGGTAAAATTAAAAAAGAATTGATTACCGATGATATATTATAAAGATAAGTATACAATCTTATGATGAATATCATGTTTTAGGCGTACTTTTAGTGTCATTAATCAAAGCTATGCAGGTAATGTAATTATTTTATTGATCATTTGAATTTTCGCAATTCACTCTATAAAATTTACCAATGCTGTCTATCTTAAATCGATCCCGTTGGTTGTATATTTTAATCTTTTTTGCAAACCTATATGGAAAAACCACCACCATCAAGGTTTATCATGTGTTTGCAAGCTTCGGCACTGAAACCCAGGAATTAAAAAATTCCATCGTGATGAATTATGATAATAATGGGTTTTTAGTTGATAGTACAATTTATACTCATAGTCTCCCGCTCAGTGAAAAGTATGTATATGTTTTGGGGCCAAATGAAGGTCTTAAACTGCAAAGAAGCTATAATCGAGAAATGGTATTATCTTACCGGTTTAATAATAACCGAACAGGGAAAAGAACCAGTACGGCTCTTTATGGAAAAGGTGACTCTCTTTATTGGAAAGAGTTTTTAAAATATGATGATCGTGGCATGTTAATAAAACGTATTCGTTATAATCCAGAGAAAGCCATTAATCCAGAAATGATGGTTTCAAAAGAAGATCCAGGAGAAATGATATGGGGAGAAAGTTATGATTATGATTCTACCGGCACCATTTTAGAACACAAAGAAATTTATGATAATTATATTCTGGAAATAACAACTTATGAACTAGATACTCTAAAACTCCCTCATAAGCGCGAAGAATATTTTGATCCTTCTGTGATATTTAGGACTATTTATTTTCACGATAATCAGGGCCAAATGACTCACGAAATATCCTTAGAAAGGCTAGGCAAATCACTAGGGTCCATATCTTTTGAATATGATGTTCTGGGTAGGCGCACTAAATCAACTTTTTATAACTCTGATGGATTAATAGAAGAAACAATTAATAAAGTTTATGATGATAATAATTTCAAACATTATGAATACCTTGCTGATTCTACTTTGAAATTGATTTCAAAAAAGGAATTATTACTCGATGATATGGGACGTCCATATATAGAAGCAGTGTTAGATGGGGAAGAAACATTACTAGAAAAAAATGTATATTCATATGACGCCAATGGATTACTAAGACAAATGAAACAATATGATATGGTGCGGCGAGGCCAAAATGATAGAAAAATTCCTGTTAGGCTTCAAACCTATGAATATGAGTAAATTCAGGATGATTCCAATGATAAAATTTCCCGGAGATTGTTATGAAAACCATTGATCCAAAAAGTATAATTATCGGTGTTTTGGGTACACTGTTTATTTTTTCGACTTTAGGACTTCGTCCAAAAACAGATGAATTAGGCCATTTAGTAGTGCGCAGTCTAACAATTGAAGATGACCGTGGTGTAATTATGGGGTACTTAGGTAACGGTTACATGCAAACCTATAACCAATATGGAGAACCAACTTTATTTATTGGTACAGGTAAAGATGGTGGAGGTTACATGAGAGCATATAATGGAAACGGTGATGAATCAGCTTACGTTGGTACAGGCCGCATGGGTGGCGGATATATCCGCACTTACAATAATTCAGGAAAAGAAACTTCTTATCTAGGTACTGGGTCTGACCATGCTGGGCAATTACGCATTTATAACAAAGAAGGTATGACATCATCCTACTTAGGTGAAGGATATTACCAGGCCTATAATCAATTTGGCGAGCGAACTTTGTTTCTGGGGACTGGATCCAGCGGAGGTGGGTATTTACGAACTTATAATTTCGACGGTCAAGAAACTGTTTATCTGGGAACTGGAGCTGATAGTTCTGGCCAATTAAGAGTATATGATGCCGCAGGAGAAACAGGAACGTTTCTTGGTAGTGGTTATTTTCGTACTTATAATCAGTTTGGAAAAATGACTGCGTATTTAGGCAATGGACGAGATGGCGGTGGTTATTTGCGAACAAACAATAAATTTGAGACGGAAACAGCTTTTTTGGGAACAAATAATTCAAATGAGGGCTTGATAAATCTTAATGATAAATTTGGACAAAGCTTCTGGATTCGTCTAAATAAGGGTGAATGAACTTTTTACACAATTTTTTGACTTTAATGTCTCATTATCTTAACTTTTAATACAAAAGGTATCCGAGAGGGGGATGAAATAACCTTCATCTATTACAACCTCCCCTTATTCAACTTTCAGATAATGAGGATTTGACCATGCGGAAAATACTGGTTTTATCTATCATTCTGTCGTCAGTGGCGCTTGCTCAAAACGACGGGTTGGTGAAAACATATTACCCCAGTGGGGCACTTCAAACCGATGGTAACTATAACAACGGAGTTCGGGATGGACTCTGGACATTTTGGTACGAGGGCGAAGTATATCAAGATTTTGGAGAAGATGGTGAACCCAACACTCAAGATGAGGGTGAGGGTAATGGTGTTTGGGATTCTACAGAAACTGTTTTGCTAGATCTAGACGGAGACACATTTTATGACCCTCCTCAAATGAAAATGGAAGGCACCTATGCATCTGGTAACCGAGAAGGATTATGGACGATGTGGTATAATAATGGCAATCGTAAGGAAGAAGCCAATTATCAAGGTGGTAAGTTGGCCGGAACTTTAATTCGTTGGTTTGAAAATGGAAATAGATCTGAAGAAGGTCTTTATGATAATGGTAAACAAAATGGTTTATGGGTTTGGTACTATAAGACAGGAATTAAAAAAGAACAAACTCGATTTGTTGATGGGCAACAAGATGGACTTTGGATCCAATGGTTCTCAGACGGTGCAAAAAAATCAGAACGAAAATTTACTCAAGGGGAACGGGACAGTGTTTGGACATCATGGTATGAAAATGGAAATAAAAAATTTCAAGCTACATACGTAAATGGGAAATTAAACGGAGATTGGACATCATGGTATGAAGGAGGTATTGTTAAGGAAAAAACTGGACAATATGCTGAAAATAAGCTAGATAACAAATGGACATATTGGGCTGATGACGGCCGAAAAACAAAAGAAATTAGTTTTGATAAAGGAATTAAAAATGGTCAGGTGTTGGAATGGAATACAGATAACTATAAAGTTATAGAAGGTGAATACAACCAAGGTGAAAAACACGGTCAATGGTTAATTTGGTATGATGATGGGACATTGAAATCACAGGAAAATTTCAGTAATGGAGAAATGGATGGTCAGTGGATTTGGTGGCGGCCAGATGGAGTTAAAGATCGTGAAGGGACATATAAAACTGGAGTGAAACACGGAATCTGGACTCAATGGAATAATTCAGATCATAAAAAATTAGAAGAAACCTTTGTGAATGGTGATATTAATGGTAAAGTCACTATTTGGTATGATAATGGTAATAAAGACCGCGAAGGCGTAATCCGAGATAATGAACCAGAAGGGGTTTGGAGTTATTACAAGGTTGATGGGACAAAGGATTTTGGGTTTGATTACGGAATGGGATTAGATCAGGTTCGTATTGCTGAATTGGAAAATCGTGATGGTATTTTTTATAAAATTGGTCAACATAAACCTTATACTGGTATGGTGGTTGAAACAGGCGGCATTAAAGATTATCTCCTATTGGGACGCTTTTCTTCAGGAAAGAGGGATGGGCAGTGGGTGCAATGGTACCGTAATGGACAAAAAGAAGTTGACGGCGTTTATTATCGCGGCAAAAAACACGGTGATTGGACCCTATGGTATGAAGACGGTCTACCAAAAGAACGTGGAACATTTGATATGGGCAACGTGGATGGAAGTTATAAATACTGGTATCCTAATGGCCATCTACATATGGAACAAACTTACCATAAAGGAAAACCTCATGGAAAATGGACCTGGTGGTATGAACACGATCATAATTTGACTTTTACCAATGGGAGTTGGTCGTATAACGGGGGCACTTATAAAGCTGAAAATGAGGAAGTCCTATGGAATTGGTGGTGGTACCTTAATGATAATAAGGAAATGGAGGGTCACTACTTAGATGGTAAGAAAAATGGCGTTTGGACTTGGTGGTATGAAACTGGTGTAAAACAATCAGAGGGCAACTATATTACAAATGAGCAAGATGGACTGTGGCTGTACTATGAGACGGATGGCTCTGTTTCTGAAGAAATAACATTTTCAGGAGGTAAGCGAGATGGTAGATCAACTCTGTGGCTTACAACAGAAGAAAAACAAGATGAAAAATATTATAAACATGGTCGACTTGATGGCCCAAGTACTTATTGGGAAGATGGTTATCGTACCACGATGACTACATATAAGTCTGATACGCCAGAAGGCCCTTGGATTATTTGGTACCATGGCAGTGACCAAATAAAAGAGCAGGGATTCCATCAGGCAGGTATTCGTGAAGGTTTAACTACATATTATTATGAAGATGGCACTATGCAAAGGGAAGGGTTTTTCAAAGATGGATTACCTGAAAGTATATGGACTTATTGGAATTCAAAGGGTGAAAAAGATTTTGAATTTGATTTTGGAACAGGACTAGAGCACATTGCCTTAGAAGATTTAGTAGAGCGCAATTCTATCTTTTATAAAATTGGTGATGAAATCCCATTTACTGGAATTATCACTCAAGAAAACCAAGAAGTTGGTTATTTGTTTTTGGGTCGCACCAATAAAGGTAAAAAAGATGGTCAGTGGGTAAAATGGTACCCAAGCGGCAAAGATGTGCCGGAAATTATTCTTGTAGATATACCGGAACCAGAACCTGTTTTGCCATGGAGCGGAGGGAAACAAGAGCAAGGTGGTTATAAAAATGGGGAAAAACATGGGAAGTGGACCGAGTGGTATGATAATGAGCATATTAAATCTCATGGGACTTACGATAGTGGCATTATGAATGGTCACTGGACATTTTTTCATAAAAATGGTGTAAAAGAAAAAGAAGGTAATTTAAACGAGGGTAATGCAGATGGGCTGTGGATATTTTGGGATAACAATTCCAAAAAGGTTCAAGAGGGAACATTTAGCGATGGAACTAGAGAAGGCAAATGGACAGCTTGGTTTGAAGATGGAAGACTAACAGAAGGATATTATGCTGGTGGGAAAAAAGATGCTACCTGGACCAGCTGGTGGGATTATGATAGGTCTAGAAAAGAAATGCAGGGTGCATACCGCAATGGGAAGATGGTAGACAAATGGTTCTTTTATGATAAAAATGGTAATTTGAAAGAGATTCGTTATTTCTCACCTACATTTTAATCTATTAAATTCGGCTCTTTTTTAGCACTTTATATTTATTGGAGATAATACGATGAAATACGTATATCAGTTTGGAAATAGTACAGCTGATGGTAAAGCTGGCATGAAAAATTTATTAGGCGGGAAAGGGGCTAATCTTGCAGAAATGAATCATTTGAATATCCCCGTCCCCCCTGGGTTTACAATCACCACAGAAGTTTGTACTTACTATTACAATAATAATCATTCTTTCCCGAGTGAATTAGATCAGGAAGTTAATGAAGCGCTTTCCTTTACTGAAAAAATTATGGGCACAAAATTTGGAAATGAAAATGATCCATTATTAGTGTCTGTGCGTTCTGGTGCACGTTCTTCTATGCCGGGGATGATGGAAACGGTATTAAACGTTGGGCTTACAACAAAGACTATACCCGGCCTAATTAAAAAAACAAATAACCCCCGGTTTGTATATGATGCTTACCGGCGACTGATAATGATGTATGCAGATGTGGTTATGGAAAAAGCTGCAGGGATTGAAGCGAAAGACGGTCAAGGTATCCGCCATAGGCTAGAGTCATTACTTGATGATTATAAAAAGCAAAATAATTACACTAACGATACGGATCTTTCAGCTGATGATTGGAAAACACTAACTAATTCATTTAAATCTGAAATAAAAACAACTCTGAATGCTGAATTTCCAGATGAACCAATGGAACAACTATGGGGTGGCATTAAAGCAGTTTTTCAAAGCTGGAATGGCGTACGAGCTATTAATTATCGCCGGATAGAAAATATACCTGATGAATGGGGAACCGCTGTTAATGTACAATCTATGGTATTTGGCAATATGGGTAACAATTCGGCCACTGGTGTTGCATTTACCCGTAACCCCGCAACTGGAGAAAATAAATTTTTTGGAGAGTGGCTGACAAATGCTCAAGGTGAAGATGTGGTGGCAGGTCTACGAACACCAAATCCGTTAAATGAGGCAACAAAGACAGCAGATACTCAGGAACTGCCTTCCTTAGAATCATCTATGCCAGAACTGTACACACAATTAGATAATATTCGAACTAATTTAGAAAAACATTATAGGGATATGCAGGATATTGAGTTTACGATCCAAGAAGGAAGACTATGGATGCTTCAAACTCGGGTTGGAAAACGAAATGGTAGTGCAGCAATTAAAATGGCTGTTGATATGGCTAACGAAGGCCTGATTGATAAGAAGACGGCCATCATGCGAGTGAATCCGGAACAACTTGATGAATTACTTCATCCCATGCTAGATGCAGAATCAGAAAAAAATTCAACTTTGCTTGCAAAAGGGTTACCAGCAGGTCCTGGTGGCGCTAAAGGACGAGTTGTTTTTACAGCTGATGATGCAGAAGAATGGCACAAGAAGGGAGAACAAGTGATTTTAATACGGGAAGAAACCTCTCCAGAAGATGTCCATGGCATGCATGCTGCTGAAGCCATTCTTACTGCCAAAGGCGGGATGACATCTCATGCTGCACTAGTAGCTCGAGGATGGGGAAAATGCTGTATCGTTGGTTGTAGTGATTTACACATTAACGTAGCTGCGAAAGAAGTATCCATTGGAGATATTATTTTAAAAGAAGGAGATTGGGTAACCATGAATGGTACAGTGGGACACCTTTACGCAGAACAGGTAGATCTTATTCCCGCAGACCCCGATACTCATAAAGAATACAAAGAATTAATGGTATGGGCAGATGAGTTTCGTTCATTAAAAATAAGAACTAATGCCGAAAGCCCAGCAGATGCTGCACAGGCAATCCAATTTGGGGCCGAGGGAATTGGGCTTTGTCGTACAGAACACATGTTCTTTGATGAAACACGAATATTAGCTATGAGAAAAATGATTTTGGCTGATAATCAATCAGACCGAAGAGCCGCTGTGATGGAACTGCTTCCTTTTCAAAAAGAAGACTTTAAGGGAATCTTAAAAGCAATGGAAGGAAAGCCAGTAACTATACGGCTTTTGGACCCTCCTCTTCATGAATTCATGACTCTAACAAGAAATCAGATAGAAGAATTAGCAACTCATGTGAGCCTAGAAACCTCCAAAGTAGAAAAGCGCATTGCTGGACTTCATGAATTAAATCCAATGCTAGGTCATCGGGGCTGTAGATTGGGGATTGCTTATCCAGAAATTACAGAGATGCAGGCTAGAGCCATTTTAGAGGCCACAGCTGAACTCACTCAAGACAATGTTTCTGTATCTCCTGAAATTATGATTCCACTTGTAGGGACCGTTACTGAATATACAGATCAAGAAAAAATTATCCGAACCGTTGCAAAAGATATCGAAAATGAATTAGGTATTAAGCTTGAATATTTAGTAGGAACTATGATTGAACTTCCTAGAGCTTGTCTGACCGCAGATGAAATTGCAGAACATGCAGAATTTTTTAGTTTTGGCACAAACGATCTTACTCAAACAACTTACGGTTTTAGTCGAGATGATATTGCCTCTTTTCTACCTGACTATTTAGAACGAAATGTTTTAACTGGCGATCCTTTTCAAAGCTTAGATATAACTGGAGTAGGCAAGCTCGTTTCAATGGCTGTTAAGCTGGGACGTGGTGTAAATAATGATTTAAAGATTGGAATTTGTGGTGAACATGGTGGAGACCCTTCATCTATTCATTTTTGCAAAGAGAGTGGCTTAGATTATGTAAGTTGTTCTCCTTTCCGAGTGCCTATTGCAAGGTTGGCAGCGGCCCAAGCAAGCTTAGGATAAAACCTACAAGTCTATTTTACCTGATTCATAATCAGCAAAAGCTTGTATTATTTCGCCACTTGTATTCATGACAAAAGGTCCACCACGGGATACTGGTTCATTTAGCGGCTCACCTGCTACAAGGTAAACTTTAGATTCTAAATCTTCTGTTTGTATTACCATTTCTCCTACCTGTGTGAAAACAGCTAGTTGACCTTTTGACAAAATTTCACTTAGGGAAACAGCGCCCTTGTAAATATATACAAAAGTATTCCAACCGCTTGGAATATGAACAAATGTTTTTGTTTTAGGTTTTAAATGGATATCAAGAATGAGTACTGGTGTGTGTGATTTTCCTGGCCCAGTAATCCCTTCATATTGCCCTGAAATGACCCGTGCGCGGACTCTTTCTTTCATTACTGTAGGGATCTGGTCCCTGTGGATATCCTGATAAGCTGGTGCGATCATTTTTTTTTCTTTTGGAAGATTTAACCAGAGTTGGAAACCTCGGGCCAGCCCATCAGTTTGGATAGGCATTTCACTATGAATAATACCCCGCCCAGCAGTCATCCATTGAACAGATCCATCTGTTAATATTCCTCTATTACCTTTTGAATCACTATGTTCCCATTTGCCCTTTAACATATAAGTAATAGTTTCAAAACCTCGGTGAGGATGCGATGGAAATCCTGCAATATAGTCATCTGGATTATCCGTGCCAAACTCGTCAAACAGTAAAAATGGATCTAACATCTTTAAATCTGGCGCACCAATTAATCTAGTAAGGTGTACACCTGCCCCATCTGTGGTTTTTACACCTTCTATGATTTGAATAATTCTACGAGTTTTCACATATAAAATTATAAAGTAATTATTATAAAAAACCCCTATTCATTGAAAAGGGGCTCTTTAATTAATTTATAGGAAAACTGTTTAATTATTCGACCATTTCTCCACCACCCATCATGTCAGCTAAATTAAATGCTCCGTCTTTTTCCATCTGTTTGGCAGCTGACACTATAATCTTTCTTGCATTATCAACTTCGCGTTTAGGCTTTGGCCCTTCAACCGGTTCAAACATTGCCTGTTTCTTTTGTGGAAGATTTCCTATTACCCTATCCACAGTTTCTTGATCAATTCCTTTCATTGCCATTGCCAAGTCATCGAGCTCAACAGAGTTCATCAGGTCACGCAATATCCCATCTGGGAAATTGCCTAGAATATCTTCAAAGGTAAGCACAAGCAATTTAACTTCTTTATAAAGCTCTGGATTTTCATTTTGTAAGGTCTGCATATACCTTTCAGCATCATCGGCACTCATTTCACCAATTAAATCAGCTATTTCTTTTGCGCCGCCACGAGAAAATTCTGTAGTCCGAGGTAAATAAGAAGATTTTTCCTTTAATCGAGCTGCAACTTCAATTATGCCTTCCAAAGGAATATCTTCTAACGAGCCTAATTCTATCAAAATTTGACCTTTTTCAATTGGGTCTACTTTATCCAGAATTAGCATCCTTTTTTCGGGCTCAAGTTGAGCTAAAACCATTGCTACAACCGGTGGGTCCTCCTTGTTTAACAAGGCTAGTAATTGCTCATCTTGCAATTCTGTTAAAAACTCAAAAGGTTGGATAGGGCCATCTTCTTGGGTATTGCCATTAAACTGTTCACTTAAAAATCCAAAATAAAATTCTTCCATAACCCTTTTTTTCACTAAGAAGGATACAGAACCCATTTCACGCAAAGTAGATCGAATTTTTCGAACTTCTGTTTTTGACAATCCTTTTACTAGAGAAAGCGCAAGGCTTTCCCCTACAACAGAAAAAAGAATAGCTACTTTTTGAAGTCCTGAGAGCATGTGATAGTCATTGATCATAATTTCTTTCCTTCTTCTTAGCCTTCGTCCTCTTCTTCAGCGCCATCATCATCAGGTGTTTCAGGTGCTGCAGGAGGCTCCGGTGCCGGCTGTTCTAACCATTCTTTAACAATGGATGCAGTTCTTTCTGGTTGCCCCACACTCATAGATACAACCGATTTTCGGATATCATCAATTTCGCTTTTTAATACATTTGGATCATCACCCGTAGCTTGCTGCACTACCGGTTCTTGTATAGCGGCAGGTGTTTCTTTTGGCTCTTCTTTTGGCTCTTCTTTTACTTCGTCCTTTATTGGTTCATCTTTTTCTTCTTTTTTTGCTTTGTTTAGCTTTTTCTTCGGCCTTTTCCTGCGCTGACGTGGTGGTGGTGGATACATCCATGGGGGCATAGGCGCTTGTTGCTTATTACGGTTCATAACAAAAACAAGTGCCACCATAAGAATTATTAATAAAAGTCCAAAAGCTATTAATAATAATTGGGAAGTGCCTAAGCCTTCTGATCGCTCAGCTTGTAGTGCATCTAATTCTGTTTGCACACCTTCAAGTGCCATTATTTTTTCTTCAATTAATGAATCACGCTTTGCTTTTTCTTCTTCTCTAGATGCTAATTCTAATTCGATTTGTGCCTGTGCTTGCTGCTGAGCTTCTATAGAATCTTTTAAAATAGCTTGAAGCAGCATTCGTCTAAGACTTTGCAACTCATTATCCAGCATTGCAAAGCGGGTGGAATCCACCTTTGATTGCTTTTCAGCATCTTCTTCATGTGTAATAGTTAGCATGTCTTTCAATGCAGAAATTTCATTATTCAGTTTGGCTACTTTCAAGGAATCTCGTCGAAGCATTTCTTTCTTTTCTTGAGCATAGGCCTCTGCCCTTGCTTGTTCTTCCATCTGGTTAAGCTGTTTTTCAAAGAAAGATTTATCTTCTTGGCGTCGAGCTGTCTCTTCATCACGATATTTTTGTATTTCATCTCGCCAATCTGTGTTTTCAGCAACTCGTTTTTTCTCTAAAAGATCAATTTTTTCAGCAATATTTTTTAACATAATCTGCTCAGCAGAGCGCTGGTCTCTCCGCTCTTTAAAACTGGCAGTCATTATAGTAAGTTTATCTCCGCGGTTACGATCAAACTTAGATGCAGCCATTGCAAGCTGACGAATATTTTCAATTAATTCAGGCGCTGCCCCTTCCTGAAGAATAAGTGTTAAATCCATACGCTTCACTTGCGCTCGTGAAGGACGCTTGCGTGACAGTACCTTATCCACCATTTCTTCATCTGATTTATCAGAACCTGTCGTAAGATCCATTGGCTCCATTGTTCTAGGGGATATAGGCGTTGATTGAGTAATAGACGATACATCAGCTTTAGGTTTGGTAACATCTACTTCAAATCCAGGAATTGGAAGCCCTACTGAATAACTTTCTTCTGATTGTTGAGTCTCCATCGCCATTTTTTTCTGAATTTTGACAAGCGCATCTGCTGTTTTTTCTGCAGGTGTTGTTGGAGCCCGATTATCAGTATCGCGTTGAGAAAAAACCGTGATCTGTTCATTTACTTCATCCAGAACTTCTAATTCCACATCAACATTGATAACATACTTTTGGGAATCAATTATTTTGGACAAAGCATCTTTTACTCGTCCACGAATATTATTTTCCACCATCAGTTTTTGTGATAAGTACCCTCCTCCTTGCCCAATGAGCAGTGTGACCGCTATAACTGCTCCAATAATGGATATTTTATTTGTTTTCACCTTATTCATGTGAAACTCCTTGGTATGTGTTTTTACCGCATATGAATACGGGTTGAATAATTTTATTCCTCATAACTGGTACCTGAACGTCCTTTTCCATGATGAGGAGGATTAATAAATGTAACTTGAATTCTTCTATTCAAAGCCTTTTGTTTTTTATTAGAATTTAAGGACATTACCGTCGGCATTTTTATTTCCCTTCCATCTTTATCAGTCCTTATAACCGGATCTTCCCAAGTCAATGTTAAGGGATTATACATAGGATTAACTTTTTTTATACTATCTAACCCCTTAGGATACCAATCTCCATAACCTGCAGCTAAAAGCCTGGGAGCAGGTACTCCTTTTTCTATCATATACCTTACACAAGTTGCTCCACGGGCAGCAGAAAGCTCCCAATTGCTGGCATAAAACTTCTTCCATTTAGGAGGCATAGGGTCAGCATCAGAGTGCCCCGCAACTTCAACTTGAAAAGGGCTTGCTAATATTCTTGGAATTATCTCCTCATCCATTAAACCTTTTAGTTCAGTTTTCATGTCTGCTTTACCAGATGGGAATGCAAAGTCTCCTTTGATATTAACTATCAACCCTTTTGAACTAGTCTGAATATCAATTGGTGGATCACCCGCAGGGTTTTCTTTTTTCATTTCTTCTATGGCTTCCTGCAGCTCTTTTTTCATTTGGGCTAAATTTTCGATTGGCTCAAATTCACCTTCTTCTTCTGCTTTACCTTCAGCCTTGATTTTACTCCCCAATGACTTCCCCTGTGAATTGGCCATTTCTTGTAATTTAACAGGATCCATGGTTGAGATTGCTGCCAAAAGTACGAAAAAGGCAAAAAGAAGTGTCATCATGTCCGCAAAAGTACCAAACCAACCCGGTAAGCCCTCTTCTACTGAGTTTACCCCTTCTTCAAAACCTTTGCCAAAGGCCTTTTTTTCACCTGGTGTCATAGCCATTTAGATTACTCCCGTTTCCACTCCGAAGGGGGAATAAAGGAATTCAACTTTTCTCGAACAATTAAAGGGTGTTTTTTTTGATGAATGAGTCTGGAAGCCTCTACCAATAGACATGCTGACATAGATGTTTGTGTCGTTTTATTTCCCATTTTTTGAGCCATAGGAAGAAAAAATAAATTTGCAAATACAGCACCATAAAGAGTAGTAATCAAAGCCGCTGCCATACCCCCACCTAAATTATCCGCTCCACCTTCACCACCAAAACCCGCCAACATCAGGACCAAGCCTATCAAAGTACCGACCATGCCCCATGCAGGAGATAAGTCACCCATTGCTTTTAGCATGTCAGTCTGTACCTTTTCGCGTTTTTCACGATATTCAATTCTAGTCTCCATAATTTCAGTTACTTCTTCTAGTGAATAGCCATCTACAACCATTTGGACACCATCTTTAAAGAAATAAGTTCTAATGGTATCCACAGCCTTTTCAAGATCAGCAGCACCTTTTCGGGCAGATTCAGCAATTTCACATGCTTCATCTACTAAAGGTCCCATTTTATCATCTGCAGGTTTTAGTACAGCTCCTATAGCTTTACCAAGCGCAGCAACGTGGTACATTGGAAAAGCAACCATAACTGATGCCAACATACCTCCAAATACAATTCCAAAACTTGGAATGGAGACAAAGTTGCCAAAACCACCTGCGGCACCCTCAACAAATAATGCATAGGCAATACTGCCTATCATAAAAACCATTCCTAGTACAACGCCAATAATTAGAGCAATATCCATAAAATTATTCCTCGTTCAAACTTGCTGATTTTATTTTATTTTCATGTAGAGCTTTTAGAATATTCCTCACGTCTGTATACTCTGGATCCAATCGTAGTGCTAAATTCCAATTAATAGTAGCTCTCTGCACATCCCCTAATTTATAATAGATTGACCCTCTGCGGGCATAGGCTAACGCCAAATTAGGATTTAATTCTAAAGCCAGGTCTACTTCTTTCAAAGCCTCCCGGTAATCTCCAGCATAAAAGTATCTCAATGACTTAGATAAATGTCTTAATGCTTCATTCATATTTTTTTCTGAAACATTTGTTTCTAACTGTAATGAATTCAATGAATCAGTCAAAAATTTAGAATTTTGTTCCATTGCCGATAATCGGACTAAAAGATTTCTCATTTCATTATTCATTAGTGCCATGGAATCTCGTAGAGTTTCAACGGCGATATTAGCCATAGTTATTGTGGAGTCCCGATGTAACGGTACATTTTCCATCCCAGGCGCAACTCCTGAAGGCCCATACAAATTAGTTGGGCCGGATGGTCCTACTTCTAATCTGCGTCTGGGTGCTCTTGGAACAGCCATATCAAGCCCCAGTGTAAATCCTGGATGACCAGCCCAATACCGCTTGTCCCAATCCGGTAACCTTTCAATGTGGGTGAACCCTAAGTTCAGGCGGTAATCCGAGGTAAGGGGGATGCGGAGTC